>NZ_SHKY01000001.1:6769265-7425687 GCF_004217545.1 Krasilnikovia cinnamomea
GATGTCGACCTCGATGCCCGCTTCGCGCAGCGCCCGGTGGGAGGCCACCACCTCCTCGGCCCAGTAGCCGGTGGGGTGACTCGTGCCGTCGGCCAGCGTCAGGCTGTCCGCGCCCGTGATGACCATCAGGATCCTTGCCATGGCGGTCCCTCTTCCTTCCTCGTGCCGTTCACGGCCTGTGCCGTCGTACCCATGCAACCTCGCGCTCTTCGGAATTCCTCCCCGGGCCTGAGATCATCCATCAGAATTCTGATGGATGGAGGCTTGCGTGCCGGACCTCGACCTGTTGGCGACCTTCCTGGAGATCTACCGCAGCGGATCGCTCACGGCCGCGGCGGCGCGGCGCGGGCTGTCCCAGGCTGCCGTCAGCGGCCAGCTGGCACGCCTGGAACAGCAGGTCGGCCAGCGCCTGTTCGACCGGTCCCGGCGCGGTGCGGTGCCCACCGAACGGGCCCTTGATCTCGCCCGTCGGATCGGGACCCACATCGACGAGCTGCACCACGTGTTCGACGCGCCGCCCGAGGACCTGGCCGCCTACCGCGGCACGGTACGCCTGGCCGGCCCCTCGGATCTGCTGGCCATGCGCGTGATGCCGGTGCTCGCCCCGCTGGCGGTACGCGGGCTGCGGCTGAGGATCACCCTGGGTCTCGCGGAGGACCTGCTGGCGGTGCTGGCGGCCGGGAGCCTCGACATGGTGGTGTCCGCGGTGCGGCCGCCGCCGGGCACCGTGGTGGCCACGGCGTTCGCCGACGAGGAGTTCGTCCTGGTGGGCGCGCCCAGCCTGGCGCGCACGATCGATCCGGGCGCGCTGGCCACGGAACCGCTGCGGGCGCTGGCGCACCTGCCGCTCATCGCGTACGCGGAGGACCTGCCCATCATCCGCCGGTACTGGCGCAGTGAGTTCGGCCGCCGTCCACCCAATCCGGTCGCGATCACCATCCCCGACCTGCGTGCGACGCTGGCCGCCGTGGTGGCCGGCGCCGGGGTGTCGGTCCTGCCCCGGTACGTGGCGGAGCCGGCGCTCGCGGCCGGGTCGGTGGAGGTGCTGCACCAGCCGCAGGTGCCCCCGTTGAACACCCTGTACCTGGTGACCCGCGTCGGTGGCCTGGCCGCACCGGCGGTGGCCACGGTCCACCGTGCACTGACCGAGCGCTCGAACCACTGGGTGCTGTAGGCCCGTAGCCCCGGGACTCCGCTCAGCGCTGCCGGGTGGTCCGGGCCAGGCCGGGGATGATGATCAGCGCGGCGAGCAGGTGTTCGGCGGTCAGAACCAGCTTCGCGGCGCCGGTCTCGGCGCTCAGCGGGCCGAGTAGCGAGATCAGCAGGAACACGACGCCGACCGCGATGAAGATGGTGCGCGCCGCCGAGGTCACCCGTTCCAGGATCGCCAGCAGGGCCCAGGCGGCGAAACCGACGACCACGGTCGTGGTGACGACCCCGGACAGCGTGACCGTGCGGACGGCGTTGCCGGACTTCGCCTGCAGCGCGACGTCGAAGACCACGTGCGCCAGCAGCCACACCGCGGCCGTCGCGACGGTCGCCACCGCCACCGTGACCAGCCGCTGGACCGCCGTGGCGCGGCGTGTCCCAGCCGGGCTGGGGTCAACACCCGCGTCGGGCATCTGCCCGCCTCCCCGAGTCGATTCGTCCATGTCGATGGCGCGATCGTAGCGAAGGAGCCTGGCCGATGGGGGCCGGACGGCTGGTGGGCGCCGGGCTCTAGGGCTTTCCCTAGCTTCTCGTCGCGGGGAGCCCGGTCGCGTGTGGACAGTCGGTCCCCAATAAGATCATCTCCGGGTCCCCGCCCGGCGGCGTCGGCATCGGTACAGGTCCGTGCATAGTGTCGGGGTCCCGACCTGTCCTGCTACCGACGCTTCCGGTGCGCCGCCCGGTGGCCCGGGCCAAGGTTGAGGTTGCGAAACGGTGAAGTCGGCAGGCCCGCTATTGAATCCATAGGCGAGGGCTGATCTGCCTAGTAGCATCGATGCAGGTTACCCCTCAGTAGCATCATGGTCTGGGCTGCTGCTGCCCGCGAGGAGTCGCATGGAGTTGGCTGGTCCTGTCGAGACAGCCGGGCGTCCGGCGCCCCGTCTCGGCCGCCGGGGGCGGTGGGCATGCAGCCATGACGAGTCCTCATCGAGTCTTCATCGGATGTGAACATCGCGGAGAGCCGGCGGTGATCGCGCCTGACCCGGCGCGGGCGCCGCAGGATTTTCCGTCCCTGCGTGGACAGCACGACTCAGCAGGGCCGCCGCCACCGTGTCGCGGCGCGAGAAACTCAGTCGGTCTCTATTCGATGCCAGCCGGCAGATTGGGTGTCATATGCAACGCGATTGGGGCGGTGCGACCACCGAGAACCTCTCGGTCGTGCCGAAGTGTCAGCCGGAGTTCCAGGACAGATTCAAGTCCCTGTTCGAGCAGTCCGGCATGTGTATGGCCAACCTGGATTCCGGGCTGCGGCTACGCGAGGCGAACTCGGATTTCCTTCGTCAGCTGGACCGCAAACCACAGGACAGTTACGGCCGATCATTCCTGGCCCTGCTGCACCGCAGTGTGCGCACGACGGTAGAGCGCGAGTTGAGCGCACTCGTCACCAATCAGCGGGAACGATTCACCGGCCATATCGTGGCGACCAGACGCGACGGCACGCTGCTGCCCGGAAAGATGACCGCCGTGGCGGTGTCCGACCCCAAGGGCGACGTCGACACCGTTCTCGTGCTCGTCATGCCGAGTTCCCGGCAGGGCGGGGCCGCCGCGTCGGCCAGCCTCAAGGTCCAGCTGCGGCCGATGGACGCGCGCATCCTCGAAGGGGTGGCCGCCGGCGACTCCACCGTGAAGCTGGCGTCCTCGCTGTTCATGAGCCGGGGCGGGGTGGAGTACCGGGTCACCGCCCTGTTGCGCCTGCTGCGGGTCTCGAACCGGCCCGCCCTGATCTCGAAGGCGCACTCGCTGGGCCTGTTCAACATCGAGACCTGGCCGCCGAAGGTGCACCCCGAGTTCGTCGAGTCCTGACCCGCCACGCCGCTGGCCGGTCATCGCAGCCGCGATGACCGGCCAGCGGCGTCTGCGGGACCGGACACAGACGCGGCGTGCGTCAGTGCACGAACTCCTCCCGCACCCGGGGTGGCCACGCGCCGATGGTGAGAATGCCCATCCGGTAGGCCCGGGAGATGAGGGCGGGCCGGTTGGGTGCCTTGAGCCTGCGCAGCATCGCGCTGACGTGGTACTCGACGCCCTGCCTGCTCAGGAAGAGCTGACCGGCCAGCTGCACCGTGGACGCCCCGGCCGCCACGCCTTCGAGGATCTTGGCGTCGACCGCGCTGAGGAGCTTCTTGCCGGGGGCCACCGGCACCTCGGCCCGGGACCTGGTCCCGACCAGCAGCACCATGTAGGCGGCGTCGTCCGTGCTGTCGCCGGGCACCGGCAGGGCGGTCAGATCACCCTCCACGACGCTGTCGTCCGGGCGGCGTACCTGAACGTGCTCGGTGAATCTGCGGTCGCGGCCCGCGCCCAGGGCGTCGAGCCGGTTCAGTAGCCGGTGCCTGCTGTCGGAGCGCAGCAGCTCGGTGAACTCGAATCCCTCGACCTCGGCGGCATTGCGGTCCAACATCGCCAGCAGATCGGCGTTGACGCGCTGCACCCGGCGCCTCGAATCCAGAATGGCGATGCCCACTCCGGACCTTTCAAACAATGAACGAAACAATTCGTCGGATCGGCTGGTGGTCGGTCGCAATGGCGAAGAATATGTGAGAACACCGAGCGGGCGGGGTGCCGATCGGTGAAGGGATTCAAGCACAGCCACTCCAATGTGCTGCCGGGAGAACGTACGCCTTCCGGCGATCGATGCTAGGTCATGGCGTCGGCGGTGGACAGCACGTGGGCAGGAAAGCGACATTGACCATAGTGGAGGGCCCGGTGAACCTGGAGGGCGGTTTGAGCGTTGCGGTCGGGACCGGCAACAAGCGGGAAACCCGGCCGGAATAAGGGGTTCACTAGCAGAGGCAAAACTGGGAAAACATTAGAGATTCCACGGGTTACCGCACCGTTACCACACAGGCTACTCCCGGCCGGCGTGCAGGGAACTCCGATAAAGGTCGGCGTACCGGCCGCCGTGGGCCAGCAGCTGCTGGTGCGTGCCGGACTCGACCACCGCACCCCGGTCCATCACGAGAATGACGTCGGCGTCGCGGACGGTGGACAGCCGGTGCGCGATCACGAAACTCGTCCGGTCCGCGCGCAGCGCGCTCATCGCCTGCTGAACCAGCCCCTCGGTGCGGGCGTCGACCGAGCTGGTCGCCTCGTCCAGGACGAGGACGGCGGAGGGCCGCAGGGCCGCCCGCGCCAGGGTGACCAGCTGCTTCTCCCCGGCGCTGAGCGGGGCCACCTCGTCGTCCAGCACCGTGTCGTAGCCGTCCGGCAGGCCGCGCACGAAACGGTCGACGCCGGTCACCCGGGCGGCGGTCAGGATCTGCTCGCGGGTCGCGCGCGGCGACCCGTACGCGATGTTCTCCGCGACGCTGCCGTGGAACAGCCACGGCTCCTGCGGCACGATTCCGATCAGGGCACGCAGGTCGTCACGGGTCATCGACGCGATGTCGACGCCGTCCACCAGGATCCGGCCCTGGTTCACCTCGTAGAAGCGCAGCAGCAGATTGCCCAGCGTGGTCTTGCCCGCGCCGGTGGGACCCACGATGGCGACCAGCTGCCCCGGCTCCACGGTCAGCGACAGCCGGTCGATCAGCGGGACGTCGTCGGCGTACCGGAAAGACACCCGGTCGAAGCGGATCCGGCCGCGCACCCGCGCGGGGAATGCCGGCGCGGCCACCTCCGCCCGCTGCTCCTCGGCATCGAGCAGCTCGAAGATCCGCTCGGCGCTGGCCAGGCCGGACTGGAGCTGACCGGCGACGCTCGCCAGCACCGTCAGGGGCCGGGTGAACATGCCCGCGTACTGGGTGAAGGCCAGCACCTGGCCCAACGACAGCGCCCCGGACAGCATCCGGGCCGCGCCGAACACCGCCACCAGCACGTACGTGAGGTCGGTGACGAAGCGGGCGGTGGGCTCGATCGTGCTGGTCAGCGCCTGGGCCCGCCGCTCGGCGTCGGCCAGCGCCCGGTTGTGCGCCTCGAACTCGCGGATCACCTCCGGCTGGCGGCCGAACGCGCGCACCACCGTGTGCCCGGTGTACATCTCCTCGACCCGGGCGGTGACCGTTCCCGTGGCGGCCCACTGCCAGGCGAAGCGGGGCACCGCCCGGCGGCCGACCACGACGATCACCGCGACGCAGGCGGGCACGGCCAGCAGCACCAGCACCGCCAGCAGCGGCGAGAGCAGCAGCATCACGATCAGGGCGCCGACCACGGAGAGCAGCATGTTCACGCTGTGCCCGACGGACAGTTGCAGCGTCTGCTGCAGATTGTCGACGTCGCTGGTGACGCGGCTGAGCACCTCACCGGGCGGCGTGCGGTCCAGGTAGGCCAGCGGCAGCCGCGACAGCTTGCGCTGCACCCGCTCGCGCAGGTCGTGGACGGTCTCCTGCACGGCGCGCGACAGCACCCGGCCCTGCAGCCACAGGAACACGGCACCGGCGAGGAAGACGCCCAGGCTCAGCGCCAGCAGCATGGCCAGCCGGGTGAAATCGACGCCCTCGCCGGGCACCAGATCGGCCGGGTCGAGCGTGGCGGCCAACCCGTCGCCCCGCTCGCGCAGCCCGGCGAGCGCCTGCTCCCGGCTGGTTCCCGGCGCCAGGGTGCGGCTGACCAGGCCGGCGGCGATCAGGTCGGTGGCCCGGCCCAGCAGGTACGGGCCGAGCAGACCGGCGACGGTCGAGCACAGTCCGAACAGGACGGCGACCGACAGGGCGGCCCGGCGTGGACGGCACAGGCGCAGCAGCCGGCGGGTCAACCGCCCGCGCTCACCGGCGGCCGGGCCGCGCATCCACGATCTCCCCACCGGGCCGGGACGCGATCCGCTCACCGGGCGGATGGGCCCGGACGAACTCGCGGTACACGTCGTTGTCCCGCAGCAGGTCCGCGTGGGTGCCCGCACCGACGATCCGGCCGCCGTCGAGCACGGCGATCCGGTCCGCCGCCGCCAGCGCGCCGACCCGCTGGCTGGTCAGCAGCACCGTCGTGCCGGTCAGCTCGGCGCGCAGCGCCGCGCGCAGGCGGGCCTCGGTGCCCGCGTCCAGCGCCGAGAAGCAGTCGTCGAGCAGCAGCAGCCGCGGGCGGCGCAGCAGGGCCCGGGCGATCGCGAGGCGCTGCCGTTGCCCGCCGGACAGGTCCAGCGCGCCGCGCGCCAGCACGCCGTCCAGCCCGTCCGGCAACCGTCGCACCACGTCGTCGACCTGCGCCACCGCCAGCGCGTGCCACAGCCGTGCGTCGTCCGCGTCGGGATCGCCGAACCGCAGGTTGTCGCGCAGCGTCCCGGAGAACAGGCGGGGGGTCTGCGGCACCACCGCGACCAACCGGCCCAGGTGCTCCGCGCCCAGGTGCCGGACGTCGGTGCCGTCCAGCAGCACCGCCCCGGCGGTCACGTCGAACTGCCGCAGCACCAGGTGCAGCAGCGTCGACTTGCCGCTGCCGGTGCCGCCGACGATCGCGACGGTCTGGCCGGGATCGGCGACCAGACTCACCCCGTGCAGCACCGGGCGGGCACAGCCCGGGTGGGCGTACGCGACGTCGCGCAGCTCCAGCCGCCCGCCGCGGCCCACCGGCGGCACGGGACCGGCGGGCTCCCGTACGGTGGGCTCGGTGTGCAGGACCTCGGTGATGCGGCGCACCGAGGCGACCGCCCGGGACAGGCTGGTGAGCACCACGAGGGTCATCACCATCGCCAGCACGATCAGCGACAGGTAACCCACCAGGGCGGTGAGCGTGCCCAGCCGCAGCGTGCCCGCGTCCACCCGCCGCCCACCGAACCAGATCAGGGCGGCCATGCCCACGTTGGTCACCAGCGTCACCAGCGCGGCGAACGACGTCAGCAACCGGCCCACCCGCAGCGACGGCTCGAACACCCGCAGGTTGGCCGCGGCGAATCGGTCCCGTTCGCGCTGCTGCTGACCGAAGGCCCGCACCACGCGCACCCCGAGGATCTGCTCGCGCAGGATCCGGCCGACCAGATCCAGGCCGTGCTGCAACCGGTCGTACACGCCGGACATCGTCACCAGCATGACCGCGATGCACCCGCAGATCGCCAGGAACGCCAGGACCAGCAGCAGACCGAGCCACATGTCCTGGGTGAGCGCCAGCACCAGGCCGCCCAGCGACAGGACCGTCGCCGACAGCGCGACGTCGAACAGATTCAGGGCCAGCGTCTGGGCCTGGGCGACATCGTTGACCGTACGTGTGATCAGCGACGGCGTCCCGAACTGGTTCACCTCCCGCGCCGAGAGGCGCAGGACCGCGCGGAACACCGCGGAACGTACGTCGCGGCCCAGCCCGGCGGCGACGGCCGCCCCGATCCGCCCGGCGGCGATCGTCACGCCCACCTGGACGCCGGTGACCGCCGCCATGCCGAGCCCGATCCCCACGATGTAGTCCAGCGCGCCATGCAGCACCCCGCGGTCGACGACCAACGCGTTCAGTGTGGGCAGCAGCAGGACGCAGGCGGTCTGGACGAGCTGCAGCACCGCGATCAGCGCGATCTTCGACCGGTACGGCCCCAGGTACGCGCGCAGAAAACCGGTCAGCACAGGCGACACTCCGGGGGCCTCGCGTCGGCGTCGAACTACCCCCGGAGTAGACCCCGGACGCAGCACGTAGATCACTAGGAACCGGCATCGCAACTTCTGAGGATTCCCTAGTGGCTGGTGACCTACTGTCCCCTCGAAGCGCGGCGGCGGGACGGCCCGGCCTCGCGGAGAGCTACTCCAACAAGCGAGTCAGCAGGGAGACGGACCCGATGCCCAAACGCGCGCTGATCACCGGAATCACCGGCCAGGACGGTTCCTACCTCGGCGAGTACCTGCTGTCGCTCGGGTACGAGGTGTGGGGGCTGGTGCGCGGCCAGGCCAACCCGCGCAAGTCCCGGATCAGCCGGCTGGCCGCCGACCTCAACTTCATCAACGGCGACCTGATGGACCAGGCCAGCCTCGTGTCCGCCGTGGACAAGGTGCAGCCGCACGAGGTCTACAACCTGGGCGCCATCTCGTTCGTCCCGATGTCGTGGGAACAGCCGGAACTGGTCACCGAGGTCAACGGCATGGGTGTGCTGCGCATGCTGGAGGCCATCCGCATGGTCAGCGGGCTGACCGCGCCGCACCGCGACCGCGGCTCGCAGATCCGGTTCTACCAGGCGTCCTCCTCCGAGATGTTCGGCAAGGCCATCGAGACGCCGCAGTCGGAGACCACCGGCTTCCACCCGCGCAGCCCCTACGGCGTCGCCAAGGTGTACGGCCACTTCATCACCCGCAACTACCGCGAGTCCTTCGGCATGTACGCGGTCTCCGGGATGCTGTTCAACCACGAGTCGCCCCGGCGCGGAGCCGAGTTCGTCACCCGCAAGATCTCCCTGGCGGTCGCGCGGATCAAGCTCGGCCTGCAGGACAAGCTCAGCCTCGGCAACCTCGACGCCGTACGGGACTGGGGCTTCGCGGGCGACTACGTACGCGCCATGCACGCCATGCTGCAGCAGGAGGACCCCGGCGACTGGGTCATCGGCACGGGGCAGATGCACACCGTGCGCGACGCGGTGCAGATCGCGTTCGACCATGTCGGCCTCGACTGGAACGACCACGTGGTCATCGACCCGGAGCTGGTGCGACCGGCGGAGGTGGAGATCCTGTGCGCGGACATCAGCCGCGCCAGCGCCGCGCTGAACTGGAAACCGACCGTCGCGTTCGGTGACCTGATGCGGATGATGGTCGAATCCGACCTGCGCCAGGTCGCCCGCGAACACGAGTACGGCGATCTGCTGACCGCCGCGAGCTGGTGACGGGCTGAGCATGGACACCGAAGACAAGCTCCGCGACTATCTCAAGCGCGCCACCACCGACCTGCGGCGCACCAAGCGGCGGCTGCAGGAGGTCGAGTCGGCGGCCGCCGAGCCGATCGCCATCGTCGGCATGGCCTGCCGTTACCCCGGCGGGGTGCGCAGCCCCGAGGACCTGTGGCGGCTGGTCGCGGCCGGCGACCACGGGATCGGGCCGTTCCCGGACGATCGCGGCTGGGACCTGGCCGCCCTCGGCGCGGACCCCGACGGCACCGCCGGGGGCTTCCTCTACCAGGCGCCTGACTTCGACGCGGACTTCTTCGGCATCTCCCCGCGCGAGGCCACCGCGATGGACCCGCAGCAGCGGGTGCTGTTGGAGGTGAGCTGGGAGGCCCTCGAACGCGCCGGCATCGACCCGCACTCGGTCAAGGGCAGCGACACCGGCGTGTTCGCCGGGGCCATGTCCCAGCAGTACCAGGTCGGCGCGGAGGAGGCCGAGGGCTTCCAACTCACCGGCAACGCCAACAGTGTCCTGTCGGGACGCCTGTCGTACACCCTCGGGCTGGTCGGCCCGGCGATCACCGTCGACACTGCCTGCTCGTCGTCGCTGGTCACGCTGCACCTGGCCGCGCACTCGCTGCGTACCGGCGAGTGCACGCTGGCGCTGGCCGGCGGCGTGACGATCATGTCGAGCCCGGTCACCTTCGCGGAGATGGGCCGCCAGGGCGGTCTCGCCGCCGACGGCTTCTGCCGCTCCTTCGCCGACGACGCCGACGGTACGGGCTGGTCCGAGGGCGCCGGCATGCTGGTGCTGGAACGGCTGTCCGACGCGCGGCGCAACGGCCACCCGGTGCTGGCCGTGATCCGGGGCAGCGCGATCAACTCCGACGGCGCCTCGAACGGGCTGACCGCCCCCAACGGGCCGTCCCAGCAGCGGGTCATCCAGCAGGCCCTGATCAACTCCCGGCTCTCCGCCGACCAGGTCGACGTGGTCGATGCGCACGGCACCGGCACCACCCTCGGCGACCCGATCGAGGCCCAGGCCCTGATCGCGGCGTACGGGCGGCACCGGCCCGACGATCGGCCGTTGCTGCTCGGCTCCGTCAAGTCGAACCTCGGCCACACCCAGTCGGCCGCCGGGGTCGCCGGGGTCATCAAGATGGTCATGGCCATCCGTGCCGGGGTGGCACCCCGGACCCTGCACGCCGAGCGCCCGTCCACCCGCATCGACTGGTCCGCGGGCGCGGTCCGGCTGCTGCAGGAGAACCAGGCGTGGCCCGAGACGGGGCAGCCGCGCCGCGCCGCCGTCTCCTCGTTCGGCATCAGCGGCACCAACGCGCACACCATCATCGAGCAGGCCCCCGAACCCGACGCCGCCGAACCCGAGGCCCCCGAACCCGGGGCGGCCGCACCCGCCGCCGCGCCGGTGCCCGCCGCGCTGCCGGTGCTGCTGTCCGGGAAGACCCGCGACGCGCTGCGCGCCCAGGCCGGGGCGCTGCGGTCCGCGCTGGGCCCCGACTCGCTGCTGGACACCGCATACTCCCTGGCCACCACGCGGGCGGGCTTCGAACACCGGGCCGCCGTCGTCGCGGCCGACCTCGACCAGCTCCGCGCCGGGCTCGCCGCGCTGGCCGAGGACACCCCCGGCGCGGGCCTGGTCAGCGGCACGACCGTCCCGAAGACCCGGCAGGCGTTCCTCTTCACCGGTCAGGGCGCCCAGCGGCTCGGGATGGGCCGCGAACTGGCCGGCCGCTTCCCGACCTTCGCCGACGCGTTCGACACCGTGCTGGCCGAACTCGACCGCCACCTCGACCGCCCGCTGCGCGAGGTGATCTGGGGCGAGGACGAGGACCTGCTGCGGCAGACCGGGTACGCCCAGCCCGCGATCTTCGCCTTTGAGGTCGCGCTGTTCCGGCTGGCCGAGTCGTGGGGCCTCACCCCCGACTTCGTCACCGGCCACTCCGTCGGCGAGCTGGCCGCCGCCCACGTCGCGGGCGTGTTCAGCCTGGCCGACGCCGCCACCCTGGTCGCCGCGCGGGGGCGGCTCATGCAGGCGCTGCCCACCGGCGGCGCCATGGTCGCCGTGCGGGCCTCCGAGGACGAGGTCCGGCCGCTGCTCACGGACCGGGTCGCGATCGCCGCGATCAACGGTCCCGACGCCGTCGTCGTCTCCGGCGACGCGGACGCCGTCACCGCCGTGGCCGACCACTTCACCGCCCAGGACCGGCGCACCATCGTCCTGCGGGTGTCGCACGCCTTCCACTCGCCGCACATGGACCCGATGCTCGACGAGTTCCGTGCCGTGATCTCGGGCCTGTCCCCGCAGCCGCCGCTACTGCCCCTCGTCTCCTCGGTCAGCGGCGCACAGGCCACGATCGAGCAGCTCGGCTCCGCCGACTACTGGGCCGGGCAGATCCGGCAGCCGGTCCGGTTCGCCGACGCCGTCGGCTGGCTGCGCGCCCACGGCGCCGGGATCCTCATCGAGCTCGGACCGGACGCCGCCCTGACGGCGATGGCCGCCGCCTGCGCCCCGGACGCCGCCGTGGTGGCGCTGGTGCGCGCCGAGCCGGCCGGAACCGCGCTGGTGCCCGCCGAGCCGGCTGGAACCGCGCTGGTGCCCGCCGAGCCGGCTGGAACCGCGCTGGTGCGCGCCGAGCCCGCCGGAACCGCCGCGTCCGGTGAGCTGGGCAGCGTCGCGACCGCACTGGCCCGGCTGCACGTGCTCGGCGTCGGCGTGCGGTGGGAGCAGTTCTTCGGGGGCACCGGCGCGCGGCGCGCCGACCTGCCCACGTACGCGTTCCAGCACCGCCGGTTCTGGCCGAGGGCCGGATCCGTTCCCGCCGGTGACCCCCGCGCGGCGGGACTCGGCCGGACCAACCATCCGCTGCTGGGCGCGGTCGTCTCCCTCGCCGACTCCGACGGCATCCTGCTCACGGGGCTGCTGTCCCTGCGGACCCACCCGTGGCTGGCCGACCACACCGTGTTCGGCGCGCGGCCGGTGCCCGGCACCGCCCTGCTGGAACTGGCGATGCGGGCGGCCGAGGAGGTCGGCGCGGACCGCGTCGACGAACTGACCCTGTCGGCCCCGCTGGTGCTGCCGGCCCGGGGCGGGATGCAGGTGCAGCTCTCCATCGGGCGGCCCGACGCCGCCGGACGCCGCCCGCTGACCGTCTACTCACGACCCGACACTGACGACGACCAGCCCTGGCTGACCAATGCGTCCGGCTTCGTCGCCGCCGGCACTCCGGGGACCGGCTCCGACACCGGACCGTGGCCGCCCACCGCGGCGACCCCGATCGAGCTCGGCGGCTTCTACGACACGCTGGCCGACGCCGGATTCGGCTACGGTCCCGCCTTCCGCGGCCTGCGGGCCGCGTGGCGCCTCGGCGCCGACGTGTACGCCGAGGTGGCGCTGCCCGACGGCGTCGACCCGGCGGGATTCGGCATCCACCCGGCCCTGCTGGACGCGGTCCTGCACACCGCCGCGCTCGTCGACTTCGGGCCGGGGTTCGCCGGTGGCCTGCCGTTCTCCTTCGACGGGGTGTCGCTGCACGCCACCGGGGCATCGACGGTCCGGGTCAAGGCGACGCCGGTCGGCGAGACCGCGATGGCGCTGCGGGTGTCCGACCCCGACGGCGCACCGGTCCTGTCGGTCGACGCGCTGACCCTGCGCGCGGCCACCGGGCAGCAGATCGGCGACGCGGCCGTGGTGCGCGACGCGCTGTTCGGCCTGACCTGGACGCCGGTCACCCCGTCCGGTGAGCCGCCGCGCCACGCCGAGTTCGCGTCGCTGACCCGCCCGGCGCCGCCCGACGCGATCCCCGGCGGCGCGGTGGCGACTGCCCCGGCCCCGGGTGAGCCGGTGCCGCCGGTGGTGCTCTACCCGGTCGCCGCCGGCGGCGACGACGTCGTCCGCGCGGTCCACGAGGCGAGCGCCGAGGTCCTGGGTGCGGCGCAGCGCTGGCTGGCCGAGGACCGGTACGCCGGGTCCCGCCTGGTCTTCCAGACCTCCGGCGGCCTCGCCGCCGCCGCGGTCTGGGGTCTCATCGGTTCGGCGCAGGCCGAACACCCGGGCCGCTTCGGGCTGCTCGACACCGACGATCCGGCCCTGGTTGCGGCCGCGCTCGCGGTGGACGAGCCCAAGCTGCGCATCCGCGACGGCGAGATCCACGCCCCGCGGCTGACCCGCACCCCGCCCGGTGACACGCCACCGGCCTGGGACGCCGACGACGTCGTACTGATCACCGGCGGCACCGGGGGGCTCGGCGCGGTGCTGGCCCGGCACCTCGCCGCGCAGGGCGTCGGTACCCTCGTGCTGCTGAGCCGGCGTGGGGTGGCCGACGAGACGCTGCTGGCCGACCTGGCCGGGTACGGCGCCGACGTGCGCGTGGTGGCCTGCGACGCCGCCGACGCCGACGCCCTGGCCGCCGTCTTCGCCCGGCACCGGTTCACCGCGGTCGTGCACGCGGCCGGGGTGCTCGACGACGGCGTGCTGTCCGCGCTCACCGAGCAGCGGCTGGACGCCGTACTGAAACCGAAGGTCGACGCGGCGTGGCACCTGCACGAGCTGGCCCGCGACGTGCGGGTCTTCGCGCTGTTCTCCTCCGCCGCGGGCACGTTCGGCAACCCCGGCCAGGGCAGCTACGCGGCGGGCAACGCCTTCCTGGACGCGCTCGCCCGGCACCGGCGCGAGCTCGGTCTGCCCGCGGTGTCGCTGGCCTGGGGCGCCTGGGAGCAGGACGGCATGCTCTCCGGGGAGGTCGCGGAGCGGATGCGGCGTTCCGGGATGCCGCCGCTGAGCGCGGCGCAGGGTCTCGCCCTGTTCGACGCCGCCCTGACCAGCGCCGAACCGGTGGTGCTGCCGATCCGGCTCGACCTGCCGGTGCTGCGCGCGCACGCCGACGTCCCGCCGCTGCTGCGCGGCCTGATCCGCCGGCGGCAGCGGCGCGCCGGGGGCGGTTCCGGCCAGGCCGCCGCGCTGACCCGAGAGCTCGCCGCCCTGGGCGTGGACGAGCGCGGCGACGCCGTGGTGGAACTGGTCCGCGCCCAGGTGGCGGCGGTGCTCGGACACACCGGCGCGGCCGAGGTCGACCCGGGGCGCCCGTTCAAGGATCTCGGTTTCGACTCGCTCACCTCGGTCGAGCTGCGCAACGGGCTGGCGGCGGCGACCGGGCTGCGGCTGCCCGCCACGCTGGTCTTCGACCACCCCACGCCGCGGGCGCTGGCCGGGTTCGTGCTCTCCGAGCTGTTCGACGCGGGCGCCGACGCCGCCGTCCCCGTGGTCACCGGCCCGGTGACCGACGACCCGATCGTCATCGTCGGCATGGGCTGCCGCTACCCGGGCGGGGTCGGCTCACCCGACGAGCTGTGGCAGCTGGTCGCCGAGGGCCGCGACGCCATCTCCGGTCTGCCCGTCAACCGGGGCTGGGACCTGGAGAAGCTCTACCACCCCGATCCCGACCATCCCGGCACCGCGTATGTGCGCTCCGGTGGTTACCTGCACGACGCCGGGGAGTTCGACCCGGGCTTCTTCGGGATGTCGCCGCGCGAGGCGATCGCCACGGACTCGCAGCAGCGCCTGCTGCTGGAGACCGTGTGGGAGGCCGTGGAGCACGCCGGCATCGACCCGGTCACGTTGCGCGGCAGCCAGACCGGCGTGTTCGCGGGCGTGATGTACAGCGACTACGGTTCCGGCGGGGGCGGCGCGGACTCCGAGGGCATGCAGGGCAGCGGCACCTCGCCGAGCATCGTCTCCGGGCGCGTCTCGTACACCCTCGGGCTCGAAGGGCCCGCCGTCACCATCGACACGGCCTGCTCGTCGTCGCTGGTCGCGATGCATCTGGCCGCGCAGGCGCTGCGGGCGGGGGAGTGCTCGCTGGCCCTGGCCGGTGGGGTCACCGTGATGTCGACCCCGCTGGCGCTGATCGAGTTCTCCCGGCAGCGCGGCCTGGCCCCGGACGGCCGGTGCAAGGCGTTCTCCGACTCCGCCGACGGGGTGAGCTGGGCCGAGGGTGTCGGCGTGCTCGTGCTGGAACGCATGTCCGACGCCCGGCGCCACGGCCACGAGATCCTCGCGGTGCTGCGCGGCTCCGCGGTCAATCAGGACGGCGCGTCCAACGGGCTCATGGCCCCCAACGGCCCGGCGCAGCAGCGGGTGATCCGGCGGGCGCTGGCCACGGCGGGACTGTCCACCACCGACGTCGACGTCGTCGAGGCGCACGGCACCGGCACCGCACTGGGTGACCCGATCGAGGCGCAGGCGCTGCTGGCCACGTACGGGCAGGACCGCCAGACTCCGCTGCTGCTGGGGTCGGTGAAGTCGAACGTCGGGCACACCCAGGCCGCCGCCGGTGTGGCCGGGGTGATCAAGATGGTGCTGGCGATGCGGCACGGCACCGTGCCCCGGTCCCTGCACATCGACCGGCCGTCGTCCCACGTGGACTGGGCCAGCGGAGCGATCGAGCTGGCCACCGAGGCGGCCGCGTGGCCGGCGGTGGAGCGCCCGCGCCGGGCCGGGGTGTCCTCGTTCGGCATCAGCGGCACCAACGCGCACGTCATCATCGAGCAGCCGCCCGCCGCACCGGCCCCGGCACCCCGGCGACCCGCCGGTTCCCTGCCGTGGCTGGTCTCCGGCCGGACCCGCGCGGCGGTCCGCGCCCAGGCCGCCCGGCTGAAGGCGTACGTGGAAAGCCGGCCGGGCCTGGACGCCGCCGACGTCGCCTGGTCGCTGGCCGTCAGCCGGTCCGCCTTCGAGCAGCGGGCCGCGGTCGTCGGCGACGACCGGGACGAGCTGCTGCGGTCGCTGACCGCCCTGGCCACCGGTGCCCCCGACGCCGGCGTCGTCGAGGACGAGGCCCGGGCCGGCCGGATCGCGGTGCTGTTCACCGGGCAGGGCAGCCAGCGGGCCGGCATGGGCAGGGACCTCTACGAACGCTTCGACGTGTTCGCGAAGGCCCTCGACGCCGTGACGGCCGAACTGGACCGGCACCTGACCCGGCCGCTGCGCGAGGTCATCTTCGACACCGACGGTGAACTGCTGGAACAGACCGGCTGGGCGCAACCGGCGATCTTCGCGGTCGAGGTCGCGCTGTACCGGCTGATCGAGTCGTTCGGGCTGCGTCCGGCGCAGCTCGCGGGCCACTCCATCGGCGAGATCACCGCCGCGCACGTCGCCGGGGTGCTGTCGCTGGCCGACGCCGCCACCCTGATCGCCGCCCGTGGTCGGCTCATGCAGGCGCTGCCCGCCGGTGGCGCGATGGTCTCGGTGCGGGCCACCGAGCAGGACGTGCTGCCGCTGCTCGGCCCGGACGTGTCCATCGCCGCGGTCAACGGCCCCACCTCGGTGGTGGTCGCCGGCGCCGAGGAAGCCGTGCTGGCCGTGGCCGCGCGGTTCGACACGACGCGGCGGCTGCGGGTCAGCCACGCGTTCCACTCGCCGCTGATGGAACCCGTCCTGGACGAGCTGCGGGCCGTGGTCGCGGGGCTGAGCTTCCACCGGCCGGGCATCCCGGTCGTGGCCGAGGGCGACGTCACGGATCCCGAGTACTGGGTGCGGCACGTGCGGGACACGGTGCGGTTCGCCGACACCGTACGGGCGCTGCACGACGCGGGCGCCGGCACGTACGTCGAGCTGGGGCCGGACGGCGTGCTGGCCGCCATGGTGTCCGACGTGCTCGGCGACGGCGCCTACGCCGTACCGTTGCTGCGCGCGAAGCGGACCGGGCCGCAGTCCGTCGCGACCGCCCTCGCCCGGCTGTGGGCGCGCGGCGCCGCGCCCGACTGGACCGCCTACTTCGCCGGGACCGGGGCGCGCCGCGTCGACCTGCCCACGTACGCGTTCCAGCACTCGTTCTTCTGGCCGGTCGCCGACCAGACACCGGGCGGCGACAGCGCCAGCGGCGACGAGCAGCTGTGGGCCGCGGTCGAACGCGGCGACGCCCGCGAACTCGCCCGGCTGCTGCACGTCGACGACTCGACCGGGGCCGGACTGGACGGCCTGCTGCCCGCGCTGTCGTCGTGGCGCCGGGGCAACCAGCGCCGCTCCCGGCTCGACGGGTGGCGTTACCGCACGGCGTGGGTGCCGCTGCGGGTCACCGCCAGCCCCGTGCTCGACGGCACCTGGCTGCTGCTGAGCACCGCCGCGCAGGCCGGGCTCGCCGGGCGCCTGCGCGACGCACTGTCCGCCCACGGTGCCCGGGTGGAGCGGGTCGAGCTCGACGACTCCTGCACCGACCCGGTGGCGCTGGCCGAGCGGTTGCCCGCCGACGTCACCGTCGCGGTGTCGCTGGCCGCGCTGGACGACCGGCCCCACCCGGCGCTGACCCTCGGCCTCGCGCTCACCGCCACCCTCGTGCGGACACTGGACGCGCCGCTGTGGACCGTCACCCGCGGGGCCGTCGGGACCGGCGGGCACGACCAGGCCGCCGCGCCCACGCAATCCGCGGTCTGGGGCCTGGGCCGGGTGGCCGCCCTGGAGTACCCGCGCCGCTGGGCGGGCCTGATCGACCTGCCCGCAGACGCGACCGGATCCGCAGACGCGCCCGAATCCGCCGATGGGCCCGGTGCCGTCGACGCGCCCGAATCCGCCGATGGGCCCGGTGCCGTCGACGTCGCGATCGTCGACAAGCTGGTCGCGGCGCTGGCCGGGATCGCGGGCGAGGACCAGGTCGCGGTGCGCGGCTCCGGACTGTACGCCCGGCGGGTGCTGCGGCGCCGCGTCGAGACCCTGCCCGCCGACGGCGACTTCACCGCGCGCGGCACCGTCCTGGTGACCGGCGGCACCGGTGGGCTCGGCGCCGCCGCGGCCCGCTGGCTGGCCCGGCACGGCGCCCGCAAACTCGTCCTGACCAGCCGCCGTGGCCCGGACGCGCCCGGCGCGGCGCAGCTGCGCGACGAGCTGGCCGCCCTGGGCGCCGAGACCGAGATCGTCGCCTGCGACGTCGCCGACCGGGCCGCGCTGGCCGCCGTCATCGACGCCGCCGGTACCGACCTCACCGGCGTCGTGCACGCGGCGGGCGCGGCCCAGAACTCGCCGCTGGCACAGACCAGCCTGGACGAGTTCGCCGAGGTGCTCGCCGCGAAGGTGCGCGGCGCGGCGCACCTGGACGAGCTGCTCGGCGACACCGACCTCGACCTGTTCGTGCTGTTCAGCTCGATCGCCGGGCAGTGGGGCGGCGGCGGGCAGTGCGCGTACGCGGCGGGCAACGCCTACCTGGACGGCCTCGCCGAACAGCGGCGGGCGCGGGGCCTGGCCGCCACCGCGGTGGCGTGGGGACCGTGGGCCGAGGTCGGCATGGCCACCCACGAAACGATGTCCGAGGGGTTCACCCGGCGCGGACTGTCCCTGCTGGACCCCGACGCCGCCCTCACCGAGCTGCACCGCGCCCTCGTGCAGCGCGACGTCACCGTGACGGTCGCCGACGTGGACTGGGCCCGCTACCACCCGATCTTCACCTCGGTGCGGCCCAGCCCGCTCTTCTGCGACCTGCCCGAGGTCAAGGCGCTGGCCGACGCCGCGAAGGCGGTCACCGAACAGGGCTCCGAGTTCGCCCGGCAACTGCGCGGCCTGACCGCCGGGGACCGGCGGCGCCGCCTGCTCGACCTGGTCCGCACCCAGGCGGCCGCGGTGCTCGGGCACAGCTCCGCCGACGAGGTCGGCGACCAGCGCGCCTTCCGGGACCTCGGGTTCGACTCGCTCACCGCCGTCGAGCTGCGCAAGGCGTTGAGTACGGCCACCGGCCTCGAACTGAGCGCCACCCTGGTCTTCGACTACCCGAACCCGCAGGTGCTGGCCGAGCACCTGGCCGCCGAACTGTCCGGCGCGGGCGGCGCGGTCGTCGCCGCCGTACCGTCCGGTGGCCCGGCCGACGAGCCGATCGCCATCATCGGCATGAGCTGCCGCTTCCCGGGCGGCGCGACCACGCCGGAGGAGTTCTTCGCGCTGGTCGGCGACGGGGTTGACGCGATCACCGAGTTCCCCGCCGACCGGGGGTTCAACGTCGCCGCCCTCTACGACGCCGACCCCGACCGGTCCGGGGCCACGTACACCCTGGCCGGTGGGTTCCTGGCCGAGGCGGGCGACTTCGACCCGGGCTTCTTCGGCATCTCGCCGCGCGAGGCCCTGGGCATGGACCCGCAGCAGCGGCTGCTGCTGGAGACCTCGTGGGAGGCGATCGAACGCGCCGGCATCGACCCGGCCGCGCTGCGGGGCAGCCGCACCGGGTCGTTCATCGGCTCCAGCTACGCCGAGTACGGCGGCAACGAGCAGGGCGCCGAGGGGTACGCGGTCACCGGCACCATTCCGAGCGTGCTGTCCGGCCGCCTGTCGTACGTGCTGGGCCTGGAGGGTCCCGCGCTGACGGTCGACACCGCCTGCTCATCCTCGCTGGTCTCCCTGCACCTGGCCTGCCAGTCCCTGCGCGCCGGGGAGAGCACCCTGGCCCTGGCGGGCGGGGCCACCATCATGCCCAACCCCAAGGCGCTGATCGCGTTCAGCCGGCAGCGGGCCCTGGCCTCCGACGGGCGCTGCAAGGCGTTCGCCGACTCCGCCGACGGCATGACCGTCTCCGAGGGCATCGGCGTGCTCGTCCTCGAACGGCTCTCCGACGCCCAGCGCAACGGCCGCGACATCCTCGCCGTGGTGCGCGGCTCGGCCGTCAACTCCGACGGCGCCTCCAACGGGCTGACCGCCCCGAACGGGCCGTCGCAGCAGCGGGTCATCATGCAGGCCCTGGCCAACGCCGGTCTCGCCCCGGCCGACGTGGACGTGGTCGAGGCGCACGGCACCGGCACCGCGCTGGGCGACCCGATCGAGGCGCAGGCGCTGCTGGCCACGTACGGGCGCGACCGCGACCCCGACCGTCCCCTGTGGCTGGGCTCGGTGAAGTCGAACATCGGGCACACGCAGTCCGCGGCGGGCGTGGCCGGCGTCATCAAGATGGTGCTGGCGCTGCGCCACCAGGTGCTGCCGCGTACCCTGCACGTCGAGACGCCGTCCACGCACGTGGACTGGAGTTCCGGCACGGTCGCGCTGCTGGCCGAGCCGCGCGAGTGGACCACGGGCGACCGTCCCCGCCGGTGCGGCGTCTCCGCGTTCGGCATCAGCGGCACCAACGCGCACACCCTGCTGGAGGAGGCGCCCCCGGCCGGACCGCCCGCCGCTGATCCGGCCGCGTCGGCCGACGCCCTCGCCGAGGCCCCGGCCGGGATCGTGCCGTGGATCATCACCGCCCGGACCCCGGCCGCGCTCGCCGCGCAGACCGCGAGGACGCTGGACGCCGTCGCCGGGCAGCGGCCGGTGGACGTCGGGTACTCGCTGGCCACCACCCGCACCCTCTTCGACCAGCGGTCCGTGATCCTCGGCGCGGAGACCGTTACCGGGGTGGCCGACCTGACCGGCAAGGTCACGTTCGTCTTCCCCGGGCAGGGCACCCAGTGGGTGGGCATGGGCGCCCGGCTGCTGGAGGAGTCGCCGGTCTTCGCCGCGCGGATGGCCGAGTGCGCGGCCGCGCTGGCCCCGTACGTGGACTTCGCGCTGCTGGACGTGCTCCGGCAGGCCCCCGGGGCGCCGTCGCTGGACCGGGTGGACGTCGTGCAGCCCGCCTCGTGGGCCGTGATGGTGTCGCTGGCCGAGCTGTGGCGCGCGTTCGGGGTCGTCCCCGATGCGGTGATCGGCCACTCGCAGGGCGAGATCGCCGCGGCGTGCGTCAGCGGCGCGCTGTCGCTGGAGGACGCCGCCCGGGTCGTCGCGCGGCGCAGCCAGGTGATCGGCCGGGTCATGTCGGGCCACGGCGGCATCGCCTCCGTGCCGCTGCCCGCCGACGAGGTACGCGAGCGCATCGCCGGATACGGCGGCCGGGTGTCGCTGGCCGCCGACAACGGGCCCCGTTCCGTCGCCGTGTCCGGCGAGACCGGGGCGCTGGACGAGCTGTGCGAGCGGCTGATCGCCGAAGGGGTCCGGGTCAAGCGGATCCCGGTGGACTACGCGTCGCACTCCGCGATGGTCGAACAGCTGCACGACGAGCTGCTGGCCGCGCTCGACGGCGTCGAGGCGCGGGTGCCCGACGTGCCGTTCCTGTCCACGGTCAGCGGCGAGTGGGTCACCGAGCCGGTGACCGGCCCCGACTACTGGTACCGCAACCTGCGGCAGACCGTGCGGCTGCAGGACGCCGTGCGGACCCTGCTGGCGGCGGGACACCGCGGGTTCGTCGAGGTCAGCTCCCACCCCGTGCTCGCGGTGGGGCTGGAGGACACCGTCGCGGACGCGGGCGTCCGGGCCGCCGTCGTGGGCACGCTGCGCCGTGACCTCGGCGGGATGCCGCGCCTGCTCACCTCGGTCGCGGAGCTGTTCGTCCGGGGGTTCGGCGTCGACTGGAGCTCCTGTTTCCCCGGTGGCCGCCGCGTCGCGCTGCCCACGTACGCGTTCCAGCACGAGCGTTTCTGGTCGATGCCCCCGGCGCTCGACGGCCCGGCCGCCGCCGACCCGGCCGACGCCGAGTTCTGGGCGGCCGTCGACGGCGCCGACCTGGACGCCCTCAGCGCCACCCTCGACGTCGACGGCGCCTCGCTGGCGCCGCTGCTGCCCGCCCTGTCGACCTGGCGCCGGCAGCGGCGCGACGAGTCCACCACGGACTCGTGGCGCTACCGGACGGGCTGGCAGCCGCTGAGCGGGCTGCCGCTGGCCGCGCTGTCCGGCACCTGGCTGCTGGTCACCACGGAACGGGTCGACGCCGACGACGTCGCCGCGGCCCTGCGCGGCCACGGCGCCGAGGTACGCCACCTGGTGCTGGACGAGTCCTGCGCCGACCGCGCCGTGCTGGCCGGCCGGCTCGACGCCGACGGCATCACCGGCATCGTGTCCGTGCTGGCCGCCGACGACCGCCCGGTGCCGCACCTTTCGGCCACGTCGCTCGGGCTCGCGCTGACCCTCGCGCTGGCGCAGGCCGTGACCGACCTCGACCTCACCGCCCCGGTGTGGACGCTGACCCGCGGTGCCGTGGCCACCGGCCGCTCCGACCGGATCACCCACCCCGAACAGGCGCAGGTGATGGGCCTGACCTGGTCTGCGGCGCTGGAAGCCCCGCACCGCTGGGGCGGCACCATCGACCTGCCGGAGGTGCTCGACGCCCGCGCCGGGCAGCGCCTGGCCGCCGTGCTCACCGGTGCCACCGGCGAGGACCAGCTGGCGATCCGCGCCTCCGGGGCGCTGGCCCGCCGCCTGCTGCGCGCACCCGCCCGGCCCCGGCCCGAACGGGCGTGGTCGTTCGGCGGCACCACCCTGATCACCGGCGGCACCGGCACGCTCGGCCCGCACATCGCGGGCTGGGCCGCCCACCACGGCGCCGAACACGTCGTGCTGGTCAGCCGCAGCGGCATGGCGGCACCGGGCGCCGAGAAGATCATCGAGACGGTGTCCGCGCTGGGCACCCGGATCGAGATCCGCTCCTGCGACATCACCGACCGGGCGGCGCTGGCCGAGCTCCTGTCCACCCTCGACGACGTACGCACCGTGGTGCACACGGCCGCCGTGATCGAGCTGGCGGCGCTGGCCGACACCGACCTCGACCAGGTCGACCGGGTGCTGCACGCCAAGACGGTCGGCGCCCGGCACCTCGACGAACTGCTCGGCGAGCGGGTCGAGACGTTCCTGATGTTCTCCTCGATCTCCGGCACCTGGGGCAGCGGCCACCACGCCGCGTACGTGGCGGCCAACGCGTACCTGAATGCCCTGGCCCAGCAGCGGCGGGCGCGCGGCCTGCATGCCACCGCCGTGGCGTGGGGCATCTGGGCCGACGACCTGGGCCTCGGCCGGGTCGACCCGGAGCAGATCCGCGGCAGCGGCCTGGTGTTCATGGACGCCCGGCTGTCGCTGGAGGCCATGCGCAAGGCCGTCGAGGGCGACGACACCGAGCTGACCGTCGCCGCCATCGACTGGGACCGCTACCACCCGGTCTTCACCGCGGCCCGGCCCAGCCGCCTCTTCGACGAACTCCCCGAGGTCGCCCGGCTCGCCGAGGCGGCACCCGTCCGCGTCGCGGACGACGGCTTCGCCGCGTCGCTGCGCGCCATGTCCCGGCCCGAACGGGAACGGGCCCTGCTCGACCTGGTACGCACCACGGCCGCCACGGTCCTCGGCCACGCCGCCGGTGACGCCGTCGCCGAACATCAGGCGTTCCGCGACGTCGGGTTCGACTCGCTGACCGCCGTCGACCTGCGCAACCGCCTCGTCGCCGCGACCGGCCTCACGCTGCCCACCACCATGGTCTTCGACCACCCGAACCCCCTCGCCCTGGCCGACTTCCTGCGCGGCCAGATCGAGGGCGCCGACTCGGGCGTCGCGGGCCCCGTGGTGGCCGCGCCCACCGACGACGACCCGATCGTCATCATCGGCATGGGCTGCCGCTACCCCGGCGGGGTCACCTCGCCGGACGAGCTGTGGGACCTGGTCGTCGCCGGGGGCGACGCGATCTCGCCGTTCCCCGCCGACCGGGGCTGGGACGCCGACACGCTGTTCGACGCCGACCCGGACCGGGCCGGGGCCACGTACTCGGTGCAGGGCGGCTTCCTGCGCGACGTGGCCGACTTCGACCCCGGCTTCTTCGGCATCAGCCCCCGCGAGGCGCTGGCCATGGACCCCCAGCAGCGGCTGCTGCTGGAGACCGCGTGGGAGACCATCGAACGCGCCGGTATCGACCCGAGGTCGTTGCGCGGCAGCCTGACGGGTGCGTTCATCGGCGCCAGCTACCAGGACTACACCAACGCCCAGGCGGGCGCCGCCGAGAACACCGACGGCGCCGAGGGCTACATGATCACCGGCTCGCTCTCCAGCATCCTGTCCGGCCGGGTCAACTACCTGCTCGGCCTCGAAGGCCCGGCGGTCACCCTCGACACCGCGTGCTCGTCGTCGCTGGTCGCGCTGCACCTGGCCTGCCGGTCGCTGCGCGACGGCGAGAGCAGCCTCGCCCTGGCGGGCGGCGTCAGCGTCATGGCCACCCCGGGCGCGTTCGTCGGGTTCAGCCGGCAGCGCGCCCTCGCGGTCGACGGCCGGTGCAAGGCGTACGCCGAGGCCGCCGACGGCATGACCCTCGCCGAAGGGGTCGGCCTGGTGCTGCTGGAGCGCATGTCCGACGCCAAGCGCCACGGCCACCGCATCCTCGCCGTGGTCAAGGGCACCGCCATCAACCAGGACGGCGCCTCGAACGGGCTGACCGCCCCCAGCGGCCCCGCCCAGCAGCGGGTCATCCAGCGCGCCCTCGCGGCCGCCGCCGTCACACCGTCCGACGTGGACGTGCTCGAAGGGCACGGCACCGGCACGGCGCTCGGCGACCCGATCGAGGCCCAGGCCCTGTTCGCCACGTACGGGCGGGAGCGGGGCGAGCGGCCGCTGCTGCTCGGCTCGGTGAAGTCCAACATCGGCCACACGCAGATGGCCTCCGGCGTCGCCAGCGTGATCAAGCTGGTGCTGGCCATGCGGCACGGGTACGTCCCGAAGTCGCTGCACATCGACCAGCCGTCCACGCACGTGGACTGGTCGCCGGGCAGCATCGCGCTGCTCACCGACGGGGTGCCGTGGCCCGATACCGGCCGGGTCCGCCGCAGCGCGGTGTCGTCGTTCGGGCTCAGCGGCACCAACGCCCACGCCATCCTCGAAGCGGCCCCGGCCGCCGCCGACCCGGCCGTCGCGGGCTCCGCCGACGCGCCGAGCGACGTGGCCGACGCGCCGGGGCCGCTGCCGGTGGTGCTGTCGGGGCGTACCGACGACGCCCTGCACGCCCAGGCCGACCGCCTGCTCGAGCTGCTGCGCCGCGACGACGTGCGGCTGGCCGATCTCGCCGTGTCGCAGGCCACCACCCGGACGAGCTTCGAGCGGCGGGCCGCCGTGGTCGCGGCCGACCGCGACGACCTGGTCCGCGCGCTCACCGCGCTGCGCGACGGCCAGCCCGACGCGGGCCTGCTCCGGGCCGCGGCGACCACCCGCAGCCGCCCGGCGCTGCTGTTCACCGGGCAGGGCTCGCAGCGGCTCGGCATGGGCCGCGAGCTGTACCAGCGCTTCCCGGCGTTCGCCGACGCGTTCGACGAGGTCACCGCGCACCTGGACGCCCAACTGGACCGGCCGGTGCGGGAGCTGATGTTCGGGGCGGACGCCGCCGCGCTCGACGCCACCGGCGCCGCCCAGCCCGCCCTGTTCGCGCTGGAGGTCGCCCTCTTCCGGCTGCTCGAATCGTGGGGGCTGCAACCGGCGTACCTGATCGGGCACTCGGTCGGTGAGCTGGCGGCCGCGCACGTGGCCGGGGTGTTCTCGCTGGCCGACGCGGCCGCGCTGGTCGCGGCCCGGGGGCGGCTCATGCAGGCGCTGCCCACCGGCGGCGCGATGGTCGCCGTCCAGGCCGCCGAGGAGCAGGTCCGCGCGCTGCTGACCCCGGGCGTGGCCGTCGCGGCGGTCAACGGCCCGACCTCCGTGGTGCTCTCGGGGGCCGAGGACGCCGTGCTGGCGGTCGCCGCCAACTTCGAGCGGACCTCGCGGCTGCGGGTCAGCCACGCGTTCCACTCGCCGCTGATGGAGCCGATGCTGGCCGAGTTCCGCGCGGTGGCGGCCGGGGTGGCCTACCGGGCGCCGGAGGTGCCGATCGTGTCCACGGTGACCGGGGCGCCGGCCACCGCCGAGCAGCTGAGCACACCGGACTACTGGGTGGAGCAGGTCCGCGCCACGGTCCGCTTCGCCGACGGCATCGCCTGGCTGGCCGCCGACGGCGTGCGCACCTTCCTGGAACTCGGCCCGGCCGGAGTGCTCTGCGGCATGGCTCAGGAATCCCTGTCCGGGCACGACGGGAACCACGCGCTGCTGCCCGTCATGCGCGCCGAGCGGCCCGAGGTCGCGACGCTGCTGGCGGCCGTGGCGGGCCTGCACGTCCACGGTGTCCCGGTGGACTGGGCCGCCGTGCTGGGCGGCACCGGCGGCCGGGTGATCGATCTGCCCACCTACCCGTTCCGGCGGCAGCGGTTCTGGCCGGAGAACCCGATGGCCGCCGCCGCGCCCGCCGCCGGGGACACCACCGGCGCCGACGCCGAGTTCTGGGCCGCCGTCGAACGCGCCGACCTGGACGCCGTCGCCGCCGCCCTGCGGCTGGACGGGGTCGCGGTCGCCCAGGTGGTGCCCGCGCTGGCCGCGTGGCGGCGCACCGGCCGGGAACAGGCCCTGGTGGACGGCTGGCGGTACGCGATCACCTGGAAGCCGGTCACCGGCCCCGCCGTGGCGCCCACCGGTCCGTGGATCGCCCTGGTCGACGCGGCCGCCGAGGCCGGTGACGACTGGACCCGAACGGTGCTCGACGGGCTGGGACTGGCGACCGTGCGGGTGCCCGCCGACGGCGACCGCGCCGCGATCGCGGCGCGGTTGCGCGAGGTCACCGCCGGCGGCGACCGCTTCGGCGGGGTGCTGTCGCTGGCCACCGGACTGTCCACGACGCTCGCGGTAATCCAGGCCCTCGGTGACACCGGGCTGGACGCCAAGCTCTGGGTGCTCACCCGGGGCGCGGTCAGCGTCGGCCGCTCCGACCGCCTCACCAACCCCGGCCAGGCCACGCTGTGGGGCCTGGGCCGGGTCGCCGCGCTGGAACTGCCGCACCGCTGGGGCGGCCTGATCGACCTGCCCGCCACCCCGGACCCCGCCACGGTACGGCGGCTGCCCGGCGTCCTCACCGGCGCCGAGGACCAGGTCGCGCTGCGACCCGCCGGGGTGTACGCCCGCCGCCTCACCCCCGATCCGGCCCGGCCGGAGGGCCCCCGCACCGAGTTCCGGCCCGCCGGGACCGTGCTGGTCACCGGCGGCACCGGCGGCATCGGCGCGCACGTGGCCCGCTGGCTGGCCCACGCCGGCGCCGAGCACCTGCTGCTGGCCGGGCGCCGTGGCCCGGACGCCCCGGGCGCGGCCGACCTGCGCGCCGAGCTGACCGGCCTCGGCGCCCGGGTGGACATCGTCGCCTGCGACGTCGCCGACCGTGCCGCCTTGGCCGCCGTCCTGGCCGCCCACCCCGTGACCGCGGTGTTCCACGCGGCCGGGGTCGTCGCGGACGGCCTGCTCGACGAGCTGACCCCGGCGGCGCTGGCCGGCGTACTCGGACCCAAGGCCGACGCGGCCCGGTACCTGCACGAGCTGACCCGCGACCGGGAGCTGTCCGCGTTCGTGCTGTTCTCCTCCACGGCCGGGGTGATCGGCGGCCCCGGCCAGGGCAACTACGCCGCGGCGAACGCCTACCTGGACGCCCTGGCCGAGCACCGCCGGTCGCTCGGCCTGCCCGCCACCTCGGTGGCGTGGGGGGCGTGGGCCGACGGCGGCATGGTCGCCGACGGTGCGGCGCGGCGGATGCGCCGCGGCGGGATCCGGCCCATGGACACGGCACCGGCGCTCGCCGCGCTGCGCCAGGCGATCGACCTGGGCGAGACGGCCGTGACGGTGGCCGACGTCGACTGGTCGCGCTTCGGGCCGGCGTTCACGATGGCCCGGCCGCTGCCGCTGATCGCCGACCTGGCGCCGGTGCGGCAGGCCGTACCCGAAGAGACCGGGCCGGGTGCGGCGCCGCGGCTGGCCGACCGGGCCGCCGTGCTGGGGATGCTGCGCGGGCAGGTCGCCGCCGTGCTCGGGCACACCGGCACCGGCCAGGTCGAGCCGGACAAGGCGTTCAAGGACCTCGGGTTCGACTCGCTGACCACGCTGGAGCTGCGCAACCGGCTGCAGGTGGCGACCGGGCTGACCCTGCCCGCCTCGCTGGTCTTCGACTACCCGACCCCGGCGGAGCTGGCCGAGCACCTCTTCGGCGAGCTGCACGGCGCGCGCGCCGAGGCGGACGCCACCCCGCGCGGCACCGCCACCGTGGCCACCGACGACGACCTGATCGCCGTGGTCGGCATCGGCTGCCGGATGCCGGGCGGGGCCGGATCCCCCGAACAGTTCTGGCGGCTGCTGGCCGAGGGCCGCGACGGCATCACCGGATTCCCCGCCGACCGCGGCTGGGACCTGGCGATGCTGGCCGAGGGCCACTCGGCGACCCGCGAGGCGGGTTTCCTGACCGGGGTCGCCGACTTCGACGCCGCGTTCTTCGGCATCTCCCCGCGCGAGGCCCTGGCCATGGACCCGCAGCAGCGCCTGGTCCTGGAGACCGCGTGGGAGGCCCTCGAACGCGCCGGCATCGACGCGGGCACCCTGCGCGGCAGCCAGACCGGCGTGTACGTGGGCACCAACGGCCAGGACTACGGCGAGATGCTGCGCCGGGCGGGCGACCCGGAGGTCCTCGGGTATCTCGCCACCGGCACCACGGCCAGCGTCCTGTCCGGCCGTCTCGCGTACGCGCTGGGCCTGGAGGGCCCCACGGTGACCGTCGACACCGCCTGCTCGTCGTCGCTGGTGGCGATCCACCTCGCGGCGCGGGCGCTGCGCGCGGGCGACTGCGCGCTGGCCCTCGCGGGCGGCGTGTCGGTGATGTCCACCCCCGACTCGTTCATCGAGTTCACCAGCCAGGGCGGCCTGGCCCCGGACGGGCGGTGCAAGGCGTTCGCCGAGGCGGCCGACGGCACCTCCTGGTCCGAGGGGGTCGGCGTGCTGGTGCTGGAACGGCTCTCCGACGCGATCCGCCACGGCCATGAGGTGTGGGGGGTCGTCCGCGGCTCCGCGGTCAACTCCGACGGCGCCTCGAACGGCCTGACCGCCCCGAACGGTCCCGCCCAGCAGCGGGTCATCCGCGCCGCCCTCACCGACGCCCGCCTCACCCCGTCCGAGGTGGACGCGGTCGAGGCGCACGGCACCGGCACCAGCCTGGGCGACCCGATCGAGGCGCAGGCGCTGCTGGCGACGTTCGGCCGCGACCGCGCGCACCCGCTGCTGCTGGGCTCGGTGAAGTCGAACATCGGCCACACCCAGGCCGCCGCCGGGATGGCCGGTGTGATCAAGATGCTGCTGGCGATGCGGCACGGCGAGCTGCCCAAGACCCTGCACGTCGACGCCCCGTCGTCGCACGTGGACTGGTCGGGCGGCGCGGTCGAGCTGCTCACGTCGCCGACCGCGTGGCCGTCGACCGGCCGCCCGCGCCGGGCCGGGGTGTCCGCGTTCGGCCTGAGCGGGACCAACGCGCACGTCGTGCTGGAACAGGCACCCCAGGCCGTCGCGGCCGGGCCCGGCGATCCCGGCGTGATCGTGCCCACGGCGGTGCCGTGGCTGGTGTCGGGTCGCTCCCGCGACGCGCTGCGGGCGCAACTGGCGGCGGTCACCGCCGTGGACGGCGACCCGCTGGACGTCGCGTACACCCTGGCCGTGGGCCGGGCCGCGCACCCGCACCGGGCCGCGCTGCTGGCCACCGGCGGCGAACGCACCGAGGTGGCCCGCGGCGTGAGCCGCGCGGCCGGGCCGCTGGCGTTCCTGTTCACCGGGCAGGGCGCCCAGCGCCTCGGCATGGGCCGCGACCTGTACGCCCGGTTCCCGGCGTTCGCGCGGGCGTTCGACGAGGCGGCCGCGCACCTGGACGTGCTGCTGGACCGCCCGCTGCGCGAGGTGGTGTGGGGCGACGACGCGGCCCTGCTCGAACAGACCGGCTGGGCGCAGCCCGCGCTGTTCGCGGTCGAGGTGGCGCTGTTCCGGCTGGCCGAGTCGCTCGGTCTGCGCCCGGACTTCCTCGCCGGGCACTCGATCGGTGAGATCGCCGCCGCGCACGCGGCGGGGGTGCTGTCGCTGGCCGACGCGGCCACCCTGGTCGCCGAGCGGGGCCGGCTGATGCAGGCGCTGCCGGCCGGCGGCGCCATGGTCGCCGTGCGGGCCGGCGAGGAGCAGGTCCTGCCGTACCTGAGCGGCGACGTCGCCCTGGCCGCGGTCAACGGCCCGGACGCGGTGGTGCTCTCCGGCGCCGAGCAGGCCGTGCTGGCGGTCGCCGCCCGCTTCGAGCGGACCAGACGGCTGCGGGTCAGCCACGCGTTCCACTCGCCGCTGATGGAGCCGATGCTGGCCGGGTTCCGGGCCGTGGTGGCCCGGCTGACCTTCGCCGAGCCGCGCATCCCCCTCGTGGCCTCGGGCGACGTCACGTCGCCGGAGTACTGGGTGCGGCACGTGCGGGACACCGTGCGCCACGCCGATCACCTGCGCGTGCTCACCGAGGCGGGGGTGGGCACGTTCGTCGAGATCGGACCGGACGGTGCGCTGGCCGCGATGGCCGGTGACCTGGACGTCATCTCGGTGCTGCGCCAGGGCCGCGCCGAGCAGGAGACGTTCGCGGGCGCGGTGGCCCGGCTGTTCGTCGCCGGGGCGAGCGTCGACTGGCGGGCGTTCTTCGCGGGCACCGGCGCCCGCATGATCGACCTGCCGACGTACCGGTTCCAGCGGCAGCGGTTCTGGCCCGAGGTCGCGGCGGCGGCGCCCGCCCCGGTCGACGTGGGCCGCTGGCGCTACCGGATCGCGTGGCGGCCGGTGCCGGTGGCACCCACCACGCTGGACGGCCGCTGGCTCGTGCTGCTGCCCGCCGAGCCCGGCCCCCGCGACGAGGCGGTCGTGGCGGCGCTCGGCTCTGCCGCGATCCCGGCCCAGCCCGCGGACCTGCCAGAACTCGGGTCCGCGCCGGAGCCGTCCGGCGCCCGCTTCGACGGTGTCGTCTCGCTGCTGCCCGACCTGCCCGGTGCCGTGCTGGCGCTGCTGGCCGGGCACGGCATCACCGGACCGCTGTGGTGCGTGAGCTCGGCACCGGCCGCGTGGGGCGACGCGTCCGTGGCCGCGCTGGAGGCCCCGGACGCCTGGGGCGGCATCATCGACCTGGCCGACGGATTCGACCCCGACGGCCTGCGGGCGGCCCTGACCGGTCCGGCCACGCAGATTTCCGTACGTCCCGACGGTGTGCACGCCCGCCGCCTGCTGCGCGCCGAGGCCACGGCCGACGCGTGGCGCCCGCGCGGCACGGTCGCGGTGATCGGCGGCACGCCCCAGCTCACCGAGTGGGTGACCGCCGCCGGGGCGCGGGCCGTCGAGGACCCCGCCGACGCGGACGCGGTCATCTACGCCGCCGGTGACCTCGCCGGGCTGGCCGAGGTGGACGCCGCGGTCGGCGACCGGGCGCTGGACGCCTTCGTGGTGCTGGCCTCGGTCGCCGGGGTGTGGGGCTTCCGCGGCCAGGCGGCGGAGTCGGCCACCAGCGCCGAGCTGATCGCCTACGCGCGGACCCGCCGCGAACGGGGCCTGCGGGCCACCGCCGTCGCGTTCGGGCCGCTGGCCGAGACCACCGAGGCGGGCATGGCCGCGCACCTGGCCCGCAACGGCCTGCCGGTGCTACCCACCCGGTACGCGCTCGACGCGATGGCGCAGGCCGTCGCCGCCGACCACACCGAGGCCGTCGTCGCCGACGTGGTGTGGGAACGGTTCGCGCCCTCGTGCGCCGCGTCGCTGATCGCCGAGCTGCCCGAGGCGGCCCAGGCGGCGGTCGCCGACCCGGAGTTCCGGCAGCACCTGCTGGAACTGCCCGAGACCGCCTGGCCGGACGAGCTGCTGAACCTGGTGCGCGGCGCGGCCGCCGGGGTGCTGGGACACACCGGCACCGACCCGGTCGAGGCCGACCTGCCGTTCCGGGATCTCGGCTTCGACTCGCTGACCGCGGTGGACCTGCGCAACCGGCTGGCCGCCGGGACCGGGCTCAGCCTGCCCGCGACGCTGGTGTTCGACCATCCGACCCCACGGGAACTCGCCGACCACCTGCGCGACGCGCTGCTCGGCGCCCGCCCACACACCGCCGTACCCGTGGTGTCCGCCGCCGCGACGGCCACCGACGCCGTCGCGATCGTCGGCATGGCCTGCCGGTATCCCGGCGGGGTCCGCTCGCCGGAAGACCTGTGGCGGCTGATCGACGCCGGGGTGGACGCGGTCGGCGCCATGCCCACCGACCGGGGCTGGGACCTCGACGGCATGCGCAGCGTGACCCGGCAGGGTGGCTTCCTGTACGACGCCGCCGACTTCGACCCGGACTTCTTCGCGATCTCCCCGCGCGAGGCCCTGGTGATGGACCCGCAGCAGCGCCTCGTGCTGGAGACCGCGTGGGAGGCCCTGGAGCGGGCCGCCATCGATCCGGCCGGGCTGCGCGGCAGCGACGCCGGGGTGTTCGTGGGCGGCGGCAGCGGCGAGTACCGGGTGGACGCCGATACGTTCGGCCAGCAGTGGCAGACCGCCCAGTCGGCGAGCCTGCTGTCGGGCCGCCTCGCCTACACGTTCGGCCTGCAGGGCCCGACGGTCACCGTGGACACGGCGTGCTCGTCGTCGCTGGTGGCGCTGCACCTGGCCGCGCAGGCGCTGCGGGCGGGGGAGTGCTCGCTGGCCCTCGCGGGCGGCGTCACGGTCATGTCCACCCCGGTGGGCTTCGAGGAGTTCAGCGCCCAGGGCGCGCTGTCCGCCGACGGCCGGTGCAAGGCGTTCTCCGACGACGCGGACGGCACCGGCTGGTCCGAGGGGGTCGGCGTGCTCGTGCTGGAACGGCTCGCCGACGCCCGCCGCAACGGCCACCAGGTCCTCGCGGTCGTCCGGGGCTCCGCGATCAACTCCGACGGGGCCTCCAACGGCCTGACCGCGCCGAGCGGCCCGGCCCAGCAGCGGGTGATCCGCAGCGCGCTGGCCGCCGCCCGCCTCGCCCCGTCCGACGTGGACGCGGTCGAGGCGCACGGCACCGGGACCCGGCTCGGCGACCCGATCGAGGCGCAGGCGCTGCTGGCCACGTACGGGCAGGGCCGCGCCGTCCCGCTGCGGCTGGGCGCGGTGAAGTCCAACATCGGCCACACCCAGGCCGCCTCCGGGGTCGCCGGGGTGATCAAGATGGTGCAGGCGATGCGGCACGGCGTGCTGCCCCGCACGCTGCACGTGAACCGGCCCACCTCGCACGTCGACTGGTCGGCGGGCGCGATCGAGCTGCTCACCGAGTCGGTGCCGTGGCCGTCGACCGGGCGGGCGCGCCGCGCGGCGGTCTCCTCGTTCGGCGCCAGCGGCACCAACGCCCACGTGATCCTCGAACACCCCGAGGCTGCCCCGGCGCCCGGCCCCGGCGCCACGGACCCGGACCCGGCGGTGCTGCCGGTGCTGGTGTCCGGCCGTACCCCGGAGGCGTTGCGCGCCCAGGCGGCCGCGCTGCTGGCGTACCCGGCGGATCCGCCCGCCCCGGTCGGGGATCTGGCGTACTCGCTGGCCACCGGCCGGTCGGTGTTCGCGCACCGGGCCGTCGTGCTGGCCCGCGACCCCGGCGACCTCAGCGCCGGCCTGGCCGCCCTGGCACAGGACGGAGCCGCGGGCACCGTACTGCGCGGCGAGGCCCGCCCCGGCAAGCTCGCGTTCCTGTTCGCCGGGCAGGGCAGCCAGCGCATCGGCATGGGCCGCGCCCTGTATGCCCGGTTCCCGGCGTTCGCCGCCGCGCTCGACGAGGTCCTCGCCGGGCTCGACCCCGACGTGCGCGACGTGCTGTGGGGCGACGACCAGCAGGCCCTCAACGACACCGGTTACGCCCAGCCCGCCCTGTTCGCGGTCGAGATCGCCCTGTACCGCCTCCTCGAATCCTGGGGGCTGCGCCCCGACCACCTGGCCGGGCACTCCGTGGGTGAGATCGCGGCCGCGCACGTGGCCGGGGTGCTGTCCCTGCCGGACGCCTGCACGCTGGTGTCGGCGCGGGCCCGGCTGATGCGCGCCCTGCCGCCCGGCGGTGCCATGGTGGCGCTGCGGGCCACCGAGGCGCAGGTCGTGCCGCACCTGACCGGCCTCGTGTCCATCGCCGCCGTGAACGGCCCCACCTCGGTCGTCATCGCCGGCGCCGAGGACGAGGTGTCGGCCGTCGCCGCCCGCTTCGACAAGGCCACCCGGCTGCCGGTCTCGCACGCCTTCCACTCGCCGCTGATGGAACCGATGCTGGCCGAGTTCCGCGAGGTGGTCTCCGGGCTCACCTTCGGCCCGGCCCGCATCCCGATCGCCACCACCGGCGACCCGGCCACCCCGGAGTACTGGGTGAACCACGTCCGCGACACCGTCCGCTTCGCCGACGCGCTCGGCGCTCTGGCCGAGCGGGGCGTGCGTACGTTCCTGGAGGTCGGCCCGGACGCGGCGCTGTCCGCGCTGACCGCCGAGGCGGTCACCGCGCCGGTCCTGGTCGTGCCCGCGCTGCGCAAGGACCGCGACGAGGAGACCGACCTGGTCACCGCGCTGGCCCGGCTGCACACCCACGGGGTACGCGTCGACTGGCGGGCCTTCTTCGCCGGGCTCGACGCCACCCGGGTGGACCTGCCGACGTACGCGTTCCAGCACCAGCGGTTCTGGGCCGACCCGCCGCGCCCGGCCAGCGGGTCCGCGCTGCCGCCCGGCGACGCGCCGATCTGGGCGGCGGTGGAACGCCACGACATCCCCGCGCTGGAACGGTTGCTGCACGTCGACGGGACGGCGCTGGCCCAGGTGGTGCCGGCCCTGCTCGACTGGCGGCGCCGGGCGCAGGACCAGGCCGCCCTCGACGAGGTGCGCCACCGGATCGGCTGGCGGCCCCTGACCGCCCCGCCCGGCACCGCCCTGACCGGCACCTGGCTCGCGCTGCTGCCGCCGCACGCCGGGGCGTGGGAGACCCAGGTGCTCGACGGCCTCGGCGCGGACCTGGTCCGGGTCACGGTCACCGGGCCCGACCGGGCCGCCCTGGCCGCCGCCCTCACCGGCACCGGCGCGTTGAGCGGTGTGGTCAGCCTGGTCCAGGACGCGGTGCTGACCGCCACGGTGGTGCAGGCGCTCGGCGACGCGGGAGTCAGGGCGCCACTGTGGAACGTCACCCGCGCCGCCGTCTCCACCGGACCCGGCGACCCGGTGCAGCGCCCCGATCAGGCCGCCGTCTGGGGGCTGGGACGGGTGGCCGCCATGGAATACCCGGACCGCTGGGGCGGCCTGATCGACCTGCCCGACACCCCCGGCCCGCAGACCGCGCGGGCGCTGGCCGCGATCCTGGCCGGGCTGGACGGCGAGGACCAGGTCGCGATCCGCGCCGCCGGAGTGTCCGGCCGCCGCCTGCTGCCCGCGCCCGCACCGGACCCGCAGGCGCTGTGGCAGCCGACCGGCACGGTCCTGATCACCGGCGGCACCGGTGCCCTCGGCGCCCACGTGGCCCGGACCCTCGCCCGCCACGGCGCCGGGCGGCTCGTCCTGGTCAGCCGCCGGGGCCCGGACGCCCCCGGGGCCGCCGAGCTGCGCGACGAACTGACCGGGCTCGGCGCCGACGTCCGCCTGGTCCGGGCGGACGCGGCCGACCGGGCCGCCATGACCGCGCTGCTGGCCGGCCTCGACGACCTCACCGGCGTCGTGCACACCGCCGGGGTGCTCGACGACGGTGTCCTCGACCGGCTCACCCCGGACCGCTTCACCGGGGTCTTCCGGGCCAAGGTGGACCCGGCCCTGCTGCTCGACGAGCTGACCGCCGACCGCGACCTCGCCGCGTTCGTCCTGTTCTCCTCGGCGTCGTCCGCCGTCGGCAACCCCGGCCAGGCCAACTACGCGGCCGCCAACGCGGTACTGGACGCCCTCGCCGAACAGCGCCGCGCGCGCGGCCGGGCCGCCACCTCCATCGCGTGGGGCGCCTGGGGCGGCGGCGGCATGGCCGAGGGCGCCGACGCCGAAGCCCACGCCCGCCGTGCGGGCATCGCCGCGCTGAACCCCGACGCCGCCTGTACGGTGCTGCGCCAGCTCGTCCGCGAGGACCTGGCCACCGCCGTGGTCGTCGCGGTCGACCGGAGCGGCGCCGCCCGTGGCATGCGCGGCAACCTGCTGCGCGACATGCCGGGCTTCGCCGAGCTGCCCGCCGCCGCCGGGCCACCGGAGGTCACCTCGGGTGAGCTGCGGGACCGGCTGGCCGCGCTGCCCGCGCCGGGGCGGCTGGAGGCGGTCCTCGACGTCGTCCGGGAGCAGGCCGCCGAGGTCCTCGGGACCTCCGGCGCGGCGGTCACCGCCGAGCGGCCGTTCCGCGACCTCGGCTTCGACTCCCTGGCCACCGTGGAACTGCGCAACCGGCTGACCGCGGCGACCGGCCTGGACCTGCCCGCCACGCTGGTGTTCGACCACCCGGCACCGCAGGCCCTGGCCGAGTACCTGCTGGCCGAGATGCTGCCCGGCGCGACCGCCGGGCCCGACGACGAGGAAGCCGACATCCGGCGGCTGCTGGCCACGGTGCCCCTCGACCGGCTGCGGGAACTGGGCGTGCTCCAGCCCCTGCTGGAGATGACCGGCCGCGCCGAGCCCGGCGACGCGGCGCACGAATCGATCGACGCGATGTCCGTGGACGACCTGGTGCGGGCGGCACTCGACGGTGCCGGCGAACAATGACGGAGACGAACCGAATGAGCACCCCCTCTGACAAGGTCGTGGAGGCGCTGCGCGCCTCGATGAAGGAGACCGAGCGGCTGCGCCGGCAGAACCGGGAACTTCTCGCCGCCGTCACCGAGCCCATCGCGATCGTCGGCATGAGCTGCCGGTACCCGGGCGGGGTGGACTCGCCCGAGGACCTGTGGCGGCTCGTGCTGGCCGGCGGCGACGCGATCGGGGACTTCCCCGCCGACCGGGGCTGGGACGTCGAGGCGCTGACCGAGGCGTCCGTGGACGAGCGCGGCACCAGCATCAGCCTGCAGGGCGGATTCCTGCCCGGCGCCGCCGACTTCGACCCCGGCTTCTTCGGCATCTCGCCGCGCGAGGCGCTCACCATGGACCCGCAGCAGCGGCTGCTGCTGGAGACCGCGTGGGAGGCGATCGAACGCGCCGGCGTCGACCCCGACACGCTGCGCGGCACCCGCACGGGCGTGTTCGTCGGCACCAACGGCCAGGACTACGCGCACCTGCTCATCCGCTCGGTGGCCGACGCCACCGGCGACATCGGTACGGGCATCGCGGCCAGCGCCACCTCCGGGCGGCTCTCGTACGAGCTGGGGCTGGAAGGCCCGACCGTCACCGTGGACACCGCGTGCTCGTCGTCGCTGGTCGCGCTGCACCTGGCCGCGCACGCGCTGCGCAACGGCGAATGCGCGCTGGCGCTGGCCGGTGGCGTGAACGTCATGTCGACCCCGGGTTCGCTGGTGGAGTTCAGCCGCCAGGGCGGCCTGGCCCGCGACGGTCGGTGCAAGTCGTTCTCCGACGACGCGGACGGCACCGGCTGGTCCGAGGGCGTCGGGATGCTGGTGCTGGAGCGGCTGTCCGACGCCGAACGGCTCGGCCACCAGGTGCTGGCGGTCGTGCGGGGCTCGGCGGTCAACTCCGACGGCGCCTCCAACGGCTTCACCGCCCCGAACGGCCGCGCCCAGCAGAAGGTGATCCGGCAGGCCCTCACCAAGTCCGGTCTCCGCCCGTCCGACGTGGACGTGGTGGAGGCCCACGGCACGGGGACCCGGCTGGGTGATCCGATCGAGGCGCAGGCCCTGCTGGCCACGTACGGGCAGGAGCGCGCCGAGCCGCTGCTGCTCGGTTCGGTCAAGTCGAACCTGGGGCACACCCAGGCCGCCGCCGGTGTCGCCGGGGTCATCAAGATGATCATGGCGATGCGGCACGGCGTGGTACCCCGCACCCTGCACGTCAGCCAGCCGTCCACCCAGGTCGACTGGTCCCGTGGCGCCGTGCGGCTCGCCACCGATCAGGTGGACTGGCCGGGCGGCGACCGCCCGCGCCGCAGCGCCGTGTCGTCGTTCGGCGTCAGCGGCACCAACGCCCACGTCATCCTGGAACAGGCCGCGACGCGGCCGCACGCCGAGCCGACGCCCGGGACGCCGCCGGCCGCGCTGCCGTGGCTCGTGTCCGCCAGGACGCCCGGGGCGCTGCGCGAGCAGGTCCGGCACCTGGTCTCGCGCGCCGATTCCGGCCGGGCGGTGGATCTCGCGTTCTCGCTCGCCACCACCCGTACCGCCTTCGAGGAGCGGTTGGCGGCACCCGATCTCGCGGCCCTGTCGACGTGGCTGGAGCACGGCAGCGCCCCCGGCGTGTTCGCCGGTACCGCGTCGGGCCGCCCGAAGCTGGCGGTGCTGTTCTCGGGTCAGGGTTCGCAGCGGGTGGGGATGGGTGGTGGGTTGGCGGCGCGGTTCCCGGTGTTCGCGGAGGTGTTCGCGGATGTTCTGGGGCGGTTGGGTGTGACGGTTCCGGGGGATGCGGGGGTGTTGGAGCGGACCGGTGTGGCGCAGCCGGTGTTGTTCGCGTTTCAGGTGGCGTTGTTCCGGTTGGTGGAGTCGTTGGGTGTCCGGGTTGATGTGGTGGGCGGGCATTCGGTGGGTGAGGTGGCGGCGGCGCATGTGGCGGGGGTGTTGTCGCTGGAGGACGCCTGCTCGTTGGTGTCTGCGCGGGCGCGGTTGATGGAGGCGTTGCCTGTTGGTGGGGCGATGGTGGCGGTGGCGGCGTCGGAGGCGGAGGTGGTGCCGTTTCTGACGGAGGGTGTGTCGATCGCCGCGGTGAATGGTCCGGCTTCGGTGGTGGTGTCGGGTGTTGAGGCTGAGGTCTTGGCGGTGGCGGGTCGTTTCGGGCGGTCGAAGCGGTTGCGGGTGTCGCATGCGTTTCATTCGCCGTTGATGGAGCCGATGTTGGCGGGGTTCCGGGCGGCGATTGAGGGTTTGACGTTTCGGGAGCCGTCGTTGCCGGTGGCGATGGTGGGGGAGGTGGCGTCGCCGGAGTACTGGGTGCGGCATGTGCGGGACACGGTGCGCTTCGACGACACGATGCGGACCTTGACCGACCGCGGCACCTCGGTCTTCGTCGAACTCGGCCCGGACGGCGTGCTCGCGGGCCTCGCCGAGGGCGTCACCGTGATCCCCGCCGTACGCCCGGACCGGGACGAACAGCCGGGGTTCGTCGCGGCGCTGTCGCGGCTGCACGTGGCCGGTGTGGCCGTGGACTGGGGACGGTTCTTCGCCGGCACCGGCGCCCGCCGGGTCGACCTGCCCACCTACCCGTTCCAGCACGAACGGTACTGGCCCCGCCCCGCCGGCGGCACCGGCGACGCCACCGGCCTCGGCCTGGCCAGCGCCGACCACCCGCTGCTCGGCGCCGCGACCACCGTCGCCACCTCCGGCGAGCTGGTCCTTACCGGACGGCTGTCCACCCTCACCCACCCGTGGCTGGCCGACCACGTCACCGGCGGCGCGGTGACGCTGCCCGGCACGGCCATCCTCGACATGGCCCTGCGCGCCGCCGACCAGCTCGGTCACGGCGCCGTCGACCTCACCACGACCGCCCCGCTGGTCCTTGCCGGGCCGGCCGCCGTCCAGATCCAGCTGTGGGTCGGTGGCCCCGACGAACACGGCGCGCGGGAGATCCGCTTCCACTCCCGGCGCGACGACACGGAGTGGACCGCGCACGCGTCCGGCCGGTTGTATCCGGGTGCCGCGCCCGCCGCGCCGTTCGACGCCACCGCCTGGCCACCCGCCGGTGCCGCGGTCGTCGACCTCGACGGGTTCTACGACGACCTGGCCGAAGCCGGCCTCAGCCCCGGCCCGGCCTTCCGTGGTGTCCGCGCGGCGTGGCGCCGGGGCGCGGAGATCTTCGCCGAGGTGGCGCTGCCCCCGCAGGCCGGTGACGGCGCCACCTTCGGCGTCCACCCCGCCCTGCTCGACGCGGCCGCGCAGGCCGGCGCCCTGGCCGGGGACCCCGGCGTGGCCGTCGACTGGCACGGCGTCACCCTGCACGCGACCGGCGCCTCGGTCCTGCGGACCCGCCTGACCCGGACGGCCGACACGGTGGTGCTGGCCGCCGCCGACGTCGAAGGTCAGCCGGTGCTGTCGGCGGCCGCCGTGACCCTGGGCCCGGCGCCCGCGCCGCCGGCCGTCGCGGGCCACGACGGACTGTTCCGCCTCGACTGGACGCCGGTGCCCCTCGATCCGGCGCGGCCCGTTCCGGAGGTCCTGACGATGCCCCTCGGCGGCCGCCCGGGCCACACCGGCGCCGACGAGGTGCACCGGCTGCTCGCCGACACCCTCGCCGCCGTTCAGCGGCAGCTGAGCACCGAGACCCGGCTGATGTTCGTGAGCCGGGGCGCGGTCAGCGGCGACGACCTCCCCGCCGCGGCCGCCTGGGGTCTCGTACGCTCTGCCCAGACGGAGAATCCGGGCCGGTTCCTGCTCGTCGACACCGACGACACCGCCGCGTCGGCGGCCGTCCTGCCGACGCTGCCCGCGCTGCTGGCCGACGGCGAGACCCAGCTCCTGGTCCGCGACGGCGAGGTCCGCGCCGCCCGCCTGGCCCGGCTGCCCGTCACCGGCGCGGACGGTACGCCCGGGACCGGGCACGCCGCGACGCCGCCGGGGATCGGGGACCCGGACGGCACGGTGCTGATCACGGGAGGCACCGGTGGCCTGGGCGCGGCCCTGGCCCGCCACCTGGTCACCCGGCACGGCGTACGGAACCTGCTGCTGGTGAGCCGTCGCGGTGCGGCGGCGCCGGGCGCGGGTGAGCTGCGGGCGGAGTTGGTGGATGCGGGCGCCACGGTGGATGTGGTGGCGTGTGACGTGGCCGATCGGGATCGGCTCGCCGGGGTGATCGGTGGGCGCCGGTTGGCGGCGGTGGTGCACACGGCGGGTGTGTTGGACGACGGTGTGGTGTCGTCGTTGACGCCGGAGCGGTTGGGTGCGGTGTTGGCGCCGAAGGTGGACGCGGCGTGGCATCTGCATGAGCTCACCAGGGATCAGCCGTTGTCGGCGTTTGTGGTGTATTCGTCGGTGTCCGGGGTGATGGGTGCGGCGGGTCAGGGTAACTACGCGGCGGCGAACAGTTTCCTGGACGGGTTGGCCGCGTACCGTCGTGGTCTGGGGTTGCCGGCGGTGTCGCTGGCCTGGGGCGCCTGGGCGCAGGACAGCGGCATGACCGCGGGCCTCGCCGACCGGCAGACCCGCCGGATCACCGCCGCCGGGACCCCACTGCTCACCGTCGACCAGGGCCTCGCCGCCTTCGACACCGCGATCACGCTGGACGAGGCGCTCGTCATCCCGCTGGCTCCCGGCGCCACCGGCGCCCCGCGCGGCGCCGTTCCCGCCCTGCTGCGCGGCCTCGCCCGCACGGGGCGGCGGCGCGCCGCCAGCGGGCGCACCGCCACCAGCACCGGCCTCGCCCACCACCTGTCCGAACTGCGCGAGGCCGACCGGGAACGGTTCCTGCTCGACCTCGTCCGCGCCGAGGCCGCGTCCGTGCTCGGCCACGAGTCACCCGCCGCGATCGGCGCCGAACGCGAATTCCGCCAACTCGGCGTCGACTCCCTGACCGCGCTGGAACTGCGTAACCAGCTCGGCGCCGCCACCGGTCTGAGCCTGCCCGCCACCCTGGTCTTCGACCACCCCACCCCCCGCGTGCTGGCCGCGCATCTGCTGGCCGAGCTCTCCGGCGCCGCGACGGGCGGACCACAGGCGATCGCCACCACCACGACCGGCGACGACGAGATCGTCATCGTCGGCATGGGTTGCCGGTTCCCCGGCGGCGTACGGTCACCCGAAGCGCTGTGGCAGCTGCTCACCGACGGCACCGACGCCATGTCGGGCTTCCCCACCGACCGTGGCTGGGCCGACGGCCCGCTGGCCGACGTCACCGGGCAGGGCGGCTTCCTCGACACCGCCACCGGCTTCGACCCCGGCTTCTTCGGCATCTCACCGCGCGAGGCCACCGCGATGGACCCGCAGCAGCGGCAGCTGCTCGAAGTGGCCTGGGAGGCGGTCGAGCGGGCCGGCATCGACGCCGCGACGCTGCGCGGCACCCGCACCGGCGTGTTCGTCGGCACCAACGGTCAGGACTACGCCCACCTGGTCATGCGGTCCAGCCGGGACGTCGAGGGCCACGCCAGCACCGGGCTGGCCGCCGCGGTCATCTCCGGCCGGTTGTCCTACACCTTCGGCTTCGAGGGCCCGGCGCTGACCGTCGACACCGCCTGCTCGTCGTCGCTGGTCGCGCTGCACCTGGCCGCCGCCTCGCTGCGCAGCGGGGAGTCCACGCTGGCCCTGGTGGGCGGCGTGACGGTGATGTCCACGCCGATGAACTTCGTCGGCTTCACCGCCCAGGGCGGCCTGGCCGCCGACGGCCGCTGCCGCGCCTTCTCCGACGACGCGGACGGCACCGGCTGGTCCGAGGGGGTCGGCGTGCTCGTGGTCGAGCGGCTCTCCGACGCCCGGCGGCACGGCCACCCGATCCTGGCCGTGGTCAAGGGTTCCGCGGTCAACTCCGACGGCGCCTCCAACGGGCTCACCGCCCCCAACGGCCCGGCGCAACAGCGCGTGATCCGGCAGGCCCTCGCCGAAGCCGGCCTGCACCCGTCCGAGGTGGACGCGGTGGAGGCCCACGGCACGGGCACCCGGCTGGGCGATCCGATCGAGGCACAGGCCCTGCTGGCCACGTACGGGCAGGAGCGCGCCGAGCCGCTGCTGCTCGGCACGATCAAGTCGAACCTCGGGCACACCCAGGCCGCCGCCGGTGTCGCCGGGGTCATCAAGGCGGTCCTGGCGATCCAGCACGCCACCCTGCCCCGGACGTTGCACGTCAGCGAACCGACCTCGCACGTCGACTGGTCGGCGGGCGCGGTGCGCCTGCTGACCGAACAGACCCCGTGGCCCGCCACCGGGCACCCCCGCCGCGCCGGGGTCTCCTCGTTCGGCCTCAGCGGCACCAACGCGCACGTCATCCTCGAACAGCCCGCGACCTCGGAAGCCCCGGCGGCCCCGGCCCACCCGCCCGTGGCCGTGCCGTGGCTGCTGTCGGCCCGGACCGAGGCCGCGCTCGACGCGCAGCTCGACCGGATCGGCCGGATGACCGGCAGCACGCTGGACATCGGCTTCTCGCTGGCCACCGGGCGCGGCGCGTTCGAGCACCGCGCGGTGCTGCTCGACGGTCGCGAGGTGGCCCGCGGCGTCGCGGCCGAACCGTCCCTGGCGGTGCTGTTCTCGGGGCAGGGTTCGCAGCGGGTGGGGATGGGTGGTGGGTTGGCGGCGCGGTTCCCGGTGTTCGCGGAGGTGTTCGCGGATGTGCTGGGGCGGTTGGGTGTGGCGGTTCCGGTGGATGCGGGGGTGTTGGAGCGGACCGGGGTGGCGCAGCCGGTGTTGTTCGCGTTTCAGGTGGCGTTGTTCCGGTTGGTGGAGTCGTTGGGTGTCCGGGTTGATGTGGTGGGCGGGCATTCGGTGGGTGAGGTGGCGGCGGCGCATGTGGCGGGGGTGTTGTCGCTGGAGGACGCCTGCTCGTTGGTGTCTGCGCGGGCGCGGTTGATGGAGGCGTTGCCTGCTGGTGGGGCGATGGTGGCGGTGGCGGCGTCGGAGGCGGAGGTGGTGCCGTTTCTGACCGGCGGGGTCTCGATCGCCGCGGTCAACGGACCGGCCTCGGTGGTGATCTCCGGTGTTGAGGCTGAGGTCTTGGCGGTGGCGGGTCGTTTCGGGCGGTCGAAGCGGTTGCGGGTGTCGCATGCGTTTCATTCGCCGTTGATGGAGCCGATGTTGGCGGGGTTCCGGGCGGCGATTGAGGGTTTGACGTTTCGGGAGCCGTCGTTGCCGGTGGCGATGGTGGGGGAGGTGGCGTCGCCGGAGTTCTGGGTGCGGCATGTGCGGGACACGGTGCGCTTCGACGACACCGTACGCACGCTGACCCAGCGCGGCGCGTCCACGCTGCTGGAACTGGGCCCCGACGGCGCGCTGTCGGCGATGGCCGAAGGCGTGATCCCGGCGGTGCGCCGCGACCGAGACGAGGAGCCGGGGTTCGTCGCGGCGCTGTCGCGGCTGCACGTGGCCGGCGTGGGGATCGACTGGGGACGGTTCTTCGCCGGCACCGGCGCCCGCCGGGTCGACCTGCCCACCTACCCGTTCCAGCACGAACGGTACTGGCTCGAACCCGCCGCGATCCCCGCCGGTGACGGCGACCCGGCCGACGCCGCGTTCTGGCAGGCCGTCGAACGCGCCGACCTCGCCTCGGTGGCCGCCGAACTCGACCTCGACGGCGACGCCGTGTCCGCGGTGCTGCCCGCGCTGGCCGCCTGGCGGATCCGCCGCCGCAGCGACGCCACACTGGACTCCTGGATCCACCACGAGACCTGGCCGCCGCTGACCGGCCTGCACGGCACCGCGCCCACCGGAACGTGGCTGGTCCTCGCGGCCGACGCGGATCCCGACGCCCCCGCCATCGCGGCCGCCCTCGGCGCCCGCCTCCTCGACGCGGACGACCCCGCCGAACTGCCCGACACCCCGCTCGACGGCATCGTGCTGCTGCCCGGCGCGCCCGGCGACGGCACCGTCCCGGTGGGGCTGGCCCGTACCCTGCGGCTGGTCCAGCGGGCGACCGCGCCGGTGTGGGTGCTCACCCGGGGCGCGATCGCCACCGGCCACGGCGACGCCGTGACCGATCCGCGCCACGCCGCCGTCTGGGGCCTGGGCCGGGTCGCCGCGCTGGAACACCCCGGCCGGTGGGGCGGCCTGATCGACCTGCCCGACACGCTCGACGACCGGGCGCTGCGCCGGCTGACCGCGGTGCTCACGGGCGGGTCCGGCGAGGACCAGGTCGCCGTGCGCGCCACCGGCGTCTTCGGGCGCCGGCTCGTCGCCGCCCCGCGCGCGTCGGCCGCCGAGCCGCTCCAGCCGTCCGGCGCCATCCTGATCACCGGCGGAACGGGCGCCCTCGGGGCCCGGGTCGCCCGCGACCTCGCCGCCCGGGGTGCCGCCAAACTGGTGCTGATCAGCCGGCGTGGACCCGAGGCGCCCGGCGCGGCCGAACTCCAGCGGGACCTGACCGCGACCGGCACCGACACGGTCATCGCCGCCTGCGACGCCGCCGACCGGGACAGCCTGGCCGCCCTGCTGGCCGACCACCCCGTCACCGGGGTCATCCACACCGCCGGGGTGCTCGACGACGGCACCATCGACAGCCTCACCCCGCAACGGTTCACCGACGTGTTCCGGGCCAAGGTGTCCTCCGCCCTGCTGCTGGACGAGCTGACCCGCGACCTCGAACTGTTCGTCCTGTTCTCGTCGTCGGCGGGGGCGGTGGGCAACCCCGGCCAGGCCAACTACGCGGCCGCCAACGCTGTGCTGGACGCCCTCGCCCAGCGCCGCCGCGCCGCCGGACTACCCGCCGTCTCGATCGCGTGGGGCGCCTGGGCCGGCGACGGCATGGCCGCCCGCGCCGAGGTCGGCACCGCCCTGAGCCGGGTCGGGGCCACCGCCCTCGACCCCGACCTGGCCCTGACCGCACTGTGGCGGGTCACCGCGGCCCCCGGCGCCACCCCGGCCGCCGTGGAGTCCACTGCCACCCCGGTCATCGCCGACCTGCGGCAACCCCAGCTGCTGACGTCCCTGTTCAGCCTGCGGCCGAGCCCGCTGCTGTCCGGGCTGCCCGGTGCCCGCGAGGCCGCCGAGGCGGTCGAGGCGGCCCGCCGGCAGACCGCCGCCGCCGGTTCCGACCTGCGCGACCGGCTGGCCGCCCGGTCCCCGCAGGACCGGCTGGAACCCGTGCTCGACCTGGTCCGCGCCGCCGCCGCGGCGGTGCTCGGCCATCCCGGCAAGGAGGCGGTCGGCCCCGGCAAGGTGTTCCGCGACCTCGGCGTCGACTCGCTGACCGCGATGGAGCTGCGCAACCAGCTGGCCACCGCGACGGGGCTGCCGCTGCCCGCCGGTCTGGTGTTCGACTACCCGACCCCGCAGGCCCTCGCCGAGCACCTCCTCGCCGAGCTGGTCAGCGACACCGGCCCCGACACCGGTGCCGACACGCCCGCCGCCGCCTCCGGCGACGAGCTCGCCGTGGTGGCCATGGCGTGCCGGTTCCCCGGCGGCATCACCTCACCCGAGCAGCTGTGGCAGGCCCTGGCCGACGGGCGGGACGTGATCGGCCCGATGCCCGCCGACCGCGGCTGGGACCTCGCGGCGTACGCCGACTTCCACGGCGGGTTCCTCGACGCGGTGGCCGACTTCGACCCGGCGTTCTTCGAGATCTCCCCCCGCGAGGCCCTCGCGATGGACCCGCAGCAGCGGCTGTTGCTGGAGACCGCGTGGGAGGCGATGGAACGCGCGGGCCTCGACCCGCAGTCGCTGCGCGGCAGCCGCACCGGGGTGTTCGTCGGCACCAACGGGCAGGACTACCAGCGGCTGGTCCTCGCCGCGCGCGAGGACATGGAAGGCCACGCCGGCACCGGCCTGGCCGCCAGCGTCATCTCCGGGCGGCTGTCGTACGCGTTCGGGCTGGAAGGCCCGGCCGTCACCGTCGACACCGCCTGCTCGTCCGCCCTGGTGGCGCTGCACCTGGCCGCGCGGGCGCTGCGCGCGGGCGAGTGTTCGCTGGCGCTGGTCGGCGGCGTGACCGTGATGGCCACCCCGACCAGCTTCGGCGGCTTCGACCGGCAGGGCGGGCTGGCCGCCGACGGGCGGTGCAAGGCGTTCTCCGGCGACGCCGACGGCACCAGCTGGTCCGAGGGCGCCGGTCTGCTGCTGGTGGAACGGCTGTCCGACGCGCGCCGCCACGGGCATCCGATCCTGGCCGTGGTCAAGGGTTCGGCCGTGAACTCCGACGGCGCCTCCAACGGCCTGACCGCCCCGAACGGTCCCGCCCAGCAGCGGGTCATCCGCGCCGCCCTCGCCGACGCCGGTCTCCACCCGTCCGACGTGGACGCGGTGGAGGCCCACGGCACGGGCACCCGGCTGGGCGACCCGATCGAGGCGCAGGCGCTGCTGGCCACGTACGGGCAGGACCGCGCCGAGCCGGTGCGGCTCGGCTCCGTCAAGTCGAACCTGGGACACACCCAGGCCGCGGCCGGTGCCGCCGGGCTGATGAAGATGATCCTCGCCTTCCAGCACGACACACTGCCGCGCACCCTGCACGTCACCGAGCCGTCCCCGCACGTCGACTGGAGCGCCGGCGCGGTCCGGCTGGTGACCGAGCCGTCCCCGTGGCCGCGCGGCGCCCGCCCGCGCCGGGCCGGGGTGTCCTCGTTCGGCATCAGCGGCACCAACGCCCACGTGATCATCGAGGAGCCGCCCGCCGTCGAGGCGCCCGCGCCACGGACCCGCCCGGCGCCGCCGTACGTGCCGTGGCCGGTGTCGGCCCGGACCGCGACCGCCCTGGCCGCGCGCCTCGCCCAGACCGTCGAACCGGATGGCACCGAACCGGCCGTCGCCGTGGACCCGCTGGACACCGGGTTCGCGCTCGCCACCACGCGGGCGACGCTGCCGCACCGGGCGGTGCTCGTGGACGGCGCCGAGATCGCCCGGGGCGCCGCGGCCGACCACGTGCCCGCGTTCCTGTTCTCCGGGCAGGGCAGCCAGCGCCTCGGCATGGGCCGCGACCTGCACCGGCGTTTCGACGTGTTCGCCGACGCCCTGGACGAGGTGATCGCGGAACTCGACCCGTACCTGCGGCGGCCGCTGCGCGAGGTGATGTGGGGCGAGGACCAGCGGGAGCTCAACGAGACCGGGTTCGCCCAGCCCGCGCTGTTCGCCGTCGAGGTGGCGCTGTTCCGGCTGGCCGCCTCGTTCGGGCTGCGGCCCCGCTACCTGGCCGGGCATTCCATCGGCGAGGTGGCCGCCGCGTACGTGTCCGGGGTGTTCTCCCTGCCCGACGCGTGCCGTCTGGTCGCCGCCCGGGCCAATCTGATGCAGGCCCTGCCGCCCGGCGGCGCGATGGTCGCGGTACGCGCCACCGAGGCCGAGGTGACCCCGCACCTGAGCGCCGGGGTGTCCATCGCCGCGGTCAACGGCCCCACCTCGGTGGTGGTCTCGGGGGAGCGGGAGCCGGTGCTGGAGCTCGCCGCCCGGTTCGGCACGACCACCCGGCTCGCGGTCAGCCACGGCTTCCACTCCCCGCTGATGGATCCGATGCTGGCGGACTTCCAGGAGGTCGTCGCCGGGCTGACGTTCGGCGAGCCGCGGATCCCGATCGTGTCCACCCTGACCGGTGCGCGGATCGACGAGGAACTGCGCCGCCCCGGCTACTGGGTCGCGCACGTCCGCGAGGCCGTCCGGTTCGGCGCCGCCGTCACCACCCTCGCCGAACTCGGGGTCACCGCGTTCGTCGAACTGGGCCCCGACGGCGTGCTCACCGGCATGGCCGCCGAGTCCGTGCCGCCCGGCGCGGAACTCGTCCCGCTGCTGCGCAAGGACCAGCCCGAGGAACTGGCCGCCGTGACCGCGCTGGCCCGGCTGTTCGTGGCCGGGCTGCCGGTCGACTGGCGGGCCTGGTTCGACGGCACGGGCGCGCACACCGTGCCGCTGCCCACGTACCCGTTCGACCGGCAGCGGTTCTGGCCGTCCGCCGGGCCGGGGATGCGCCCCGGCGACCTGTCCGGCTTCGGGCTGTCCTCGCCCGGACACCCGCTGCTCGGCGCGACCGTCGCGGTCGCGGGCTCCGACGAGGTGGTGCTCACCGGCCGCCTGTCGCTGGCCGCCCAGCCGTGGCTGGCCGACCACGTCGTCGGCGGCGCGGTGCTGTTCCCCGGCACCGGCTTCCTGGAGCTGGCGTTGCGCTCCGGGGATCTGGTCGGCTGCGAGCGGGTCGCGTCGCTCACCCTCACCGTGCCGCTCACGCTGGCCGCGCACCAGGCCGTCGCCATTCAGGTACGGGTCGGCGAGCGCGACGAATCCGGCCGCCGCCCCGTCGGCATCTGGTCCCAGCCCGCCGACGAGCCGGCCCGGGAGTGGACCGAACACGCCGCCGGTGTCCTGGCCCCGGCCACCGACACCGCTGAGTCCGACGCCGGTCCGTGGCCGCCCGCGCAGGCGCAGCCGCTCGACCTGGACGGCTTCTACGAGCAGCTCGCCGCCCGGGGCGGACTCGCGTACGGGCCGGTGTTCCGCGGCCTGCGGTCCGCCTGGCGCCGCGGCGACGACGTGTACGCCGAGGTCGAGCTGGACGAGCAGGCGCCGGACGCGGCGATGTACGGCGTGCACCCGGCGCTGCTGGACGCCGCGCTGCACGGCATCGGCCTGCTGCCCGACGCCGGGCAGGGCCTGCCGTTCGAGTGGGGCGGCGTCAGCCTGTACGCCACGGGCGCGTCGGCGTTGCGGGTGCGGCTGCGCCGTACCGGCGACGACTCGGTGGCGGTGTCGGTGGCCGATGTGGACGGTCAGCCGGTGCTGGCCGCCGACTCGCTGGTGATCCGTACCCCGTCGGCGCCGCCGCCCGGCGGTGCGGACCTGGCCGTACTCGAATCGCTGTTCCACGTCGAGTGGTCACCCCTCGAACCGGCCGCCGCCGCCGCGCAGCCGTGGACGATCCGCGGCGCCGACGTGTTCGGCCTGGCCGCGCACCTGCCGCACGCGGACGGCGAGCCGCAGCTCGTGCTCGTCCCGGTCTCCGGCGCCGACGAGCTCACCGGCGGAGGCCGGGCGGGCGGCCCGGAAGCCGTTCACCGGCTTACCGGCGAGGTGCTGGCCGTCCTCCAGGAAGCGCTGGCGGGCACCGCGCGGACCGTGTTCGTCACCCGGGGCGCGGCCGCGGTCGGCGACGAGGCCGTCACCGACCTGGCGGCCGCCGCCGCGTGGGGCCTCGTCCGCTCCGCGCAGGCGGAGAACCCCGGCCGCTTCCTGCTGGTGGACGTGGACGACCCGGCGGGCCTCGCACCCGCCCTCGCCGCCGCCGGTGACGAGCAGCAGCTCGCCGTCCGCGACGGCGCCGTCTACGCGGCGCGGCTGGCCCGCATCGGTTCGGCGCCCGGCCTGGTGCCGCCGCCCGGTGTGCCGTGGCGGCTGGCCACCACCGCCAAGGGCAGCCTGGACGCGCTGACCCTGGCACCCTGCCCCGAGGTTCTGGAACCGCTGACCGGCACCCAGATCCGGGTGGCGGTGCACGCCGCCGGGCTGAACTTCCGCGACGTCCTCAACGCCCTGGGCATGTACCCGGGCGACGCCGGGATGTTCGGCGCCGAGGCGGCCGGGGTGGTCACCGCGACCGGCCCCGACGTGACCGGCCTGGCCCCGGGCGACCGGGTGATGGGCATGATGTTCGGCGGCTTCGGCCCGACCGTGGTCGCCGAGCAGCGCCAGGTGACCCGGATCCCCGACGGCTGGAGCTGGGAGCAGGCGGCGTCCGTGCCGCTGGTGTTCCTCACCGCCTACCACGCGCTGGTCGACCTGGCCGGCCTGCGGCCCGGGGAGAGGGTTCTGGTGCACGCCGGTGCGGGCGGTGTGGGCATGGCGGCGATCCAGCTGGCCCGGCACCTGGGCGCCGAGGTGTACGCCACCGCCAGCGAAGGCAAGTGGGACGTGCTGCGCGAGCTGGGGATCGCCGACGACCACCTCGCGTCCTCGCGCGACACCGGCTTCGCGGACCGGTTCACCCCCGGCGTGGACGTGGTGCTGAACGCGCTGACCGGCGAGTTCGTCGACGCCTCGCTGCGGCTGCTCGGTCCGGGCGGCCGGTTCCTGGAGATGGGCAAGACCGACCTGCGGGACCCGGCGAGCCTGCCCGGCATCGCGTACCGGCCGTTCGACCTGGGGCAGGTGGACCCGGACCGGATCCAGCAGATGCTCCTCGCGCTGGTGGAGCTGTTCCAGGCGGGCGCCCTGCGGCCGCTGCCCACCCGTACGTGGGACGTGCGGCGCGCCCGCGAGGCGTTCCGGCACATGAGCATGGCCCGGCACGTCGGCAAGGTCGTGCTGACCGTCCCGCCCGCCTGGGACCCGGACGGCACGGTGCTGATCACGGGAGGCACCGGTGGCCTGGGTGCGTTGCTGGCCCGGCATCTGGTCGCCGAACGCGGGGTGCGGAACCTGTTGCTGGTGAGCCGTCGTGGTGCGGCGGCGCCGGGCGTGGGTGAGCTGCGGGCGGAGTTGGTGGATGCGGGTGCCACGGTGGATGTGGTGGCGTGTGACGTGGCCGATCGGGATCGGCTCGCCGGGGTGATCGGTGGGCGCCGGTTGGCGGCGGTGGTGCACACGGCGGGTGTGTTGGACGACGGTGTGGTGTCGTCGTTGACGCCGGAGCGGTTGGGTGCGGTGTTGGCGCCGAAGGTGGACGCGGCGTGGCATCTGCATGAGCTCACCAGGGATCAGCCGTTGTCGGCGTTTGTGGTGTATTCGTCGGTGTCCGGGGTGATGGGTGCGGCGGGTCAGGGTAACTACGCGGCGGCGAACAGTTTCCTGGACGGGTTGGCCGCGTACCGTCGTGGTCTGGGGTTGCCGGCGGTGTCGCTGGCCTGGGGCGCCTGGGCGCCCGGCGCGGGCATGACCGCCGCCCTGGACGCCGCGTCGCTCGAGCGCATGGAACGCTCCGGGATGCCGCCGCTGCCACCCGCCCTCGGCCTGGCCCTGTTCGACGCGGCCGTCACCGTCGACGCGGCCCTCGTGGTGCCGACCCGGCTGGTCACCGGAGCCGGCCCGGCCCCGTTCGCGGGCGCCGTCCCCCCGATGCTGCGCGGCCTGGTCCGCACCCGCCGCACCGCGGCCGCCGGCGACCGGATCACCGGCAAGCTGCGGCAGCTCAACCCGGCCGAACAGGCCCGGGCCGTGCTGCGGCAGGTCCGCGCCGAGGCGGCCGCCGTGCTCGGCCACGCCTCCGGGCAGGCCGTCGACCCGGAGCAGGAGTTCCGCCAGCTCGGCTTCGACTCCCTCACCGCGGTCGAGCTGCGCAACCGGCTCAGCACCGCGTTCGGGCTGACCCTGCCCGCCACCCTGGTCTTCGACTACCCGACCCCGCGCGGGCTCGCCGAGCACCTGAACGCCGAACTGTTCGGCGGCCGGCACGCCGACGAGGGCGACGCGGTCCCGGTCCTCGACGATCCCGTGGCGATCGTCGGCATGGCCTGCCATTTCCCCGGCGGCGTCCACTCCGCCGACGACCTGTGGCAGTTGCTGGCCGACGGGCGCAGCGCGATCGGGCCGTTCCCCACCGACCGGGGCTGGGACCTGGCGATGCTCGGCGGCGACGGCGCGGGCCGCAGCGTCACCCGGCACGGCGGCTTCGTCGACGGCATCGCCGACTTCGACCCCGGATTCTTCGGCATCTCGCCGCGCGAGGCGCTGTCCATGGACCCGCAGCAGCGGCTGCTGCTGGAGACCGCGTGGGAGGCCATCGAGCGCACCGGCATCGACCCGGCGGCGCTGCGCGGCAGCCGTACCGGGGTGTTCGTCGGGGCCGGCGGCGCCGACTACGCGCACCTGCTGCTGAACTCGCTGCAGAGCATGGAGGGCTACACCGGCACCGGAACCTCGCCGAGCGTCACGTCGGGGCGGCTGTCGTACACCCTGGGGCTGGAGGGACCGGCCATGACGATCGACACCGCGTGCTCGTCGGCGCTGGTGGCGATGCACCTGGCCGCGAACGCGCTGCGCGGCGGCGAATGCTCCCTGGCGCTGGCCGGCGGCGTGCAGCTGATGTCGGGCCCGGGTGCGTTCATGGAGTTCACCCAGCAGGGCGGGCTGGCCCCCGACGGCCGGTGCAAGCCGTTCTCCGACAGCGCCGACGGTACGGCCTGGTCCGAGGGCGTTGGCGTGGTCGTGCTGGAACGGCTCTCCGATGCGCAGCGCCACGGCCACGAGATCCTCGCCGTGCTCAAGGGCTCGGCTGTCAATCAGGACGGCGCGTCCAACGGGCTCACCGCCCCCAACGGGCCGTCCCAGCAGCGGCTCATCCGGCAGGCCCTGGCGGGCGCCGGGCTGCGGCCGTCCGACGTGGACGCGGTCGAGGCGCACGGCACGGGCACCGTGCTCGGCGACCCGATCGAGGCCCAGGCGCTGCTGGCCACGTACGGCCAGGACCGCGACGCGCCGCTGCTGCTCGGCTCGGCCAAGTCGAACCTCGGCCACACCCAGGCCGCCGCCGGGGTGGTCGGCGTCATCAAGATGGTGCAGGCGCTGCGGCACGGCGTGCTGCCCGCGACCCTGAACGTCACCGAGCCGACCTCACACGTCGACTGGAGTGCCGGCAAGGTCGAGTTGCTGACCGGGCGGCGGGACTGGCCGAGCGCCGGGCGCCCCCGCCGCGCCGGTGTCTCCTCGTTCGGCATCAGCGGCACCAACGCCCACCTCATCCTCGAGGAGGCGCCACCGGCGCCGCCCCCCGCCCCGGTCGCCGAGCCCGCGGTGGTCGTGCTGCCCGTGTCGGCCCGCACCGAGGCCGCCCTCACCGCCCAGGTCGATCAGATCCGCGCGCTCGCCGCCGACACGCCGCCGCTGCACCTCGGCCACTCGCTGGTCGCGGGCCGCTCGGTGTTCGACCACCGGGCGGTGCTGCTGTCCACCGCGGACGGGCTGAGCGAGGCCGCGCGGGGCGTGGCCGCCGACCGTCCGCTGGCGGTCCTGTTCACCGGCCAGGGCGCCCAGCGCGCGGGCATGGGCCGGGAACTGTACGCCCGGTTCCCCGCGTACGCCCGCGCCTACGACGAGGTCGCCGCCCGGCTCGGCACGGCCCTGACCGACGACCCCGGCAAGCTGGACGGCACGGGCCACGCCCAGCCCGCCATCTTCGCGCTGGAGGTCGCCCTGTACCGGCTCGTCGAGTCGTTCGGGGTCGTCCCCGACCGGCTGGCCGGGCACTCCGTCGGCGAGATCGCCGCCGCGCACGTGGCCGGGGTGCTGTCCCTGGACGACGCGTGCACCCTGGTGGCGGCCCGGGCCCGCCTCATGCAGGCGCTGCCGGCCGGCGGAGCCATGGTGGCGCTGCGGGCCACCGAGGACGAGGTACGCCCGCTGCTCACCGACGCCGTCTCCCTCGCCGCGGTCAACGGCCCGGACTCGGTCGTGATCGCCGGTGCCGAGCAGCCCGTCCTGGACCTCGCCGCGTACTTCCGGTCCCGCGACCGCCGGACCAGCCGGTTGCGGGTCAGCCACGCGTTCCACTCGCCGCTGATGGAGCCGATGCTGGCGCCGTTCCGCGCCGTGGTGAGCGGCCTGTCGTTCGCGCCGCCGGCCGTGCCGATCGCCGCCACGGGCGACGTCACCGACCCCGAGTACTGGGTGCGGCACGTGCGCGACACGGTCCGGTTCGCCGACTCGGTGCGGGCGCTGGCCGCCGACGGGGTCACCGCGTACCTGGAGCTCGGCCCGGACGGGGTGCTCGCGGCGCTGGCCGCCGCGCTGGTGCCGGACGGTTCGGTCGTCGTGCCGCTGCTGCGCAAGGACCGGCCGGAGCAGGCCTCGGCCCTGACCGCGCTGGCCCGCCTGCACGTGGCCGGGGTCGGCGTGGACTGGGCGCCCGTGTTCACCGGCACCGGGGCGCGCCGGGTGGAGCTGCCCACGTACCCGTTCCAGCGGGAGCGGTTCTGGCCCACCCCGGGCGCCGCCCGCGGTGACGTCTCCGGTCTGGGCCTGGCCGCCGCCGGGCATCCGCTGCTGGGCGCGGCGCTGCCGGTGCCGGGCGGGGACGGGCTCGCCCTGACCGCCCGGCTGTCGGTCGCGGCCCAGCCCTGGCTGGCCGACCACGTGGTGCACGACCGGATCACCTTCCCGGAGACCGGCTTCGTGGAGCTGGCGCTGCACGCCGCCGACCGCACCGGCTGCGACCGCATCACCCGCCTGACCGTCACCACACCCCTGATCTTCGGTACGGGCGCGGCGGCCGACCTTCAGGTCTGGGTGGGCGCCCCGACACCCGAGGGCACCCGCACGGTCACGATGCACGCCCGGCCCGCCGGCTCCGACCAGGACTGGACCGCCCACGCCACCGGCGAACTCGCCCCGGGCACGTCCGCCGGTGCCACCGTGGCGTGGCCGCCCGCCGGCGCCGAGGCGGTGCCGCTGGACGACCTCCACCCCGAGGGCCTGGACTACGGGCCGGCGTTCCGTGGGGTGCGGGAGCTGTGGCGGCGCGGCGACGAGACGTTCGCCGAGGTCGCCCTGCCCGACGACGTCACCGACGCCGACCGGTACGGCCTGCACCCGGCCCTGCTCAGCGCGGCCGTCCAGGCGGCGGGCCGCGACGGCCTGCCCGTCGACTGGCATGAGGTGAGCCTGCACGCCTCCGGCGCCCGGGTGCTGCGGGTCCAGGTGTCCCCGGCGGCCCCGGACAGCATCGGGGCGGCGGAGGCGCCGCCGGAGGCGGTGTCCATCTCGGCGGTCGACCCGGACGGCGCCCCGGTCCTCTCGGTAGCCTCGGTGTCCCTGCGCCCGCCCGTGGCGCCGCGGGACGCCACCGACCCGCACCGCACCGATCCGCTGCTGCGCCTGGACTGGGCCCCCGCCACGGTCGGCGAACCGGTGCCGGGCACCTGGACCGTCCTCGGACCGGACACTGTCGGCTTCGGCGCGCCGAGCGTGGCGTCGCTTGCCGACCTCACCGACGTGCCCGACTTCGTGCTGCTGCCGGTGCTCGGTGAGCCGGGCGCCGACGTCGCCGGGGCCGCGCACGAGCTGACCGCCCGCACCCTGGACGTGCTGCGGCAGTGGCTGACCCAGGACCGGTTCCACGACTCCCGCCTGATCGTCGTGACCCGGCGCGGCCTGGACCGGGACCTGGCCGCCGCGCCCGTGCTCGGCCTGGTGCGCAGCGCCCAGTCGGAGCAGCCCGGCGCGGTCCTGCTGGCCGATGTGGACGACGCTGCCGAGTCCGTGCGGGCGTTGCGGGCGGTGCCCGGGCTGACCGACGAACCCCAGGTCGCGGTCCGCGACGGCGTCGTCCACGTGGCCCGCCTGGTCCCGGTGGACGCCGCAGCCTCGCCGGGCGGCGACGACCACGTGGACCCGACCCCGGCCGCCCGGGACTGGAACCCGGACGGCACCGTACTGATCACCGGCGGCACCGGTGGCCTGGGCGCCGAACTGGCCCGGCACCTGACCGGGCGCGGCGTCCGCCACCTGCTGCTGGTGTCGCGCCGGGGACTCGACGCGGACGGGGCCACGCAGCTGCGGGCCGAACTCGCCGCCCACGGCGCCACGGTCACGGTCGCGGCCTGCGACGTCGCCGACCGGGAGGCGGTCGTCGCCCTGGTGAAGGCCGTACCGGCGGAGCACCCGCTGACCGCGGTGGTGCACACCGCCGGTGTGCTCGACGACGCCACGATCGGCTCGCTCACCGCGGCGCGGCTGACCGCGGTGCTGCGGCCCAAGGTGGACGGCGCCTGGCACCTGCACGAGGCCACCGAGGACCTGGACCTGGCCGGGTTCGTGCTGTACTCGTCGGTCGCCGGGGTGCTGGGCGCCGGGGGCCAGGGCAACTACGCCGCCGCCAACGCGTTCCTGGACGCCCTGGCCGGGTACCGGGCCTCGCGGGGGCTGCCCGCGACGTCGCTGGCGTGGGGTCCGTGGGACACCACCGGCATGGCCGCCGGGCTGGGCGGGCGCACGGATCTGCCGCCGCTGAGCGTGCCGGGCGGCCTGGCCCTGTTCGACGCGGCGCGCGCCCGCACCGAGCCGCTGCTGGTCGCCACCCGGCTCGCCGCGACGGCCGCGCCCGGCCTGGCCGTCCCGGCGCTGCTGCGCGGTCTGGTCCGGGCGCGGCGGCGCGCGGCGGGCGGCCAGACCTCCGGTGACGGGCTGCTGCGGCGGCTGGCGGCGATGGACGCGGGGGAGCGGGCCGGTTTCCTGGTCGAGCTGGTCCGCGCGCACGCGGCCGGGGTGCTGGGCCACGCCACGCCCGACGGGGTCGACGCCGACCGCGAGTTCCGCCAGCTCGGCTTCGACTCGCTGAGCGCGGTGGAGCTGCGCAACAGCCTCAGCGCGGCCACCGGGCTGCGGCTGCCCGCCACCCTGGTCTTCGACTACCCGACCGCGACCGTGCTGGCGGGTCACCTCGCGGCCGAGCTGTTCGGGGCCGCCGAGCGCGGCCCGGCCATCCTGGACGAGCTCGACCGGCTGGAGGCGGCGCTGTCCGCCAGCTCCCGGCAGGACCTGGACTCGGCCGGGGTGGCGGCCCGGCTGCGCGAGCTGATCACCCGGTACGCGGGGACCGGCGAGCAGGCCACCGACGACTCCGCGACGGTGGCCGACCGCATCCAGGCGGCCAGCACCGCCGACATCCTCGCTTTCATCGACAACGAACTCGGCCGCGGTAACCAGCGTTGACCGCGACAAGAAGGGCAACGGACGTGTCGGACGAAGAGAAGCTCGTCGAGTACCTCAAGTGGGTCACCGCGGACCTGCACGAGACCAGGCAGCGGCTGGAACGGGCCGAGGCGTCCGCGCACGAGCCGATCGCGATCGTGGGCATGGCCTGCCGCCTGCCCGGCGGGGTCCAGTCGCCGGAGGACCTGTGGCGGCTGGTCAGCGGCGACCGCGACGCGATCACGTCGTTCCCCGGCGACCGGGGCTGGGACCTCGGCGCCCTGGCCGGTGACGACGCGGGGCGCAGCGCCACCCTGCAGGGCGGCTTCCTCTTCGACGCCGCGGACTTCGACGCCGAGTTCTTCGGCGTCTCCCCGCGCGAGGCCCTCGCGATGGACCCGCAGCAGCGGCTGCTGCTGGAGACCTCGTGGGAGGCCCTGGAACGGGTGGGCCTCGACCCGAGGTCGCTGCGCGGCAGCCGCACCGGCGTGTTCGTGGGCACCAACGGGCAGGACTACGGCCACGTGCTGATGATGTCCGGCGAGGACGTCGAGGGCCACGCGGGCATGGGCACGGCGGCCAGCGTCATGTCGGGCCGGGTCGCCTACGCTCTCGGGCTGCGCGGTCCCGCCGTCACGATCGACACCGCCTGCTCGTCGTCGCTGGTGGCCCTGCACCTGGCCGGGCAGGCGCTGCGCGGCGGCGAGTGCACCCTGGCCCTGGCCGGTGGGGTCACCGTGATGAGCACCGCCGCCGGGTTCGCCGGGTTCACCCGGCAGGGCGGCCTCGCCCCCGACGGCCGGTGCAAGGCGTTCTCCGACGACGCGGACGGCACCGGCTGGTCCGAGGGCGTCGGGGTGCTGGTGCTGGAGAAGCTGTCCGACGCGCGGCGGCTCGGCCACCGGGTCCTGGCCGTGGTCAAGGGCTCCGCCACCAACCAGGACGGCGCGTCCAACGGCCTGACCGCCCCCAACGGCCCCGCCCAGATCCAGGTGATCAAGGCGGCGCTGGCGCGGGCCGGGCTCACCGCGTCCGAGGTGGACGCCGTGGAGGCGCACGGTACCGGCACGGTGCTCGGCGACCCGATCGAGGCCCAGGCGCTGCTGACCGCGTACGGGCAGGAGCGCACGGTGCCGCTGCGGGTGGGCGCGGTCAAGAGCCACCTCGGGCACACCCAGGCCGCCGCCGGGGTGGCCGGGGTGATCAAGATGGTGCAGGCGTTGCGCCACGAGGTGCTGCCGCGCACCCTGCACGTCAGCCGGCCGTCGTCGCACGTGGACTGGTCGGCGGGCGCGGTGCGGCTGCTCACCGAGGCGGAGCCGTGGCCCGCCACCGACCGTCCCCGCCGGGCCGGGGTCTCCGCGTTCGGGGTCAGCGGCACCAACGCGCACGTGATCCTGGAGGAGGCGCCCGCGCCGGAAGCCATGGCCGGGCCCGGGGCGGGTGCGCCCCGGTTCGTGCCGTGGGCGGTGTCGGCGCGCTCCGCGGCGTCCCTGGACGCGCAGCTCGACGCGCTGCGAACCGCCTTCGATGGTGGTGAACGGACGACCGACCCGCTCGACGTCGGATACTCGCTGGCCACGACCCGTACCCTCTTCCCGCACCGGGCCGTGCTCGGCGCCGGGCCGGACGGCGTCGTCGAGCTGGCGCGGGGCGTGGCCGCGAAGCGGCCGGTCGGCGCGCTGTTCTCCGGGCAGGGCGCGCAGCGGCTCGGCATGGGCCGGGAACTGGCCGGACGTTTCGGCGTGTTCGCCGCCGCGCTGGAGCAGGTCTGCGCGCACCTCGACCCGCTGCTGCCGCGCCCGCTGCGCGAGGTGATGTGGGGTGACAGCCAGGCGGAGCTCGACGAGACGGGCTGGGCGCAGCCCGCGCTGTTCGCGGTCGAGGTGGCGCTGTTCCGGCTGGCCGAGTCGTGGGGCGTCACCGTCGCGCACGTGCTCGGCCACTCCGTCGGGGAGATCGCGGCCGCCCACGTCGCGGGCGTGCTGTCGCTGCCCGACGCGTGCCGGCTGGTCGCGGCGCGGGCCCGCCTCATGCAGGCGCTGCCCCGGGAGGGAACCATGGTGGCCGTCCAGGCCACCGAGGCCGAGATCCGCCCGCTGCTGACCGGCGACGTCGCCGTCGCCGCGGTCAACGGCCCCGACGCGGTGGTGATCTCCGGCCGCGAGGACGCGGTGCTGGCCGTCGCGGCCCGCTTCGAGCGGACCAAGCGGCTGGCCGTCTCGCACGCCTTCCACTCGCCCCTGATGGACCCGATGCTCGACGACCTGCGGTCGGTGGCGGCCGGGCTGACCTACCACGAGCCCACGATCCCGATGGTGTCCACGGGCGACGTCACCGAACCCGGCTACTGGGTCCGGCAGGTACGCGATCCCGTACGGTTCGCCGACGGCGTCGCCGCCCTGGTCGCGGGGGGTGCGACCGCGCTGGTCGAGGTCGGCCCCGACAGCACCCTCGCGGCGCTCGCCGCGCACCTCGTACCCGACGGCACGGTCGTCACCCCGCTGCTGCGCAAGGACCGCCCCGAATCCGAGGCGGTGGTCGCCGCCCTCGCGACCCTGCACGTCGCCGGGGCCGGGGTCGAGCTCGCGGCGTTCTTCGCGGGCACCGGCGCCCGCGTCGTGGAACTGCCCACGTACCGCTTCGACCACCGGCGCTACTGGCCGTCCGGCACGGCCGCGTTCGGCGTCGGCGCGGCGGGCCTCGGCGTCGCCTCGGCCGGGCATCCGCTGCTGGGCGCGGCGGTGACCGTCGCCGGGTCCGGCGACCTGGTGCTGACCGGGCAGCTGTCGCTGCGTACCCACCCGTGGCTGGCCGAGCACGTGGTGGGCGGCGCGGTGCTGTTCCCCGGCACGGGCTTCCTGGAGCTGGCGGTACGGGCCGCCGACCTGGCCGGCCACGACCGGATCGAACACCTGACCCTGGCCGCGCCGCTGGTGCTGCCCGCCGACGAGCCGGTCACCGTGCAGGTCCGGGTCAGCGACGGCAGGGTCGGGGTGTACGCGCAGGCGGCCGGCGAGTGGGTGCCGCACGCCACGGGCGAGCTGACCACCGGCGAGCGGGTCGCGGCGTTCGACGTGACCGCCTGGCCCCCGCCCGGCGCGGAGCCCGTACCGCTGGACGGCTTCTACGACCAGCTCGCCGAGCACGCGCGACTCGCCTACGGCCCCGCGTTCCAGGGGGTACGGGCGGTGTGGCGGCGCGACGGGGAGGTGTTCGCCGAGGTCGCCCTGCCCGACCGGGTCGCCGGTGCCGCGTCGTTCGGGCTGCACCCGGCGCTGCTGGACGCCGCGCTGCACCCCATCGTGTTCCTCGGCGAGCAGAGCAAGGGGCTGCCCTTCGCGTTCGGCGGGGTGTCGTTGCACACCACCGGGGTGTCCGCGCTGCGGGTCCGGCTGTCCCCGCTGCCCGGCGGCGCCGTCGCGGTGACCGCCGTGGACCCGGTCGGGGTGCCGGTGCTATCGGTCGAGTCGCTGGAGCTGCGGACCACCTCGGCGCGGGCGGCGCGGCCGCTGCCCGCCGCGTTCCGGGTGGACTTCTCGCCCGCCCAGCTCGCCGCCGAGCCGTTCCACGGCCGGTGGGGTGTGGTCGGCGTCGACGAGTTCGACCTGGGCTTCGCGGTCCACTCGGCCGGGCAGACCGTCACCGCGTACGGCGACTCGCTGGCCGGGGCGCTGGTCGACGGGGTCGGCGCACCGGAGGTGTTCCTCGTGCCGCTGGCCGCCGACCCCACCGCCGGCCCGGCCGTGGCGGCGCACACCCTGACCGCGTACGCGCTGGCCGTGGTGCGGGAGGCCGTCGCGGACGACCGGTTCGCGGACACGCGCGTCGTCTTCGTCACCAGCCGCGCGGTCACCCTGCCCGGCGAGACCGAGGTGGATCCCGCCGCCGCCGCGGCGGCCGGGCTGGTCCGCTCGGCGCAGTCCGAGCACCCGGGCCGGTTCCTGCTGGTCGACATCGACCGGGCCGAGGTGTCGCCCGGACTGCTGCCCGCCCTCATCACCGGCGACGAGCCACAGGTCACGATCCGCGACGGCGTCGCCTACGTGCCGCGCCTCGTACCGATCACCGGCGAAGCGCCGCAGCCGCGCACCTGGCCCGCGGACGGCACCGTACTGATCACCGGCGGCACCGGCGGTCTCGGCGCCGAGCTGGCCCACCACCTCGCCGCCCAAGGGGTGCGGCACCTGCTGCTGGCCGGTCGCCGCGGCGCGGACGCGCCCGGCGCGGCCGCGCTGCGGGCCCGGCTGGGCGACGCGGGGGCCCAGGTGACGTTCGCGTCCTGCGACGTGTCGTCGCGCGCGCAGGTCGACGAGCTGATCGCCGCGGTCCCGGCCGCGCACCCGCTGACCGCGGTGATCCACGCCGCCGGGGTGCTCGACGACGGCCTCGTGACGTCGCTGACCCCGCAGCGGGTGGACACCGTGCTGGCCGCCAAGGCGGACGGCGCGTGGCACCTGCACGAGGCCACCCGCGGCCTCGACCTGGAGGTCTTCGCCCTGTACTCGTCGGTGGCGGGCATCATGGGCGGCGCCGGGCAGGGCAACTACGCGGCCGCCAACGCGTTCCTCGACGCGCTGGCCGAGCTGCGCCGGGCGCACGGGCTGCCGGGCACGTCGATCGCGTGGGGGCCGTGGGAGCCGGTGGCGGGGATGACCGCCGAGCTCAGCGCCGCCGCGCGGGAACGCATCGCCCGCTCCGGCTTCCCGCCGATGAGCGCGGCACAGGGCCACGCGGCGTTCGACGCGGCGGTGGCCGCCGACCGCCCCACCATCGCCGCGCTGAACCTCAGCGCCGCCGGGGCGCGCTCCGCGCAGGGCCAGGTGCCGCCGCTGCTGCGCAACCTGGTCGCGGGCGGCGCGCGGCCGCTGGTGCGCACCGGCCGCGCCGCGGCCACGGTCCGCGACCGGCTGGACACCATGGACGGTACGGCGAAGCGGACGTTCCTGCGGAACCTGATCGCCGAGTACGCCGCGAAGCTGCTCGGCCACGCCGACCCCACCGCGATCGACGCGGAGCGTGACTTCCTGGAGCTCGGGTTCGACTCGCTGATCGCGGTGGAGCTGCGCAACCAGCTGTCCGACGCGCTGAGCCTGCGGCTGCCGACGTCGATCGTGTTCGACAGCCGCACCCCGGCCGGGTTCGCCGAGTGGCTGCTGGGCGAGCTGGCCGGTGCGGCACCGGGCGGCGCCGCCGCGCCGGGCGCCACCCGGACGGTGGCCGCCGGGGAGACCGTGCACGAGCTGTTCCAACAGGCGGTCCGCGACGGCCGGGCCCTCGCCGGGCTGCGCCTGCTGTCGGCGGTCGCGGCGCTGCGCCCCAGCTTCGACTCCCCGGCCGAACTGGAGGACCTACCCGCCGCGGTCACCCTCGCCGAGGGCTCCCGGCAGCCGCGGCTGATCTGCGTCAGCTCGCCCGGCGCCAGCGCCGGGGTGCACCTGTACGCGCGGGTGGCGGCCCACCTGCGCGGCAAGCGGCACGTGTCCGCCCTGCCGCTGGTCGGCTTCGCGCCGGGGGAGCCGCTGCCCGCCACCACCGAGGCGGCCGGCCGGGTCGTCGCCGAGAGCGTGCTGCACGCCTCGGAGGGCGACCCGTTCGTCCTTCTCGGACACTCGTCGGGCGGCACCCTCGCGTACTTCGCCGCGGGCATCCTGGAACAGACCTGGGGGGTACGGCCGGAGGCGGTCATCATGCTCGACACGTTGAGCCTGCGCTACGACGACAGCGAGAACATCAACTTCGACGCGACCTCGACGAACTACTTCTCCAGCATGGATTCGCCCGCGGTCAGCATGAACAGCGCCCGGCTGTCGGCGATGGCCCACTGGTTCGTGAAGATGACCGGCATCGGTGACGAGCCGACCGTGCCGAAGCTGATGATCCGCTGCACCCGGGAGGTCGACGGCACGGACTTCGAGACCTCGTCGGGGATCGCGGTCGCGGTGCCCGCCGACGAGGTCCGGGAGATCAAGACCGACCACATGTCCATGGTGATGGAGGACTCGGCGCTGACCGCCCAGCTGATCGACGAGTGGCTGACGGACCTGACCGCCGGGCACACCCCGTCGCAGCGTCATCCGAAAGCTGATCAATAACGTGAAAGGCGAATATCACCGTCCTAGGCGCATATCGTCCACCTGGCATCGGCGGTGGACGGAAGGCGTACGCACATGGACTGGTCCCAGCGCAGGCGGGCCGCGGCACTCGGTGCAGTGACCGCCGTGGCCGTGGCGGCGACTCTCGGCGCGGGCGGCGGCGGTCCCGCCGCGGCGGCAGCACCGGCGTCGCACGACAAGGCCAGCCGGCATCAGGCGGCCGCCGTCACCATCCTCAACGGCTTCCAGACCCACCTGCGCGCCGCGTTCGCCGAGTCCACAATCCGCGACCACGCCTCGTCCGGCCTGACCCTGACGGTGCAGCGCGACCCGAACGTGACCGCCAGCGACCTCACCGGCATCGGGTTCACCATCGACCTGCCCGAACACCTGGTGGTCGCGTCCAGCGACGTCGCGAACGACTGCGCCGGCACCGTCAACCCGAACCCCGGGGACGCACAACTCGTCGTGTCCGGCATCGACCTCGCCGCCGCGGATCCCCAGTGCACCGTCGGCATCGCCGTGACCTCGGCCCACTCCGGCTCGTACACGATCGACAACTCGGCGGTCACGAGCACCGCCGGGCAGATCGGCGCGGGGATCACCCCCGACACCCTCGTGGTCACGACCGCCCCGCCGACGCTGTCCGGCTACTTCCAACCCGGCGACATCACCGTCGGCGACACGTCGACGCTGACGTTCTACCTGTACCGCGCCGACCAGAATCCGACCGCGGTGACCTCCGGCATCGCCTGGAAACTGAGCCTGCCTGCGGGACTCGCCGTCGTCGCGTCCAGCGGCAACACCTGCGGCGGCACGGTAACCGCGACGGCGGGCAGCCGCACCTTCACACTCACCGGCGGGGTGATCGGCGCGGGGGACTTCAACTGCCAGGCTGCGGTACAGGTACGCGGTAACGCCGGCGCCCTGTACGAACTGCACGCCGACACGCTGACCCAGCTCAACCATGTCGAGGCGGCGTTCGGCGTCTGCATCGGCTCCACTCCGGGCGGCGGCTCCGGCCAGTCCGCGGCCTGCTTCCCGCAACTGCAGGTCGACAAGCTCACCCAGACGGTCACCTTCCCGCAGCCCGGCCCCCGCAAGGTGGGTGACAGCACCCTGAGCGGCACCGCATCGTCCGGGCTGCCCGTCACGTTCCGCTCCCGCACGACCGGTGTCTGCACGACGAAGGGCACCACCCTGACCGTGAAGACCGAGGGCGTCTGCACGGTCGCGGCCGTGCAGGTCGGCAACGGCGTCTACGCGGAGGCGGAGTCGGAGGACCGGACGATCGAGATCCTGCCCCGGCCACCGGCGCCCCCGACCGTCTCCGGCGTCGCCGGGCAGTCCTCCATCACGGTGACCTGGACGGCGCCGGACGACACCAGCGCCATCGACGACTACCAGGCCACGGCACGCAGCGGCGACATCGTGTCCTCCTGCGAGTCCACCGCACTGACCTGCGTGCTGGGCGCGGTGGCGGGGCAGGCGTACACCCTGAGCGTGGTGTCGCGCGGACCGAACGGCAGTTCCCGGGTGACCACCGGCGCCGGTACGGTGACCGCTTCCGCACCGCGGATTCCGTCGAGCCCGCCACCCACCAACCTCATCCTGACCACCACTGACGGAAGGATCACGACGGCGGAGCCGGGGCAGGCGATCACCTTCCTCGGCGACGGCTTCGCGGCCTTCTCGACCGTGGTTCTCACGTTCTACTCCGACCCGACCGTGCTCGGCACGGTGGTCACCGACGCGTCGGGCGCCTTCCGCAAGTCGATCCTGGTGCCGGCGAACCTCGCCGCGGGGGCGCACACCGCGGTCGCCCAGGGTGTCGCACCGGACGGCACGGCGCGGGCGATGGCGCTGGACATCACGGTCCAGGGTCTGCCCGTCACCGGCCCCGGCGTCGCGACCCTGCTCCTGCTGGCCACCGCGGCGATCCTGGCCGGCGGCGGACTGCTGCTGGCGTCGCGCCCGCGCCGCCGCACCACCGGGTAGCGGCGGGAGGCGGCGCCCAACGGACGTTCATCTGCGGCCGGCGAGGAAGATGTGGCCGTGACCCGTCGCCACTGGCATGAGCTTCCATCTGCGGTGCGCGCCGCGACCGAGCACCGCGTCGGCGGCGTCATGAGGGTTCGCCCGGTGGCGACGGGTGCGGTCTCCGATCTCGTCGCGGTCTTGGAGACGGGCACCGGCCGGTACTTCTGCAAGGCCGTCGACGCCGGCAACCCGCTCGGGTGGATGCACCGCAACGAGGCCCGCCTGAACCCCTGCCTGCCCGACCGGGTTCCGCGGTTGCGCTGGCGGATCGAGCAGGATGGCTGGCTGCTGCTCGGCTTCGAGCACGTTCCCGGTCGGCATCCCGATCTGCGAGTCGGCTCGCCAGACCTCGACGTGGTTTCCACGACGTTGATTGCCCTCGCGGACGAACTCACGCCAGGCCCGCCGATCCCCATTCAGGGCGCAACCAAGCGATGGGCGGGCTGGATCGAACCCGAACTGGTCGATGGGACGACGCTGGCTCATACCGACGTAACCCCGCGAAATTTCCTCCTCCGCCGCGACGGTGTCGCCGTCGTCGACTGGTCGATGCCGTGTCGTGGCGCGGCGTGGATCGACACCGCGCTCATGGTCGTCCGGCTGATCCGCGCCGGCCACACCCCGAGCCAGGCCGAGGCGTGGGCCGGCGTGATCCCAGCCTGGGCGGCCGCGCGGCCGCAGGCACTCGACGCGTTCGCCCAGGCGATCGCCGGACTCACCCGGTTACGGCACGAGCAGTCACCGGCGCCGCACCGTGGGGAGCTCGCGGCCGCCGCTGCCCGCTGGACCGTGCACCGGACCGGCCGCGACGAGGCGTCCTCGCCGCCCCCGACCTCGCCGCCCCGGCCGGTCAGCAGCGTTGAATCCCTAGTCCGCGGCGACGCTGATGGACTGCGACGGGCAGACCATCGCGGCCGTGTGGGCGAACTCGACCAGCTCACCCCCGGGCGCGTCGTCGAGCACCACCACGATCCCGTCCTCGTCCTGGTCGAACAGTTCCGGCGCGGACAGCACGCACTGCGCCGCCCCGATGCAGCGCCCCCGCGCGATCTCGATGTGGGCCATGGGTTCCTCTCCATTACCAGCGGACCGGCAGGGCGTGCAGTCCGTACAGCACGCCGTCGTACTTGAACGGCAGTTCCTCGACCGGCACACCCAGGCGCAGACCGGGCACCCGCGCGAACAGCGTCTTGTACGCCAGCTCCATCTCCACCCGCACCAGGTTCTGCCCGAGGCACTGGTGCACGCCGTACCCGAACGCGACATGCTGGCGCGCCGACCGGCTCGGATCGAAGTGCGCCGGGCAGCCGAACTGGTTCTCGTCGTGGTTGGCCGCCGCCACCAGCGGCACGATGCCCTCCCCGGCCTTGATCAGCTGCCCGCCGATCTCGACGTCCTCGACGGCGACCCGCAACGCGACGATGTCGGCCACCGAGTGCAGCCGCAGCAGCTCCTCCACCACCCGGTCGTCGCCGATCCACTCCGGATTGGTCAGCAGGGTCACCGCGCCCAGCGCGATGTTGTTGGCGGTCGTCTCGTGCCCGGCGATGAGCAGCAGCATCGCCACCCCGGACAGCTCCTCGACACTGAGCACCCCGTTGGCGATCAGGCGGCTGAGCAGGTCGTCGCCGGGCCGCTTGGTGCGCAGCATGATCAGCCGGTTGACGTAGCGCAGCAGGTGCTCACTGGCCTTGGCGCGCTCCTCGTCGGAGGCGCTGATGGTCACCAGCACCTTCGTCTTGGCCTCGAAGAAGTCCCGGTCGACCGCGGGAACACCCAACAACATCGAGATCACCAGCGACGGTACGGACAGAGCGAAGTCCTCGACCAGATCGGCGGAGTTCCCCTTGGCCAGCATCGCGTCCACGCTGGCGTCCACGATCGCCTGGATGGCGGGCCGCAGCTCCCGGATGCGGCGCACCGTGAACTCCGGGATCAGCGCCTTGCGGAACCGGTCGTGCTCGGGCGGGTCCAGCGCCACGAACCAGCCGGGCACCTCCTGCGCCGAGGGCACCCCGACGGTCTTGGCGGGCCGGGGGAAACCGTCGTGCGTCGGGTCGGAGCTGATCCGCGGGTCGGTCAGCGCCGCCCGTACGTCCTCGTGGCGGGTCACCAGCCAGACCGGCGTGCCGGACGGCAGCACCGCGCGGGCCAGACCGTCGCGGCGGCGCATCTGCGCGTACTCGGGCGGGGGGAACGGCTTGCCCGGCCCGCGCAGCAGGAACGGGACGGCGTCGGTGTCAGACATCGCGGGTGGCCTCCCGTGCGGGCAGCAGTGCGGTGACCAGGTCAGCGGCGCGGACCCGGCCGCCCGCCTCGCGCTGCAGCCGCGCGAAGCGTTCCGCGTTGACCCGGAACGAGTCGTCGGACAGCACCCGGGTGAGCTTGTCGACCACGTCGTCGGGGCGGAACGTGCGCGGCGTGTCCAGGGTCAGGCTCACCCCGAAGTCCCGCCCGCGGATGGCCTGGTCGTAGCAGTCGACCCAGAGCGGGCGCATCACCATCGGCTTACCGAAGTAGAGGCTCTCGTGGTACGCGTTGCCGCCGCCGTGGGTGAAGAACACCTTGACGTTCGGGTGCGCCAGGACGTCGAGCTGTGACGGCACCCAGTTCTCGATGCGCAGGTTGGCGGGCAGCCGGTCCGGTGGCGGCAGGAACCTCTGCTGTTCGGTGGGCAGCTTCCAGAGGAAGTGGTGCGCGGGCATCCGCCGGGCCACCTCCACCAGCGCGGCCACCTCCGGCTCGGTGAGCCGGGTGATCGTCCCGAACCCCAGGTAGATCACCGACGGCCGGGCGTCCAGCCACTCGGCCAGCTCACCCGGCTCGGCCTGCGGCAGCGGCGGCACCAGGGCGCCGACCGTACGGAACATCGGCGGGATGTCGAACGGGTAGTCCAGTTCGGGCAGCGAGTAGTTCAGCACGAACTCGGCCTTCTCCACCCGGGTCATCTGGCCGACCGCGCTCGCGTCGATGCCGAGTTCCGCGCGGACCTTGGCGTCCTCGGCGTTGCGTTCCTTCATCGTCTTGGACAGGAACAGGGTGAGCATCCGCCACCGGAACAGCCGGTTGTTCAGCCGCTGGGCCAGGCTCATCCGCGCCGGGTAGCCCGAGTGCGGCACGGGGAAGTCCTTCGGCGTGTACGACCTGCCGATCGGCACCAGCGAGCTGACCGCGTTGCTGGCGACGAACGGGTTGCTCAGCACGTACGGGATCTTCTTGGTGATGGCCAGCTGGAAGCCGTACTGGCACATGCTCTCCACCACCATCAGCGCCGGCTCGATCTCGTCGACCGCCCGCTCCAGCAGCCGGTACTTGGCCGCCTGCAACCGGGGCACGAACGTCTTCTCGATGACGGCCCGGCGCGCCTTGAACCGCGAACGCTGGGTCACCGCCCGGTACGTCTGGTCGTCCCAGGTCACCGACGACAGCTCGGAGAGCACCGCGCCGAGCGAGACGAACCGTACGGGTGAGCCCACCCCGGCCGCCTCGACGTCGGCGCGCCGGTTGTCGTCGGTGGCGAACCAGAGCTCGGGCGTCCCCCGTCGGGACAGCTCCTCGGCCAGTACCAGCATGGGGTTCAGCAGCCCGCTCTCGGGCATGCTCACGAACAGGATCGGGCCCGGGCGCGCAGTCATGGGTGCATCCTGGCGACCGGAACTCCGGAAGTTTCCTAGTCTTGCCGCTCGTAGGCTGCGTTCACCTCCGACCACCGTCCGAAGGGGTACGCGAGCATGGCTTCCGCCTTGGCCCAGCGCGAGCTGGCCGTGCCGCCGGAGTTGGCCGAGCGGGAGCAGCAGTGGGCCGCGCTGGGCGAGCTGGCCGCGTCGGCCCGTGCGGGACACGGCCGGGTCGCGCTGGTCAGCGGGCCGGTGGCAGCGGGCAAGACCGCCCTGGTGCACCTGTTCGGTGAGGACGCGACGGCCCACGGGTGGACGTGGTTGCGGGCCACGTGCGCGGAGCGGGAGCGCACGCTGCCGTTCGGCGTGGTGGGGCAGCTGCTGGGCCCGGAGCGCCTGCCCGCGCCGGGCACCGGCTCCGGCGGAGTCCAGGACCTCTGCCGTGCCGTGGTGGAGCTCGCGCGGCGGCGGCCCGTCCTGATCACGGTCGACGACGTGCCGCACGCCGACGCGCCGTCGCTGGACTGGCTGCTGGCCTGCGTCCGGCGCACCGCCACGGCGGCCGTGCTCATCGTGCTCACCGAGACCACCGGGCCGCGACCCCGGACCTCGTCCCTGCACACCGAACTGCTGCGCCACCGGCACTGCGCCCGGCTCTCGGTCGCCCCGCTGGCCGAACGCACCGTACGCGCGATGTTCGACGGTGACCCGGACGCCTACCCGCTGACCGGCGGGAACCCGTTGCTGGTCAGCGCGCTGCGCGAGGACGGCGGGCGGCCCGGTGCGGGCTACCGTCAGGCGCTGCTGAGCTGCCTGCACCGCTGCGGTCCGGACGCGCGAGACCTCGCCCGCGCCCTGGCCGTGCTCGACACGCCGGGGGAGCTGCCGGGGTTACGCGCCCAGTCCGTGGCCGACGCGGTCGGCCTGCTGTCGGCGGCGGGTCTGCTGTCCGGCGGGCGGCTGCGGCATCCGGCCACCCGCGCGGCCGTGCTGGCGGAGCTGACCGCGGCCGAACGAGCGGCACTGTACGAGCGGGCCGCCCGCCTGCGCCACGAGCGTGGTGCACCGCCCGACGAGGTGGCCCCCCTGCTGGCGCGGGCGGCCGCATACGGCGATGCGACGGCCGCCGACCTCGCGCGGGCGGCCGCGCACGGCAGCGCGACGGCCGACCCGATGTGGGCGGCAGGGGTGCTCCGGGCGGCGGCGCGGCACGCGGTGCGGCGCGAACGGCTCAATGACGCCGTACGGTATCTGGATCTGGCCCGGGCCGCCGTGGACGGTGACGCCGAGGTCGTCGCGGAGCTGGCCCGCATCGAGTGGCGGCTGCGGCCCGCGACCGCCGCGCGGCATCTGCCGGAGCTGGTCCGGGCCGCGCAGGCGGGTGGCCTGGACGGCCGCGACGCCGTCGCCCTCGCCGGGCAACTGGCCTGGTACGGCCGGTTCGCGGAGGCGGCCGGCGTCCTCGCCCGGGTGCGGTCCGTCCACGATGTCGCGGCCCACCCCACCGAAACGCGCCCGCAGCCGCCGGCGGACGCGGAGCGTCAGGCGTTGGAGTTGTGGCTGGCGGGCACCTTCCCGACGCTGGCCCACCGGGGGCCGGCGGACGTCGCCCGGGCGCCGCGCGGCGCCGGGCAGGCGGCCGAGGCGTGGCGGCGATCGACGGCGGCGCTGGTCGCCGTGCTGGGCAGGGGCGCCCGCGAGCAGGCCGTGGCCGACGCCGAGTTGCTGCTGCAGTCCGTCCGGCCCAGCGACGGATACGTCTGGGGCGTGCAGACGGCCCTGCAGTCGCTGCTCGTGCTGCTGTACGCGGAGCGCCTCGACGCGGCCCGCTCCTGGTGCGACCACCTGCTGGCGGAGCTGTCGACGCCCCACGTCACCGCGACCGCCCAGCTCGCGCCCCCTGACGCCGACGCCGAGCTCGGCCTCGTGGACCGCGATGCGGCCACCCCGCTCGGCGTCGCGTTCGCCACTGCCGTCCGCGCCGAGGTGGCGTTGCGCCGCGGTGACCTCGCGTCCGCCCTGCGCGACGCCACCACCGCCCTGAGTGTCCTGCCGCCCACCGGCTGGGGCGTGGCCGTGGGCCTGCCGCTGGGGTGTGCGATCACGGCCGCGACCCGGTTGGGGCGCCGCGACGAGGCGACCCGGCTGCTGGCCGAACCGGTGCCGGACACCATGCTGCAGAGCCGGTACGGGCTGCACTACCTGCACGCCCGCGGCGAGCACTACCTGGCGACCGGCCGCGACTACGCCGCGCTGGCGGACTTCCTGTCGTGTGGCGAGCTGACCGCGGCGTGGGGGATGGACGTGCCCGGCCTGGTGCCGTGGCGGACCAGCGCCGCGGATGCCTGGCTGCGCAAGAACGAGAACCTGGCCGAGGTGCGCCGCCTGCTCAACGAGCAGCTGGCCAAGGTGGGGCCGGCGGGTTCGCGTACCCGGGGGGTGGCGTTGCGGCTGCTGGCCGCGACCAGCCCGGTCCACAGCCGCCCGCAGCTGCTGGCCGAGGCGGTGTCGATCCTGCAGGGCTGCGGTGACCGGTACGAGCTGGCCCGCGCCATGGCCGACCTCAGCACCGCCTACCGCGCGGTGGGCCAGTTGCGCCGGGCCGCGCCGATGGCCCGGCTGGCGGCGCAGGTGGCGCAGGACTGCGGCGCGGCCGTGCTGACCGACGGGGTGCTGCCGCTGCGGACCGGGCTGGACGGCGGCGGGCAGCATCCCCGCGACCGGCTGGTCCTGCTGACCGAGTCGGAGCTGCGGGTGGCCGCGCTGGCCGCGGCGGGCCTGACCAACCGGGAGATCGCGGCCAAGTTGTTCATCACCGCCAGCACCATCGAGCAGCACCTGACGCGGGTCTACCGCAAGCTGCGGATCAGGTACCGGCGGGAGCTGCCCAGCGAACTGCAGACCCACCTGGCGGCCACGGCGTGACCGGGCCGCGTCTCACCCGGTGAGGCGGTCCCGCAGATCCTTGACCAGTGTGGACAGGTCCGGCCGGGACGCCGCGCTGCCGAAGAGGTAGAAGTCGGGCCGCACCAGCGCGCCGACCTGCCGGGCCCCGGTCAGGTACGGCAGGTAGACGTTGTCGGCGTCGACGACCTCGTGGTCCTTGAGACTCTTGCCGGGCATCCGGGACGGCAGCACCCGGACCACGTGCGCGTCGATTCGCTTGAGGAACGCCACGTCGTCCTCGTCCAGCACCAGGTACGGGTCGAACGCCGCGAACAGCACGAACCCGCGGCCCACGACGTCGTCGAACATCGCGGTGTGCTCGCCCCGGCGGACCCGGCCCTGCGGCACCAGGTCACCGGCGAGCCCGGTGGGCGCGCCCGCCGGGTCGCGCCGGATGATGCCGTCCTCCAGCGCGAAGTACTGCGGCGTCGCGGCGGCGGCCCGCTGCGGGTCGCGCTGCAGGGCGAACATCGCCTCGTCGCGGCGGGCGGCGGCGACCGGGTCCAGCTCGGAGATCATCCTGCCGACCTCGATGGCCAGGTCCGTGGTCCGCCGCACGTGCGGGTCGCGTTCCTTCGGGTACGCGTCCAGCAGGGTCTGCGGTGCGACGCCGCGCAGCACCAGGTCCAGTTTCCAGGCCAGGTTCACGGCGTCGCGGACGCCGGAGCACATGCCCTGCCCGATGAACGGCGGCATCAGGTGCGCCGCGTCCCCGGCCAGCAGCAGCCGGCCCCGCCGCCAGTCCCGCACGATGTTCGCCCGGAACGTGTACACGATGTGCCGGGTCAGTTCCGCGTTGTCCGGGGTGACGCCGTGCGGCTCCAGCAGCCGCCACATCGTCTCCGCCCGGCTGAGTTCCTCGACGCTCTCGCCGGGCAGCCGCATGAACTCCCAGCGGCGGTGCCCCCGGCCGCTGGAGACGATCGTGGTGGGGCGGCGCGGATCGCAGATCTGCACGTCGTTGGGCACGAAGGTGCGCGGCTCGTGGAACACCACGTCGCACAGCAGCCAGTCGTGGGCGAACTCCAGGTCGATGACGGGGGTGCCGACGTGGTCGCGGACGAAGCTGTTCGCCCCGTCGCAGCCGACCACCCACCGGGCGGTCAACCCTGCGGCGAAGCCGTCGCCGTCGACCTCCACCCGGTCGTCGTGTTCGGTGATCCGCTCGACCGTGTGCCCGGTGAGCAGCCGCAGTGTCGGCAGTGTCCGGGCGTGCTCGCGCAGCGCGGCCTCGAAGGTCGGCTGGTGCATCACGATCGCCTTGGGCCAGCCGTCGCGGTCCGGCTCGTACGGCGAGTGCAGGTGCAGCAGGGTCTTGCCGTCGGCGTTCTGGAAGTCGTACTCGTCGACGGGTTCGCCCAGCTCGTACAGGTTGTCGTTCAGTCCGGCCGTGGCGAAGTTGCGGGCGGTCTCGCCGTCGAACGCCACGACCCGGGGGAACGGGTACTGGCCGGCGTACCGTTCCAGGATCGCGACCCGCCACCCGCGCTGGGCGACGACGATGCCGAGGACCAGACCGACCGGGCCGCAGCCGACGATCGCGACATCGACGTCGACGTCGGTGTCGGTCATGTCTCCTCCTGGGATGTCAGAAGACGCAGCGTATGTCAGAAGACGCAGCGGATCAGTTCGCGGGCCTGCGCGGGGTTCAGCCGTGGATCGCACAGCGACTCGTAGCGCCCGCCGACCGCGTCCTCGTCGGGCACCGGGCCGCCTACGCACTCGGTGACCTCGGTCGTGGCCACCTCCAGGTGCAGGCCGCCCGGGTGCAGTCCGAGACCCTCCACTGTGGCGCGAAACCGCGACGCCTCCCGGATCATAGTGGCCAGCTGTCTGGTCTTTTTCCCGGATCTGGTGCGCACGGTGTTGCCGTGCATGGGGTCGCACAGCCACACCACCGGATGCCCGGCCCGGCGCACCGCCCGCGCGATCGGTGCCAGCGCGCCGACCCGCTCCGCGCCCATCCGGGCGATCAGGGTCAGCCGCCCGGGAGTGCGGCCGGGGTCCAGTGCCGCGCACAGGGCGACCACGTCGTCCGGGGTCGCGCCGGGCCCGACCTTGCAGGCGACCGGGTTGGTCACCGAGGCCAGCAGGCGCACGTGGGCGTGGTCGAGCTGCCGGGTGCGTTCGCCGATCCACGGCAGGTGGGTGGAGGCCAGGTAGCGTTCGCCGCTCCACTCGCCGCGCCGGACCTGCGGGCTCTCGTAGTCCAGCACCAGCGCCTCGTGGCTGGCCCACGGCCCGGCGTCGCCGCGTTGCCGGTGCGTGCGCAGTCCCGCCAGCACCCGCGCGCTGGCCCGGTACGCCTCGATCAGGCGCCGCGGGTCGGCGGCCCGGGCGTGCGGGTCCGGCTCGGGCGCGTTGACCAGGTGCCCGCGGAAGACCGGCAGCTCCACCCCGTGCACGGTCTCCGTGGGCTGCGACCGGGGTTTGGCGTACTGTCCGGCGAGGCGGCCGAACAGCACCACCGCGTCGCCGGTGCGCCGGGTGACCAGGTCACCCAGGTCCGCCAGCACCGCCACCTTCGCCGCGGTGGCGGCCGGGCCGGATTCCGCCAGGCTTTCCGCGCAGTCACCAGCCTGCAGCAGTCGGGCGTCCCCGGCCGCTACGGTGGCGATCGCCCGGTGTGCGGCCGCGATTTCCCATTCCGCCACCAATGGCGGACTCGCACGCAATTCGGCGAGGTTCCGCCGACGATCCGGATGGCCGTGCCAATCGGGTTGTTCCCGGGCCGGCAGCGACTCCCACGGACTGCCGTCGACGGTCGCCGGGGCGATTGCGGGACGCATGTCAGTACGCGATTCCCTCGATCTCGACCAGCAGATCGGAACGGCAGATGTCCACGTTGAGATAACGGATCTCGGCGGCCGTGGAGAATGCCCGGGTGCAGATCTGCCGGACCACCGGGATGTGCTCGGCGTGCCGGACGTAGACCTTGACGTGGTCCAGGTTGGACAGGAAATGACCGTCGGGGATCCCGTGCTCCCACAGGTTGGTGGCGCCGATCACCCGGGCGATGTTCTGCAGCGAGACGTGGGTCTGACGCACGATGTCGCCGGCGTACCGGGTCTTGTGCCCGGTGATGCTGGCGGTGCCGGAGACGTACACGTGGCCGCTGCCGGCGGTGGCGAGGTGGGCGGCGCGGGCGAACTTCGGCGCCTTCGGGCCGTAGCGCCGGGGGTAGTGGTACGCCGACATCTGCTCCGGGTTCTCGATCATGGTCGGCCGGGCGGACCGGCCGCTCAGGAAGTAGAACCCGATGCCGCCGCCGAGCGAGCCGATGCCGGTGGCGGCGGGCATGACGTCCTCGCCGAAGCCGGTCTTCTCGAAGGCGTTCGCCCGGCCCAGGCAGAAGTCCCGGTAGGTCTCCAGCCCCTCGGCGTTGGGGGCGTTGATCTGGTTGACGAAGTTCCACATCCGGTAGCAGTGCCGGTAGCCCAGGTCGCGCATGACGTTCAGCGCGGCGAGGTAGGCGTGCTCGGTCGCGGCGGCGTACGTGCGGGCCTGCGGCACCCGGCCCGCGCACAGCAGGTACTCGCCGTCGTGCGCGAAGACCACCCCGTCGTGCGTGCCCGAGTGCACCGGGTCGCGGGTGATCCACAGTTCGCTGAACGCGTCGCCGGGATCGGCGGTCATGTGCAGGTCCAGCACGGGGGATCCCGTGCCCGACACGGTCGGGTCGGCCGCGGCGGTGGTGTAGTTGATCTGCCCGAGCAGGTAGCCGCCGGCGGCCGGGTCGGCGACGGTCCCGAAATCCGACAAGGTGGTGCGCGGCGCGTATTCCAGACTCGGTCCGGAGTCGGCGAACCGTGTTTGCGTCATGTTGAATTCCGTTCCATTCCAGAAAGGAAAGACGGTATGGAATGTCCATTGTGGTGGTGCCGGTGCCGCTTGCGTGGCGAAGGCTAGCAGCGCGGTACTAGGGAATTTGTTTCCGGTGCGGCCGGTGGAGGTGAGACGGTCAACATAGGGGGGTCGTAGGGGGTGGGTAAGGGGGTGCCGCCGGGATTCCTGATATTTCCTCTGCCCCCGCCCGGCTAGCGTCCCGGTGACGAGTCGCGCGGGTGGTCGTGCAACGCCGCGTCGTTTCGGATAACCAGGGAGTGACGTCGCATGTTGCGTGCAGACCTGATCCGGCCGCTGCCCGAGATCCTGCGGGAGCACGCCGCGGTCCGACCGGACAAGGTCGCCTTCCGTGACCGGCGCCGCGCGGTCGGCTACGCCGAGCTGGAACGGCGTACCCGGCGGCTGGCCGGTCACCTGTCCGGGCTGTGGTTGCAGCCCGGCGACCGCGCCATGATCTTCCTCGGCAACGCGGTGGAGGTCATCGAGAGCTACCTGGCCGTCTCCCGGGCGGGCGGGGTGGCGGTGCCGTTCAACCCGGCGGCCAGCGCGGCGGAACTCGCGTACGCGCTCGACGACAGCGGCGCCCGGGTCGTCATCACCGACCCCGGCCACCTGGAACAGGTACGTCGGCTGCTGCCGGGGCGCGCGTACCTGCGCGTGGTGGTCACCGGCGAGCAGCCACCGCCGCGCCCGCTGGTGCGTTTCGAGGAACTGGCCGGGACGGAACCGGCCACGCCGCCGCGCGACGACCAGGGCCTCGACGACCCGGCGTGGATGCTCTACACGTCCGGCACCACCGGCAACCCCAAGGGCGTGGTCTCCACCCAGCGCAGCTGCCAGTGGTCCATCGCCGCCTGCTACGCCCCGATCCTCGGGCTCAGCGACACCGACGAGGTGCTGTGGCCGATGCCGCTGCACCACAGCCTCGCGCACGTGCTGTGCGTGCTCGGCGTCACCGTGGTCGGGGCGAGCGCCACCCTGCTCGACGGGTTCGCCCCCGAGGACGTGCTCGGCGCGCTGCGCGACGAGCGGTACACGTTCCTGGCCGGTGTCCCGGCCATGTACCACTACCTGCTGGCCGAGGCGCGCGAGCACGGCGCGCACCGCAGCGCGCTGCGGCTGGCCCTGACCGCCGGATCGATCTGCCCGGCCGCGCTGCGCGACACGTTCGAGCAGACCTTCGGGGTACCGCTGCTCGACGGGTACGGCAGCACCGAGACCTGCGGGCTGATGACCGTCAACTGGCCGCACGGCGCCCGCGTCGACGGCTCCTGCGGCCTGCCCGTGCCGGGGCTCGCGCTGCGCCTGGTCGACTCCGACACCGGGCTGGACGTGCCCACCGGCGCCGAGGGCGAGGTGTGGGTCCGCGGCCCGAACCTGATGCGCGGCTACCACAACCAGCCGGACGCCACCGCGCAGGTGCTGGCGGGCGGCTGGTACCACACCGGCGACCTGGCACGGTGCGACGACCTCGGCTACGTGACCATCACCGGGCGCAGCCGCGAGCTGATCATCCGCAGTGGGGAGAACGTCCACCCCGCGGAGATCGAGGACGTGCTGCTGCGGGTGCCCGGCGTCGCCGACGCGGCCGTGGTCGGCCGCCCGCACGAGGTTCTGGGCGAGGTGCCGGTCGCGTTCGTGGTGCCCGGGCCGGGCGGCTTCGACGCCGAACGGCTCTTCGCCGCCTGCCGCGACGAACTGTCCACCTTCAAGGTGCCCGAGGAGGTGTACGAGATCGACCGGATCCCGCGCACCTCCTCCGGCAAGATCACCCGGCACGTGCTGCTCGACCGTCCGGCCCGGCTGCGCGCGGCGGGCAACGGGACCTCCGAGTCCCTGCTGCGTACGGTGTGGTCCCCGCTGCCGTCCATCCGCGCCGTCGAGCCGACGGGCGGGCCGGACTGGGCGGTGCTCGGCGCGGAAGCCGGCGAGCTCACCGACGCGGTGCGCGCCGCCGGGGGCACCGTCACGGCGTACCCGGACGTCGCGGCGCTGAGCGCGGCGGTGCGCGCCGGACACCGCGCACCGGCGGTGGCGGTGCTGCGGCTCCCGCCCACCACCGGCCAGCAGGGCGACCCGCTCTCCGACGAGCCGGGGGCCGCCCCGGCCGTCGTCCGGGACCTGACGGACACGCTGGGGTCCTGGGCCGCCGACGGGCCGCTGGCCGGCACCCGCCTGGCCGTCGTGACCCGCGCGGCCGTGGCGGCCGGTGACGGCGAGCGGGTCGGCGACCTCGGCCACGCGGCCGCGTGGGGCCTGCTGCGCTGGGCGCAGGCCGAGTTCCCGGACCGGGTCGTCGCGGTCGACACCGACGGCTCCCTCGACCTGCTGCCCGCCGTCCTGAACACCGGGGAGGCGCAGGTCGCGGTGCGCGGCGGCGTCGCGCTCGTGCCCCGGCTGGCCCGGGTCTGGACCGCCACCGACGGCGGCGCCGGGCTGCGCCTGGACCCGCGCGGCACCGTCCTGGTCGCCGGGGTCACCGGCGCCCGGGGCGCCGCCCTGGTCAGCCATCTCGTGGGCGCCTACCAGGCGCGGCACCTGCTGCTGGTCAGCCCCGGCGGGCGCGCCGACGACCGGACCGCCCGGCTGGAACGCGAGCTCACGGCGCTGGGCGCGAAAACCGCGGTCGCCGCCTGCGACGTCGCCGACCGGGCGGCGCTGGCGGCGGTGCTCGACAGGGTACGCCGCCCGGTCACCGCGGTGCTCTACGGCGCCGCCGAACCGGATGCCGAGCGTGGACAGTCCTTCGCTTCGACCGCGGCCGGGGCGGTGAACCTGCACGACCTGACCGGCGACGCCGAGCCCGGCGCGTTCGTCCTGCTGGGCTCGGTGGCGGGCGCCCTGGGCGGCCCCGGCCCCGGCGAGGGGGCGGCCACGGACGCGTTCCTCGAAGCGCTGGCCCGGCACCGGCGCGACCGGGGCCTGCCCGCCACGTGGCTGGCCTGGAGCAGCGCCGACGACGCCGAACTGCCCGTACCCGAGAGCCTGGCGATGTTCGACCTGGTCGCCCGGATGGACCTGGCCGCCGCCGTCGTGCTGCGCCTGTCCCGGCTCGGCCTCGGCGCGCAGCGGACCGTGCCGGTGCTGCTGCGCGGCCTCATCGACCTGGCACCCCGCCCCGTCCCGGACGAGCGGGAGAGCTCCGAACTGCGTACCCGGCTGGCCGGCCTGTCACCGGCCGAGCAGCGCACCGCCACCCTCGACCTGGTACGCGGCGCCGCCGCCGACGTGCTGGGCGCACCGGTCGACGGCGGGTCCGCCCGTACGTTCCGCGAGCTGGGGTTCACCTCGGTCGCCGCCGTCCAGCTGCGCAACCGGCTGGTCGCGGCCACCGGGCTCACCCTGCCCGCCGCCCTGATCTTCGACTACCCGACCGTCGAGGCCCTCGCCGAACACCTGCGCCGCGTCCTGCTGGGCGAGCCGGAAACCGCGGCCCCGGCGCGACCGGCCACCGGGCCGGACGAGCCGATCGCGATCGTCGCCATGGCCTGCCGCTATCCCGGCGGCGTGCGCACCCCCGAACAGCTGTGGCGCCTCGTCGCCGACGGCGCCGAGGCGATCGGCGACTTCCCCGCCGACCGCGACTGGGACCTCGCCCACCTGTACGGCGGGGCCAGCGCCACCCGCACCGGCGGCTTCCTCACCGACGCGGCCGACTTCGACGCCGAACTGTTCACGATCGCCCCGCGTGAGGCCCTGGCCATGGACCCCCAGCAGCGGCTGATGCTGGAAACGTCGTGGGAGCTGGTGGAGCGCGCCGGGATCGCCCCGAGCGCGCTGCGCGGCACCCGCACCGGGGTGTTCGCGGGCGTCATGTACCACGACTACGGCGCGGACCTGCCCGGCCCGCCGGAAGGGACCGAGGCCCACTGGGGCACCGGCACCGCCGGCAGTGTCGTCTCGGGCCGGGTGGCGTACGCCCTCGGCCTGGAAGGCCCGGCCGTCACGGTCGACACCGCCTGCTCGTCGTCGCTGGTCGCGGTCCACCTGGCGGCGCAGGCCCTGCACCGCGGCGAATGCGACCTCGCCGTCGCGGGCGGCGTCACGGTCATGTCCACCCCCCGCACCTTCATCGAGTTCACCCAGCAGGGCGGGCTGGCCCCCGACGGCCGGTGCAAGGCGTTCTCCGCGTCGGCCGACGGCACCGGCTGGTCCGAAGGGGCCGGTCTGCTGCTGCTGGAACGGCTGTCCGACGCCCGCCGCAACGGGCACGAGGTGCTCGCGGTGCTGCGCGGCAGCGCGGTCAACTCCGACGGCGCCTCCAACGGCCTCACCGCCCCGAACGGTCCGTCGCAGCAGCGGGTGATCCGGCAGGCCCTCGCGTCGGCGGGGCTGACACCGGGCGACGTCGACGTCGTCGAGGCGCACGGCACCGGCACCACCCTGGGCGACCCGATCGAGGCCCAGGCCCTGCTGGCCGCGTACGGGCAGCACCGGACGAACCCGCTGCTGCTCGGCTCGGTCAAGTCGAACCTGGGGCACACCCAGGCCGCCGCGGGCGCCGCCGGGGTCATCAAGATGGTGCAGGCGCTGCGGCACGGCGTCGCACCGCGCACCCTGCACGTCACCGAGCCGTCCCCGCACGTCGACTGGACCGCGGGCGCCGTACGCCTGCTGACCGAGCAGGTCACCTGGCCGCGTACCGACGGGCCGCGCCGCTGCGGCGTCTCCGCGTTCGGCATCAGCGGCACCAACGCCCACGTCATCCTCGAACAGGCGCCCGCCGTCGACCCGACGCCCGAGCCGGCGTCCCCGGCGGCGCGGCCACCGGCCGTGCCGGTGCTCGTCTCCGGAGCCTCGGCGGCCGCCCTCGCCGACCAGGTCGCCCGCGTCCGGGCGATCCTGCCGGGCGACTCCCCGGCCGACGTCGGGTTCTCGCTGGTCACCGGCCGCGCCCACCTGGAACACCGGGCCGCGCTGCTGGCCACCGAGGACGGTGTCGCGGAAATCGCCCGGGGCGCCGCCGGGCGCGGACGGCTCGCCCTGCTGTTCACCGGCCAGGGCGCGCAGCGCGCCGGCATGGGCCGCGAACTGCACGCCCGGTTCCCCGCCTTCGCCCGCGCGTACGACGCGGTGCTCGCGCAACTCGCCGTGGCCGACCGCGAGGGCGGCGCGCCGCCGCCGGACGACCAGGACACGCTGAACGAGACCGGTGCCGCGCAGCCCGCCCTGTTCGCGCTCGAAGTCGCGCTGTACCGGCTGCTGGAGTCCTGGGGGGTGCGGCCCGACCACCTCGCCGGGCACTCCGTCGGCGAGATCGCCGCCGCCCACGTGGCGGGCGTGCTGTCGCTGCCCGACGCGTGCACGCTGGTGTCCGCCCGGGCCCGGCTGATGCAGGCCCTGCCGGCCGGCGGGGCGATGGTCGCGGTGCAGGCCGCCGAGGACGAGGTGCTGCCGCTGCTGAGCGCCAACGTGTCCGTCGCCGCGGTCAACGGCCCCACCGCCGTGGTCATCTCGGGCGCCGAGGACGAGGTCGAGGCGGTCGTCGCCCGGCTGGGCCGCCACGCCACCCGGCTGGCCGTCTCCCACGCGTTCCACTCCCCGCTGATGGCCCCGATGCTGGCCGAGTTCGGCGCGGTGGTGCGGGGCCTCACGTTCGCGCCGCCCACGGTTCCGCTCGCCACGGCGGGCGACGTGACCGCACCGGAGTTCTGGATCAACCACGTCCGTGACACCGTACGTTTCGCCGACTCGGTGCGCTCGCTCGTCGACCACGGGGTCGACGCGTTCCTGGAGCTGGGCCCGCACGCCGTACTCACCGCCATGGTCGCCGGGCTGGCCCCGGCGCGGTGCACGGCCGTCCCGATGCTGCGCCGCGACGAGCCGGAGGAGACGACCGCGGTGTCCGCGCTGGCCCGGCTGCACGTCGCCGGGGTTGGCGTCGACTGGGCCGCGTTCTTCGCCGGCGCCCGCCGCGTCGACGTGCCCACCTACCCCTTCCAGCGGCAGCGGTTCTGGCCCCGGCGCCCGGCGTCCACCCCGGACAGCCGCACCGACGACGAGTGGTGGCGTCTCGTCGACCGGGGCGACCTGGGCGCCGCGCTGAACCTGGACACCTGGACCGAGAAGGCGCTGCTGCCCGCGCTGACCGCCTGGCGGGACCGGCACCGCACGCGCGCCGTGGTGAACTCCTGGCGCTACCGGGAGAGCTGGCAGCGGCTGCGGCCGCGACCCGGCGGCCCGCCCGGGCAGTGGCTGATCGTCGTGCCGGACGGCGAACTCGACGAGGACTGGCTGCACCGGCTCGCGTCCGCCCACGGCACCCACGCGCTGCGGGTGGACGTCGCGGACCACGACCGCGCCGGGCTGGCCCACGCCCTGTCGCCGCTGCGCGACGTCACCGTCGCCGGGGTGCTGTCGCTGCTGGCCGTGCCGGCGCCGCGCGCCGGTGCGGCGGTGCCCGCCGGGCTGACCCGGACCGTCGCCCTGATCCAGGCGCTGGCGGACACCGGCATCGCCGCGCCGCTGTGGTGCGCCACCCGCGCTGCGGTGTCCACCGGCCCCGACGACGCGGTCGACGCCCCCGAACAGTCCGCGCTGTGGGGACTCGGCCGCGTCGCCGCCCTGGAACTGCCGCACCAGTGGGGCGGCCTGCTCGACCTGCCCGCCGACCTCGACGAGGGCGCCGCCGCCCTGGCGCACGTGTTCGCGGGCGGCTTCGCGGACGAGGACCAGGTGGCGCTGCGGGCCACCGGCGCGTACGGCCGCCGGCTGGTCCGTGCCGCCGCCCCCGGCGACCCGGCACGGCCGTGGCGCGCCGAGGGCACCGTGCTGGTCACCGGCGGCACGGGCGGCCTCGGCGGCCGGGTGGCCCGGTGGCTGGCCGCGCACGGAACCCGGCACCTGGTGCTGCTCAGCCGGCGCGGCCCCGACGCGGACGGCGCCGGCGAGCTGCGTACGGAACTGGAAGCCCGCGGCGCCACGGTCACCATCGAGGCCTGCGACGCCGCCGACCGCGACGCGCTCGCCGCGGTGCTGGCCCGCACCCCGATCGGCGCGGTCTTCCACGCGGCGGGCGTCGACACCGGCGACGGGCCGGTCGCCGAGCTGACCGAGCCGCGGCTGGCCGCGCTCTTGCGGGCCAAGGTGGCCGCCGCCTGGAACCTGCACGAGCTCACCCACGACCTCAGCGCCTTCGTCCTGTTCTCCTCCGCCGCCGCCACCTGGGGCGGCGGCGGCCAGGCCGGATACGCGGCGGCCAACGCGTTCCTCGACGGGCTGGCGCACCACCGCAGGTCCGCGGGCCTGCCCGCCACGTCCCTTGCGTGGGGCGCCTGGGCAGGGGCCGGGCTGGCCGCCGACCCGGCCGTCGAGCAACGGATGCGCCGACGCGGCGTGCTGCCGATGGACCCCGACGTCGCGCTGCTCGCGCTCCAAGGAGCCCTCGCCGAGAATCCGGTCACCCTCACCATCGCCGATACCGACTGGTCCCGGTTCATCCCCGGATTCACCGCGCAGCGGCCCAGCACACTGCTCACCGGGATCGACGAGGCGCGCGCCGCGTCGGCCGCACCGCCGCCCACGCCGGGCACCGGGCTCGCCGAACGGCTGGCCGGACTCGCCGACCCGGACCGCGAACGCACTCTGCTGGAGCTCGTGCGCGCCGAGACGGCCAGCGTCCTCGGGCACCCCGACGGCGCCGCGATCGGCGCCGACAAGTCCTTCCGCGACCAGGGCTTCGACTCCATGACCGCGGTGCAACTGCGCACCCGATTGGGTACGGCGACCGGCCTGGACCTGCCCTCCGCGCTGGTGTACGACCATCCGACGCCCCGCGAGGTGGCCGCTCACCTGCTGGCGCACCTGGTCGCCGCGCGCCCGGCCGGGCTCGGCACCCCCGACGCCGAACTGGACCGCTTCGAACGGTCCCTGTCCGCCGCCACCAGCCCCGACCGGACCGGCCTGCAGACCCGGCTCGAACGGATCATGGCCGGCCTGGCGCACGGCGAGCCGCGCACCACCGGAGCCGACATCACGACCGCGTCGGTCGACGACCTGTTCGCGATCATCGACGAAGAGCTGCAGGACTTCTCGTGACCAACCCGATTCACCGCCCGGCAGAGAACTCGTCAGGAAATGGGGACGCGGCAGTGCAGGACGAGCAGCGCGACAAGGCCGTCGACTACCTGCGGCGCGTCACCACCGACCTGCGCCGCGCCCGCGAACGGGTGCGGGAACTGAAGTCCCGCCAGAACGAGCCCATCGCCGTCATCGGCATGGCCTGCCGCTTCCCGGGCGGGGTGAGCTCGCCCGAGCAGCTGTGGGAGCTGGTCGCGGACGGGCGCGACGCCGTTGCCGACTTCCCCGCCGACCGTGGTTGGGACCTCGCCGCACTGGCCGCGCAGGGCCTGCCCCCGCGCGGCGGATTCCTCAGCGGGCCGGCCGACTTCGACGCCGCCTTCTTCGGCATCTCACCGCGCGAGGCCCTCGGCATGGACCCCCAGCAGCGGCTGCTACTGGAGATCACCTGGGAGGCGCTGGAACGGGCCGGGATCGATCCGTACGCGTTGCGCGGCAGCCGTACCGGTGTCTTCGCGGGCACCAACGGGCAGGACTACGCCGAACTGCTGCGCGGATCCGAGGCGCACGCGGACACCGGCCTGGTCGCCAGCGTGCTGTCCGGCCGCCTGTCGTACACGTTCGGCTTCGAGGGCCCCGCCGTCACGGTCGACACGGCGTGCTCGTCGTCGCTGGTCGCGTTGCACCTGGCGGCGCAGGCGCTGCGGCAGGGCGAATGCGACCTGGCCCTGGCCGGCGGCATCACGGTGATGTCCACCCCGCACGCCTTCGTCGAGTTCGCCCGCCAGCGCGGCCTGTCCGCGGACGGGCGGTGCAAGGCGTTCGCCGAGTCCGCGGACGGGGTCGGCTGGGCCGAGGGCGCCGGTCAGCTGGTGCTGGAGCGGCTCTCCGACGCCCGCCGCAACGGTCACGACGTCCTCGCGGTGCTGCGCGGCAGCGCGGTGAATCAGGACGGTGCCTCGAACGGCCTGACCGCCCCGAACGGTCCGTCGCAGCAGCGGGTCATCCGCCAGGCGCTGGCCGTCGCCGAACTGATGCCCGCCGACGTGGATGTCGTGGAGGCGCACGGCACCGGTACGACGCTGGGTGATCCGATCGAGGCGCAGGCGCTGCTGGCGACGTACGGGCTGGAGCGGGAGACTCCGCTGCTGCTGGGGTCGGTGAAGTCGAACATCGGGCACACCCAGGCCGCCGCCGGTGTCGCCGGTGTGATCAAGATGGTCATGGCGATGCGGCACGGCATCGCGCCCCGGACACTGCACGCCGCCGAGCCGACCTCCCATGTGAACTGGTCGGCCGGGGCCGTCCGGCTCCTCGCCGAGGCGACCGCGTGGCCCGAGACGGGCCGGGCCCGCCGCGCGGGCGTGTCGTCGTTCGGCGTCAGCGGCACCAACGCCCACGTGGTGATCGAGCAGGCCCCCGACCCGGAGCCGGTTTCCGCGCCCTCCGATGTGGACGCGGACGCACTGGTCCCGCTGCTGGTCTCCGCGAAGTCCGCACCGGCGGTGGACGCGCAGATCGCCCGGTTGCCACAGGACGCGCCGCCACGGGACCTGGGCTTCACGTTGGTGACGTCCCGGGCCGCCTTCGAGCACCGGGCGGTGTTGCTGGCCGGTGCCGATGGCGTGACCGAGGTTGCGCGGGGTCAGGCCGTGGAGGGTTCGCTGGCGTTGCTGTTCGCGGGTCAGGGTTCGCAGCGTCTCGGTATGGGTCGGGAGTTGTATGCCCGGTTCCCGGTGTTCGCCGAGGCTTTTGATGCGGTGGTGGCGGAGCTGGATCTTCCCCTCAGGGACGTCGTCTGGGGTGACGACTCCGCCGCGCTGAGCCAGACGGGGATGGCGCAGCCGGCGTTGTTCGCGCTTGAGGTGGCGTTGTTCCGGTTGGTGGAGTCGTGGGGTGTGCGCCCTGATGTTGTGGCGGGGCATTCGATCGGTGAGATCGCGGCGGCGCATGTGGCCGGGGTGTTGTCGTTGGCGGATGCGTGTGTGTTGGTCGGGGCGCGGGCCCGGTTGATGCAGCGGCTTCCCGCTGGTGGGGCGATGGTCGCGGTCCGGGCGTCGGAGGCGGAGGTGTTGCCGCTGCTCACCGGCGGGGTGTCGGTCGCGGCGGTCAACGGCCCCGACGCGGTGGTGTTGTCTGGTGTCGAGGATGAGGTTCTTGCGCTGGCGGCCCGGTTTGAGCGGTCGAAGCGGTTGTCGGTGTCGCATGCGTTCCATTCGGTGTTGATGGACCCGATGCTGGACGACTTCCGGCAGGTGGTCGAAACCCTGACGTTCCACCAGCCGCAGACTCCGGTGCAGGCCTCGGGGGATGTGACTGATCCGGAGTATTGGGTGTCGCATGTGCGGGACACGGTCCGGTTCGCCGACAATCTCGCGGCGTTGACCGCACGCGGGGTGTCCCGGTTCCTGGAGGTGGGTCCGGACGGGGTGCTGTCCGCGCTGGTCGCAGACCTGTTGGCGGTGCCGCTGTTGCGGCGGGACCGGTCGGAAGAGGCCACCGCGCTGACCGCCCTCGCCCGGTTGCACGTCGCCGGGGTCGCCGTGGACTGGGCGCCGCTGGTCGCCGGTGGGCGGCGGATCGACCTGCCGACCTATCCGTTTCAGCGGGAGCGGTACTGGCCCACACCGAAGGTGGGTGACGTCACGGCGGCCGGGCTGCAGAGCACCGGACACCCACTGCTCGGCGCGGCCGTGGAACTCGCGGGTGGCGACGGCTTCCTGTTCACCAGCAAGCTTTCCGTACGCACCCACCCCTGGCTGGCCGACCACGTCGTCGGCGGCCGGGTGCTGGTGCCCGGCACCGCGTTCGTGGAGCTGCTGGTCCGCGCCGGTGACGAGGTCGCCTGCGGCCGCATCGACGAGCTGACCCTGACCGCCCCCGTCGCCGTGCCCACCCGCGACGCCGTCCAGCTCCAGGTGCTCGTCGCGCCGCCCGACCCGGCCGGACGCCGTACGGTCACCGTCCACTCCCGGCCCGACGACGTGGACGCGGCCTGGCACCAGTGCGCGACCGGTGCGCTCGCCCCCGGCACCGCGACGCCCGCCGCCGACGCCGCCCCGTGGCCGCCGCCCGGCGCCGAACCGGTCGACCTGACCGGCTTCTACGCACGCTTCGCCGACGACGGGTTCGGCTACGGCCCGTCCTTCCAGGGCCTTCGGGCGGTGTGGCGGCACGGCGCCGACCTGTACGCCGAAGCCACCCTGCCCCACGGCACCGACGTCTCCGGCTACACCCTGCACCCTGCCCTGCTGGACAGCGCGCTGCATGCCGCCCGGTTCGACCCCGACGGCGGCGGCGTCCCGTTCTCCTGGCAGGGCGTGCGGCTGCACGCCTCCGGCGCCACCACCATCCGCGTGCGCCTGAGCCGCAGCGCCGACGGCACGGCCGCGATCGCCGTGGCCGACGCGTCCGGCGCACCCGTCGCCACGATCGACGCGCTGGCCACCCGGGCGCTGCCCAAGGACGGCGACGATCTCGCCGACGCGGTGTTCGAGCTGAGCTGGGTGCCCGCCGCCCAGCCCGCCGTCCCGCAGCCGATGACCGTGGTCGGACCCGACCCGTGGGGTCTCGACGGCGAACACGTCACCGACCTGGATTCGGTGCCCGGCGGCACGGCGGTCGTCGTGCCGATCACCGGCGGCGACGAGGTCGTCGGTTCGGCCCACGACCTCGCCACGCACGCGTTGGGCCTGGCGCAGCGGTGGCTGGCCGACACCCGGTTCGACGGATCCCGGCTGGTCTTCGTCACGCGCGGCGCCACCACCGGCGCCGACCCGGCCGCCGCCGCCGTCCACGGGCTGATCCGTACGGCGGCATCGGAACACCCCGGCCGCTTCGCCCTCATCGACGCCGACGACGTGACCCAGGTGCCGCACGCCCTGGCAGTCGACGAACCGCAGCTGGTCATCCGCGACGGCGCCCTCCTGGCCGCCCGGCTGACCCGGGTCGCCCAACGCGCGGCGGACGCGCCCGTGGACTGGGGGACCGGCACCGTCCTGATCACCGGCGGCACCGGTGGCCTCGGCGGTCTGCTGGCCCGGCACCTGGCCGCTCAGGGCGTACGTAGACTGCTGCTGGCCAGCCGCAGCGGCGGCGGCGCCGACCTGGTCGCCGAGCTGGCCGCGCTGGGCGCGGACGCGGCCGTCGCCGCCTGCGACGTCGCCGACCGGGCGGCCGTGGCGGCGCTGGTCGCCGAGCACGACATCTCGGCGGTGGTGCACGCGGCGGGCGTCCTCGACGACGGCGTGCTCGAATCGCTGACGCCGGACCGGATGGACGCCGTGCTGCGGCCGAAGGCCGACGCGGCCTGGCACCTGCACGAACTGCTGCCGACGCTCAACGCCTTCGTCGTGTTCTCCTCGGCGGCCGCCACCCTCGGCATGCCCGGCCAGGGCAACTACGCCGCCGGCAACGCCTTCCTCGACGCCCTCGTCCGGCACCGCCGGGCCCTCGGCCTGCCCGCCGTCTCCCTCGCGTGGGGGCCGTGGGAGTCCACCGCCGGCCTGACCGGGACACTGTCGGACGCGGACCTGGCCCGCATGGCACGCTCCGGCACGCCGCCGCTCACCGCCGCGCAGGGCATCGCCCTCTTCGACCGGGCCCTGGCCACGGGCGCGGAGGTCCTCGTACCGATCCGCCTCGACCTGGCCGCGATCCGCGCCCGCGGCGAGGTGCCCGCGGTGCTGCGCGGCCTGATCCGTGGCCCTGCCCGCCGCGCGGTGGCCGGTCCCGCCTCCGGCGACGCCGGGCCGCTGCGTCGGCTCGCGTCCCTCGGCGCGGACGAGCGGGCCGACGCCCTGCTGGACCTCGTCCGGGGCCGGGTCGCCGACGTCCTCGGGCACGTCAGCGCGTCCGCGATCGACCCCGGCCGGGCCTTCCGCGACCTGGGCTTCGACTCGCTCACGGCGGTCGAGTTGCGCAACACCATCAGCGCCCTGACCGGCCTGCGCCTGCCCGCGACCGTGGTGTTCGACTACCCCAGCGTCACCACCCTGGCCGAATACCTCGACCACGAGCTTTTCGGTACGGCGACCGAACCCGCCGGGCGGCTGCCGGCCCTGGTGTCCACGACCGACGACCCGATCGTGGTGGTGGGCATGGCGTGCCGCTACCCGGGTGGGGTGACGACACCCGAGGAACTGTGGCAGCTGGTGCTGGACGGCGCCGACGCCATCACCGGCTTCCCGGTCAACCGCGGCTGGGACCTCGACGGCCTGTACGACCCCGACCCGGAACGGCCGGGCACCTCGTACACCCGCTCCGGTGGCTTCCTGCACGACGCCGACCAGTTCGATCCCGACTTCTTCGGCATGTCGCCGCGCGAGGCCACCGCCACCGACGCGCAGCAGCGGCTGCTGCTGGAGATCTCCTGGGAGGCGCTGGAACGTACCGGCGTCGACCCGGTGTCGCTGCGGGGCAGCCGCACCGGCGTGTTCGCCGGTGTGATGTACAACGACTACGGCACCCTGCTCGGCGAGGAGTACGAGGGCTACCAGGGCACCGCCAGCTCACCCAGCATCGCGTCGGGGCGCGTCGCATACACCTTCGGGTTCGAGGGTCCCGCGGTCACGGTCGACACGGCATGCTCGTCGTCGCTGGTCGCGTTGCACCTGGCGGCGCAGGCGCTGCGGCAGGGGGAGTGCAGCCTCGCGCTGGCTGGTGGGGTGACCGTCATGTCCACCCCCGGAACGTTCGTCGCCTTCTCCCGGCAGCGCGGCCTGTCGGCCGACGGGCGGTGCAAGTCGTTCGCCGACGCGGCCGACGGGGTCGGCTGGGCCGAGGGCGCCGGGATGCTCGTCCTGGAACGGCTCTCCGACGCCCGCCGCCACGGTCACCCCGTGCTCGGCGTACTGCGCGGCAGCGCGGTGAACTCCGACGGCGCCTCGAACGGCCTGACCGCCCCGAACGGCCCGTCGCAGCAGCGGGTGATCCGGCAGGCGCTGGCCAGCGGCGGCCTCTCCCCGGCTGATGTGGACGTGGTGGAGGCGCACGGCACCGGCACGACGCTGGGTGATCCGATCGAGGCGCAGGCGCTGCTGGCCACGTACGGGCAGGAGCGGGAGACTCCGCTGCTGCTGGGGTCGGTGAAGTCGAACATCGGGCACACCCAGGCCGCCGCCGGTGTCGCCGGAGTGATCAAGATGCTGCTGGCGATGCGGCACGGCGTCGCGCCCCGGACCCTGCACGTGGATACCCCCTCGTCGCATGTGGAGTGGGAGTCGGGTGCGGTCGAGCTGTTGACGTCCCAGACGGCGTGGCCGCAGACCGGCCGGGTGCGCCGGGCCGGTGTGTCGTCGTTCGGGGTGAGCGGCACCAACGCGCATGTGGTGTTGGAGCAGGCGCCCGCCACGTCGCCGATCGGGACGCAGGCGGACGACACGCCGACGGTCGAGACGCGGGCGGTGGTGCCGCTGGTGGTGTCCGCGCGGACGCCGCAGGCCTTGGATGCGCAGGCGCGGCGGCTGACCGCCCTGACGGATGCGCCGTTGGACGTGGCGTACTCCTTGGTGGCTTCGCGGTCGGCCTTCGCCCATCGGGCGGTGCTGTTGCCGGGTGCCGACGGCCCGGTGGAGGTCGCGCGGGGTCAGGCCGTGGAGGGTTCGCTGGCGTTCCTGTTTACGGGTCAGGGTTCGCAGCGTCTCGGTATGGGTCGGGAGTTGTATGCCCGGTTCCCGGTGTTCGCCGAGGCTTTTGATGCGGTGGTGGCGCGGCTGGACCTTCCCCTCAGGGACGTCGTCTGGGGTGACGACGCCGTTGCGCTGAGCCGGACGGGGATGGCGCAGCCGGCGTTGTTCGCGCTTGAGGTGGCGTTGTTCCGGTTGGTGGAGTCGTGGGGTGTGCGCCCTGATGTTGTGGCGGGGCATTCGATCGGTGAGATCGCGGCGGCGCATGTGGCTGGGGTGTTGTCGTTGGCGGATGCGTGTGTGTTGGTCGGGGCGCGGGCCCGGTTGATGCAGCGGCTGCCGTCTGGTGGGGCGATGGTCGCGGTGGCGGCGTCGGAGGCGGAGGTGTTGCCGCTGCTTACCGGCGGGGTGTCGGTCGCGGCGGTGAACGGCCCGGACGCGGTGGTGTTGTCCGGGGTGGAGGCTGAAGTTCTCGCGGTCGCTGCCGGGTTTGAGCGGTCGAAGCGGTTGTCGGTGTCGCATGCGTTCCATTCGGTGTTGATGGATCCGATGTTGGACGAGTTCCGTGCGGTGGTTGGCGGGTTGACCTTCCAGCCGCCGCGGATTGCGGTGCAGGCTGCTGGGGATGTGACCGACTCGGAGTTTTGGGTGTCGCATGTGCGGGACACGGTCCGGTTCGCCGACAATCTCGCGGCGTTGGCGGAGCGTGGGGTGTCGCGGTTCCTGGAGGTGGGTCCGGACGGGGTGTTGTCCGGGATGGTTGCCGGTGTGGTGCCGGACGGGGCTGTGGTGGTGCCGGTGCTGCGGCGGGACCGGTCGGAGGAGGCCGCTGCGGTGACGGCGCTGGCGAAGCTGCACGTCGCCGGGGTCGCTGTGGACTGGGCGCCGCTGGTCGCGGGCGGCCGCCGGATCGACCTGCCGACCTATCCGTTCCAGCGGGAGCGGTACTGGCCCACACCGAAGGTGGGTGACGTCACGGCGGCCGGGCTGCAGAGCACCGGACACCCACTGCTCGCCGCGGTGGTGCGGTCGCCGGACGGCGGTGCCGTGTTCACCGGGCGGTTGTCGGTATCGGCGCAGCCATGGCTGGCGGACCACGCGGTCCTCGGTTCCGTGTTGCTGCCCGGCACCGGCTTCGTGGAGCTGGCGCTGCGGGCGGGCGCCGAGCTCGGCTGCGGCACCCTCGACGAGCTGACCCTCGCGGCCCCGCTGGTCCTGGCCGACGAACCCGCGCAGATCCACGTCGCCGTGAGCGCCCCGGACGACGACGGCGCCCGCGCCGTACAGATCCACTCCGGGCCGGACGGCGGCTGGGTCCAGCACGCGTCGGGGCGGCTCGTCCCCACCGCCGCGCCCGTCGCGGCACCCACGACGCCGTGGCCACCTGCCGGCGCCGAGCCGCTCGACCTGAGCGGCGCCTACGACGAGCTCGCCGCGCGCGGTTTCGGCTACGGCCCGGCCTTCCAGGGTCTGCGGGCGGCATGGGTACGCGGGGACGCCGTGTTCGCGGAGGTGGCGCTGCCGGACAGCGTCCCGGCCGACGGGTTCGGGATCCACCCGGCACTGCTGGACGCCGCCCTGCACGCCGCGATCCTGCGCAACAGCGGCGACACCACGGTGATCCCGTTCGCCTGGAACGGCGTGTCCCTGCACGGGTCCGGCGCCTCGACCGTCCGCGTCCACCTCGTCCGGGCCGGCGACACCGAGGTGTCGCTGACCGTCGCGGACACGGCCGGGCGGCCCGTCCTCACCGTCGGCTCCATGGTCGGCCGCGCCACCTCCGCCACCCGGCTCGGCGCGGCCGGCCCACTGTTCGAGGTCGCGTGGCGGCGGGCGCCCGTGACGCGCGGCGAACTGTCGGACGTGCGGGTGCTGCGGTGCGAGACGCCGGAGGGTACGGTGCCGTCCGCGCTGCGCGCGGTGACCGCGCAGGTGCTGGCGGCGGTGCAGGCGGCGGCCCGGGCGGGGTCGCGGTTGGTGGTGGTGACCCGGCCCGGTGAGGTGGCGCAGGCACCCGTGTGGGGCCTGGTGCGGGCGGCCCAGGTGGAGTTTCCCGGGTTGTTCACGCTGGTGGAGGCCGGCGAGGTCGGCGAAGACGTGCTGGCCGGGATCGTCGCGTCGGCGGAGCCGGAGGCCGCCGTCCGCGACGGCGAGGTGTGGGTGCCACGGTTGCGGCCGGTCCGCGACGCGGGCGTGCCGGTGGCGTTCGACCCCGACGGGACCGTGCTGATCACCGGCGGCACCGGCGGCATCGGGGCGGTCGTGGCCCGGTACCTGGTCGCCGAGCGTGGCGTGCGCAAGCTGGTCCTGACGTCCCGCCGGGGCCTGGCCGCGCCGGGCGCCGCCGAACTGGCCGCGGAGTTGGGTGCCCGCGTCGTGGCCTGCGACGTCTCGGACCGGGCGGCGGTGGCGGAGCTGCTGGCCGGGATCGACGACCTGACCGCGGTGTTCCACGCCGCCGGTGTGGGCGACAACGGTCTCATCGAGGCGATGACCCCGGAACGCTTCGACGCGGTGCTCGCGCCGAAGGCGGACGCCGCCTGGTGGCTGCACGAGCTGACGCTGGAGCGGGACCTTTCCGCGTTCGTCATGTTCTCCTCGGCCGGTGGGCTGGTGCTCACCGGGGGTCAGGCGAACTACGCGGCCGCGAACGTCTTCCTCGACGGGCTGGCCGCGCACCGGCAGTCGCTGGGGCTGCCCGGCACGGCGGTGGCGTTCTCGTTGTGGGACGTCGGGGCCGGGCTGGGTCAGGAGTCGACGCAGACCGACCGGCGCCGGATGGCGGCGCAGGGCCTGCCCGTCATCTCCGCCGACGACGGGCTGCGCATGTTCGCGGCCGCCCTCGACTCGCCGCTGTCCACGGTGGTGCCGGTCCGGGTGGACGGGCGCGCGTTGCGGGCGCGTACCGATGTGGTGCCGGCCCTGCTGCGCGATCTGGTCCCACCCGCCCGCCGCGCGAGCACGGCGGTGGCGCCGACGACCGGGCTGGCGCAACGGCTCGCCGGGCTGGGCGCGGGGGAGCGCCGCCGCACCCTGCTGGACCTCGTGCGCGCCCACGTCGCTGCGGTGCTGGGGCACGCCTCGGCGGACGCGATCGAACCCGGCCGCGCGTTCCAGGAACTCGGCTTCGACTCGCTGACCGCCATCGAACTGCGCAACCAGCTCAACGCGAGCACCGGCCTGACGCTGCCCGCCACCCTCGTCTTCGACCACCCGTCCGCCGAAGCCGTCGCCGGGCACCTCGACGCCAGCCTCGGCGGCACCGGCACCGGCACCGGCGTTGCCGTACCCGAAAAGGTCCGGACCGGCGGCGACGAACCCATCGCCATCGTCGGCATGGCCTGCCGCCTGCCCGGCGACGTCACCACCCCCGAAGAGCTGTGGCAGCTCGTCCTCGACGGCGTGGACACCGTCGGCGAGCTGCCCACCAACCGTGGCTGGAACCTCGACGACCTGTACGACCCGGAGCCGGGCAAGGACGGCAAGAGCTACACCCGGCACGGCAGCTTCCTGCACGACGCGGACCGGTTCGACCCCGCCTTCTTCGGCATCTCGCCGCGCGACGCCCAGCTGATGGACCCCCAGCAGCGGCTGCTGCTGGAAACCTCGTGGGAGGCGATGGAACGCGCCGGCATCGACCCGGGATCGCTGCGCGGCAGCCGGACCGGCGTGTTCACCGGCGTCATGTACCACGACTACGCACTCAACGTGAACCCCGCCGCCACCGCGGGCGGCAGCGTCGTCTCCGGGCGCGTCGCGTACACGTTCGGGCTGGAGGGTCCGGCCGTCACGGTCGACACCGCCTGCTCCTCGTCGCTGGTCGCGATCCACCTCGCCGCCCAGGCGCTGCGCCAGGGGGAGTGCGACCTCGCCCTGGCCGGCGGCGCCACGGTGATGGCGACCCCCGGGATGCTCATCGACTTCAGCAAGCAGCGCGGCCTGTCGGTCGACGGCCGGTGCAAGGCGTTCGGCGCGGACGCGGACGGCGTCGGCTGGGCCGAGGGCGCCGGTGTGCTGCTGGTCGAACGGCTCTCCGACGCCCGGCGCCACGGCCACCGGATCCTCGCCGTCATCCGCGGCACCGCCGTCAACTCCGACGGCGCGTCCAACGGCTTCACCGCACCCAACGGCACCGCGCAGCAGCGGCTCATCCGTCAGGCGCTGGCGAACTCGGGTCTGAGCGCCGCCGACATCGACGTGGTCGAGGCGCACGGCACCGGCACCACCCTCGGCGACCCGATCGAGGCGCAGGCGCTGCTGGCCACGTACGGGCAGGGCCGCCAGACCCCGCTGCTGCTCGGGTCGGTCAAGTCGAACATCGGGCACACCCAGGCCGCCGCCGGCGTGGCCGGAGTGATCAAAATGGTGCTGGCGCTGCGGCACGGCGTGGCACCGCGCACCCTGCACGCCGACACCCCCTCCCCGCACGTGGACTGGACGGGCGGCGAGGTCGAACTGCTCACCGCGCAACGCGCGTGGCCGGACACCGGCCGGGCCCGCCGCGCCGCCGTCTCCTCCTTCGGCATCAGCGGCACCAACGCCCACCTCATCCTGGAGCAGGGCCCCGCGACGCCCGCCCACCCCGAGCGGGACAGCACCGACAGGCCCACCCCGTGGCTGCTGTCGGCGGCCACCCCCGACGGCCTGCGCGCGCAGGCGCGGCGGCTGCTCACCGTACGAGAGCACCCGCTCGACGTCGCGTACTCGCTGGCCACCACCCGCGCGGCCCTCGAACACCGGGCCGTCGTCGACCCGGAGAGCCTGCCCGCGTACGCGGCCGGTGAGTCCACCCCGGACGTGATCACCGGCCGGGCCCGCCCGACCGGCGCGACGGCGGTGCTGTTCACCGGTCAGGGCTCGCAGCGCCTCGGCATGGGCCGGGAGTTGCACGCCCGGTTCCCGGTATTCGCCGAAGCATTCGACGCGGTGGTGGCGCAGCTCGGCCTCCCGCTCGCCGACGTGGCCTGGGGTGTTGACCCGGCGGCGCTCGACGACACGGGGATGGCGCAACCCGCGCTGTTCGCCCTCGAGGTGGCGCTGTTCCGCCTGGTCGAGTCGTGGGGTGTACGGCCGGACCTGCTGGCCGGCCATTCGATCGGAGAGGTCGCCGCGGCGCACGTGGCCGGGGTGCTGTCGCTGGCCGACGCGTGCACGCTGATCACCGCCCGGGCCCGCCTGATGCGGGCGCTGCCGCCCGGTGGCGCCATGGTCGCCGTACGCGCCGCCGAGGCAGAGGTGCTGCCGCTGCTCACCGCCGGGGTGTCGATCGCGGCGGTGAACGGCCCGCGCGCGGTGGTGCTCTCCGGCGTCGAGGACGAGGTGCTGGCCCTGGCCGCGCGCTGGGAGCACAAGCGGCTGCGGGTGTCGCACGCGTTCCATTCGGTGCTGATGGAGCCGATGCTGGACGACTTCCGCGCCGTGGTCGGCGCTCTGACGTTCCACCAGCCACGGATCGCCGTCCAGGCGTCCGGGGACGTGACCGACCCCGGGTACTGGGTGGATCACGTCCGCGACACCGTCCGCTTCGCGGACAACCTCGCGGCGCTGCGGGACCGCGGCGCGACCCGGTTCCTGGAGCTGGGGCCGGACGCCGTGCTGACCGCCATGGCCCAGGACAGCCTCGACGGCGCCGTACTCGTCCCGCTGCTGCGCGGTGACCGCGGTGAGCTGGCCGCCGTCCTCGCGGCGCTGTCCCGGCTGCACGTCGACGGCGTGGCCGTCGACTGGGCCGCCTGGTTCGCCGGGACCGGCGCCCGCGCGGTCGACCTGCCGACGTACGCGTTCCAGCGCCAGTCGTACTGGCTGGACGCCGTCGCGGCCGGCGGTGACCCGGCCACGCTCGGCGTGACCCCGCTCGACCACCCGCTGCTGGGTGCCGTGGTGTGGTCGCCGGACGGCGGCGCGGCGTTCACGGGACGGTTGTCGGTGTCCGCGCAGCCGTGGCTGGCGGACCACGCGGTGCTGGGTTCGGTGTTGCTGCCGGGCACCGGTTTCGTGGAGCTGGCGCTGCGGGCGGGTGCCGAGGTGGGCTGCGGCGTGCTCGACGAGCTGACCCTCGCGGCGCCGCTGGTGGTGGCCGACGGGCCGGTGCCGATCCAGGTCGTCATCGGCGCACCCGACGAGTCGGGGCGGCGCACCGTCGCCGTGTACTCGGGCGGCGCCCCGGCCTGGGTGCGGCACGCCGCGGGCCTGCTGAGCCCGGCCACGGTCGCGGCCGGGGCCGAGCCGGCCACGTGGCCGCCCGCCGACGCGGAACCCGTCGACGTCGGCGACGCCTACGCGGCGTTCGCCGCGCGGGGCTTCGGCTACGGCCCGGCGTTCCAGGGTCTGCGGGCGGCATGGGTACGCGGCGACGAGGTGTTCGCCGAGGTGGCGCTGCCGGACGACGTCTCCGCCGACGGGTACGGCATCCATCCGGCGTTGCTGGACGCCGCCCTGCACGCCACGATCCTGCGCGACACCGGCACGGACACGGCGGTCCCGTTCGCCTGGACCGGCGTGGCCCTGCACGCGGTCGGCGCCACCGCCGTCCTCGTCCGCCTGGTTCGCGACGGCGACCTGCGGCTGTCGCTGACCGTGACCGACCCGGCCGGTCAGCCCGTGCTGAGCGCCGCCTCGATGACCGGCCGGCCGGTGACCCGCGACCAGTTGACCACGAACCCGTTGTTCGAGGTGGTCTGGCGCCGCACGCGGGTGCCGCACGGCGACGCGGCGGGTGTCGATGTGCTGCGGTGCGAGACGCCGGACCTCGCGGTGCCGTCGGCCGTTCGCGTGGTGGCGTCGCGGGTGTTAGCGGCGGTGCGGTCGGCGGCCGCGTCGGGGTCGCCGCTGGTGGTGGTGACCCGGCCGGACGACGTGGTACAGGCGCCGGTGTGGGGTCTCGTGCGCGCGGCGCAGGTGGAGTTCCCCGGCCGGTTCACGCTCATCGAGGCCGGCGCCGAGGTCGGCGACGGAACCCTGGCGGCGATCGCGGCGTCGGGGGAGCCGGAAGCCGCCGTCCGCGACGGCGAGGTGTGGGTGCCGCGCCTGAGTCCGGTCCGCGACGCGGGTGTGCCGGTGGTGTTCGACCCCGACGGGACCGTGCTGATCACCGGTGGTACCGGTGGGATCGGCGCGGTGGTGGCCCGCTACCTGGTCGCCGAGCGCGGGGTGCGCAAGCTGGTGCTGACCTCCCGCAGCGGCCCGCAGGCGCCGGGCGCCGCCGAGCTGGCGGCGGAGCTGGGTGCGCGGGTGGTGGCCTGCGACGTCTCCGATCGCGCCGCCGTCGCGCAACTGCTGGCGGGCATCGAGGACCTGACGGCGGTGTTCCACGCGGCCGGGGTCGGCGACAACGGCCTGGTGGAGGCGATGACGCCGCAGCGGTTGGACGCGGTGCTGGCGCCGAAGGCGGACGGTGCCTGGTGGCTGCACGAGCTGACCGCCGACCGGGACCTGGCGGCGTTCGTGATGTTCTCGTCGGCGGGGGGCCTGGTCCTCGCGGGGGGCCAGGCCAACTACGCGGCGGCGAACGTGTTCCTGGACGGGCTGGCCGCGCACCGGCGGTCGCTGGGGTTGCCGGCCACGGCCGTCGCCTTCTCGCTGTGGGATGTCGGCGCCGGGTTCGGGCAGCAGCTGTCGCAGGTGGACCGGCGGCGGATGCAGGTGCAGGGCCTGCCCGTGATCCCGGCCGAGGACGGGCTGCGGATGTTCGCGGCGGCGCTGGACTCGCCGGTAGCGACCGTGGTGCCCGTCCGGGTCGACGCGGCGGCGTTGCGGGCCCGTACCGATGTGATCCCGGCCCTGCTGCGTGATCTCGCGCCGCGGCAGGCCCGCCGCGCGGCCGCGGCCGCCGCGCCCGCCACCGGGCTCGCCCACCGGCTCACCGCACTCGCCCCGGCCGACCGGGTGGACGCGATGCTGGAACTGGTCCGCGGCCGGGTCGCGCACGTGCTCGGCCACCGCGGCGCCGCCGACATCGATCCCGACAAGGCGTTCCGGGAGCTGGGCTTCGACTCGCTGGCCGCGGTCGAACTGCGTAACCAGCTCGCCGCCGAGACCGGCCGCACGCTGCCCGCGACCCTGGTCTTCGACTACCCGACCGCGACGGTGCTGGCCGCGTACCTGGCGGCCGACCCGCTCGGCGCCGACGGGCGCGGCGCCACCGGCACGGTGTCGTCGCCGGTCAGCGACGACCCGGTCGTCATCGTCGGCATGGCCTGCCGGTTCCCCGGCGGCGTCAGCACCCCCGAGCAGCTGTGGCAGCTGCTGCTCGACGGCACCGACGCGATCACCGGGTTCCCCACCGACCGCGGCTGGAACCTCGACGACCTGTACGACCCGGACCCCGACCGCGCCGGCACCTCCTACACCCGCTCCGGCGGGTTCCTGCACGGCGCCGCCGACTTCGACCCCGCCTTCTTCGGCATGTCGCCGCGCGAGGCGCTGGCCACCGACACCCAGCAGCGGCTGCTGCTGGAGACCACGTGGGAGGCGCTCGAACGGGCCGGGATCGACCCGCGGTCGCTGCGCGGCAGCCGCACCGGCGTGTTCACCGGCGTCATGTACAACGACTACCACCTGCTGCTCGGCGACGACTTCGAAGGCGCCAACATCGCCGGCAGCTCACCCAGCGTCGCCTCGGGACGGCTGTCCTACGTGTACGGGCTGGAAGGCCCCGCCCTGACCGTCGACACCGCCTGCTCGTCGTCGCTGGTCACCCTGCACCTCGCCGCCCAGTCGCTGCGCGACGGCGAATGTGACCTCGCCGTGGCCGGCGGGGTCAGCGTCATGTCCACGCCGCGCACCTTCGTGGAGTTCTCCCGGCAGCGGGCGCTGTCCCCCGACGGCCGGTGCAAGGCGTTCTCGGACGGCGCCGACGGCACCGGCTGGTCGGAAGGCGCCGGTCTGCTCGTCCTGGAACGCCTCTCCGACGCGCGCCGCAACGGCCACGACGTCCTGGCCGTGGTACGCGGCTCCGCCGTCAACTCCGACGGCGCCTCGAACGGCCTGACCGCGCCGAACGGCCCGTCGCAGCAGCGGGTGATCCGGCAGGCGCTCGCCAACGCCGGTCTCCGCCCCGCCGAGGTCGACGCGGTCGAGGCGCACGGCACGGGCACCACCCTCGGTGACCCCATCGAGGCGCAGGCGCTGCTGGCCACGTACGGGCAGGAGCGGGAGAGCCCGCTGCTGCTCGGGTCGATCAAGTCGAACATCGGCCACACCCAGGCCGCCGCCGGGGTCGCCGGGATCATCAAGATGGTCCTGGCGTTGCGCCACGCGGTCCTCCCGGCGACGCTGCACGCCGACACCCCGTCCTCGCACGTGGACTGGTCGGCGGGCTCGGTGGACCTGCTGACGCGGCGGCGGGACTGGCCCGAGACCGGCCGGCCGCGCCGGGCCGGGGTCTCCTCCTTCGGGGTCAGCGGCACCAACGCCCACGTGATCCTGGAGCAGCCAGAACCCGTTCCCGCGACACCGGGTTCCGCGACGGGGGGCGTCACCCCGTGGGTGCTCTCCGCCCGCTCGGCGGACGCACTGCGGGACCAGGCCGCCCGCCTGCTCGCCGTCGTCGCGGCCGACGGCGAGTCCGTGGACGGCGCCGCCGACGTGGGCTGGTCGCTGGCCACCGGCCGGGCCGTGTTCGAACACCGGGCCGTGGTCTTCGACGCCGACGGGCTGCGCGCCCTGCTCGACGACGACGCCGACGTGGTCACCGGGGTCGCCGCGCCGCTCGGCAGGACGGTGTTCGTCTACCCCGGGCAGGGCTCGCAGTGGGCCGGGATGGGCCGGGAACTCATGGACACCTCGCCGGTGTTCGCCCAGCGGCTGCGGGAGTGCGCCGACGCCCTGGCCCCGTACGTCGACTGGTCGCTGATCGACGTCCTGCGCGGCACCGGCGGCGCGCCGACCCTGGACCGGGTCGACGTGGTGCAGCCCGCGCTGTGGGCGGTGATGGTCTCGCTGACCGAGGTGTGGCGCTCGCTGGGCGTACGGCCCGCCGCGGTCGTCGGCCACTCGCAGGGCGAGATCGCCGCCGCGACGGTCGCGGGCGCCCTCAGCCTCGACGACGGCGCCCGGGTCGTGGCCCTGCGCAGCATCGCCGTGGCCGACACCCTCGCCGGGCTCGGCGGGATGATGTCGGTGGCGCTGCCCGCCGACGACCTACGCTCGCGCATCGACGAGCGGACCGGCGTCGCCGGGATCAACGGCCCCCGGTCCACCGTCGTGTCCGGCGCACCCGAGGCCCTGGACGAGCTGACCGCGGTGCTGGAGGCCGAGGGCGTACGGGTCCGCCGGATCCCGGTGGACTACGCCTCCCACTCGCCCCAGGTCGAGCTGATCCGCGACCGGGTCCGCGCCGAACTGGCCCCGCTCACCCCCCACAGCGCCGAGGTGCCGTTCTATTCCACGGTCACCGCGCAGCCGATCGACACCGCCGGTCTCGACGCCGACTACTGGTACGCCAACCTGCGCAACACCGTGCGGTTCGCGGAGACGATCCGGGTGCTGCTCGACGACGGCCACCGCGCGTTCATCGAGCCCAGCGCACACCCGACGCAGACCGTCGGCATCGAACAGACCCTGGAGGACACCGGCATCGACGGCGTCGTCGTCGGCACCCTGCGCCGGGACGAGGGCGGCCCGCGCCGGCTGCTGAGCTCCGTCGCGACGGCGTTCGTGCGGGGCGTGCCGGTCGACTGGGCCGCGCTGTACTCCGGTGGGCGACGGGTCGGGCTGCCCACCTACCCGTTCCAGCGGCAGCGTTTCTGGCCGCGGCCCGCCGCCGCGACTCCGTCCGCCGCCGACCCGGTCGACGCCGAGTTCTGGCACCTGGTCGACGGGGGTGGCCTGGGCAGCGCGCTGGAGCTCGACCCGGCCGCGGCGGCGTCGCTGACGCCCGCCCTGGCGGCCTGGCGGGCACGGCGCCGCCTGCGGTCCACCGCCGACGCGCTGCGCTACACCGACACCTGGAAGCCGGTGACCGTGGCCGGTGGGCTCGGCGGGCGCTGGCTGGCCGTCGTCCCCGCCGAACCCGACGCGTGGGTGCGTTCCGTACTGGCCGCGCTCGGCGTGGACGGGGTGCCCGCCGGTGCCGCGTTCGACACCGCCGGCCTGACCGGCGTGGTGTCCCTGCTGGACCCGCCGCAGGCCGCGACCCTGGCCGGCAGCGGCCTGGAGGTGCCGGTCTGGTGCCTGACCCGGGGCGCCGTCGCGGTGGGCCGCACCGATCGGGTCACCGCGCCCGAGCAGGCCGCACTGTGGGGTTTCGCCTGGGCGGGCCTCGTCGACGTGCCCGAACAGGTCGACGAGCGGGCCGGGCAGCGCCTCGCCGCGGTGCTCGGGGGTGACGAGGACCAGGTCGCGATCCGGCCCGCCGGGGTGTTCGCGCGCCGCCTCGTGCATGCGCCCCGCTCCGCCACCGACCCGGCCACCCCGGTGCCGGCCGGTTCGCCGCCCGGCCGGCGGGACGGCACCCGGCCGGTGCACGGCACCGCCCTGGTCACCGGCGACGCCGACGGGGCCCTCGCCGACTGGCTGCTGGGCCGGGGCGCCGAGCGGGTCGTGACCGCCGATCCCACCGACCGGGCGGCGCTCGCCGAACTGATCGCCCGGCACCGCCCCACCCTGATCGTGCACGGCACCGCTCTGACCGGCGGCGACCTCGACACGCTGCGGACGGCCGGGCGCAACCTGCACGAGCTGGCCGGCGACGCCGAAGGGTTCGTGCTGTTCTCCGCCGGTGGCGCCGACGGCGCCGCCGTGGCCGCCTGGCACGACGGGCTGGCCCGCTGGCGTCGCGGCCAGGGACTACCCGCCACGTCCGTCACGGTGAGCGGCGGCCTGCGCCGGACGAGCCCCTCGACCGGCCCGGCAGCGCCGGACGACGCCGGGCCGTCCGCCCCCGAGGCCGACACCGGCCTGCCGGCCGCCGCCCGGCGCGACGGGGTGCGGCCGCTGGAGCCCACCATGATGCTGGCCGCGGCAGGCGCCGCCCTCGACGACGACCTCGCCACGGTGACCATCACCGACACGGACTGGTCCGTCTTCGCCCCGGCGTTCGCCGCCACCCGGCGCAGCAACCTGCTGGCCGACCTGCCGGAGGCCGCCGCCGCGCTGACCGAGACCCCGGCCGGCGGCGACGAGCCGGAGTTCACGCGGCGGCTCGCCGCGATGACCGAAACCGAGCGGGACCGTACGCTGCTGAGCCTGGTCCGCGCCGAGGCGGCCCGCTGCCTCGGGTACGCCGACGCCGACACCCTGCCCAGCGGGGTGACGTTCCGCGACCTGGGCTTCGACTCGGCCGGCGCCGTCGACATGCGCAACCGGCTGCGCCGCCGCACCGGCCTGGCCCTGCCCGCGACGCTGGTGTTCGACCACCCGGAACCGGAGAAGCTCGCCGCGCACCTGCGCGCCGAACTGTTCGGCACCGCACCGGCCACCGCCCCGGTCGTCGCCGCCGCACCCGCCGCCGCCGACCCGATCGTCATCGTCGGCATGGCCTGCCGCTACCCGGGCGGGGTGTCCACCCCCGAACAGCTGTGGCAGCTGGTGGCCGAGGGCCGGGACGCGGTCACCGACTTCCCCACGGACCGGGGCTGGGACCTCGACACCGTCACCACGGCGACCCGCCAGGGCGGCTTCCTCACCGACCTGGCCGACTTCGACGCGGAGTTCTTCGGCGTCTCGCCGCGCGAGGCGGTGTCCATGGACCCGCAGCACCGGCTGCTGATGGAAACCACCTGGGACGCCATCGAGCGGGCCCGGATCGCACCGACGTCGCTGCGGGGCAGCCGTACCGGCGTGTTCGTGGGCACCAACGGCCAGGACTACTCCGACCTGAAGGTCAACGCCGGGTCCGGCGCCGACGCGTACGCGCTGACCTCGACGATCGCCAGCGTGCTGGCGGGGCGGATCTCCTACCTGGCTGGGCTGGAGGGCCCCGCGATGGCAGTGGACACGGCGTGCTCGTCGTCGCTGGTGGCGATCCACCTGGCCGCGCAGTCGCTGCGCGGCGGCGAATGTGACCTGGCCCTGGCCGGTGGCGTGTCGGCCATGTCGACGCCGGGGGCGTTCGCGGCGTTCACGGCGCAGGGCGGCCTCGCGGCGGATGGGCGGTGCAGGTCGTTCTCCGACGACGCGGACGGCACCGGCTGGGCCGAGGGCGCCGGCGTGCTCGTCCTGGAACGGCAGTCCGACGCGGAGCGCAACGGCCACCGGATCCTCGCCGTACTGAGGGGCTCGGCGGTCAATCAGGACGGCGCGTCGAACGGCCTGACCGCGCCGAGCGGCCCCGCGCAGCAGCGGGTGATCCGGCAGGCCCTCGCGAACGCGGGCCTGGCCCCGGCCGATGTGGACGTCGTGGAGGCGCACGGCACCGGCACCCGGCTCGGCGACCCGATCGAGGCGCAGGCGCTGCTGGCCACGTACGGACAGGACCGGGCCGAGCCGCTGCTGCTGGGCTCGCTGAAGTCGAACATCGGCCACGCCCAGGCCGCCGCCGGGGTCGCCGGTGTGATCAAGATGGTGCTGGCGTTGTCGCACGGCACCGCGCCGAAGACCCTGCACGTGAGCGCGCCCACCACCACCGTGGACTGGGATTCCGGGTCGATCCGGCTGCTGGCCGAGGCCGCGCCGTGGCCCGAGACCGGGCGGGCCCGGCGGGCGGCCGTGTCCTCGTTCGGGGTCAGCGGCACCAACGCCCACCTCATCCTGGAGCAGGCCGGGGACGCGGGTGCCGCGCCGCCGCCCGCCCGGGTCCGGGCCGCGGCGCTCCCGTGGCTGGTCTCCGGCAGGTCCGAGGCGGCGCTGGACGCGCAACTGGCCCGGATCCGGGACGCCGCCACCGGTCACGACCCGGCCGACGTCGGCTACGCGCTGGCCGCGACCCGGTCCGCCTACGAGCACCGCGCCGTGCTGCTGGCCACGGCCGACGGCGTCACCGAGGTGGCCCGGGGCGTGGCGGCGCCGGGGGAGCTGGCGGTGCTCTTCTCCGGCCAGGGCAGCCAGCGCCTCGGCATGGGCCGCGACCTGTACGCCCGCTTCGACGTCTTCGCCGACGCGCTGGACGAGGTGCTGGCCCGGCTCGACCTGCCGCTGCGCGAGGTGATGTGGGGCGAGGACCCGGACCTGCTGGACCGTACGGAATGGACCCAGCCCGCCCTGTTCGCCGTCGAGGTGGCGCTGTACCGGCTGATCGAGTCGTGGGGGGTGCGCCCCGGCTTCGTCGGCGGGCACTCCATCGGCGAGATCACCGCGGCGCACGTGGCCGGGGTGCTCACCCTGACCGACGCGTGCGCCGTCGTCGCCGCGCGCGCCCGGCTCATGCAGGCGCTGCCCTCCGAGGGCGGCGCGATGATCGCGGTGCAGGCCGACGAGCGGGAGGTGCTGCCGCTGCTGACCGGCGGGGTCGGCGTCGCCGCCTGCAACGGGCCGGGGGCCGTGGTGGTGTCCGGGCGGGCCGACGAGGCCGAACGGATCGCCGCGGCTTTCGCCGCCCGGGGCCGCAAGACTAGCCGTTTGCGGGTCAGCCATGCGTTTCACTCTCCGCTGATGGATCCGATGCTGGACGACTTCCGGGCGGTGGTGGCGAGCGTGACGCTGTCCCCGCCCCGGATCCCCGTCGTGTCCAACCTGACCGGCGACATCGCCACGGACGCGCAGCTCACCTCGCCCGACTACTGGGTGCGGCACGTGCGGGAGACCGTCCGCTTCGCCGACGGGATCGCCACCCTGACCGGCCTGCGCGCCACGGCCCTGCTGGAACTCGGGCCCGACGGGGTGCTGTCGGCGCTCGCCGAGGGCTGCGTGCCCGCCCTGCGCAAGGGCCGCGACGAGGAGGCGACGCTGCTCACCGCGCTCGCCCGGCTGCACGTGCGGGGCGTGCCGGTCGACTGGGTGCGGGTCTTCGCGGGCACCGGCGCCCGCGCGGTGGACCTGCCCACGTACGCGTTCCAACGGCGGCGGTACTGGCCGCAGCCGTCCGCGTCCGGCTCCGACGACGCGTTCTGGGCGCTGGTCGAGCGCGACGACCTGGGGTCGGTCGCGGCCGAACTGGACGCCGACCGGGACGCGCTGGGCGCCGTGCTGCCCGCCCTGTCGGCCTGGCGGCACCGCCGCCGCGAGCGGTCCGTGACCACCGCGCTGCGCTACCGGGAGCTCTGGCGTCCCGTTCCGGACGCCGTCCCACGCGCCTCGGTGCTGCCGTGGCTGGTGGTCACCGGCGACGACGCCGACGAGCGGGCGGCGTTCGTGCTGGCGGCGCTGGGCGGCGACACGGTGTCCCTGCACGCCGGTGCCGACGACCGGGACGGGCTGACCGAGCGCCTGACCGGCACCGGGCCCGTCGCCGGGGTGGTGTCGCTGCTCGACGCCGCCGGCACCACGACGCTGATCCAGGCGCTCGGCGGCGCCGGGATCACCGCGCCACTGTGGGCGGTCACCCGGGGCGCCGTGTCCGTGTCCCCGGCCGACCCGGTCACCGACCCGGCGCAGACCGGCGTCTGGGGTGTCGGCCGGGTCGCCGCGCTGGAGACCCCCCAGCGCTGGGGTGGCCTGGTCGACCTGCCGCAGGTGCTGGACGAGACGCCGGCCGCGCGCCTGGCCGCCGCGCTCACCGGCGACGAGGACCAGGTGGCCGTCCGCCCGGACGGGACGTACGCGCGCCGGCTCGTGCCCGCCCCGGGCGTCGTCGGGCCGCAATGGTCGCCGGCCGGGACCGTACTGATCACCGGTGGCACCGGCGCGCTGGGCGCTGCCGTGGCGCGTGACCTGGCCGCCCGGGGGGCCGCGACGCTGGTGCTGGCCAGCCGTAGCGGCCCGCAGGCGCCCGGCGCCGGTGAGCTGTTCGCGGAACTGACCGGGCTCGGCGCGCGGGTGCACATCGTGGCCTGCGACGTGGCCGACCGCGCCGCGGTGACGGCGCTGCTGGCCGCGCACCCGGTCGACGCGGTCGTGCACACCGCCGGGATCCTCGACGACGGCATGCTGGAAAGCCTGACCCCGCAACGGTTCGCGGCGGTACAGCGGGCCAAGGTGGACTCGGCGCTGCTGCTCGACGAGCTGACGCGCGGGCGCGAGCTGAGCGCGTTCGTGCTGTTCTCCTCGGTGGCGGGCGCGGTCGGCAACCCGGGCCAGGGCAACTACGCGGCGGCCAACGCCATGCTGGACGGCATCGCGCAGCGGCGGCACGCCCTCGGCCTGCCCGCCACCTCGATCGCCTGGGGTGCCTGGGCGGGCGAGGGCATGGCGTCCGGCACCGGCATCCCCGCGATGCGGCCCGAGCACGGCCTGGCCGTACTGCGCCAGGTGGTGACGGAGCCGGACCCGACCGTCGTCGTCGCCGACCTGCGCCGGCCCGAGCTGCTGACCGCCCTGCTGACGACCCGGCCCAGCCGGCTGCTGGCCGAGCTGCCGGAGGCCCGTACCGTGCTGGAGTCCGTGCGGGCCGCGCACGGTGCGGGCGCCGCGGAGCTGGACCGGCGCCTGGCCGGGCGCTCCCCGGCCGAGCGGGCCGCGGTGCTGCTGGAGGCGGTCCGCGCGGAGGTGGCGGCGGTGCTCGGCTACGCCGACGCGGCCGCGGTCGGCGCGGACCGGGCGTTCCGCGACCTCGGGTTCGACTCGCTGACCGGGGTGGAGCTGCGCAACCGGCTCGGCGCGACCACCGGGCGGGTGCTGCCCGCCGGGGTCGTCTTCGACTATCCGACGCCGCGGGCGCTGGCCGGATTCCTGGCCGGCGCGGCGCCCGACGCGCGACCCGTGGCGGGCGCCCCGGTCGACGAGCCGGTGGCCATCGTGGGCATGGCCTGCCAGTTCCCGGGCGGCGTGCGCTCGCCCGAGGACCTGTGGCAGCTGCTGCTGGACGGCGGGGACGCGATCGGGCCGTTCCCCACCGATCGTGGGTGGGACCTGGACCGGCTCATCGCGGGCAGCGCCACCTCCGAGGGTGGGTTCCTCGCCGACCCGGCCGGCTTCGACCCCGGCTTCTTCGGCATCAGCCCGCGCGAGGCGCTGCTCATGGACCCGCAGCAGCGGTTGCTGCTGCAGACCTCGTGGGAGGCGTTCGAACGGGCCGGCATCGACCCGGCGAGCCTGCGGGGCAGCCGGACCGGGGTGTGGGTCGGCACCAACGGCCAGGACTACGCGAGCGTGCTGCTGGACGCGGGACAGGACAACGAGAGTCACGTCCTGACCGGGCTGGCCGCCAGCGTGATCTCGGGGCGGCTGTCGTACACGTTCGGGCTCGAAGGGCCCGCGATGACGGTCGACACGGCCTGTTCCGCCTCGCTGGTGGCGCTGCACCTGGCCGCGCAGGCCCTGCGGCAGGGCGAATGCTCGCTGGCGCTGGCCGGTGGCGCCACGGTCCTGGCCAGTCCGCGCTCGTTCTACCTGCTCACCCAGCAGGGGGCGCTGCCCGCCGACGGGCGGACCAAGGCCTTCTCCGACGCCGCCGACGGCACCGGCTGGGGTGAGGGCGTCGGCATGATCGTGCTGGAACGCCTCTCCGACGCCGAACGCCACGGCCACCAGGTGCTGGCGGTGATCCGCGGTTCGGCGGTCAACCAGGATGGTGCCTCGAACGGCCTGACCGCGCCGAGCGGCCCCGCGCAGCAGCGGGTGATCCGGCAGGCCCTCGCGAACGCGGGACTGGCCCCGGCCGATGTGGACGCGGTCGAGGCGCACGGCACCGGCACCCGGCTCGGCGACCCGATCGAGGCGGGGGCGCTGCTGGCGACGTACGGCGGGGAGCGGGCGGCGCCGCTGCTGCTGGGTTCGGTCAAGTCCAACATCGGGCACACCCAGGCCGCCGCGGGCGTCGCCGGGGTGATCAAGATGGTGCTGGCGCTGCGGCACGGCATTCTTCCTAGGACGCTCCACGCGCAGCGTCCCACGTCACATGTGGACTGGGGCAGCGGCGACCTGCGGCTGCTCACCGAGACGACGCCGTGGCCCGCGACCGGCCGGGCCCGCCGGGCCGGGGTGTCGTCGTTCGGGCTCAGCGGCACCAACGCGCACGTCGTACTGGAACAGGCGGCCCCGGCGCGGACCCCGGCCCCGGTGGTCGTCGCGCCGCCGGTCGTGCCGTGGGTGCTGTCGGGCCGCTCCGCGGCGGCGGTGCGCGACCAGGCCGCCCGCCTCGCCGCGATGCTGCAGGTACCCACCCACCCGGACGGTCAGGCCACGGACGGCCAGGCCACGGTGGGGCAAGCCACGGATGGTCAGGCCACGGACGGCCGGGCCCCGGGCGCGCGGGCGGCGGAGGCTGGGGCCCCAGCCTCCGCCGCCGCGGTGGACGTCGCCCACGCGCTGCTGACCACCCGGGCGCTGTTCGAGCACCGCGCGGTCCTGCTCGACGGCGGCCGCGACGACCTGCTGGCCCTCGCCGGGGACCGGCCGTCCCCGGCCGTGATCACCGGCGCGGCGGGGGCCGCCGGCAAGGTGGTGTTCGTCTTCCCCGGCCAGGGTTCGCAGTGGATCGGCATGGGCCGCGACCTGCTGGCCACCTCGCCGGTGTTCGCGGACAAGATCGACGAGTGTGCGGCGGCGCTCGCGCCGTACGTGGACTGGTCGCTGCGCGAGGTGCTGTCCGGGGGCGACGGGGCGCCGTCGCTCGACCGGGTCGACGTCGTGCAGCCCGCCCTGTGGGCCGTACTGGTCGCGGTGGCCGAGGTGTGGCGTTCGCTCGGCGTCGAACCGGACGCGGTCGTCGGCCACTCCCAGGGCGAGATCGCCGCGGCGACCGTCGCGGGCGGCCTCACCGTCGCGGACGGCGCCATGATCATCGCGTTGCGCAGCCGCATCGCGCTCGACTCGCTGGACGGCGTCGGCGGCCTGGTCTCGGTGTCGCTGCCCGCCGCCGACATCGCGGCCCGGGTCGCCGCGTGGCCCGCCCTGCAGGTCGCCGCGTTCAACGGCCCGTCCGCCGCGGTGGTCTCCGGCCCGGTCGCCGAGCTGGCGGAACTGCAGGCGACACTCGCCGCCGACGACATCCGGCACCGGCGCATCCCGGCGGCGTTCGCCTCGCACTCCCCGGCGGTGGAGGTCATCCGCGACCGGGTGCTGGCCGCGTTCGCGCCGGTGCGGCCCCGCAGTTCGCGGATCCCGTTCTACTCGACCGTGACCGCCGGGCTGCTCGACACGGCGGGGCTCACCGCCGACTACTGGTACCGCAACCTGCGGAAGACCGTCGAGTTCGAGTCGGTCACCCGCCTGCTCGTCGAGGCGGGCCACCGGGTGTTCATCGAGCCCAGCGCCCACCCGGTGCTGACCGGCGCGGTCGAGCAGACCCTGGAGGCCGTGGGCGCCGACGGTGTCGTGCTCGGCACGCTACGCCGCGACGAGGGTGGACTGCCGAGGCTGCTGGCCGCCGCCGCCGAGGGATTCGTCCGCGGACTGCCGGTCGACTGGACCGCCGTGGTGCCCGCCGGGCGGCGGGTGGACCTGCCCACGTACGCCTTCCAGCAGCAGCGCTTCTGGCCGCGAGCGGCGGCCCCGCATGCCGGTGATCCGGCGGACGCCGCGTTCTGGGAGCTGGTCGACAGCGGTGCGCTCGCGACCGAACTCGACCTGGACGCCGACACCGCCACCACGCTGCTGCCCGCCCTGGCCACGTGGCGGGACCGCAAACGCGGCGACGCCGTCACGGATCGGTGGCGCTACCGGGACGCCTGGGTGCCGGTGGCTCCCGGTGCCGGCGCGCCGCAGGGCCGGTGGCTGGTGGTCGTCCCCGCGACCGGGAGCGACCCGGTCGACGCGCGGCGCCGCTCGGCGGGCGCGGCCGGATCGTCGGGTGTGGAGTGTTGGACCGGTGCGGTCCTGGCCGCGCTGGGACCCGACACCGTCCGGTTGGAGATTCCCGCCGACACCGACCGGGCCGCTCTCGCGCGGCGGATCGCCGACGCGGCGAACGATCCCGCCAACCCGCCGTTCGCCGGGGTGCTCAGCCTGGCCGGTCTCGCCGGCGGGCGCGACGGCGCGGTACCCCGGGGGCTCGCCGCGACCGTGCTGCTGCTGCAGGCCCTCGGCGACGCGGGCCTCACCGCGCCGCTGTGGGTGGCGACCGCCGGCGCGGTCGGCACCGGCGACGCCGACCCGGTCACCGCGCCGGAACAGAGCGCGCTGTGGGGCTGGGGCCGGGTCGCCGCGCTGGAGGTGCCGCAGCGGTGGGGCGGCCTGGTCGATCTGCCCGGCGGCGTCGACGACACCGCCGCCGCGCGGCTGGCCGGCGCGCTGGGCGGCCCCGAGGACCAGCTCGCCGTTCGCGCCACCGGCACGTACGGCCGCCGCCTCGTGCCCGCCCCCGCCGTCGCGGGCGAGCACGCCGGTGGTTTCCGGGCGCGGGGCACCGTACTGATCACCGGCGGCACCGGTGGCATCGGCGGCTACCTGGCCCGCTGGGCCGCCGCGCGCGGCGCCCAGCACCTGCTGCTCACCAGCCGTCGCGGCGCGGACAGCCCCGGCGCCGCCGAGCTCGCCGCCGAACTGGCGGAACTCGGCGTCGGCGTCACCGTCGCCGCGGTCGACGTCGCCGACCGTGCGGCGCTGGCCGACCTGCTCGACTCGATCCCGGCCGAGCGTCCACTGACCGCGGTGGTGCACGCGGCGGGCGTCGGCACGGGCGACGCCCCGGTCGAGTCGATCACCGGTGAGCAGCTGGAAGCGTTGCTGCGCGCCAAGCTCGTCGGCGGCTGGAACCTGCACGAGCTCACCGCGGACCGGGAGCTGGACGCGTTCGTCGTGTTCTCGTCCGGTGCGGCCAGCTGGGGCAGCGGCGGCCAGGGCGGCTACGCGGCGGGCAACGCCTTCGTGGACGGCCTCGCCCGGTACCGGCGGGCCCGCGGCCTGCCCGCCACCTCGATCGCCTGGGGCACCTGGGGCGGCGCGGGCATGGCCACCGACCAGCGGATCCTCGCCCACCTGCTCAAGCGCGGCGTGAACGTGATGGATCCGGCGCTGGCGATCGCCGTGCTGCAACGGGCCATCGAGGACGGTGCGGTCGGCCTGACGGTCACCAACACCGACTGGGCCCGGTTCGCCCCGGCGTTCACCGCGGCCCGGCCCAGCCCGCTGCTGGCCGACCTGCCGGAGGTCCGCGACGCCCTGCGCGACACCCCCGGGGCGGAGCCGGACGACGGCGAGACCGCCCTGGTGCGCCGCCTGGCCGGGCTGGCCCCGGCCGAGGCCACCCGGGTGCTGCTGGACGCCATCCGTACGGAGGCGGCCGCCACGCTCGGCTTCGCCGGCACCGACGAGCTGACCGGCGGCCGGGCGTTCCGCGACCTGGGCTTCGACTCGGTGACCGCGGTGGAGCTGCGTAACCGGCTGCGGACCCTGACGGGCCGCCGTACGCTGCCGGCCGCCCTGGTGTTCGACTACCCGACCCCGAACGCGCTGGCCGACTACCTGCGGGCCGAACTGCTGCCCGACAGCGTCGACGCGCCCGACGACCCGGACGCCGGGATCCGCGCGGCGCTGGCGGCGATCCCGATCAGCCGCCTGCGCCAGGCGGGGCTGCTGGAGATGGTGCTCCGGCTGGCCGACGACGACGCACCCACGCCCGAGCGGCCCGACGAACCGGCCGCCACCTCGATCGACGACATGGACGCCGCCAGCCTGCTGCGGCTCGCCATCGACGGCACCTCGAACTGACCCGAGACAAGGACGCTTGATGACTGACTCCGCCCAGCAGTACGTCGAGGCGCTGCGGTCCACCCTCAAGGAGAACGAACGGCTGCGCCGCCAGAACGCGCAGCTGATCTCCGCGGCCGTCGAGCCGATCGCCATCGTGGGCATCGGCTGCCGCTACCCGGGCGGCGTCGGCTCCCCGGAGGAGCTGTGGGAGCTCGTCGGCGAGGGCCGCGACGCGATCGGCGGGTTCCCCACGGACCGCGGCTGGGATCTGGCGTCGCTGCACAGCGCCACGTCCGAGGGTGGCTTCCTGGCCGGCGTCGCCGACTTCGACGCGGGGTTCTTCGGCATCTCCCCGCGCGAGGCGGTGGCGATGGACCCGCAGCAGCGGCTCGTGCTGGAGACCTCGTGGGAGGCGCTGGAACGCGCCGGCATCGACCCGATGTCGCTGCGCGGCAGCCAGACCGGCGTGTTCGTCGGCACCACCGGGCAGGACTACGCCAGCCTGCTGGCCCGCACCGGCGACGACAACACCGTGTACGCGACGACCGCGGCCGTGGCCAGCGTGCTGTCCGGCCGGGTGTCGTACACCGCCGGTTTCGAGGGCCCCGCGGTCACGGTCGACACGGCGTGCTCGTCGTCGCTCGTGGCGACCCACCTGGCCGTGCAGGCGCTGCGCCACGGCGAGTGCACGCTCGCGCTGGCCGGTGGTGTGGCCGTGATGACCACCCCGACCGCGTTCGAGGCGTTCACCGCGCAGGGCGGCCTCGCCCCGGACGGGCGGTGCAAGTCCTTCGCCGCGGCCGCCGACGGCACGGGCTGGGCCGAGGGTGTCGGCCTGCTCGTCCTGGAACGACTCTCCGACGCCCAGCGCCACGGCCACCCGATCCTGGCCGTGATCCGGGGGACCGCGGTCAACTCCGACGGCGCCTCCAACGGCCTGACCGCACCCAACGGCCCCTCCCAGCGCCGGGTCATCCGGGCCGCCCTGGACAACGCGGGGCTGCGGCCCGCCGACGTGGACGCGGTCGAGGCGCACGGCACCGGCACCCGGCTCGGCGACCCGATCGAGGCGCAGGCGCTGCTGGCCACGTACGGGCAGGACCGGGAGGACCCGCTGCTGCTCGGGTCGGTCAAGTCGAACCTGGGGCACCCGCAGGGCGCCGCCGGAGTCGCCGGTGTGATCAAGATGGTGCAGGCGCTGCGCCACGGCGTGCTGCCCGCGACGCTGCACGTGGACGAGCGCACCCCGCACGTCGACTGGAGCGCGGGCTCCGTCGAGCTGCTCACCGAGCGGCGTTCGTGGCCGGCCACCGGGCGCCCGCGCCGGGCCGGTGTCTCCGCGTTCGGCGTCAGCGGCACCAACGCCCACGTCATCCTCGAACAGGCGCCCACGGTGGCGCCCGTCGAGGCGGACGAACCGGTGGTGCGGATGGGTGCCGTGCCGTGGCTGGTCTCCGGGCGCAGCGCCGCCGCGTTCGACGCCCAGGCCGCCCGCCTCGACGAGTTCCTCGCCGCGAACCCCGGGCTGCGCCCGCTGGACGTCGCGTACTCCCTCGCGGCGTCGCGGTCCAGCTTCGAGCACCGCGCGGTACGGCTGCGCACCGGCGACGACACGGTCGAGGTCGCGCGCGGGGTGGCGGGCGAGGGCCCGCTGGCGTTCCTGTTCACCGGTCAGGGCGCCCAGCGCGCCGGGATGGGCCGCGAGCTGGCCGCCCGCTTCCCGGTGTACGCGCGGGCGCTCGCCGACCTGGGCGTGGAGATCCCGGACGAGCTGGAGCAGACCGGCGCGGCGCAGCCCGCCCTGTTCGCGCTGGAGGTGGCGCTGTTCCGGCTGGTCGAGTCGTGGGGGGTGCGGCCGGACTTCCTGGCGGGGCACTCGATCGGCGAGATCGCGGCGGCGCACGTGGCCGGGGTGCTGTCCCAGGACGACGCGCTGCGCCTCGTGCGGGCGCGGGCCGAGCTGATGCAGGCGCTGCCCCCGGGCGGGGCCATGGTGGCGGTGCAGGCGTCCGAGGCCGACGTGCAACCCCTGCTCACCGCCGGGGTGTCGATCGCGGCGGTCAACGGCCCCCAGGCGATCGTGCTCTCCGGCGCCGAGGACGAGGTCCTCGCGATCGCGGCCCGGTTCGCCAAGACCAAGCGGCTGGCGGTGTCGCACGCCTTCCACTCGGTGCTGATGGAGCCGATGCTGGACGACTTCCGGCAGGTGGTGGAAACCCTGACGTTCCACCAGCCGCGGATCCCGGTCGTCGCGTCCGGCGACGTCACCGACCCGGAGTACTGGGTGTCGCACGTGCGCGACACGGTCCGGTTCGCCGACAACGTCGCCGCGCTGGCCGAACGCGGCGTGTCCCGGTTCCTGGAGCTGGGCCCGGACGGCGTGCTGTCCGCGATGGCGGCCGAGCTGCTCGGCGACGACGCCGTGGTGGTGCCGATCCTGCGCCGCGACCGCGACGAGGAGACCACCGCGCTGACCGCGCTCGCCCGCCTGCACGTCGCGGGTGTGCCGGTGCGGTGGGAGCGGCTGTTCGACGGCGCCGGTGCCCGGCGCGTCGACCTGCCCACGTACGCGTGGCAGCGGGAGCGCTACTGGCCCGCGGTGCACAGCGGCGTCGGTGACCTGCGCGCGGCCGGTCTCGGCGCGCTCGGCCACCCGCTGCTCGGCGCGGGGGTCGAACTCGCCGGTTCCGCCGGACACCTGTTCACCAGCCGGCTCTCGGTCAGCTCCCACCCGTGGCTGGCCGACCATGTCGTGCGCGGCAAGGTGCTGCTGTCCGGCACCGCGTTCGTGGAACTGGCGATCCGCGCCGGTGACGAGGTCGGCTGCGACCGGATCGAGGAACTGACCCTCACCGCGCCGCTGGTGCTTGCACCGGACGGCTCGGTGCAGGTCCAGGTGTCTGTGGAGCCCGCCGACGAGGCGGGGCGGCGGGCCGTGACCGTGCACTCGCGGCAGGACGGCGCCTGGCTCCTGCACGCCACCGGGGTCCTCAGCGCCGGCGCCACCGGCGCCACCACGGCGCCGTTCGACGCGACGGTGTGGCCCCCGGCCGGTGCCGAACCGGTCGACATCGACGGCGCCTACGAGCGGTTCGCGGCGGGCGGATTCGCGTACGGACCGAGCTACCGCGGCCTGCGCGCGGTGTGGGCCGCCGGTGACGAGGTGTTCGCCGAGGTGGCTGTGGAGTCCGGCGCGGAGACGTTCGGCCTGCACCCCGGGCTGCTCGACGCGTGCCTGCACGCCGCCGGGCTCGCCGACTTCGGCGCGATCAGCCGCGGCGGGCTGCCGTTCGCCTGGCGCGGGGTCACCCTGCACGCCGGGGGCGCCGCGCACGTCCGCGTCCGGCTGCGGCGGGCCGGGGACGCGATCAGCGTGGCCGTCGCCGACACCACCGGCGCGCCCGTGGCCTCCGTCGAGTCGCTGGTGGTCCGGGCCATCACCGCCGACGGGCTCGACGACGCGGCCGGTGTCGGCCGGGACTCGCTGTTCCGGGTCGCCTGGACGCCGGTCGCTCCGGGCGCCCCGGAGGCCGATGTCGCCCTGTCCGGTGTGGACCGCTTCGGCCTCGGCGTCGCCCCGCTGACGGCCACCGGCACCGCCCGCGTCGTGCTGCACCAGGTCGACACGGACGGTGACCCGGTCACGGCCGCCCACGCCGCCACGGCCGACGTGCTGGCCGCGATGCGGTGCTGGCTGACGGACGACCGGTTCGCCCACTCCCGCCTGGTGTTCCTGACCCGAGGCGGCGACCCGGCCAGCGGCAGCTCGTCCGTTTCCTCGGGCGAGCTGACGGTTTCCCCGGGCGGGCTGGCGGTGGCGGCGGTGGCCGGGCTGGTCGGGTCCGCGGCCGCGGAACACCCGGGCCGGTTCGCGCACATCGACCTCGCGGCGGGCACCGGATTCGCCGAGTTCGCGGGCGCCCTCACCCTCGACGAGCCGCGCCTGGCCGCCCGCGACGGTGGCCTGCTCGCGCCCCGCCTCACCCGGGTGACCGCGCCGGGTGAGCCGGCCACACCCGCGTGGCCCACCGGCGGCACGGTGTTGATCACCGGCGGCACCGGCGGCCTCGGCCGGCTGCTGGCCCGCCACCTGGTCACCGCACACGGGGTGCGCCGCCTGCTGCTGGTCAGCCGCACCGGCGAGGCCCGCACGTCGCCGCCCGCAGCCGGGCCCGGCCCGGCCTCCGGAGCCGCCGGGCCGGAGCCGGCCCGACTCGTCGACGAGCTGGCCGCGCTGGGTGCCGACGTGACCGTGGCCGCCTGCGACGTCACCGACCGCGACGCCCTCGCCGACCTCGTCGCCCGCCACGACATCACCGCCGTCGTGCACACCGCGGCGGTGCTCGACGACGGCGTCATCGACGCGCTCACCCCGCAACGAATGGACACCGTGCTGCGGCCCAAGGTGGACGCCGCCTGGCACCTGCACGAACTGCTTCCCGACGTACGGGTCTTCGCGGTCTTCTCCTCCGCCGCGGCCAGTTTCGGCGTACCCGGGCAGGGCAACTACGCCGCCGGGAACGCCTTCCTGGACGCCCTGGTCCGCCACCGCCGCGCGCAGGGCCGGCCGGGACTGTCGCTGGCGTGGGGGGCGTGGGACCCCGAGACGGGCGGCATGACCAGCGCGCTGAGCGGCGCCGACATGGCCAGGATGGCGCGTACCGGCCTGCCGCCGCTGACCGCCGCGCAGGGACTCGCCCTGTTCGACGCGGCGGTGGCCGGCGACGACGCCGTGGTCCTGCCGATCCGGCTGGACCTGGCTGTCCTGCGTACCCAGAGCGACCTGCCGCCGCTGCTGCGCGGCCTGATCCGCGGCCGGTCGCGCCGCGCCACCACCGCCGGCGGCCTCGCCCAGCGCCTCGCCGGACTCGACGACACCGCCCGCGCCGACGCGCTACTGGCCCTGGTGCGCGCGCAGGTCGCCGCGGTCCTCAGCTATCCGGGCGCCGAAGCCGTCGACCCGGCACGCGCCTTTCAGGATCTCGGGTTCGACTCGCTCACCGCGGTCGAACTGCGCAACCAGCTCGCCACCGAGACCGGCCTGCGGCTGCCCGCCACCCTCGTCTTCGACTACCCGAGCTCGGCCGCGCTCGCCGATCACCTGCGGCAGGAGCTTTTCGGTACGGGCGAAGCGGCCGTCCCGCAGCCGCCGCAACTCACCTCGGTGACCGACGACCCCATCGTGGTGGTGGGCATGGCGTGCCGCTACCCGGGTGGGGTGACGACACCCGAGGAACTGTGGCAGCTGGTGCTGGACGGCGCCGACGCCATCACCGGCTTCCCGGTCAACCGCGGCTGGGACCTCGACGGCCTGTACGACCCCGACCCCGACGTGCCCGGCCACACCCATGTCGTCGAGGGTGGCTTCCTGCACGGCGCGGGCGACTTCGACCCCGACTTCTTCGGCATGTCCCCCCGCGAGGCGCTGGCCACGGACCCCCAGCAGCGCCTGCTGCTGACGGTGTCCTGGGAGGCCGTCGAACGGGCCGGCATCGACCCGGCGTCGCTGCGCGGCAGCCGCACCGGGGTGTTCGCCGGTGTGATGTCCAACGACTACGGATTCCTGCTGGAGGGTGACGAGTTCGAGAACTTCCGGGGCACCGCCAGCTCGATGAGCGTGGTGAGCGGGCGGGTCGCGTACACGCTGGGCCTGGAGGGTCCGGCGGTGACGGTCGACACGGCCTGTTCGTCGTCGCTGGTGGGTCTGCACATGGCGGCGCACGCGCTGCGGCAGGGCGAGTGCGACCTGGCCCTGGCCGGCGGCGTGACCGTGATGTCGACCCCGGCACCGTTCGTGGTGTTCTCCCGGCAGCGCGGCCTGGCCGCCGACGGCCGGTCGAAGTCGTTCGCCGACGCGGCCGACGGCGTCGCCTGGTCCGAGGGCGCCGGCATGCTCGTCCTGGAACGGCTCTCCGACGCCCGCCGCAACGGGCACGAGGTGCTGGGTGTGCTGCGGGGTTCCGCCGTCAACTCCGACGGCGCGTCGAACGGTCTCACCGCACCCAACGGCCCGTCGCAGCAGCGGGTGATCCGCCAGGCGCTGGCCAGCGGTGGACTCCGCACCGCGGACGTCGACGTGGTGGAGGCGCACGGCACCGGCACCACCCTGGGCGACCCGATCGAGGCGCAGGCGCTGCTCGCGACGTACGGTCAGGATCGGGACGTTCCGCTGCTGCTCGGGTCGATCAAGTCGAACATCGGTCATGCGCAGGCGGCCGCGGGTGTGGCCGGCATCATCAAGATGATCATGGCGATGCGGCATGGTGTGGTGCCCCGGACACTGCACGTCGACGCGCCGTCGTCGCACGTCGACTGGTCCGCGGGCGCCGTCGAGCTGGTGACCGCACCGGTCGGCTGGCCCGCCGCCGCCGGCCGGCCGCGCCGGGCGGCGGTGTCGTCGTTCGGCGTCAGCGGCACGAACGCCCACGTGGTGATCGAGCAGGCCCCTGCCGTCGAGGTCCCGGTTGCGCAGACCCCGAGCCTCGGGCTGGTGCCGCTGGTCGTCTCCGGCAAGTCGGCGCCGGCTCTGGACGCGCAGATCGCCCGGTTGCCCGTGGGGGTGTCGCCGCGCGACCTCGGATTCTCGCTGGTGGAGTCCCGGGCGTCGTTCGGTCACCGGGCGGTCCTGCTCGCCTCCGCGCGGGAAACCGTCGAGGTGGCCCGTGGTGCGGCGGGCGACGGTCTGGTGGCGTTGCTGTTCGCGGGTCAGGGTTCGCAGCGTCTCGGTATGGGTCGGGAGTTGTATGCCCGGTTCCCGGTGTTCGCGGAGGCTTTCGACGCGGTCACCGCGCAGCTTGGTCTTCCGCTCGTGGACGTGGTGTGGGGTGAGGATTCCGTCGCGCTGAGCCGGACGGGGATGGCGCAGCCGGCGTTGTTCGCGCTTGAGGTGGCGTTGTTCCGGTTGGTGGAGTCGTGGGGTGTGCGCCCTGATGTTGTGGCGGGGCATTCGATCGGTGAGATCGCGGCGGCGCATGTGGCCGGGGTGTTGTCGTTGGCGGATGCGTGTGTGTTGGTCGGGGCGCGGGCCCGGTTGATGCAGCAGCTGCCGTCTGGTGGGGCGATGGTCGCGGTGGCGGCGTCGGAGGCGGAGGTGTTGCCGCTGCTCACCGGCGGGGTGTCGGTCGCGGCGGTGAACGGCCCGGACGCGGTGGTGTTGTCCGGGGTGGAGGCTGAAGTTCTCGCGGTCGCGGCCGGGTTTGAGCGGTCGAAGCGGTTGTCGGTGTCGCATGCGTTCCATTCGGTGTTGATGGATCCGATGTTGGACGAGTTCCGGGCGGTGGTTGGCGGGTTGACCTTCCAGCCGCCGCGGATTGCGGTGCAGGCTGCTGGGGATGTGACCGATCCGGAGTTCTGGGTGTCGCATGTGCGGGACACGGTCCGGTTCGCCGACAACCTGGCGGAGCTCGCCCAACGCGGGGTGTCGCGGTTCCTGGAGGTGGGTCCGGACGGGGTGTTGTCCGGGATGGTTGCCGGTGTGGTGCCGGACGGGGCTGTGGTGGTGCCGGTGCTGCGGCGGGACCGGTCGGAGGAGGCCGCTGCGGTGACGGCGCTGGCGAAGCTGCATGTCGCCGGGGTCGCTGTGGACTGGGCGCCGCTGGTCGCGGGCGGCCGCCGGATCGACCTGCCGACCTATCCCTTCCAGAACGAGTGGTTCTGGGCGCCGCCGGTCACCCGCGCGGCGGACACGACCCAGCTCGGCCTCTCCGAGGCGGGCCATCCACTGCTGGGCGCCGCCGTCGAGCTGGCCGGCTCGGACGGGTACCTGTTCACCAGCAGACTGTCGCTGCGTACGCACCCCTGGCTGGCCGATCACGTCATCGACGGCCGGGTCCTGCTGCCCGGCACCGCGTTCGTCGAACTGGCCCTGCGCGCGGGCGAGGAGACCGGCAGCGACCGGATCGACGACCTCACGCTCGCCGCGCCGTTGGTGTTGCCCGACGACGGCGGGGTGCGCCTGCAGGTGTCGCTCGGTCCCGCCGACGAGTCGGGCCGCCGTACGGTCGGCGTCTACTCGCACCGCGAGGACGCGGCGGACACGGGATGGACGCAGCACGCGACCGGACTGCTCGGCACCGGCACCGATCCGGCGGCGTTCGATGCGGCGGCGTTCGATGCGGCGGCGTGGCCACCGGCCGGCGCCGAACCGGTCGACATCGCCGGTTGCTACGAGCGGTTCGCCGCGAACGGCTTCGCGTACGGTCCGGCGTTCCAGGGCCTGCGGGCGGTGTGGCGGCGCGGCGACGACGTCTTCGCCGACGTGGCCCTGCCGCAGGACGTGCCCGCCGGCGGGTTCGCGCTGCACCCCGCACTGCTCGACGCGGTGCTGCACACGGCCGGCTTCGGCGTGCTCGACGCAGGTGGCCTGCCGTTCAGCTGGGAAGACGTGTCGCTGCACGCGGCGGGCGCCGAGGCGGTGCGGGTCCGGATGTCCCCGGTCGGCGACCGGGCGATGGCCATCGCGATCGCCGACGAGACCGGTGCCCCGGTCGCGACCGTGAGTTCCCTGACGGTGCGCCCGGTGGACGCCGCCGCGCCGGCCGCCGTCACCGCCGTCGGCCGCGACTCCCTGTTCGCCGTCGACTGGGCGCCCGTCGCAGTTCCGGCGGGCGGCGTGGAATCGGCGTCGTGGCGGGAGCTGGGCGCCTCGGTTCCGGCCGTGGTGACGTACGAGGTCGCCGGCGGCGCCGACGTCGTGGCGTCGGTGCACACGGTGACGGCGCAGGCGCTGGCGGTCATCCAGGAATGGGTCGCGGACGAGCGGTTCGCCGACGCCCGCCTGGCGTTCGTGACCCGGGGTGCCACGACGGGTGCGGACCTGGCCGGGGCCGCCGTGTGGGGGCTGGTGCGGTCGGCGCAGTCGGAGCACCCGGGCCGTTTCGCGTTGGTGGACGTGGACGGCGACGTCCCGGTGGAGGCGTTCTCGCGGGTGCTGGCGCTCGACGAGCCGCAGCTGCGGGTACGCGCCGGTGAGGTCCGCGCGGCCCGGCTGGTGCGGGCGGCGGCGCAACCACCGGTGGTGTGGGACGCCGACGACACCGTGATGATCACCGGTGGTGGGGGAGCCCTCGGCGGCGTGGTCGCCCGTCACCTGGTGGGTCAGGGCGTGCGGAAGCTGCTGCTGGTCAGCCGCAGTGGCGGCGGAGCGGACCTGGCCGCCGAGCTGTCCCCGGCGGGCGCCGAGGTGACCGTCGCGGCATGTGACCTCGCCGACCGGGCGGCACTGGCCGCGCTGTTGGACACGCACGAGGTGTCGGCGGTCGTCCACGCGGCCGCGGTGCTCGACGACGGCGTGCTCGGGTCGTTGAACCCGCAGCGGATGTCCGCGGTGCTGCGCCCGAAGGTGGACGCGGCGTGGCACCTGCACGAGATGCTGCCCGACCTGAAGGCCTTCGTGCTGTTCTCCTCGGCCGCCGCCACGATCGGCGCGCCCGGCCAGGGCAGCTACGCGGCCGGGAACGCCTTCCTGGACGCGCTGGCGCAGCACCGGCGTGCCACGGGCGCACCGGCGGTGTCGCTGGCGTGGGGAGCGTGGACCGTCGGCCTGGCCGGTGGCCTGGCCGAGACGGACCGGGCCCGGCTGGCCCGCTCCGGCATGCCCGCACTGACGGTCGAGCAGGGCCTTACCCTGTTCGACGCCGCCCTGAACGCCGAGCAGGCCACCGTGCTGCCGTTCCGGCTCGACCTCAACGCCCTGCGCGCCACCGAGGTGGCTCCGCTGCTGCGCGGCCTGGTCCGCGTACGCGCCCGCCGGCAGGTCAGCGGTGCGGCCGCGACGAGCCTGACCCGACGGCTGTCCGCCCTCGACGGCACCGAGCGCGCGTCCGCCCTGAGCGAGCTGGTGCGCGCCGAGGTCGCCGCGGTGCTCGGCCGTGCCGGAGCGGCCACCGTCGACCCCCGCCGGGCCTTCCGCGACCTGGGCTTCGATTCGCTGACCGCGGTGGAGTTGCGCAACCGGCTCGGTGCGGCGACGGGTCTGCGCCTGCCCGCGACGCTGGTGTTCGACTACCCCACCTCCGAGGTGCTGGCCGGGTATCTGCTGGGTGAGTTGTTCGAGGCCACGCCCGAGACGGGCCCGGTGGCGCCCGCGTCGGTGTCCACCGCCGACGACCCGGTCGTGATCGTGGGGATGGCGTGCCGGTTCCCGGGCGGGGTGAGTTCGCCGGAAGCGTTGTGGCGGCTGGTCTCCGAGGGCGTCGACGCGATCACCGAGTTCCCCACCAATCGCGGCTGGGACACCGACGGCCTCTACCACCCGGATCCGGATCACCCGGGTACGACCTACACGCGCCACGGTGGTTTCCTGCACGACGCGGGCGAGTTCGACCCGGAGTTCTTCGGGATGTCGCCGCGTGAGGCGCTGGCCACCGACTCCCAGCAGCGGCTGCTGCTGGAGACCTCGTGGGAGGTTCTGGAGCGGGCGGGGATCGACCCGGTGTCGCTGCGGGGCAGCCGCACCGGTGTGTTCGCCGGTGTGATGTACAACGACTACGGCCTGCTGCTGGCCGGCGGTGAAGGCGCCGAGGGCTACCAGGGTCAGGGAAGTTCCGGCAGCATCGCGTCGGGCCGGGTCGCGTACACGTTCGGGTTCGAAGGGCCGGCGGTGACGGTCGACACGGCCTGTTCGTCGTCGCTGGTGGCGATGCACCTCGCGGCGCAGGCGCTGCGGGCGGGCGAGTGCACCCTCGCGGTGGCCGGTGGTGTGACCGTGATGTCGTCGCCGCAGGCGTTCGTCGGCTTCTCCCGCCAGCGCGGGCTCTCGATCGACGGCCGATCTAAGGCGTTCGCCGAGGGCGCGGACGGGGTCGGCTGGTCGGAAGGCGTCGGCCTGCTGCTCCTGGAACGCCAGTCCGATGCGGTCCGCAACGGTCACCGGGTCCTGGCCGTCGTGCGGGGCAGTGCGGTGAATCAGGATGGCGCGTCGAATGGTCTGACGGCGCCGAATGGTCCGTCGCAGCAGCGGGTGATCCGGCAGGCGTTGGCTAGTGGTGGCTTGTCGACGGCGGATGTGGATGTGGTGGAGGCGCACGGTACCGGCACCACGCTGGGTGACCCGATCGAGGCGCAGGCGCTGCTGGCGACGTACGGGCAGGGTCGGGAGTTCCCGTTGTTGCTGGGGTCGGTGAAGTCGAACATCGGTCATGCGCAGGCGGCTGCTGGTGTGGCTGGTGTGATCAAGATGGTGATGGCGATGCGGCATGGGATGGTGCCGCGTACGTTGCATGTGGATGCGCCGTCGTCGCACGTGGACTGGGAGTCTGGTGCGGTCGAGTTGTTGACTGAGGCGCGGTTGTGGCCGGAGTCGGGTCGGGTGCGGCGGGCGGGTGTGTCGTCGTTCGGGATCAGTGGCACGAACGCGCACGTGGTGATCGAGCAAGGCCCGGTCGTTGCCGAGTCTGATCCGGTCGACGCGCCCGGGGTCGTGCCGTTCGTGGTGTCGGCCAAGTCGTCTGCCGCGCTGGACGAGCAGATCGCCCGCCTGGGGACCGTCGACGAGGCACCGATCGACGTCGCGTTCTCGCTGGTGACCACCCGGGCGACCCTGGACCGGCGAGCCGTGCTCCTGGCGACTCCCGATGGTGTCCGCGAGGTGGCCCGGGGCACGGCCGGCGAGGGCTCGCTGGCGTTCCTGTTCACGGGCCAGGGTTCGCAGCGCCTCGGGATGGGCCGGGAGTTGTATGCCCGGTTCCCGGTGTTCGCCGAGGCGTTCGACGCGGTGACAGCCGAGCTGGACCTTCCCCTCAAGGACGTGGTCTGGGGTGACGACGCGGCAGCACTCGATGACACGGGTATGGCGCAGCCCGCGCTGTTCGCCCTTGAGGTGGCGTTGTTCCGGTTGGTGGAGTCGTGGGGTGTGCGCCCCGATGTGCTGGCGGGGCATTCGATTGGTGAGGTCGCGGCGGCGCATGTCGGCGGGGTGTTGTCGCTGGAGGATGCGTGTGCGTTGATCGCGGCGCGGGCTCGGTTGATGCAGGCGCTGCCGGCGGGTGGGGCGATGGTGGCGGTCCAGGGGTCGGAGGCCGAGGTGCTTCCGTTGCTCACTGGCGGGGTGTCGATCGCGGCGGTGAACGGCCCGGAGGCGGTGGTGCTGTCCGGGGTCGAGGATGAGGTTCTGGCCGTGGCGGCTCGGTTCGAGCGGTCGAGGCGGCTGTCGGTGTCGCATGCGTTCCATTCGGTGTTGATGGAGCCGATGCTGGACGACTTCCGGCAGGTGATCGAAACGCTGACGTTCCATCAGCCGCGGATTCCGATCCAGGCCTGCGGGGATGTGACCGATCCCGGGTACTGGGTGTCGCATGTGCGGGACACGGTCCGGTTCGCGGACAACCTGACGGCGTTGACCGGGCGAGGAGTGACCAGGTTCCTGGAGATCGGCCCGGATGGGGTGTTGTCCGCGCTGGTCGGGGATGCGGTGCCGCTGTTGCGCCGTGACCGCCCCGAGGAGATCACCGCCGTGACCGCGTTGGCCCGGCTGCACGTGGCCGGGGTCGCGGTGGACTGGGCGCCACTGCTCGCCGGCGGGCGCCGCGTCGACCTGCCCACCTACGCCTTCCAACGGGAAATCTTCTGGCCCGCCGCAGGCCACCACACCGGTGACCCGGCCGGGCTGGGCCTGGCCGACGCCGGACATCCGTTGCTGGGCGCGAGCGTGGCCCTGGCCGGTACGGACGGATACCTGTTCACCAGCAGGCTGTCGCTGAGCGCCCAGCCGTGGCTGGCCGACCACGTCATCAACGGCCAGGTCCTGCTGCCCGGCACCGCCTTCGTCGAACTGGCCCTGCGCGCCGGCGACGAGGTCGGCTGCGACCGCATCGACGAGCTGACCCTGGCGGCGCCGCTGGTGCTGCCCGACGACGGCGCGGTGCACCTGCAGGTGGCCGTCGCCGCCCCCGACGAGGACGGCCGCCGCACCATCAACATCCACGCGCGGCCCGAAGGATCGCCCGACACGGCGTGGACACGGCACGCGACCGGGCTGCTGAGCACCGGTGCCGCGCCCGCGACATTCGACGCCGCCGCGTGGCCGCCGCCGGGTGCGCAGCCCGTGGACATCACCGGCTGCTACGAGAACTTCGCGGCGGCCGGCTTCGCGTACGGTCCGGCGTTCCAGGGCTTGCGCGCGGTGTGGCGGCAGGGCGAGGACCTGTACGCCGACGTCGCCGTACCAGACGGGACCGGCGCCGAGGCGTTCGGACTCCACCCGGCCCTGCTTGACGCGGTGCTGCACGCCGCCGGGTTCGGCATGCTCGACGCGAGCGGTCTGCCCTTCTCCTGGGAGGGCGTGACGCTGTACGCCACCGGCGCGACCGCGGTCCGGGCCCGGGTGTCGCCCCTCGGCGACGCGACGATGAGCATCGCGATCGCCGACCCCACCGGCCTGCCCGTGGCCGGTATCGGCGCCCTGGCCGTACGCCCGGCCGGCACCACCGACCCGGCCGACACCGCCGGCAGCGTCCAGGACTCCATGTTCACGATCGACTGGGCGCCGGTTCAGGTCCCGGCCTCCGGAGTGGACACGACATCCTGGGCGGAACTGGGCGCCGTTGTCCCGCCCGTGGTGACATATGACGTCGCCGGTGGTGGTGACGTGGTGGAGTCGGTGCATGCGTTGACCGCGTCGGTGTTGGAGGTGGTTCAGCGGTGGCTGGCCGAGCCGCGCTGGGACGGTGCCCGTCTGGTGTTTGTGACCCGGGGCGCCACGACGGGTGTGGATCTGGCCGGGGCTGCGGTGTGGGGGCTGGTGCGGTCGGCGCAGTCGGAGAATCCGGGCCGTTTCGGGCTGTTGGATGTGGACGGTGTCGTGGAGGCGGGTGTGGTGGCGCGGGCGTTGGCGTCCGACGAGCCGCAGTTGCTGGTGCGTGGGACGGAGGTGTTCGCGGCGAGGTTGGTGCGGGTTGCCACCCGGCCGGCTGTGCGGTGGGGTGCCGGGGACACTGTGCTGATCACCGGGGGTGGCGGGGGTCTCGGCCGGTTGGTCGCGCGGCATCTCGCCGGTCAGGGTGTCGGGACGCTGGTGCTGGCGAGCCGCAGTGGCGGCGGGGTGGAGCTGGCCGCCGAGGTGGGTGCCTCGGTGGTGGTGGAGGCGTGTGACGTGACGGACCGCGCGGCGCTGGCGGAGCTTGTGGGCCGGTACCGGTTCACGGCGGTGGTGCACGCGGCGGCGGTGCTGGACGACGGTGTGATCGGGTCGTTGACGCCGGACCGGTTGGCGGGGGTGCTGCGGCCGAAGGTGGACGCGGCGTGGCATCTGCACGAGCTGCTGCCTGAGGCCAAGGCGTTCGTGATGTTCTCCTCGGCCGCCGGAACGTTCGGGAACCCGGGGCAGGGTAGCTACGCGGCGGGTAACGCTTTCCTGGACGCGCTGGCGCGGCATCGGCGGGCGTCCGGCGCGGCGGCGGTGTCGCTGGCCTGGGGCGCATGGACCGTCGGCCTGGCCGGTGATCTGGCCGAGGCGGACCAGGCGCGGATCGCGCGCTCCGGCATGCCGCCGCTGACGGCCGAGCAGGGACTCGCGCTGTTCGACACCGCCCTCGGCGCCGAGCCCGCGACCGTACTGCCGCTGCGCGTCGACCTGCCGGTGCTGCGGAGCCTGCCCGAGGTCGCGCCGTTGTGGCGGGGCCTGGTCAAGCGCCGCGTGCGGCGTGCGGCCGCCGGCTCGCGCCCTGCGGCGGACCTGGTGGCCCGGTTGTCACCGTTGCCGCAGGAAGGCCGGCGGGACGCACTGCTCGAACTGGTACGAGCCGAAGTGGCCGGCGTACTCGGGCATGCGGCTGCGGCCGCCGTCGATCCCGAGCGGGCGTTCCGCGACCTGGGTTTCGACTCGCTGACCGCCGTCGAGTTGCGCAACCGCCTCGGCGCGGCCACCGGCCTGCGCCTGCCCGCCACCCTCGTCTTCGACTACCCGACCACCGAACTGCTGGCCACGTACGTGCTCGGCGAGCTGTTCGACGACACCGCCGAACCGGTGTCGGCGCTACCGGCACTGGTGTCCACCGCCGACGACCCGGTCGTGATCGTGGGCATGGCGTGCCGGTTCCCGGGCGGGGTGAGCTCGCCGGAGGACCTGTGGCGGCTGGTGGCCGACGGCACCGACGCCGTCACCCCGTTCCCCACCAACCGGGGCTGGCACACCGAGCTGCTGTACCACCCGAGCCCCGACAACCCCGGCACCTCGTACACCCGGCAGGGTGGCTTCCTGCACGACGCCGACCAGTTCGACCCCGAGTTCTTCGGGATGTCACCACGGGAGGCGCTGGCCACCGACTCCCAGCAGCGCCTGCTGCTCCAGACCACCTGGGAGGCGCTCGAACGCGCCGGGATCGACCCGGCGTCGCTACGCGGCAGCCGCACCGGCTTCTTCGCCGGCGTGATGTACAACGACTACGCCCACATGCTCGACCCCAAGGACTTCGACGGCCAGCGCGGCATGGGCAGCTCCGGCAGCCTCGCCTCCGGGCGGGTCGCGTACACGTTCGGTTTCGAGGGTCCCGCCATCACCGTCGATACGGCCTGCTCGTCGTCGCTGGTGGCGATGCACTGGGCCATGCAGGCGCTGCGGGCGGGGGAGTGCACCCTCGCCCTGGCCGGCGGTGTCACGGTCATGTCCTCGCCCGGCACCTTCATCGAGTTCTCCCGCCAGCGCGGCCTCTCCCCGGACGGCCGATCCAAGGCGTTCGCCGACAGCGCCGACGGTGTCGGCTGGGGCGAAGGCGTCGGCCTGCTCGTCCTGGAACGGCTGTCCGATGCGGTCCGCAACGGTCACCGGGTCCTGGCGGTCGTGCGGGGTAGTGCGGTGAATCAGGATGGCGCGTCGAATGGTCTGACGGCGCCGAATGGTCCGTCGCAGCAGCGGGTGATCCGGCAGGCGTTGGCTAGTGGTGGCTTGTCGACGGCGGATGTGGATGTGGTGGAGGCGCACGGTACGGGTACGACGTTGGGTGATCCGATTGAGGCGCAGGCGTTGCTGGCGACGTACGGGCAGGGTCGGGAGTTCCCGTTGTTGCTGGGGTCGGTGAAGTCGAACATCGGTCATGCGCAGGCGGCTGCCGGGGTCGCGGGTGTGATCAAGATGGTGATGGCGATGCGGCATGGGATGGTGCCGCGTACGTTGCATGTGGATGCGCCGTCGTCGCACGTGGACTGGGAGTCTGGTGCGGTCGAGTTGTTGACTGAGGCGCGGTTGTGGCCGGAGTCGGGTCGGGTGCGGCGGGCGGGTGTGTCGTCGTTCGGGATCAGTGGCACGAACGCGCACGTGGTGATCGAGCAGGGCCCGGTCGTTGCCGAGTCTGATCCGGTCGACGCGCCCGGGGTCGTGCCGTTCGTGGTGTCCGCGAAGTCGGCGACCGCTCTCGACGAGCAGATCGCCCAGATCATCGGCGCTGACAAGCCGGCCCTGGACGTGGCGTTCTCGCTGGTCACCACCAGGTCCCAGCTACCGCACCGGGCCGTGTTGCTGTCCGGCGCGGACGGCGCGGTGGAGGTCGCGCGGGGCAGCGCCGGCGCTGGTCTGCTGGCGTTCCTGTTCACGGGCCAGGGTTCGCAGCGCTTGGGGATGGGTCGGGAGTTGTATGGCCGGTTCCCGGTGTTCGCGGAGGCGTTCGACGCGGTGGCGGCGGAGCTGAACCTGTACCTGGATCTGCCGTTGGAGGACGTGGTCTGGGGCCAGGACGCGGCGGCGCTGGATCAGACTGGAACGGCGCAGCCGGCGCTGTTCGCGCTTGAGGTGGCTCTGTTCCGGCTGGTGGAGTCGTGGGGTGTGCGCCCCGACGTGCTGGCCGGGCATTCGATCGGTGAGGTCGCGGCGGCGCATGTCGGCGGGGTGTTGTCCCTCGACGATGCGTGTGCGTTGATCGCGGCGCGGGCTCGGTTGATGCAGGCGCTGCCGGCGGGTGGGGCGATGGTGGCGGTCCGGGCGGCGGAGGCCGACGTGCTGCCGCTGCTCACGAGCGGGGTGTCGATCGCGGCGGTGAACGGCCCGGAGGCGGTGGTGCTGTCCGGAGTCGAGGATGAGGTTCTGACGCTGGCGGCGCGCTGGGAGCACAAGCGGTTGAGTGTGTCGCATGCGTTCCATTCGGTGTTGATGGAGCCGATGCTGGACGACTTCCGGCAGGTGATCGAAACGCTGACGTTCCGTCAGCCGCGGATTCCGATCCAGGCCTGCGGGGATGTGACCGATCCCGGGTACTGGGTGTCGCATGTGCGGGACACGGTCCGGTTCGCCGACAACCTGACGGCGTTGACCGGGCGAGGAGTGGCCAGGTTCCTGGAGATCGGCCCGGATGGGGTGTTGTCCGCGCTGGTCGGGGATGCGGTGCCGCTGTTGCGCCGTGACCGTGATGAGGAGACCGCTGTCCTGACCGCCTTGGCCCGGCTGCACGTGGCTGGCGTCGCGGTGGACTGGGCGCCACTCGTCGCCGGCGGGCGCCGCGTCGACCTGCCCACCTACGCCTTCCAACGGCTGCGGTTCTGGCCCGCCGGTGGTGCCATCGCCACCGACCTCGCCGCCGCCGGTCTGCACAGCGCCGACCACCCCCTGCTCGGCGCGGAAGTCGAGCTGGCCGGGACAGCCGGCCACCTGTTCACCAGCAGACTGTCACTGTCATCCCAGCCGTGGCTGGCCGACCACGTCATCAACGGCCAGATCCTGCTGCCCGGCACCGCCTTCGTCGAACTGGCCCTGCGCGCCGGCGACGAGGTCGGCTGCGACCGCATCGACGAGCTGACCCTGGCGGCGCCGCTGGTGCTGCCCGACGACGGATCGGTTCAGGTCCAGGTGTCCGTGGACGGCGCCGACGAGTCACGTCGGTGCGCGGTGGCGGTGCACTCCTGGCAGGACGACACCTGGGTGCGGCATGCGACAGGCTTCCTGACCAGCGGTGGCGCACCGGCGGCGTTCGACGCCACGGTGTGGCCGCCGGCCGGTGCCGAACCGGTGGACATCACCGGCTGCTACGACCGGTTCGCGGCGGCCGGCTTCGAATACGGCCCCGCCTTCCAGGGACTTCGCGCCGTCTGGCGGCACGGCGATGATCTGTACGCCGAGATCGGCCTGCCCGACGGCACGGACACCTCCGGGTACGGGCTGCATCCCGCCCTGCTGGACGCCGTCCTGCACACCGCCGGCTTCGGCGACGACTCCCGCAGCGCCCTGCCGTTCGCCTGGGAAGGCGTCAGCCTGCACGCGACCGGAGCGACGGCGGTACGGGTCCGGATGTCGTTCATCGGCGACGCCACGATGTCGATCCAGGTCGCCGACCCTGCGGGCCGCCCCGTCGTATCGGTCGACTCGCTGACGACCCGCGTTCCCGTCTCGGAGCAGAACGCCGACGGACGGGACTCGCTGTTCGGGCTCGACTGGAAGCAGTTGACCCTGCCCGCCGAGCCGGTCGAGGTCGTGCCCTGGGACGAGGTCGGCGCCTCCGCTCCGTCCGTGGTGACGTATGAGGTCGCCGGTGGTGGTGACGTGGTGGAGTCGGTGCATGCGTTGACCGCGTCGGTGTTGGAGGTGGTTCAGCGGTGGCTGGCCGAGCCGCGTTGGGACGGTGCCCGTCTGGTGTTTGTGACCCGGGGTGCCACGACCGGTGCGGACCTGGCCGGGGCTGCGGTGTGGGGCCTGGTGCGGTCGGCGCAGGCGGAGAATCCGGGCCGGTTCGTGCTGGTGGATGTGGACGGCGACGCGGACGGGTTGATCCCGCGGGCCCTCGCGTGTGACGAGCCGCAGCTCTGGCTGCGTGGCGGCGAGGTGCTCGGGGCGCGGCTGGTCCGGGTCCCGGCGGCCGCGCCGGTGGTGTGGGACGCCGACGACACGGTGTTGATCACCGGGGGTGGCGGGGGTCTCGGCCGGTTGGTCGCGCGGCATCTCGCCGGTCAGGGTGTCGGGACGCTGGTGCTGGCGAGCCGCAGTGGCGGCGGGGTGGGGCTGGCCGCCGAGGTGGGTGCCTCGGTGGTGGTGGAGGCGTGTGACGTGACGGACCGCGCGGCGCTGGCGGAGCTTGTGGGCCGGTACCGGTTCACGGCGGTGGTGCACGCGGCGGCGGTGCTGGACGATGGTGTGATCGGGTCGTTGACGCCGGACCGGTTGGCGGGGGTGCTGCGGCCGAAGGTGGACGCGGCGTGGCATCTGCACGAGCTGCTGCCTGAGCTGAAGGCGTTCGTGATGTTCTCCTCGGCCGCCGGAACCTTCGGCAACGCCGGTCAAGGCAACTACGCGGCTGCCAACGCGTTCCTGGACGCGCTGGCCGCGCAGCGCCGGGCGAGCGGCCGCCCCGCCGTGTCGCTGGCCTGGGGCGCGTGGACCGTCGGCCTGGCCGAGACACTGTCCGAAGCGGAAGTGACCCGGATCGCGCGATCCGGCATGCCGCCGCTGACGGCCGAGCAGGGACTCGCCCTGTTCGACGCCGCCCTCGGCGCCGAGCCCGCGACCGTACTGCCGTTCCGCCTCGACCTTGCCGTCCTGCGCGCCCGCGACGAGATCCCCCCGCTGCTGCGGGGACTGATCCGCGTCCGTACCCGCCGGCCGGCCACGCAGTCGGCGGCCGCGTCCGGCCTGGTGGCGCGGTTGTCGCCGCTACCGCGGGAAGGCCGGCGGGAGGCACTGCTGGAGCTGGTACGCGCCGAGGTGGCCGCGGTGCTCGGGCATGCGGGCCCCGGCGCGGTGGACCCGGTCCGGGCGTTCCGCGAACTCGGGTTCGACTCGCTCACGGCGGTGGAGCTGCGCAACCGGCTCGGCGCGGCCACGGGCCTGCGCCTGCCCGCCACCCTCGTCTTCGACTACCCCACCTCCGAGGTGCTGGCCGGGTACCTGCTGGGTGAGCTGTTCGAGGCCACGCCCGAGGCGGACACCCCACTGCCCGCCCTGGTGTCCACCACCGACGACCCGATCGTGATCGTGGGCATGGCGTGCCGGTACCCGGGCGGGGTGAGTTCGCCGGAGGACCTGTGGCGGCTGGTGGCCGACGGCACCGACGCGATCACCGAGTTTCCCACCAACCGGGGCTGGGACACCGACGGCCTCTACCACCCGGACCCGGATCACCCGGGTACGACCTACACCCGTTCCGGTGGTTTCCTGCACGACGCGGGTGAGTTCGACCCCGAGTTCTTCGGAATGTCACCACGGGAGGCGCTGGCCACCGACTCCCAGCAACGCCTGCTGCTGGAGACCACCTGGGAGGCGCTCGAACGCGCCGGGATCGACCCGGCGTCGCTGCGGGGCAGCCGCACCGGCGTGTTCGCCGGTGTCATGTACAACGACTACGGCATGCTGCTGGCCGGCGGTGAGAGCGCCGAGGGCTACCAGAGCCAGGGCAGCTCGGGAAGCGTCGCGTCCGGCCGGGTGGCGTACGCGTTCGGGTTCGAGGGCCCGGCGGTGACGGTCGACACGGCCTGTTCGTCGTCGCTGGTGGCGATGCACCTCGCGGCGCAGGCGCTGCGGGCGGGCGAGTGCACCCTCGCGGTGGCCGGTGGTGTGACCGTGATGTCGTCGCCGCAGGCGTTCGTCGGCTTCTCCCGCCAGCGGGGGCTGGCCCCGGACGGCCGGTCCAAGGCGTTCTCCGACGCGGCGGACGGGGTCGGCTGGTCCGAGGGCGTCGGCCTGTTGCTCCTGGAACGGCTGTCCGACGCGGTCCGCAACGGCCACGAGATCCTCGCCGTCGTGCGGGGCAGCGCCGTGAATCAGGACGGCGCGTCGAACGGCCTGACCGCGCCGAACGGTCCGTCGCAGCAGCGGGTGATCCGGCAGGCGTTGGCCAGCGGCGGCCTGTCCACCGCCGACGTGGACGTGGTGGAGGCGCACGGCACCGGCACCACGCTGGGTGACCCGATCGAGGCGCAGGCGCTGCTGGCCACGTACGGTCAGGATCGGGAGATCCCGCTGCAGTTGGGTTCCGTCAAGTCGAACATCGGGCACACCCAGGCGGCCGCGGGTGTCGCCGGTGTGATCAAGATGGTGCTGGCGATGCGGCACGGCGTGCTGCCCTCCACGCTGCATGTGAACGCGCCGTCGTCGCACGTCGACTGGGAAGCCGGTGCCGTCGAACTGCTGACCGAGGCCCGAGCCTGGCCGGAAACCGGCCGGGCACGGCGGGCCGGTGTGTCCTCGTTCGGGCTCAGCGGCACGAACGCGCACGTGGTGATCGAGCAAGGCCCGGCCGTCGCGGAGCCCGACCCGGCCGACGCGCCCGGCGTGGTGCCGCTCGTGGTGTCGGCCAAGTCAGCCACCGCCCTGGACGCCCAGATCGCCGCGCTGGACGGGACCGGCGCCCGACCGGTCGACGTCGGGTTCTCGCTGCTGAACCGGTCGCGGTTCACGCACCGGGCGGTGTTGCTGGCCAGCGCGACCGGGGTCACCGAGGTGGCCCGGGGCGCGGCCGTAGACGGTCCGCTGGCCTTCCTGTTCACGGGCCAGGGTTCGCAGCGCCTGGGGATGGGTCGGGAGTTGTATGCCCGGTTCCGGGTGTTCGCGGAGGCGTTCGACGCGGTGGCGGCGGAGCTGAACCTGTATCTGGACCTTCCCTTGGAGGATGTCGTCTGGGGTGACGACTCCGGCGCGCTGGATGAGACGGGGATGGCGCAGCCGGCGTTGTTCGCGCTTGAGGTGGCGTTGTTCCGGTTGGTGGAGTCGTGGGGTGTGCGCCCCGATGTGCTGGCGGGGCATTCGATTGGTGAGGTCGCGGCGGCGCATGTCGGCGGGGTGCTGTCCCTGGAGGATGCGTGTGCGTTGATCGCGGCGCGGGCTCGGTTGATGCAGGCGCTGCCGGCGGGTGGGGCGATGGTGGCGGTCCAGGGGTCGGAGGCCGAGGTGCTTCCGTTGCTCACTGGCGGGGTGTCGATCGCGGCGGTGAACGGCCCGGAGGCGGTGGTGCTGTCCGGGGTCGAGGATGAGGTCCTGGCCGTGGCGGCTCGGTTCGAGCGGTCGAGGCGGCTGTCGGTGTCGCATGCGTTCCATTCGGTGTTGATGGAGCCGATGCTGGACGACTTCCGGCAGGTGGTGCAGACGCTGACGTTCCATCAGCCGCGGATTCCGATCCAGGCCTGCGGGGATGTGACCGATCCCGGGTACTGGGTGTCGCATGTGCGGGACACGGTCCGGTTCGCGGACAACCTGGCGGCGTTGACCGGGCGGGGTGTGGCCAGGTTCTTGGAGATCGGCCCGGATGGGGTGTTGTCCGCGCTGGTCGGGGATGCGGTGCCGCTGTTGCGCCGTGACCGCCCCGAGGAGATCACCGTCCTGACCGCGCTGGCCCGGCTGCACGTGGCCGGGGTCGCGGTGGACTGGGCGCCACTGCTCGCCGGCGGGCGCCGCGTCGACCTGCCCACCTACGCCTTCCAGCGCGACGTCTACTGGCCGTCCGGCGGCACCGGCGCGGCCGACCTCACCTCCGCCGGGCTGCAGACCACCGGTCATCCACTGCTCGGCGCCATGGTCGAACTCACCGGCGACGACGGCTACCTGTTCACCAGCGCACTGTCCCTGCGTTCCCAGCCGTGGCTCGCCGACCACGCCGTCAACGGCCAGGTCCTGCTGCCCGGCGCCGCCTTCGTCGAACTGGCCTTGCGCGCCGGCGATGAGGTGGGCTGCGACCGCATCGACGAGCTGACCCTGACCGCGCCGCTCGTCCTGCCCGAGCGGGAGGCCGTGCAGCTCCAGTTGCGACTCGGCGGACCGGGACCGGACGGCCGCCGCTCGATCGGCATCCACTCCCACCGCGACCAGACCTGGGTACAGCACGCGACCGGCGTACTGGCCACCGGCGGCGAACCGGCGGTGTTCGACGCCGTGGTGTGGCCGCCGGCCGGCGCCGACGCGGTGGATCTCACCGGATGCTACGAACGGTTCGCGGCCGCGGGCTTCGAGTACGGCCCGGCGTTCCGTGGCCTACGCGCGGTGTGGCGCCGGGGTGCGGAGCTGTTCGCCGAGATCGGCCTGCCCGAGGGCACGGACGTGTCCGGTTACGGCGTGCATCCCGCCCTGCTGGACGCCGTCCTGCACACCGCCGGCTTCGGGGAGGACTCCCGGGCGGGCCTGCCGTTCGCGTGGGAAGGCGTCAGCCTGCACGCGACCGGAGCGACGGCGGTACGGGTTCGGATGTCGTTCATCGGCGACGCCACGATGTCGATCGCCGTCGCCGACCCCGCCGGCCGCCCGGTCGCCACCATCGACTCGCTCGCGACCCGCGCTTCCGTCCCGGCCGAGCGGATCGCCGAGACCGCCCGCGACGCACTGTTCGGGGTGGACTGGACGGCCGTCCAGCCGCCGGCCGCCGGTGTCGAGGCGGTGCCGTGGGCCGAGCTGGGCGCAACGGTTCCGGCCGCGGTCCGGTACGAGGTCAGCGGCGGCGCCGACGTCGTCAGTGCGGCGCACACCGCCACCGCCCAGGTTCTGGAGGCCGTCCAGCGGTGGTTGACGGATCGCCGGTTCGACGACGCGCGACTGGCGTTCGTGACGCGCGGCGCGCTGTCCGGGCGCGACGTGGCCGCCGCTGCCGTGTGGGGCCTGGTGCGGTCGGCGCAGGCGGAGAATCCGGGCCGGTTCGTGCTGGTGGATGTGGACGGCGACGCGGACGGGTTGATCCCGCGGGCCCTCGCGTGTGACGAGCCGCAGCTCTGGCTGCGTGGCGGCGAGGTGCTCGGGGCGCGGCTGGTCCGGGTCCCGGCGGCCGCGCCGGTGGTGTGGGACGCCGACGACACGGTGTTGATCACCGGGGGTGGCGGGGGTCTCGGCCGGTTGGTCGCGCGGCATCTCGCCGGTCAGGGTGTCGGGACGCTGGTGCTGGCGAGCCGCAGTGGCGGCGGGGTGGAGCTGGCCGCCGAGGTGGGTGCCTCGGTGGTGGTGGAGGCGTGTGACGTGACGGACCGCGCGGCGCTGGCGGAGCTTGTGGGCCGGTACCGGTTCACGGCGGTGGTGCACGCGGCGGCGGTGCTGGACGATGGTGTGATCGGGTCGTTGACGCCGGAGCGGTTGGCGGGGGTGCTGCGGCCGAAGGTGGACGCGGCGTGGCATCTGCACGAGCTGCTGCCTGACTTGAAGGCGTTCGTGGTGTTCTCCTCGGCGGCGGGCACGTTCGGCAACCCCGGCCAGGGCAGTTACGCCGCGGGCAACGCGTTCCTGGACGCGCTGGCGGCCCACCGCCGCGCCGGTGGACGGCACGCGGTGTCGCTGGCCTGGGGTGCGTGGACCGTCGGCCTGGCCGAGGCGGATCTGGCGCGGATCGAGCGGTCCGGCATGCCGCCGCTGACGGCCGAGCAGGGCCTGACGTTGTTCGACGCCGCCCTCGGCGCCGAACGGCCCACCGTGCTGCCGCTGCACCTCGATCTCGCGCGGCTGCGCGGCCTGCCCGAGGTCGCGCCGTTGCTGCGGGGCCTGGTGAAGCGGCGCTCGCGGCGCGCGGCGGTGGGGTCGGGGCCGGCCGTCGATCTGGTGCGGCGGCTGTCGTCGCTGCCGGCGGCCGGGCGGCGCGAGTCGCTGCTCGAGCTGGTGCGGGTCGAGATCGCCGCGGTGCTGGGACACGCGGGCCCGGGCACGGTGGACCCGGGCCGGGCGTTCCAGGAGCTGGGCTTCGACTCGCTGACCGCGGTGGAGTTGCGCAACCGGCTCGGCGCGGCCGCGGGCCTGCGGCTGCCCGCGACGCTGGTGTTCGACTATCCGACGGCGCAATCACTGGCGGGCTACCTGCACGACGAGCTGTTCGGCGCGGACCCCGAGCCGTCCGCGTCACTGCCCGCGCCGGTCTCCACGGCCGACGACCCGATCGTGATCGTGGGCATGGCGTGCCGGTACCCGGGCGGGGTGAGTTCGCCGGAGGACCTGTGGCGGCTGGTGGCCGACGGCACCGACGCGATCACCGAGTTCCCGACCAACCGCGGGTGGGACACCGCCAATCTGTACCACCCGGACCCCGACCACCCCGGCACGTCGTACTCGCGGGAAGGTGGCTTCCTGCACCAGGCGGCCGAGTTCGACCCCGCCTTCTTCGGCATGTCGCCGCGCGAGGCGCTGGAGACCGACTCGCAGCAACGCCTGCTGCTGCAGACCACGTGGGAGGCGATCGAGCACGCCGGTATCGATCCGGCGACCCTGCGCGGCAGCCGGACCGGGTTCTTCACCGGCCTGATGTACAACGACTATTCGGCGCTGCTGGACGGCGCGCGCATCGGCGGCGGGCAGATCACGGGTACGTCACCGAGCGTCGCCTCCGGCCGCGTCTCGTACACCTTCGGCTTCGAGGGCCCGTCGGTCACCATCGACACGGCATGCTCGTCGTCGCTGGTCGCGATGCACTGGGCCATGCAGGCCCTGCGGGCGGGGGAGTGCACCCTCGCCCTGGCGGGCGGCGTCACCGTGATGTCCTCGCCGAACGCGCTGGTGGGCTTCTCCCGCCAGCGCGGCCTGGCCCCGGACGGCCGGTCCAAGGCGTTCTCCGACGCGGCGGACGGCGTCGGCTGGTCGGAGGGCGTCGGCCTGGTGCTGTTGGAGCGGGAGTCCGACGCGATCCGCAACGGGCACCGGATCCTGGCCGTCGTGCGCGGTTCGGCGGTGAACCAGGACGGCGCGTCGAACGGCCTGACCGCGCCGAACGGTCCGTCGCAGCAGCGGGTGATCAGGCAGGCGCTCGCCTCGGCGGGGCTGCGCCCGGCGGACGTGGACGTGGTGGAGGCGCACGGCACCGGCACCACGCTGGGTGATCCGATCGAGGCGCAGGCGTTGCTGGCCACGTACGGGCAGGATCGGGAGATCCCGCTGCAGTTGGGTTCCGTCAAGTCGAACATCGGGCACACCCAGGCGGCCGCGGGTGTCGCCGGTGTGATCAAGATGGTGCTGGCGATGCGGCACGGCGTGCTGCCCTCCACGCTGCACGTGGACTCGCCGTCGTCGCACGTCGACTGGGAGTCGGGCGCGGTCGAGCTGTTGACGAAGGCGCGCCCGTGGCCGCAGACAGGCCGGGCCCGCCGGGCCGGTGTGTCGTCGTTCGGGATCAGCGGCACCAACGTGCACCTCCTGCTGGAGCAGGCCGCCACCGGACCGGAGCCGGATCCCGCGACGCAGCGACCCGCGACGGTCGTGCCGTGGGTGCTGTCCGCGCGGTCCGCGACGTCGCTCGACGAGCAGATCGCCCGGCTGGCGGGGGTCGATGAGCGGCCGGTCGATATCGGCTTCTCGCTGCTGGCACGGTCGAGGTTCGCGCACCGGGCGGTGCTGTTGTCCACGCCCGACGGCGTCCGCGAGGTGGCCCGGGGCAGCGTCACCGACGGTCGGGTGGCGTTCCTGTTCACGGGCCAGGGTTCGCAGCGCCTGGGGATGGGTCGGGAGTTGTATGCCCGGTTCCGGGTGTTCGCGGAGGCGTTCGACGCGGTGGCGGCGGAGCTGAACCTGTACCTGGATCTGCCGTTGGAGGACGTGGTCTGGGGCCAGGACGCGGCGGCGCTGGATCAGACTGGAACGGCGCAGCCGGCGCTGTTCGCGCTTGAGGTGGCTCTGTTCCGGCTGGTGGAGTCGTGGGGTGTGCGCCCCGACGTGCTGGCCGGGCATTCGATCGGTGAGGTCGCGGCGGCGCATGTCGGCGGGGTGCTGTCCCTCGACGATGCGTGTGCGTTGATCGCGGCGCGGGCTCGGTTGATGCAGGCGCTGCCGGCGGGTGGGGCGATGGTGGCGGTCCGGGCGGCGGAGGCCGACGTGCTGCCGCTGCTCACGAGCGGGGTGTCGATCGCGGCGGTGAACGGCCCGGAGGCGGTGGTGCTGTCCGGGGTCGAGGATGAGGTTCTGACGCTGGCGGCGCGCTGGGAGCACAAGCGGTTGAGTGTGTCGCATGCGTTCCATTCGGTGTTGATGGAGCCGATGTTGGACGACTTCCGGCAGGTGATCGAAACGCTGAGGTTCCATCAGCCGCGGATTCCGATCCAGGCCTGCGGGGATGTGACCGATCCCGGGTACTGGGTGTCGCATGTGCGGGACACGGTCCGGTTCGCCGACAACCTGACGGCGTTGACCGGGCGAGGAGTGGCCAGGTTCCTGGAGATCGGCCCGGACGGGGTGTTGTCAGCGCTGGTCGGGGATGCGGTGCCGCTGTTGCGCCGTGACCGCCCCGAGGAGACCGCTGTCCTGACCGCCTTGGCCCGGCTGCACGTGGCTGGGGTCGCGGTGGACTGGGCGCCACTCGTCGCCGGCGGGCGCCGCGTCGACCTGCCCACCTACGCCTTCCAGCGCGACGTCTACTGGCCGGTCGCGGTCCCGAAGACCGGTGACGCGGCCGGGCTCGGGCTGGTCGACACCGCCCACCCGCTGCTCGGCGCGGGCGTGGAACTGGCCGGCTCGGACGGGTACCTGTTCACCAGCAGGCTGTCGCTGCGTACCCACCCGTGGCTGGCGGACCACGCCGTCGGCGGGCGGGTCCTGCTGCCCGGCACCGCCTTCGTCGAACTCGCCACCCGCGCCGGTGACGAGGTGGGCTGCGACCGCGTCGAGGAACTCACCCTCGCCGCGCCGCTGGTGCTGCCCGACGACGGCGCGGTGCAGGTGCAGGTGGCCGTCGGGGTCGCCGACGAGGCCGGCCGCCGTACGATCGGTGTCCACTCGCGGCCCGAAGGCGCCGCCGAGGTGGCGTGGACGCAGCACGCGTCCGGGTTCCTGGCCACCGGCGGTGAGACGGCCGACTTCGACGCGACCACCTGGCCGCCCCCGGGCGCCGAACCGGTGCCCGTGGCGGGCGGCTACGACCGGCTGGCGGAGATCGGTTTCGCCTACGGCCCGGTGTTCCAGGGCCTGCGGTCGGTGTGGCGCGACGGCGACGACGTCTTCGCGGACATCAGCCTCCCCGAGGACGTCGACGCGAGCCCGTTCGGGCTGCACCCGGCCCTGCTGGACGCCGCCCTGCACGCCTGGATGCTCGCCGCGCGGGGCGAGGGCGGCGGCGGGCTGCCGTTCTCCTGGACCGGTGTGTCCCTGCACGCGGTGGGCGCGAGCGATGTCCGGGTCCGGCTGCGCGGGGGCGGCGACACGATGGCGATCGCCGTGGCCGACCGGACGGGCCTGCCGGTCGCCTCGATCGACGCGCTCGCCGTGCGGGCGGTGTCGCCGGAGCAGTTCGCGGATTCCCCGCGGGACGCACTGTTCGAGCTGACGTGGACCCCGGTGCGGGCCGGCGCCCGGGTCGCGGCGGCGACGGTCCTCGGCCCGGACCGGCACGGACTGGCGGAACACATCGAACCCGGCGACGACATCGTGCTGGTGCCGATCGCCGGCGGTGCGCACGTCGTGGACGACACGCACGCGCTCACCGCCGAGGTGCTCGCCCTGCTGCGGCAGGAGCGGCCGGAGTCCACGAGACTGGTCTTCGTCACCCGGGGCGCCACCACCGGCGAGGACCTCGCCGCGGCGGCGGTGTGGGGCCTGGTGCGTTCCGCGCAGTCGGAGCACCCGGGCCGGTTCACCCTGGTAGACCTGGCCGACGGGGACGCGCGACTGCTGCCGCAGGCGCTGGCCGTCGACGAACCGCAACTGGTGCTGCGCGACGGCCAGGTTCTCGCCGCACGGCTGGCGCGGGCCGCCGCGCCGCAACAGCCACCGGCCGTGGACGGCACCGTACTGATCACCGGAGGCACCGGTGGCCTCGGCCGCGCCGTGGCCCGGCACCTGGTGGCGCGGGGGGTGCGCAGCCTGCTGCTGGTCAGCCGCAGCGGCGGCGGCGACGACCTGGTCGCCGAGCTGACCGCACAGGGCGCGCAGGTCACGGTCGCGGCCTGCGACGTGGCAGATCGTACGGCGCTGGCCGGGCTGCTGGCCGGCCACGAGATCGCCGGGGTGGTGCATGCCGCGGGCGTCCTCGACGACGGGGTGATCGGCTCGCTGACCCCGCAACGGCTGGACACCGTGCTGCGGCCCAAGGTGGACGCCGCGTGGCACCTGCACGAGCTGCTGCCGGACGTGGCGATGTTCGCGGTCTTCTCGTCGGCGTCGGGGACCCTGGGCAACGCCGGCCAGGGCAACTACGCGGCGGCCAACGCGTTCCTGGACGCGCTGGCGGCCCACCGGCGGGCGGCCGGGCGGCACGCGGTGTCGATGGCGTGGGGGGCGTGGGATCAGCCCGGCATGCTGTCGGAGCGGGACCTGGCCCGGATGCGGCGGGCCGGGATGCCGCCGCTGTCGGTGCCGGACGGGCTGGCCCTGTTCGACGCGGCGCTGGGTGCCCAGCAGGCGACAGTGTTGCCGATGCGGCTGAACCTGGCCGTGCTCGGCGGTGCGGGGCCGGTCGCGCCGCAGCTGCGCGGCCTGGTCCGGGGCCGCGCACGGCGCACCGGCACGGCGCCGGAAGCGTCGGCGGCCCTGGTCGACCGGCTGGCCGCCCTGGGCGGCGCCGAGCGGGCGGACGCGGTGCTCGATCTGGTCCGGCACCAGGTCGCGGTGGTCCTCGATCACGCGGGACCGGAGACGGTGGAACCGGACCGGGCGTTCAAGGAGCTCGGCTTCGACTCGCTGACCGCCGTCGAACTGCGCAACCGGCTCGGCGCCGCCACCGGCCTGCAACTGGCCGCGACGGTGGTGTTCGACTATCCGACGGCCACCGAGCTGGCCGCCCACCTGCTCGACCAGCTCGCGCTGGGCGAGCCCATGGGGGCGGGCTCGCTGCTGGCGGAGCTGGACCGGCTGGACGGGCTGCTCGGCGCGGCCACCGTGGACGAACAACTGTTCAAGAAGGTGGCGGGCCGCCTCGACGTGCTCCGTGCGCGGTGGGCGGCGGTCCGGGGCGACGCGGTCACCGGCACGGCGGCGGAGGTGGATGTCGACACCGCCTCCGACGATGAGGTGTTCGCGATGCTCGACGAGGAGCTGGGGCTCTGAGGTTCCAGGATTTCGCCTAGCCCGGGCGGCCGTAGGGTCGCGGTGATCCCCTCACCGATCAGCAAGGACTGCCATGACGTACGCGATTCCGGTTTCGAAGCCGTTCCTCGCCGCGCGGGAACTCGAGTATGTCAGCGAGGCCGTCACGACCGGCTGGATCTCGTCGCAGGGGCCGTTCGTGCCGCGCTTCGAGCAGGCGTTCGCCGCGTACCACGGCAGCGCCTTCGGGGTGGCGTGCTCGTCGGGCACCGCCGCGCTCACGCTGGCGCTGCGGGCGCTGAACGTCGGGCCCGGCGACGAGGTCATCGTGCCGGAGTTCACCATGGTGGCCTCGGCGTGGGCGGTCACCTACACGGGCGCGACGCCGGTGTTCGTCGACTGCGGCGACGACCTGAACATCGACGTGCGCCGCATCGAGGAGAAGATCACCCCACGCACCCGGGTGATCATGCCGGTACACATCTACGGCCGGCGCTGCGCGATGGACGCGATCATGGACATCGCGTACGAGTACAACCTGCGGGTGGTCGAGGACTCCGCCGAGGCGCACGGGGTGCGCCCGGTGGGGGACATCGCGTGCTTCTCGCTGTTCGCCAACAAGATCATCACCTCGGGTGAGGGCGGGATCTGCCTGACCGGCGACGCGCACCTGGCCGCGCAGATGGCGCACCTGCGCGGCATGGCGTTCAGCAAGGAGCACAACTTCCTGCACAAGAAGGTCGCCTACAACTTCCGGATGACCAACATGCAGGCCGGGGTCGCGCTCGCGCAGACGGAGAACCTGAACGAGATCCTGGCGCGGCGCGCCAAGGTCGAGTCCTACTACGACGCGGGCCTCGCCGGGATCGACGCGATCACCCTGCTGCCGCGGCGCGACGTGCTGTGGATGTACGACCTGCTGGTGCAGCGCCGCGACGACCTGCGCGAGCACCTCGCCCGGCACGGCATCGAGACCCGGCTGTTCTTCAAGCCGATGAGCCGCCAGCCGATGTACCTCGACCCGGCCTGGCCCGGCCTGAACGCGCACCGCTTCGCCGAGCAGGGACTGTACCTGCCGACGTACACGGATCTGACGCAGTCCGACCAGGACACGATCATCGCCCGCGTCCGCGAGTTCTACTCCTGATCCGTCCGGTGCCCCGCGCCCGCGCGCGGGGCACCGGACCCGGTCAGGCGCGGAACCGGTTGATCTCCGGCAGGTGGCGTGCGCGCAGCTCGGGGTCCTCGACCCCGAGGCCGGCCGCCGGGGCCAGGCAGAGCACCCCCACCTTGCCGTCGTGCCGGTTGGCGTGCACCCGGCTCACCGCCCGGCCGGTGTCGGCGAGCTCGTACACGGCGGACAGGGTGGGATGCACCATGCCTCGGGTGATCAGGCGGTTCGCCGCCCACGCCTCGCGGTAGTTCGCGAAATGGGTGCCGACGACCCGCTTGAGCCGCATCCACAGGTGCCGGTTGTCGTAGGCGTGCTCGTAGCCGGAGGTCGACGCGCACGTCACGATCGTCCCGCCGCGCCGGGCCACGTAGACGCTGGCGCCGAAGGTCTCCCGGCCGGGATGCTCGAACACGATGTCCGGGTCCTCCCCGCCGGTCAGCTCCCGCACGCACGCGCCGAACCGCTTCCACTCCCGCTGATCCTGGGTGTGCTCATCGGACCAGAACCGGAAATCCTCGGCGCGGCGGTCGATCACCAGCTGCGCACCCATCGCCCGGACCAGCCCGGCCTTGTGCGGGCTGGACACCACGCACACCGGGATGCCGCCGCCGTTGAGCACCAGCTGCGTCGCGTACGAGCCGAGGCCGCCGGCGGCACCCCAGATCAGCACCACGTCGCCCTGCTTCATCCGGGCGCCGTTGGGGGAGACCAGCTGCCGGTACGCGGTCGAGTGCACCAGCCCGGAGCAGGCCGCCTCCTCCCAGCTCAGGTGCCGCGGCTTGGGCATGAGCTGGTTCGCCTTCACCAGGGCCAGCTCACCCAGGCCGCCGTAGTTGGTCTCGAAGCCCCAGATCCGCTGCTCCGGGTCGAGCATGCTGTCGTCGTGACCGTCCGGGGCGGTCAGTTCCACGTTGAGGCAGTGCGCCACGACGCGGTCGCCGGGCCGGACGTTGCGGACCGCGGCGCCGGTGCGCAGCACCACCCCGGCCAGGTCGGAACCGACCACATGGAACGGCTGGTCGTGCTTGGCCGCACCGGCGACCGCACGGGCGTAGCGCCGCAGGAATCCGAAGGTGGGCATCGGCTCGAAGATCGCCGACCAGACGGTGTTGTAGTTGACGCTGCTGGCCATCGCCGCCACCAGCACCTCGTCCGGCCCGACCTCGGGGGTGGCCACCTCGCGCAGGTGCAGCGCCTTGGCCGGGTCCTTGTCGCGGGTGTCCATCCCGGCGAACATCTCCGCCTCGCCGGCGAGCACCACGGCCGCCCGGTAGCTGTCCGGCACCGGCAGCGCGGCGATGTCCTCGGAGGGGACGTCCTCGGCGGCGAGGGCGTCGATCAGGTGTCTCACGTGACTCCTTTGCCGAAGGCGATGGACCGTGACCTCACCGATGAGGGCGCCGGTCGCGCGGATAGGATCGGACGCCGTGACACTCAGGCTGGCGAGCATCAACCTGCACTGCGGACTCGACCACCGGGGCCGGCCGTTCTCCGTCAAGGAGGCGGTCGCCTCCCTCGACGCGGACGTGCTGCTGGTGCAGGAGAACTGGTGCCGGCAGGGCGCCGAGAGTCTGGCCAGGACGGCGGCCGCGGACTGCGGGTACCCCACGTACGTGGAGCTGGCGATGACCGGCGACGTGCCCATGGCCGAGCTGGAGATCGTCAGCGGTCCGGCCCCGGAGGAGACCGGCGCCTGGGGGCTGGCGGTGCTGAGCCGCCTGCCCGTGCACCGGTACGCCACCGTGGACCTCGGCGCGGCCCCGGGCGACGTGGTCGGCGACCGCGCCGCGCAGCTCGTCGAGATCCCGCTGGACGCGGGGGTGCTGCGGGTGGTCAATGTGCACCTGACCCACCGGGTGCTGCACGGGCCCCGGCAGTTGCGCCGGCTCGTGGCCGGGCTCGGCACGGACGGTCCGCCGACCGTCATCGGCGGTGACCTGAACATGTTCCGGCCCACGGTGCTGCTGGCCCGGCCGTACCGGCCGGTGGTGCGCGGCCGTACCTATCCCGCGCACCGGCCGTTGCTGCAGCTCGACCACGTGCTGGCCGGGCCCGGTGTCGCCGCCACGAACCCCGCCGTGCTGGCGGCGGTCGGCACCGATCACCGGCCGGTGACCGTCGACGTCGGGCTCGGCTGAGGCTATCGCGGGACGGTGTCCAGCTGCGCCAGCCCGCGTTCCACCTCGTCCAGCACCGGGCCGGGCTGCTCGGCCAGGAAGAAGTGGCCGCCCGGGAACGTCGCCAGCCGGAACTCGCCCGTGGTGAACTCGCGCCACTTCGCCGCCTCCGCCACGGTGGTCTGCGGGTCGTCCGTACCGGTCAGGGTGGTGATCGCCGCCGCCGTCACCCGGCCGGGCGCACACCGGTACGTCTCGATCGCCCGGTAGTCGTTGCGGACCGCGGGCAGGGTCATCCGGCGGACCTCCTCGTCCTCCATCAGGTTCATGGCGGTGCCGTTGAGCAGCTTCAGCTCCGCCAGCAGCCCCTCGTCGTCGCGCAGGTACACCTGATGGTCCGGCCGGTGCGCGGACGGCGCCCGGCGGCCGGAGACCATGACGGCGCGGGGCGCGTGCGTGCCGCGCCGCTCCAGCCGCCACGCGGTCTCGAAGGCCAGCACCGCGCCCATGCTGTGGCCGAAGAAGACCGACGGTTTGTCGCTGAGCCGCAGCAGCTCGTCGGCGATCCGGTCGGCCAGCGTCGCGATGTCCTCGATCATCGGCTCCGACCGGCGGTCCTGGCGGCCCGGATACTGCAGGGCCACCACGTCGACCGCCGGGCCGAACCGCATCGCGACGGGGTGGAAGAACGTGGCCGCGCCGCCCGCGTGGGGGAAGCACACGAGGCGCCGGTCCTGATCCGGGCCGGTACGGAACCGGCGGATCCAACTCGTCGTGGTGCCATCGGCGATGCTCACGTTCGCTGCCCGTCCTTAGGTTGGTTCCGGTCGTCTGTGAGCGAAGCGCACGGACGACCGGAAAACTCCTAGTGTCAGGGCACGATCTCCATCTGCGCCATCATGCCGAGCATCGAGGCGTGTTCCATCATGTGGCAGTGGTACACGTACCGCCCGACGAAGTCGGTGAAGGTGGCCTGGACGCGCACCGAGGTGCCGCCGGGGATGTGCACGGTGTCCTTGTAGCCGGTCTCGCCGGGCGGCGGCGGCGCGCCGTCGCGGTCGAGCACCCGGAACTGCACCAGGTGCATGTGGAACACGTGGTCGACGGGGCCGAACACGGTGGTCGCGTTCCGGATCTTCCAGATCTCCGTGGTGCCCCGCTTGACGACCGCGTCGACGCGGTCCGGGTCGAAGGTCTTTCCGTCGATGGTGAAGGTCCGCATCTCCGGGCCCAGGTCCAGCACGATCTCGCGTTCCCGGACGGCGGGGGCCAGCGGCGGCATCGTGCGCAGCACCGGCGGTACCCGGCTGGTGTCGTGCGCCCGGCGGGTCACGTCGAAGCGCAGGATCGGGCCGAGGTCCGTCGAGTCGAGCACGAACCGCGTCCCGGCCGGCGCGCCGCCGAAGTCGACGACGACGTCGGCGCGTTCGGCCGGGGACAGCGCCAGCTCGGTCAGCGGCACCGGGCGCGGCAGCAGCCCGCCGTCGCTGCCGATCTGGGTCATCGGCGCGCCGCCCAGCGTCAGGTGGAACGTACGGTGGTTGGAGGCGTTGAGGATGCGGAAGCGATACCGGCGGGCGGCGACCGGGAAGAACGGCCGTACCTTGCCATTGGCCAGCGGAACCAGGCGGCTGGCCGCCGGGTCCACGGTCAGGTCGAAGACGAGCTGACCGTCACCGTCGAACGCGGCGTCGCGAATCATCAGGGGCACGTCGAACTCATCCGACGGCAGGCCCATCCGCTTCTCGGCGTCGCTCTCGATCAGATAGAAGCCGTGCATCCCCCGATACACATGCTCGGCCTCCTGGTGGTGGGTGTGGTCGTGGTACCACAGCGTCGTGGCCGCCTGCCGGTTCGGGTAGTCGTAGATCCGCGACGCGCCGGGCGCGATCGGATCCGTCGGATACCCGTCGCTGCCCGGCGCCACGTGCCCGCCGTGCAGATGGACGTTGGCTGGTTCACCCAGCCGGTTGACGAACTTGATCCTCGCGCGGCGCCCCGCCTTGACCCGGATGGTCGGCGCCACGAACGAGCCGCCGAAGGTCAGCGCCGCCGTTCTGCGGCCCGGCAGGATGCCCACCTCCGCGGGGCGGATGACGTGCTCGAAGAAGTCGTGGTCGCCGTGCACGCGGGTCGGGCGCAGCACGCGCGGGACGGGCATCCGTACGGTGAACGGCTCGACGCCGGGATCCACGACCGCGCCGGCCGCCGCGGCGTGCTGGTGGCCGGTTGGCGCCGCGGCCGGTGTCTCGTCGGCGGCGGCGGCCTGCCGCGCGGTGGCGGTCACCGCGCCGGTGGCCGCCAGGGTGCCGAGCGCAAGGACATGCCTTCTCTGCATTTGCGTCACTCCATGACTGAGGGTGGGAAGACATCCGTGTCTGCCCAGATCTGCGGGTGGAAGGGTCAGCGGTGGGGTGGCAGGACCATGTCCCGGGTGCGGGCCGGGTGCCGGTCGGCGAACTGGGCCGACGAGGGGCGCACCGGCGCGGCCCGGTTGATGAGGGACTGCAGCGCGTGGCTCTGCCCGCACTCGGCGGGCGCCGCGGCCGCCGCGCCCGCGACGGTGGGCAGCAGGAGCGTGATCCCGGCGGGCACGGTCACCTGCAGGCAGCCCGGACGGCTGGTCATCTGCGCCGTCACCCCCATCAGGCGGGCGGCCCGGACCAGGATTCCGGCCATCTCCGGGTCGCCGAGGCGCACGCCCAGCAGGCCCGCCCGGCGCCGTCGCCCGGCGGCCAGCAGGGCGGCCCGCCACGCGGCCTGGGCCAGGGTGGCCCGGCGGGCGTTCGCCCGGGCCGAGGAGCCGAGGGTCTCGTTGCGCAGCAGCGCCAGGCGTCCCTGGCGCCAGGCGGCCGCCATCATCAGGTTCGCCGCGCTGCGCTGCAGTTCGGGCATGACCACCCGGTGTACCTGGAAGCGCCGTCGGCCGCCGCCGGTGTGCCGCTCGACGTCGACGGTGCAGCCCAGGCCGGTGAGCAGCGTCGCCAGCCGGACGGCCGCGTCGGGCTGGTCGAACTCGGCCAGCGCCGGGTCGGCTGCGGGCGCCGGTACGTGCGCGTCACGCCATTCCGGGCGGCGCCGCCCGGGCAGCCCCGAGGTGTCGGCGCACTGGATGAGGCACGCCGACTCGAAGGCGTGGGGCGCCGCGCCGGCGAGTACCCGATCGTGATTCATCGACAGTTCCCTTCGCGTGACTCCGGATACCGTGGCCGATCAGACCGTTCGGCCGGTACACCGGCGGCCGGGACTTGAGGGAAACTTGCGCAGACCGGAATGTCCTGCCTTAGGGATACGGGTGACGCTCCAGACCAGATCGCTGCGGCCCGGCGCCGTGGCGCGCCGCACGGTGCTCACCGGCATGGCGACCATGGCACTCACCGCCTGTGTGGGAAAGACTCCGGAGAGTCGCCGGATTCGCATCGCGACGGGCAGCCCCACGGCCACCTACTACGCCATCGGTTCCGCCCTGGCCCGCCTGGTCGGGCGTGAATTGCCGGGAACCGGCGCGGATGTCCTGGCGACCGCCGCCTCGGCCGAGAACGTACAGCTGATCTTCGGGGGAGCGGCCGACGTGGGGTTCACCCAGGCCGACGTGCTGGTCTCCGGCGGCGGATCCCCGCCGGGGATCGTGGCCCTGGCCCGCGTCTACGACGACCTGCTGCACCTGGTCGTCCGTGCGGACAGCCCGATCAAGACGCTGGAGGATCTCAAGGGCAAGACGGTGTCCGTGGGCGCCCACGGGTCCGGCACGGCCGTCACGGTCGCACGGCTGCTGGACGTCGCGGGGATGTCCGCGCCCACCATGGTCGACCGGCAGGAGCTCAACCTCGACGACTCCCTGCGGGCGCTGGCGGCGTACGGGATCGACGCGTTCTTCTTCTCCGGCGGCCTGCCGGTGGCGGGCATCAAGCAGCTCAGCACCCGGGGCCGGGCCAGGCTCATCGACCTGTCCAGGTGGGCCGGCGACCTGCGCCGGACCCACAGCGAGGTGTACGTGGTCCGCAACGTGCCCGTGTCGGCGTATCAGACCCTGCCCGTGGCGACCATCGCCAATCCCAACCTGCTGGTGGTGTCGGCGTCGATGGCCGACGATCTCGCCTTCGACCTGGCCCGGCTGCTGATGGAGCGGCGCGACGAGCTGGCGGCGGCGCACCCGGCGGCGGAGCGGCTCGACCCCCGGTCGGCGATCGCGACCCTGCCGGTGCCGCTGCACCCGGGCGCCGCGCGCTACTACCAGTCGGTCAAGCCTTAACGGCCCCGTCGGGGTCGTCGACCCGGGCGTGCCGGGCCGCTGGGGCCCGGTCCAGCGCGACCCGCTCCGTCTGCGGGGCCCGCTCCGTCTGCGGGGCCTGTTCGGTCTGCGGGGCCTGTTCGGTCTGCGGGGCCTGTTCGGAATGCGGGGCCTGTTCGGTCTGCGGGGCCCGCTCGGTCTCCGGGGTCTGTTCGGTCTCCGGGGTCGGGGCGGACGCCGGGAACCAGATCCGGGCCGCCAGGCCGTGCGGCCACGCCGGGGCCAGCGTGAACCGTCCGCCCGACGCCTCGACCAGCACCATGACGATCGACAGGCCGAGGCCCGCGCCGTCGACGTTCTGCTTGTCGGGTGCCCGCCAGAACCGCTCGGTCGCCTGCCGGCACTGTTCCTCGGTCATGCCCGGACCGTTGTCGCGGACCGTCACCTCCACGCCGCCGTCGCGGGCGTCCACCACGATCTCGACCCGGCCGCCGGCCGGGGTGAACTTCAGCGCGTTGTCGATCAGAGCGTCCAGGCACTGATCGAGGGCGGTGGCCACCAGCCGGGCGTGCTGCGGTTCGTCCGGGACCGTGGTGACCAGCTCGATGCCGCGCCGCTCGGTCAGCGGGTGCCACGCCAGCCAGCGGTTCAGGGTCAGCGCCACGGCGTCCACCACCTCGACGCGTTGCCGGCCGCGCTCGGCACTCGCGAGGGCCAGCAGCCCGTCCAGCACGTCGGCCAGCCGGTCGGTCTCGGCCAGGGTGATCTCGTGATCGGCGCGGGCCGGCTCGCCGGTCAGGTGGTCGCCCAGGTCCTCCAGGCGCAGCCGCAGCACCGTCAGGGGGTTGCGCAGCTGGTGGCTGGCGTGGGCGACGAACGAACGCTGGCGTTCCAGCGCGTCCGCGACCGCGTCGGCCATCTCGTTGAAGCTGGCCGACAACCGGCGCAGCTCGGGCGGGCCGACCCCCGGTGGCACCCGGGCCTCGTTGTCGCCCGCCGCGATGTCGTGGGCGGCCGCGTCGAGCCGGGTCACCGGCCGCAGCACCCAGCCGGCCAGCCGGTGCGCGGCGATGAAGCAGGCCACCACCGCCAGCAGCCCGACCAGCCACAGCTCCAGCCAGGTCGAGACGATCGCGCCGCGGTTGCGCCCGGTCGGCGAGGCGGTCAGCACGATGCCGAGCACCGCCCCGCCGTCGCTGATCGGCACCGCGACCACCAGCTCCCGGTCGCGCCACGGCCACAGCGTCTCGGGGGTGCCGACCTGGCGTCCCGCCAGCGCGCCCCGCATGGCGGTGTCGGCGCCCTCGGCGTCGGCCAGGGGCGAGCCGAACACGCTCAGTACCTGCTGGTCCTGGTCGGCCAGCAGCGTGCCGACGTCGTACAGGTCGTGGTAGCGGCGCAGCTCGTCGACGACCGCCTCCAGGTCGCCGCTGCGCATGGCGGGCGCCGCCAGGGAGGCGAAGCGGGTCGCGTCGGCCAGCCGGTCAGCGACGACCCGGTCCGTCTCCGAGTTCGTCAGCGACACCGCCAGCGGCACCTCGAGGGCGATCAGCACCATCGAGAGCAGCAGGAGGTACGTGATCACCAGTCGCCTGCGCACGCCGCCCCCTGCCTACCCGGTGCACAGACGGTAGCCGACCCCCCGGACGGTCTGCACCAGGTCGGGACGGCGCAGCTTGGCCCGCAGCGAGGCCACGTGCACTTCCAGGGTGTGCCGGCCCGACCAGGTCGTCTGCCAGACGTCCAGCATGATCCGTTCCCGGGTGAGCGCGACGCCGGGACGGCGTGCCAGCGAGGCGAGGATGTCGAACTCCTTGCGGGTCAGGGTGACCGGTTCGGCGTCGACCTGCACCGTACGGGCGGCGTGGTCGATGCGCAGCGGCCCCACCTCGACCACCTCGCTGGGCGGCGGCCCCTGCCGGTCGGTACGCCGCAGCAGGGCCACGATGCGTGCCTGCAACTCCGCCATGGAGAACGGCTTCACCACGTAGTCGTCGGCGCCGACCAGCAGCCCCGAGACCCGGTCGCGTTCCTCGGCGCGGGCGGTCACGGCGATGATGCCCAGGTGTGCGTTGCGTGCGCGCAGGGCCCGGCACACGTCGATCCCGTCGCCGTCGGGCAGGTTCAGGTCCAGCAGGACCAGGTCGCAGGGGGCCGCCGCCAGCGCCGCGGTGGCCGTCGCGGCGTGCTCGACCTCGTAGCCGCGGCGCTGCAGCATCGAGGCCATCACCCCGGCGACCCGCAGATCGTCCTCCACCAGCAGTATCCGCATCGATGCACGCCCATCGCCGCTCGTCACGTCGTCGTCCGAAACGCCGAATCTAACCTCCCGACGTTTCGGCGCGGGACCCGCGGGCGGACCTCGGTACGCACCCTAACGGCCGATTTCGGGTGACTGGCGACACCGCTCCCGCCCGCAGAACGCGCGAGGCACCGTGCGAGCCCGGACTGCGGCTCGCACGGTGCCCGCGTGCGGATCAGGCCGCGGGCCGGTCCAGGTTCATGACCTTCACCCAGGCGGCGATGAAGTCCGCGATGAACTTCTCCTTCGCGTCGTCGCTGGCGTACACCTCGGCGAGCGCGCGCAGCACCGAGTTCGAGCCGAAGACCAGGTCCGCGCGGGTGGCGGTCCACTTCACCTCGCCCGTACGCAGGTCGCGGCCCTCGAAGGTCTCCTCGTCACCCTCGGCGGTCGCCGACCAGGCCGTGCCGACGTCGAGCAGGTTGACGAAGAAGTCGTTGGTCAGCGTTCCCGGCCGCCCCGTCAGCACGCCGTGGTGCGACTGACCGGTGTTCGCGTTGAGCGCCCGCAGGCCGCCCACCAGCACGGTCAGCTCGGGCGCGGTCAGGGTCAGCAGCTGCGCCCGGTCGACCAGCAGTTGCTCCGTGGGCCGCCGGTGCCCCTTGCCGAGGTAGTTGCGGAACCCGTCGTGGGTGGGCTCCAGCACGGCGAAGGACTCCTCGTCCGTCTGCTCCTGCGTCGCGTCCGTACGCCCCGGGGTGAACGGGACGGTGACGTCGTACCCGGCGTCGCGGGCGGCCCGCTCGATCGCCGCGCCGCCGCCGAGCACGATCAGGTCGGCCAGCGAGACCCGCACCGCGCCCGCACCGGCGTTGAACTCCTGCTGGATCGACTCCAGCGTGCGCAGCACCCGGGTGAGCTGGGCCGGGTCGTTGACCTCCCAGCTGTTCTGCGGGGCGAGGCGGATACGCGCCCCGTTGGCGCCGCCGCGCTTGTCGGTGCCCCGGAACGTCGACGCCGACGCCCAGGCCGTGGCGACCAGTTCGGGCACCGACAGGCCCGAGGCGAGGATGTCCTCCTTGAGCGCGGCGATCTGCGCCGCCCCGATCAGCTCGTGGGTGACCGGCGGCACCGGGTCCTGCCAGATCTGCGGCTCGGCCGGAACCTGCGGGCCGACGTAGCGCCAGATCGGCCCCATGTCGCGGTGGGTGAGCTTGAACCAGGCCTTGGCGAACGCGTCCGCGAACTCCTGCGGGTTCTCGTAGAAGCGGCGCGAGATCTGCTCGTAGATCGGGTCGACCCGCAGCGCGAGGTCGGTGGTGAGCATCATCGGCGCATGCTTCTTCGCCGGGTCGTGGGCGTCGGGCACCAGGTCGGCGGCGGCCGGGTCGGTCGGCTTCCACTGCTTGGCCCCGGCCGGGCTGGTCGTCTGCTCCCACTCGAAGCTGAACAGGGTCTCGAAGTACGTGTTGTCCCAGGTGATCGGGGTGGGTGTCCAGGCGCCCTCGAGGCCGCTGGTGATGGTGTCGCCGCCCTTGCCGGTGCCGTGGCTGTTCTTCCAGCCCAGACCCATCTCCTGCAGGGCGGCGGCCTCGGGCTCGGGGCCGACGTGCGTGTCGGGCTTCGCCGCGCCGTGCGTCTTGCCGAAGGTGTGCCCGCCCGCGATCAGCGCCACGGTCTCCTCGTCGTTCATCGCCATCCGGCGGAACGTCTCCCGGATGTCGCGGGCCGCGGCGAGGGCGTCCGGGTTGCCGTTGGGGCCCTCCGGGTTCACGTAGATCAGGCCCATCTGCACGGCACCGTACGGCTTGGCCAGCTCACGGTCGCCGCTGTAGCGCTGGTCGCCGAGCCAGGTGTCCTCGGTGCCCCAGTTGATCTCCTCCGGCTCCCACACGTCCTGCCGCCCGCCGCCGAAGCCGAACGTCCGGAAGCCCATCGACTCCAGGGCGACGTTGCCCGCGAAGACCATCAGGTCGGCCCAGGACACCTTCCGGCCGTACTTCTGCTTGACCGGCCACAGCAGGCGGCGGGCCTTGTCCAGGTTCGCGTTGTCCGGCCAGCTGTTCAGCGGTGCGAAGCGCTGGTCGCCGGAGCCCGCGCCGCCACGCCCGTCGCTGATGCGGTACGTGCCCGCGCTGTGCCACGCCATCCGGATGAACAGCGGCCCGTAGTGGCCGTAGTCGGCTGGCCACCAGTCCTGCGAGGTCGTCATGACGGCCTCGATGTCGGCCTTCAGGGCATCGAGGTCGACGGTGCGGAACGCCTCGGCGTAGTCGAAGTCGGCGCCCATCGGATCGCCCGCGGCGGGGTTCTGGTGCAGGACGCTCACATCCAGCTGGTTCGGCCACCAGTCCTGGTTCGACCTGGCCGTCGGCGGGCGAACGGGCGCCTCGCCGGAGATGAGGCCCTTGTTGTCACTCACGTTGCTCTCCTTGGGACTCGAAAGCCGGTCGCCGTCGTCTGGCGCGGACCGGGCGGATCGGTGGATCAGGCGGCTGAGGTGGAGCAGGCGGGGCAGACGCCCCAGTAGACGACCTCGGCCTCGTCGATGGCGTAGCCGTGGTCGTCGGAGGCGGTCAGGCAGGGCGTCTGTCCGACGGCGCAGTCGACGTCGGCGATCTCGCCGCACGAACGGCACACGACGTGGTGGTGGTTGTCGCCGACCCGCGACTCGTAGCGGGGCACGGAGCCGGCCGGCTCGATGCGCCGTACGAGCCGCGCGGCGGTCAACGCCCGCAGGACGTCGTAGACCGCCTGGGTGGAGACGTCGCCGAGCTCCCCGCGCACGGCCCGGATGATCGTGTCCGTGTCGGCGTGGGGATGCCCGTGCACCGCGGTCAGCACCGCGAGGCGGGGCCGGGTCACCCGCAGCGCGGCCCCGCGCAGCAGGGCGTCTGCGTCGAACGTCGTGTGCACCGTCTGAGTGTGCACCCCTTTTCTGGAATCAGTCAAGAAAGCCGTGGCGCGTTTCGTCCCGGGATGTCTTGTGTGGCGACGGTCACCCACAGTTCTGGAGCAGGTGCTCTAATATTGGCCGGACCAGCCTGGGACGAACGAGAGGACGCTCGGATGAGCGCGACGACGAAGCCGCAGCCCCCGGTGTTGAGCCTGTACCGGCGCCTGGCCCGCCGGCCCTTCGGGCGCCGCCTGTTCTCCCTGGCGGTCTCCTGGAAGGCGCCGTACTTCCGGTCGATCGGGGCGGTGTTCGTCGATCTGGCGCCCGGCCGGGGCGAGGTCGCGGCGCGCAACCGCTGGCGGGTGCACAACCACATCGGCACCTTCCACGCCATCGCCTGCTGCAACCTCGCCGAGCTCGCCGCGGGCACCACGATCGAGGTCAGCGTCCCCGCCAGTCACCGGTGGATCCCCAAGGGCATGACCGTGTCCTACCTCGCCAAGGCCGAGACCGACCTGCGCGCCGTCGCGGTCGTCGAGGACCTCACCGGCCTGGCCGCCGACGAGTCGCGCGAGGTCGTCGTCCCGGTCGACGTGATCGACACCCGCGGCACGACGGTGGTGCACGCGGACATCACCATGTGGGTCACCCCGCGGCGGAGGGAGGCCGTGGTCGATGCCCCGGCCGCGGGTCCACGCGCCTGACGCGCTCCTCGACGCCGCCGAGGAGCTGATCGTCGAACGCGGGCGGGCCAGCCTCACCGTCCGCGCCCTGGCCGAACGGGCCGGCGCGTCCAACGGCAGCATCTACCACACGTTCGGCTCCCTGGAGACCGTCGTCGGCGCCGCGTGGCAGCGCCGGGGCCGGGAGTTCCTGGCCATGCAGCGCGGCGCGGTCGACGAGGTCCTGGCCGCCGGCCCACGGCGAGCGCCCGCCGGGCAGAGCCTGCCGGAGGGTGGGCGGCGGGCGGTGCTGGCCGCGGCCGACGCACCCGCGCGGTTCGCCGACCAGCAGCCGCGCGCGGCGCGGCTGCTGGTCACCCTGCGCCGCGACGACGTGCTCACCGACGCGGTCGCCCCGGCGGTCGCCGACCGGCTGCGCGCCCTCGACGCCGCCCTGGTCGACACGCTGCGCCTGCTGGCCCTCGCCGTGTGGGGCCGGGGTGACGGCGCCGCCGTGGACGCCGTCACCACCTGCGTGGTGCGGCTGCCGGGGGCAATGCTGTTCCCGGAGATCCGTGCCGGGCGGGTGCGGCCGCACACGCGCGCCCAGCTCGCCGCGGCCGTCGGCGCCGTCCTCGACTGCGGCCCGCCGCCCCGTCCCCAGCCTTGATCCGGCGGGGGTCACCCCGCCGAGGCTGGGGATTCGCCCGGCGCGGATGAGGCGGACCGGCCCGCCGAGCGGCACGGTGGACTCCTCTGATGATCGGGAGGGGACCCATGGCGAGCATCACGGAGTCGCGACACGTGCCCACGGGCACCGTGCTGCTGACCGGCGCCACGTTGACCGTGATCGGCGGAGTGATCGGCCTCGCCGGTGCGGCGCTGACCGCCGTGGCCGCCGTGGTGGCCGTGCGGCGGCGGGTGGGGCAGATGGAGACTCCACCGACCGAGCTGGCGCTGCACCACTGGCGGCGGGCCAGGAGCGCCGTCCACGCGGGCGCGGACGCGTGGCGCGACGGACACCTGTCCGAGCCGCTGCGCACGTCCTGACCTCAGCCGGCGCGGGCGCGGCCGCTTTCCGTACGTGACCGCGCCCGATCGTGGCCGGGCGCGACCGTCGTCTCAGACGCCGGCCAGCTCCCGGCCCCACTGCCGCGCCCGGTCCAGCTCCTCCGGGACGAGCTCGTTCTCCTTGGTGACCAGGAAGCTCACCGGCTCCGTCACCATGTCCAGGCCGTGCCGGCGCAGCCGCCGTCCGATCCCCTTGGCCGCCCGCCCGGTCAGCAGCGGCGGCAGGTCGACCCGGGTGTCGAAGGCGGCCGCCCGGGCGTGCAGCGACGGCAGCGCGTCGAACCAGTCCCGTAGGCCCGGGCCCTCGGCGTCCGGGTCGAGCGTCAGCGCACTGCCGGGTTCGCCCGCCTGGGCCACCGCGGCCTGCCGGGAAGCGGCCCGGCTGATGCCGTGCGCGTGCGTCGGGCCACCCACCACGATCAGGTCCGCGTCCGCGAGCAGGCGGGCGTCGGCCCGTTCCACCGGCACGACGTCGACCCGGTAGGCGCCGTCCAGACCGGCCCCGATCGCGTCGGCCACCCGGTGCGTGTTGCCGTACATCGATTCGTACACCACCACCGCGTGCATGGCTTCCTCCACTACCTCGGCCTCGCCCCTGAGCCTCGCGCCCTGGCACGATCGTGACCAGGGCCGATGGTCATTCCACAAGGACCGAACGGCCGCCGCCCCGGTTCGTCCACGCGACGGCGTGACTGCGGTGCGTGTCCGCTCCTCGGCCGAAAGTCGCAGTTGCTTGCCTCAGGTCCCTACGCTCGGCCGACGTCACGGCACGGCGGACTTGGCCAAGATGTTCGGGGCCATGGATGGGCGGGAGCGATGTCAGCGAATGAACGGGGTGGGACCGTGACGGTGGACCAGGAGGCGGTGCCCGCGCAACGCGAGGCGGCGGTGCACCCCCGGAAAACCACGAGCCGAAGCCCGTGGCGGCCGCCGCCGTCGCGGACGGTGGTGGCCCGCAGCGTTCAGATCGTGGGTGCCTTCAGCGCGCTCACGGCGATCCTGCCGTCCTGGCACCAGCGGATGGCCGCGCTGGCCGACCTCATGCCGACCGCCGGGATGGTGACCGCGCGCGCCGGGGTCAGCGTCATCGGCCTGCTCCTGGTCTACCTGGGCAGCGGGCTGCGGCGCGGCAAGCGCCGGGCCTGGCAGCTCGCCACCGGCCTGTGCGCGCTCAGCGTGGTGCTGCACGTCGCCAAGGCGACCCCGGCCCCCGCGCTGCCCGCACTGGTCATCTTCGGCGTCCTCATCGTCGAACGGGACCGGTTCTACGCCCGCGGCGACGTGCGCAACCGGCGGCGTGCCCTGCGCGTGTGCGCCGGGTTCCTCGGCGCCGGGCTCGCGCTCGGCTTCGTCGAGATCGCGTTGCGCGCCGGTCAGCTGACCGTCCCCTCAGGACCGGGGCGGTGGCTGGAGCACGCCGCCCTCGGGATGATCGGCATCACCGGCCCGCTGCGCTTCCAGCACGAGGTGACCAACACCATGGTGGACGTCACCACCGGCGCGTTCGGGCTGCTGGCCTTCGGCGTCGCGGCGCTGGTGCTGCTGCGCCCGGGCACCAGGCGCGCCGGCTGGGCGAGCGGTGACGAGGACCAGGTCCGTTCCCTGCTCGACCGCTACGGCGACGGCGACTCCCTGGGCTACTTCGCGCTGCGCCGCGACAAGCTGTTCATCTGGGCGCCCTCGCGGCAGGCCGTGGTGGCGTACCGGGTGGTCAACGGCGTCAGCCTCGCCTCCGGTGACCCGCTGGGGGTCCCGTCGGCCTGGCCGGAGGCGATCGCCGCGTGGCTGGCCGACTGCGACGCCAACGGCTGGACACCGGCGGTGTTGGCCTGCGGCACCGCGGGCGGCAGCGCGTACCGCCGGTTCGGGCTGGACGCGCTGGAACTCGGCGACGAGGCCATCCTCGACGTCCCGGCGTTCAGCCTGCAGGGCCGGCCCATGCGTACGGTCCGGCAGGCGGTGGGCCGGGCCCGCCGCGCCGGCTACGTCTGCGAGGTGGTGCGCCAGCGGGACCTGGACGCCGCCGCGCTGGCCGAGGTCCGGCGCTGCGCCGTCGCGTTCCGCTGCGGTGGCACCGAACGCGGCTTCTCCATGGCGCTGTCCCGGCTGGGTGACCCGGCCGACGACGACTGCCTGCTCGTGCTGTGCCGCGACGCCGACGGGCGGCTGCTCGGGCTGTTGCAGTTCGTCCCCTGGGGACGGTCGGGGCTGTCGCTGGACCTCATGCGCGGCGACCGCAGCGCCGAGAACGGGCTCACCGAACTGATGATCGTCAGCGCGGTGGAGGCCGCCGCCGGGCTCGGCGTCACGCAGATCTCGCTGAACTTCGCGGTGCTGCGTTCCATCATCGCCCGCGCCGAGCAGCTCGGCGCGGGACCGGTCGTCCGGCTGTGGGCCCGGGTGCTGCGGGCGATGTCCGGCTTCTGGCAGATCGAATCGCTGTACCGGGCCAACGCCAAGTACCAGCCGCACTGGCAGCCCCGCTTCCTGTGCTTCCCGTCCGCACGGGACCTGCCCCGCATCGCGGTCGCCGCACTCAGCGCCGAGGCGTTCCTGCCCTCGGCCGGCACCCGGCGCGCCACGGAGCCCGACACGTGCGCCTGACCGGGATACCGCTGCTCGTGCTCGCCGGGGCGGCCACGCTGATCGCCGCCGCCGCCACGGTGTACGCCTGGCCGCGCGGCGGGCGCCTGCGGCGGGTGCTGACCCGTACGGTCGGTGTCGTCGTGGTGGAGGCCCTGCTGGTCTCCACGATCTTCCTGGGCGTGAACCGCGACCAGTCGTTCTATCCCAGCTGGGACGCGCTGGCGGGGGGCAGCGGGGCGGGGGACGCCACCCCGGCGGCCGCCCACCCGTCCGAACCGCCGCCGGTCACCGGGCGGTTCGGCCCGGCGGTCCGCGGATGGCACCTGGCCGAGCCGCCCACGGTCGTCACCCCGGCCGGGTACGCGGCGCGGCCCGGCACCACCTACCCGGTCATCGTCGTGCTCACCGCCGCGGCGCACCTGGCCGAGGCGCGAACGGCGGCGCAGCGCACGCCCGGCGTGGTGACGGTCCTGCTGGTACCGACCGCGCTCACCTCCGCCACCGCGCTGGCCAACCTCGCCGCCGAACTGCGCCGGGCGGCCCGGGCCGCCGATCAGGGCTGGGCGCTGGTCACCGACCCGCCGCACCAGGCGCTCGCGGGGCAGATGCGCGGCGCGGACCGCCACTTCGGAACGGCGTTCGGCGTCGTCGGCGCCAAGGGCTGGGCGGCCGCCCTCGCCGCCGCGGCCGAGCAGTTGCCCCATCCCCTAGCGTCGCCGCTGCGGCCATGAGGATCGACGATCCGGTCCTCGTCGCGCTGTGCGTGGTCGTGGTGCTGGCGGCAACCGTGGGCCTGGCCTGCCTGTGGGACCGGTGGCGCGTCCTCGGCCGGGCCGCGCTGGTGAGCGTGATCGTGCTGGCCATGGCCGCCACCTGCGCGGTGCAGCTCAACCAGCTCACCACCACGTACCCGACGTGGAATGCGCTGTTCGGCACCGCCTCGCAGAGCGAGGACCTGCCCGCCCCGCCCGCGCCCCGGCCCGGCGGCGGCCGGCTGCTGACCGTCACCGTGCCCGGCAAGGCCAGCGGGCTGACCATGCCGATGGCGGTGTACCTGCCCGCCGTCTACGACACTGCGGCGGGGGCGAAGCGGCGCTATCCGGTCATCGAGGCGTTCCACGGGTACCCCGGCTCGCCCGGCACCTGGATCGAGAAGATGGACGTGCTGTCCCGGCTGGATCAGGAGATGGCCTCGGGGCGGATGGCGCCGACCGTCGTGCTGTTCCCGTACCTGACGCCACGGCACTTCCTGGACACCGAGTGCACGAACCTGGTCGGCAGCGCGCAGTCCGAAACGTTTCTCACCACGGATGTGCCCGCGTACGCATCGGCCCACCTGCGGATCCGCACCGACCGCGCGGCGTGGGGGGCGATCGGCTTCTCGGCCGGCGGATTCTGCGCGATGAACCTGTCGCTGCGCCATCCCGACCGGTACGCGGCGGCGGCGTCGTTGTCCGGCAACGCGGGACCCGGCATCAGGGTCGGTGACGGCAGCGAGAACACCACCAACAACGTCGTGTGGCGCCTGCGGCACCTGCCCCAGCCGCCGGTGTCCTGGTATGTGGTGTGGTCCGTGGACGACCGGGCGTCGCGCGACGGATCGCGCGAGATCGTACGGTCGGTGCGGGCCCCGCTGGCGGTGACGCCGGTGGAGCTGCGCCACGGCGGGCACAATCACGCCTTCTGGCGTCGCGTCCAGGGCCCGGCCTTCGACTGGCTGTCGGCCCGGCTGGCCCGCGACATCCCGGACACGGGCCCGCGCGCACCGTACCCGTCCGCCTCCCCGCCGGCACCGTGGCCGTCCAGTCTCAGGCCGAGACCAGGGGAGCCCGGCGCTGGCCCGCCGCCGTCCGCAGCCCCGGCAGGCCGAGGGGCGGCGCCGTCCGCTCGGCGGCCTTCCGGGCCTCCGCGGGCGGGTCGGCCGCCGGGAGGGTGAAGGTGAACCGGGAGCCGCCGCCGGGATTGTCGTCCGCGGTGATGGTGCCGCCGTGGCGGGCGACGATGCGGTGGCAGATGGCCAGCCCGAGCCCCGTACCGGTGCAGCCCGCCCCCGCGTGGGCGCGGTGGAAGTTGTCGAAGACGGACCGCGCCCGCGTCGGCCCGCACGGCGTGGAGCCGGCCCAGGGCGACCTGCGGCACCGGCCGGTCGGCGGCGGCCGCTACCGCTGAGCGGCGGTTCCGGCGGCATGCGGGAGCCGGCCGAAGGTCGCCGGGAGCGCGGCGGGCACGGGCGGGACCGGCGTGGTGTGACGGACGTTACGCCGCCGGGCCAGCCACGCGATCACGGCCGCGTAGCCGAGCAGCACCGGCACGTCGATCACGACGTAGCGCCAGGGCATGTCGGCGGCGGTCTCGTCCACCCCGAACTCGCCGAAGGCGGCCGACACCAGGAAGGCCAGCAGGTTGTTCGCCAGGTGCAGGGCGATCGCCGCTTCCAGCCCGCCCGTGCGTACCGTCAGCCACCCCGCGACCAGGCCGAACAGGACCAGGTCGGCGAAGCCCCACGGGGTGCCCCAGCCGTGCAGCGCGGCGAACACGACGGCCTGCACGGTGATCGGCAGCCACGGGCGGCGGCACCACGCGCCGACGGCCTGCAGCAGCCAGCCCCGGGTGAGGTACTCCTCCGCGGCGACCTGCGGCGGCACCACGAGCAGCAGCACCAGCGCCGACCCCAGGAACGGTCCCCAGCCCGCCAGCTCGCCGGTCAGGTCGGTGTCCGCGCCGGTGACCGAATCGACGACCATGATCGTGCCGATGAACAGGGCGATCGCGACGCCCGCGACCGCCAGGCAGGTCAGCAGCCAGTCCAGCCGCAGCCGCCCGGTCACCGACGACAGCGTCCCGGCGGGACGCTCCTGGATCAGGCGGGCCGCCAGCAGGATGGCCGGGAGCAGCGCCGCGATCATCAGGCAGCTCACGGCGAGGTCGGCCAGCGCGCCGAACGTCGGCAACCCGTCCGGGCCGTCCGGGCGGCCCGCCACGACGGCCGCCGAGGTAACCACGGCGTAGCCGCCGAGGGCCAGCACGGTGGTGCCGACGACGATGAAGAGGGTGCCGAGCACCGTACGCCACCAGCGGTGCGCGGGGGTGCGGGCGAGGCGGTGATACGGGCTCAGCGGCTCCGCGACAGTCAGCATCCCGGCAGTGTGGCAGCGCGGGTACCCTGCCCGAATCCGCCCATGGCCGGAAATCGATCTGTGCCCGAGGTTATAGGTTCCCTGTCGTGACGAAGATCTGGCTGCTGCCCGCCGCGCTGTGCGTCGGCCAGCTCGCGCTGTGGCCCGGCCGCGCCGTCGGCTCGGTGGCGGCCGTCGCGGTGACCGCCACCGTGGTGCTGGTCGCGGCGGCGCTGGGCCTGCGGCGTACCCGGCCGGTGACGGCCGCGGTGGTGGTGGCCGCCGGGCTGACGCTGGCCACCTGGGTCGCACCGGCGGACCAGCAGCTGCTGGTCCCGGGCGACGCGCTGCTGGTGATCTCCGTGGCCGACCTCGTGGCACTGTTCAGCGTCGCCGCCCGCCGCGACGCGCGGACCACGGCGCTGGTCCTGTCCGGACTGCTGGTGTGGCAGGCCGGTCTTGTCGCCTGGCAGGACGGCTTGACCGGCGACTATCCGCTGGCACTGGTGACCCTGATCGTCGTGTACGGCATGGTGGCGGCGTTCGGCCGCATCCGGGGCCGCTGGAGCGGCGAGCGGGCGGCGGCCGCGCGGCGGCTGGCGCAGGCCCGGCAGGCGCACCGCGACGCGGCCGACGCCGAACGCCGCCGGCTGGCGCGCGAACTGCACGACGTGACCGCGCACCATCTGACCTCGATCGTCGTCAACGCGTCGGCCGCGCGGTTGCTCGAGGAACAACGACCGGAGCTGCGCGCCGAGGCGCTGGACTTCGCGGCGCGGACCGGTCACGACACCCTCACCGCGCTGCGCCAGCTCGTGGCGATCATGCCGGCGCCGCCGCGCGAGGCCGACCCCGCCGTGGGGCGCCTGGCGGATCTGGCCGACGACTTCCGCCAGCTCGGGCAGGTCGTGAGCGTCGAGGTGGCCACCGACCCGCCGCCCGCGCTGGCCGCGGCCGTCCACGGCATCACCCGCGAGGCACTCACCAACACCCTGCGCTACGCCCCGGGCGGCGCGGTCCGGATCGCCTTTTCGTACGGTGACGGCCAGGCCGAGCTGGTCGTCGACGACGACGGCGGTGGCGGCCACGGCACCGGCGCCGCCGCCGGGCTCGGTGGCGGGCGCGGCGTACACGGGATGCGCGAGCGGGCGCGCGCCCTCGGCGGGACCCTCGACGCCGGGCCCCGCGACGGCGGCGGATGGCGGGTACGGGCCGTGTTCCCGCTCGCCGTGACCGGGCCCGCGACCGCCGGCACGCCGCGGTCCGGCGCGCGATGGCGGCGCGTGTGGAGCTGGGTGGGTCGTCGGCTGCGCAGCCAGACGGTGCTCGACGCGGGCATCGTCCTGCTCGTCCTGGTATTGCCGCTGACCGGGCTCCTCACGACGGTCGAGGAGGAGGGCCTGTCCCCGGCGGCGGCGACGCTGGCCCTGCTGGCCCTGCTCGCCCACTCGGTGCCGCTGCTGTGGCGGCGCAGTCGTCCCTGGTGGGTGCTCGGCGCGGTCGCGGCCACCACCTGGCTGGGGCCGCTGCTGGCGGTCACCGGGGTGATGTCCGCCGACGGCGCCTGGTGGTCGCTGTTCGGCGGGGGAGCGGAACTGGCCGCCGTGTACGCGGTGGCGGCCTGGGGTGCGCGACCCGGCCTGACCTGGCTGGCCCCGATCGGCGGTGCGGCGGTGCTCGCCTTGGCGGTGGGCGTGCTGGCCGCCGTGAGCTCCACACCGGAGCTCGCCGCGGACCCGGACATTCCGAAGCAGGCGGTGGGGTTCACGGCGGTCATGTCGCAGATCCTGATCACGGCGCTGTTCGGGGCGCTGTACGTGCTGCCCATGGGCGCGTGCTGGCTGGCGGGCTGGGCGGCCCGGCGCCGCCGGTCCCAGCGGCACGCCCGGGAGGAGGGCGGGGTGGCGGCCGCGATGGCGCAGGCACAGATGCGGGCGTACGACGAGCGGGCCCGGATCGCGGCCGGGTTGCGCGACGCCGTGCTGCGGCACGCGGCCGAGGTGCCGCGGGCCGCGGAACGCGCCGACCTGGACGCGGTGGTGGGATCGGCCCGCCAGGCGCTGACCGCGATGCGGGGCCTGCTCGACGGCCTGGGCCGCGCCGGCGCCGCGCAGCAGCACGAGGAGGTGGCGTCATCGCGGTCCGCGTGATGGTCGTCGACGATCAGGTCATGGTCCGGGCCGGGCTGGCCGCGATCGTCGGCGCGCAGGACGACATGGCGGTGGTCGGGGAGGCCGGGGACGGCGCGTCGGCCCTCGCGCTGGCGGCCACGGCCCTGCCGGACGTGGTGCTGATGGACATCCGGATGCCCGGGATGGACGGGTTGACCACGACCGCCCGGCTCACCGCCGGCGAGCGCCCGCCGCGGGTGCTGGTGCTGACCACCTTCCACCAGGACGCGTACGTGTTCCAGGCGTTGCGGGCCGGGGCCTCGGGTTTCCTGCTCAAGGACGCGGAGCCCGGCGAGCTGGTGGCGGCGATCCGGGTGGTGGCGTCCGGGGAGGCGATGCTGAGCCCGGTGGTCACCCGGCGCCTCATCGACGCGTTCGCCACGGGCGCCCTGACCGCGGCACCGGAGACCGACCCGCGCCTGGACGCGCTGACGCCGCGCGAACGCGACGTGCTGGTCAGCCTCGCCCGGGGCCTGTCGAACGCCGAGATCGGCGCGACGCTGGGCATCGCGACCGGCACGGTGAAGGCCCACGTGTACGCGCTGCTGCCCAAACTGGGTGTCCGGGACCGCGTCCAGGCCACCATCGTCGCGTACGACCTGGGTCTGGTCCGGCCACGCTGACGCCGAGGGGCCGGGCACTCCCCGTGCGCGAAGCAGGTCAGGGGCGGGCGCCGGATCGGCCCGGCGCGGCCGGTCGGCGCATCCGCCGGAATCCGTCCAGCGGGCTGCCCGCGGGCGCGGGGCGTTCCCCGGTGACCTCCCAGCCGAGCCGCTCGTACAGCCGCTGGGCGCGGGGGTTGGCGAAGGACACGTCGAACTCGACCGTGGCCAGTCCCTGCGCGGGCGCCAGCGTCCGGGCGTGCGCCATCAGCGCCGACCCGTAGCCCCGGCTGCGTACGGCCGGGGCGACGCACAGGTTGGCGAGGAACAGGCTGTCCCGCCCGGGCGGGGCGAACAGGTGCGCCAGCGCGGCCGTCCGGCGCACCGCGCGGGCCAGGGCGCGCGGCCCCAGCACCGCCGCCGACCGCAGGGTGCGCAGGCTCAACCGCCGGTAGTCGCGGCCCGGGTACGCGGTGAGCGTCGCCACCACCCGCCCGTCGTCGGCCAGCGCGACGAGCTGGTGCGCGTGGCCGAAGATGCCCCTGCCGCGCAGGAAGTCCCGGCGCACCACCGCGGTCGCGCCGGCGCCGAAGGTCGCCGCGATGAGCTCGGGGGAGGAGTCGAGCATCAGCGGCACCACCGCGTCGACGTCGGCGGCCGTGGCCGCCCGGATCCGTGGGGGGTTCACCGCGCACCACCGGGCGCCGGTGCGCCGCCGCGGATGACCGCCGTGACCGCCGCGGGTGTCGGGTTGCGGATCACCGAACCCGCCAGCGTGTCACGCGTGGACGGATCGGGCAGCTCCGCCGCGACCGCCGCCAGCATCTCGATCATCGACAGGGAGTCGCCGCCGAGGGCGTGGAAGTCGGTGTCCGGCCCGATCAAGGTCCGGTCGACCCGCAGAATCCGGGCGAAGATCTGCGACACCCGCTCCTCGACCGTCCCGGGGGCGGGCCCGCCGGACGGGGGCGTCACGGCGCGCTGCGCGAACGGGTCGGGCAGCGCCCCGACGTCGATCTTCCCGTTGGTGGTCCGCGGCAGCTCGTCCACGGTGACGATCACGGCGGGCACCAGGTAGCGCGGCAGGCACCGCGCCAGGTGGTCGCGGACGTCCTGCTCGGACGCCACCGCACCGACCACGTACGCGCACAGCACGGGGTCGGTGCCGCGACGGGCGGCCCGCCCGGTCACCACCGCCCGAGCAATCCCCGGGTAGCTCTCCAGCGCCGCCGCGATCTCGGCCGGTTCGATCCGGTAACCCCGGATCTTGAGCTGGTCGTCGGTGCGGCCCAGGTACTCCAATTCGCCGTCCACCACCCGGGCCAGGTCACCGGTCCGGTACACCCGGGTCCCGTCGGCCAGCCGGACGAAGCGCTCGCCGTCGAGATCGGGGCGGCCCCGGTAGCCGCGCGCGAGCTGCTCACCGGCCAGGTGGAGCTCGCCGGTCTCACCGGGAGCGACGAAGCGCCCGTCGGCGTTGAGCAGGAACACCGACGTGTTGGCCACCGGCCGCCCGATCGGCACGGCGGCGCCGGTGTCGCGGTCGGGGTCGAACTCGTGCACGACGCAGCCGATGGTGGCCTCGGTCGGCCCGTACTCGTTGACGATCCGGCAGTGCGGTCCGAACGCGCGCAGCGCCGCCGCCGCGACCGCCGGGCGCAGCTGTTCGCCGCCGACGACCAGGACCCTGAACCCGGCCGGGGTCAGCCCCAGCCGCCCGATCAGGTCCAGGTGCGCCGGGGTGAGCTTGAGGGCGTTGGCGCCGGAGCGTTCCAGCATCTCCCGCAGGCTGACGTGGGTCGGCTCGTCGGGTACCAGCGCCACGCTGCCCCCGGCCAGCAGCGGCAGCAGCAGCGCCGTGCCGGTCAGGTCGAACGCCAGCGAGGTGAACAGCGCGAACCGGGTGCCGGTGTCCACCCGGTACTCCTCGCGGGCCCAGGTGACGTAGTTGACGAGGCTGCGGTGTTCGACCTGGACACCCTTGGGGCGCCCGGTCGAGCCGGAGGTGTAGATGACGTACGCGAGGTCGTCCGGCGTGGCCGCGTCGTCGGCGGGGGGCGCGCCGCCGGTCGGCAGGTCCTCCAGGATCAGGTGTTCGACGCCGACGCGTCCGGCGTGGCGGCGCCCGAGCAGGCACAGCGGCGCGCCCGCGTCGCGCAGCACGTGGCCGATCCGGCCGTCCGGGTGCTGCGGGTCCAGCGGCAGGTACGCCGCCCCTGCCTTGAGCACGCCGAGGATCGCCGCGACGGCCTCGACCGTACGGTCGGCCAGCAGCCCGACGACGTCGCCGCGACCCACGTCTCGCTCGCGCAGCGCGTGCGCCACCGCGTCCGCGCGGGCGTCCAGTTCGGCGTAGCTGACCTCGCCGAACGGCCCGGTCAGCGCGACGGCGCCCGGGGCGGCGGCGACCTGCCGGGCGAACAGGCCGGTCAGGGTCGCGCGGGGCACCGCGCGCCGGGTGTCGTTGCCCGCCCAGTGCCGGTGCGGCGACAGCGCGGCCTCGACCGCGTCCAGCAGCGCCTCGGCCCGCTCGGGTGTGCCGTGGTGGGCCACGGTCAGCTCGGTACGGCCCGGCGGCGCGGTCGCCACGATGGACAGCGGGGCCAGCGGCGCGTGGGTGGGCAGGGAGTAGACGGTCGAGGCGCGGAATCCGTCGGCGCTGAACTCGGCCGGATCGATCCGGCCGAGGTGGGACAGGATCGCCGTGCACAGGTGGCGGTCACCGGCCATCCGCAGGGAGCGGGCCAGCAGCCCCAGCGGTAGCCGGTAGGCGGCGCGTTCCGCCGCTCCGCCGGTGACCTCGCGCCGCTCGACGAGCGCGCGCAGGATCTGCTTGTGCAGGCTCTGCCACGTCTCGTCCGGGCCCGCGGTGAGGAACACCGGCAGGCTGAGATTGGCGGTGCTGCGCAACGCCGGGTCGTGCCGGCGCAGGTCGACGGGCACCAGGAAGCGGGACCGTCCGGCACCGGTGAACCCGGCCACCGCCGTGGCGAGCTTCGCGACCAGCCCAGGGTGGTTGCCGTCGACGCTGCGCCGCGCCCACCCCTGCCTGGCCGAGCTCTGCCCGGCCGGGCCCAGTCCGGCCGTGGCCGGCCCGGCCGCGTGGGGTGGTGCGGTCAGGGGGGAGCGCCAGCCGGCACTCATCCGGGGCCGCCGGCCGGGCGCGCCCAGCCGGTCGGCGAGGCCGAAGTCCGTGAGGATCGCGGGCGCACCCAGCGGCGGCTCACCGCGCAGCGCCCGGAACACGTCCGCCGCCCAGGTCAGCACGCCTCGGCCGTCCATCACCGCGTGGGACACCCGGAACATCACGGCGCCCTCGGCGACCACGACCTCGCAGGTCCGTTCCAGCGCGCTGGACGCCAGCGCCGGCCACAGCGCCACGGAGCCGGCCGCGGTGACCGGCGGGGCCTCGCCGGTGTCCACCCAGGTCCGGCCGTCCCGGGCCAGGCGGGCGCCGGGGCACGCGGCCGACGCCACCCGGACGGCCCGGGTGAGCGCGGCGGGATCGAGGTCGCCCTCGCCCTCGACGACGAGCTGGATCGCGAAGGGCGGCATGGTGCGCTGACCGGCCAGGTACAGCCATTCGGTCGGCGACACGGGCCGCTGGTAGCGGCTCACCGGACGTACCTGGTGAACGCGTCGACCCCGCCGATGCCGTCGACCCACTCGCGCAGCTGCCGCAGCCCGGTCGGCTGGTCGAGCAGCGGGGCATAGCCGAAGTCGCGTGCGGCGGCGCTGGTGTCGTACGTGCTCGACCGGGTCAGCAGCGCCACCGAGTAGCGCGACAGCGGCGGCGAGTACCGGTCGCGCAGGTACGGGACGCGCCACACCGTCTCGATCGTGGCGACCAGCGCGTCGCGCACCGCCGGTGGCACCCGGCGGGTCGGCGGTGCCGCGCCGAACATCGCGCCCACCTCGGCGATGAGTGCCCACACGTCGCTGACCTCCGCGTCGGCCACGAAGTACGCGCGCCCGCCGACCCGGTCGGAGCCCGCGGCCAGCAGGCAGGCGTGGGCCGCGTTGGTGGCGTGGCACAGCGAGGCCAGCACGGTGCGCCCGCCGGACAGGTCGGGCAGCCGTCCCGCCCGCAGCTTCGCGATCAGCCGGGGCATGAAGCCGTGCCAGTCCCGTGGCCCCCAGATGCCGCGCGGGCGCAGCGCACTGGTGGTGAACCCGGGTTCGTTCGCGGCCAGCACGAGGCGTTCCGCTGCCGCCTTGGTCTCCGAGTACAGGTTCAGGTACTTCGCCGGGTAGGGTGTGCTCTCGTCGATGCCCACCTGATCGGTGCCGTCCATCACCGCGCTGGGGCTGCTGACGAAGACGAACCGGGACACCCCGTTGGCGCGGGCCGCGGCCAGCAGCCGTTGCGTGCCGGCGACGTTGGTGTCGTGGAACTGCGCCGGGCTGCCGTGGTCGGTCACCCGGGCGGCCGAATGGATCACCACGTCGACCCCGGCCGTGGCCACGGCCAGCGACGCCGGGTCGGTCAGGTCGCCGCGGACCGGCTCGACCCGGTCGGCGCCGGCGTCCATCGACAGCGCCGCCGTGGGGCGCAGCAGCGCCCGGACGTCGTGGTCGGCCGCGACGGCCGCCTCGGCGATGTGCCCGCCGAGAAACCCGGAGGCACCGGTCACCAGGATTTTCATCGCGGTCCCCTCCAGCCGGTCGCGCCGGACCTGTTGGTCACCGCCATGGCAGTCCCTTCCACCAGGTCGCACCGAACACCATGGTCAGGGCGGCCGCCCGGGCCGGTGCGATGCCCGCGAACCGGGCCCGGCGCACCGCGACCGGGATCTGCAGGCCGTGCGCCACGAAGCTGAGCACGAGGTCGATGCCCCACAGCACCCACAGTGCCGGATGGGGCATCGGCCCGACCAGCCCGTACGCGAGGAAGGCCCAGCCGGCCAGCGGCACCAGCCGTGGCGCGAGCTCGCGCGGGCGGCGCGGCCGCAGCCGCCACGCGGCCCAGGCCGACAGGTACTCGCGGTTGATCTTCGCATTGTGCCGGATGTCGACCGGGAACGCCGGGTGGAACAGGAACTCGTCGAGCGGCTTGGTCACCGGCTGGCTGGCCGCGAGTTCGCGCAGCTCGTGGCGCAGCCGGTCGTGGTCGGTGACCCCGGGGCGCGGCTCGACGCACACCACCGGGCGCCCGCCCGCGTCGACCAGCGCGGTGCGGTACACCTGCGGGTGGGCGTTGAACACCCCCTCGACCTGGACGGTGTGCAGGTCACCGACCCGCTGGCTCTTGCGGCCGCAGAACCAGATCCGCCCGGCGTCGTCGATCCAGCCGAGGTCGCCGGTACGGTGCCAGCGCCGCTCCCCGTCGATGATCTTGGCGGCGGCGTCGGCCTCGGGCAGCCGGTGGTAGCGGGGGCTCACGGTCGGCCCGGCGATCGTGATCTCGCCGACCTCACCGGGCGCCGCCAGCAGGTCGTCACGCCACACCGGCAGCGGATCGTCGGTGACGCGCACGATGCGGACGTCCATTCCGTCCACCGGGCGGCCCACGCACGTGCCCGCCCCGGTCCGGCTGCCCTCGTGGGTGTCGCGCAGCATCTCCCGGGACTCGATGGAGGCGATCGGCAGCGCCTCGGTCGCCCCGTACGTGGTGTGCAACCGCAGGTCGTCGCGGTGCAGCGTCTGGACCACCTCGTCGGAGACCGGGGCGCCGCCGGCGACCAGGGTGCGCAGCGTCGGCAGCCGGCGGCCGGTGTCGCGCAGGTACCGGCCGAACGGGTCGAGCAGCGCCGGGGAGGCGAACATCCCGGTGACCCCGAAGCGTTCGATGGTGTCGGCGAGCGCCGCCGGGTCGGCGGCACCGACCCGGGTGGGGTCGACCGGTGCGAGCACGCACGTGGAGCCGATCAGCAGGTGCAGCACGCCGAACATCGGTGAGGTCACCAGCGCCACGTCGTCGCTCGACTGGTCGTGTACCGCGATGACCTGCTGGAGCATGGCCTCCAGCGCGCCGTGGGTGGACTCGACGCCCTTGGCGGGGCCGGTGCTGCCGGTGGTGAACCCGATCGTCAGCAGGTCGTCCGGGCCGGGCCGTTCGGTGGGCGCCGGGTGCGGACCTTCGAGGATCGTACGCAGCGTCGCCCCGCCCCAGAACCAGCGCCGCCCGGCGGTGACCAGGATCCGCACCCCCGCGAAGGCCCGCCGGTTGAACAGCCGCACCACGTGGGCGATCCCGACGCCGATGAACGCCTGCGCCCCGGCGCTGCGGTAGCAGTGCAGCATCCGGCGTACGCCCATGCCGGGGTCGACGACGACCGGCACCGCGCCGAGTTTGAGCAGCCCGAACAGCACCGGGTACAGCTCCAGCCCGGGCCGCAGCATCAGGACCGTCTTGGTGCCCTTGCCGATGCCCAGCGCCCGCAGCCCGGCGGCGTACGCGTCGGACTGCTCGTGCAGCTCGCGGAAGGTGAGCCGGCCGTGGCCGGGCCAGATGACCGCGTCGCGGGCGGAGTCGGCGTGGGCGGCCAGCCGGGCCGCCACGCCGGTCGTCGTCGCGAGCGCCATCAGCCGGCGCGGTGGTAGACCGAGCAGGCCACGGACAGTCCCGCCCCGGCGGCCACGAATAGCGCCTCCGGGTACGCGTCGGCCTGCCCCGCCTCGACGGCCTGGTGGTAGGCGAGGGTCAGCGCCGAGGTGTGCGGGTCGCCGTCGACGCCGTGCACGGTGACCACGGCGTCGGCCGGGACGCCCAGCCGTTGCGCCAGTTCGGCCGCGAACGACGGCGTCGGCTGGGAGGCGACCAGCAGCGTCCGGGACAGGTCGAGGCCCTGCTCGGCGGCGTACCGGCTCGCCTCGGCGGCGGCGAGCTCCACCAGCCGCCGCGCGTAGTCGGGGTCGCGGCGCACCCAGATCATCTCGCGTCCGTGGGTGCCGACCGCGCCGAGGTCCGCGTAGCCGCGCACCCCGGGCGCGTCGTCGGGGGCGGTCACGGTGCTGACCGGGCCGAAGCCGGTGCCCGCGTCGGCGGAACGCGACAGCAGCATCGCGGCGCCGACGTGCGCGTACCCGAAGTCGGGGTCGGGCCGGCCGGAGGGGTGGGTGTCGCCGGAGACGACCAGGGCGTACTCGGCGTCGCCGGCCAGGAACGCGCCCGCCACCTGGACCGCGTTGAGCAGCCCGCAGGCGCCGTTCATCAGGTCGAAGGAGAAGGCGGGGCTGCCCGAGCGCAGGTAGTCCAGGTTGGTGCCGACGTTCTTCTGGATCAGCGCGGACATGGCCGGTTCGGCCATGTTCTCGTCGCGGTACACGCCGACGTTGATGAGGACGTCGACCTGGTCGGGGTGGACCCCGGCCCGGTTCAGGCAGGCGGTGGCGGCGGCGGAGGCGCGTGCGATCGACCCGGACAGGTGCGGGTCGGTGCTCACCGCGGTGGAGGTGATGGCGGTGGGCATTGTTCAGACCTCCAGGGAGCTGATGGTGGCGGAGACGCAGCCGGTGACCACGCCGGAGGCGGCCGGTACGAGCAGGTACTTCGCGCCGGGCCGGGCGCGGCCGCTGCGCAGGTGGTCGTGCAGGACCACGAAGTGGGAGGTCGACGACGTGTTGCCGTACTTCTCGACCACGGACAGCGACTCGGGCATCGGCGTACCGAAGGCCTTCTCGCCGTGGTTGTTGACGTTGCGGATGAACTTGCTGCCGACCTGGTGGTGCACGACGTAGTCGTAGCCCTCCTCGGCGAAGGTGGTGCCGCGCTTGGCCAGGAAGTCGGTCTGGAACCGGCTCCACAACCGGGACCGGTCCTCCTTGTGCATCTGGTGATTGTCGGTGTAGAGCGCGATCCCTTGGTTACGATCGCTCGGCTTACCTATGCACAAGTGTGAATATTCAGAGCAGGTCATCAGTTCGACGTAGTGGATCCGGTCGGCCTCGGAGGTGGACTCGTCGAGGATCACCGCCGCGCCGGAGTCGCCGACGGTCAGCGAGCCGAACTGCGGGTCGTACAGCTCGCTGATCTCCTTGACCGCGGTCTCCGCGATCGCGGTGATCTGCTCGCCGCTGACCACCAGGCCGTTGCGGACCACGCCCGCCCGGATCATCCGGTCCAGCACCGCGACGCCGGTGAGCATCCCGGCGCAGGCGTTGGAGACGTCGAAGTGGATCGCCCGGGTGGCACCCAGCGACCGGGCGAGCTGATGGGCGAACGAGGGCTCGAACTGGAAGACACGGTCGCCGTGGTACCGGGTGATCGAGGCCGAGATGACGACGTCGAGGTCGGCGGCGGCGTACCGGGAGCGGGACAGGCAGTCCTGCGCCGCGCGCCGGGCCAGGACGAACGAGTCCTCCAGGGAGTCCGGGCGCTTGTCGTGGACGCGCCGCTCGGCGATCCCGGTGATCTGCTCCAGGTCGAACGGTGGCTGGTAGCTCATCTGCGCGACGAGCTCGCGCGTGGTGACGACGGTCGACGGCAGATACGCACCGATCGACTCGAACCGGGTGTGGGTCACCGGAACCTCCGGGGTGAGACGGGCCGGGGCGGCCACGCAGACAACACATCTAAGTAGACCGATTGATATAGTTTCGTCGTCGGGGGTGCTAGGCAAGTCAGTGAGAGGTGGGTCATGCCGAGGCCGAAGTCGGACACTCGGGCGCGAATCATCGCCAGTGCCCGGACGCTGTTGCGCCGCCACGGCTACCACGGCACCGGACTGACCCAGATCATTGAGCACAGTGGAGCGCCGCGGGGCTCGGTCTACTTTCTGTTTCCCGGAGGCAAGGAGGAGATCGCCGTGGCGGCGGTCGAGGACTGGGCGGTCGAGGTGGACCGGCTGATCCACGACCGGCTGGCCGACAGCACCAGCGCCCGGGGCTGGGCCATCTCGATGGTCGAGCACTTCGCCCAGGACCTGCGCGAGTCCGACTTCACCGAGGGTCTGCCGGTCACCACGATCACCCTGGACTCCGTGCCCGCCTCACCGGCGCTCAGCCGGGCCTGCCGTGCGGCGTACGACACCTGGCTGGCCTCGGTGACCCAGGGCCTGGTGTCCTTCGGCGCGCCCGCCCGCCGCGCCTCGGGGCTGGCCACCCTGATGCTGGCCAGCCTGGAAGGGGCGGCGGTGCTGTGCCGGGCCTACCGCACCACCGGCCCGCTGGATCAGGTCGCCCCCTACGTGCTCAGTCAGCTACCGGGGTAACCAGCCTGCGAGTTGAAACATGCTAAGTCTATAGGAATTGCGGTGAACTGCGTCACATCCATGGTGACCGGCCGCGGCATCCGCCCTACGTTGATTCCGGTGGATGGACGGGCGCCTCGACCGGCGCCCACCTCGTCCGCCGACCCGACCGGCGGAGATCCCGTCCGGCCCACCGAAGGGCGACGATGCGCAGCCGAACCGTTCCCGCGATCCTCGCCGGCATCCTGGCCGCCGGCGCGCTCACCGCCTGCCAGGGCGCCGAGAACCCGGCCGCCACGCCGTTCGACCCCGCGACCTGCCGCGGCGGCACGCTGTCCGTGCTCAACCAGGGCGGCATCAGCCACCTCGACCCGGCCCGGCTCTACACCTCCGGCGGCGGCAACATCCCGTCCCTGCTGTTCCGCACGCTCACCACCCGCAACCGGCTGCCCGGAGAGGCGGGCACCAGGCCCGCGCCGGATCTCGCCACCGACCTCGGCACCCCCTCCGACGGCGCCAGGACCTGGACGTACCGGCTGCGCGACGGCGTCTTCTTCGAGGACGGCACGCCGATCACCTCCGCCGACGTCAAGTACGGCATCGAACGCTCGTTCGCGCCGGAGCTGCCCGGCGGGGCGCCGTACCTGCGGGACTGGCTGGTGGGGGCGGCGGACTACCCGGGGCCGTACAAGCAGCCCGGCGGGCTCGCGGCGATCGAGACGCCCGACGCGAAGACGATCGTCTTCAAGCTGCGCAAACCCGAGGGGGACTTCCCCTTCCTGGCCACCGCCACCCAGTTCGCCCCGGTGCCCAGGGCGAAGGACTCCGGCACGGAGTACGAGAACCACCCGCTGTCCAGCGGACCGTACAAGGTGGAACGGTACGAGAAGAAGAAGACGCTCACCCTGGTGCGCAACACCCACTGGGGCAGCGACACCCTGCGCTACGCCTGCCCGGACCGGATCGAGGTGACCGCCGGGCTCGACCCGGCCGTCATCAACCAGCGCCTGGTCACCGGCGCCGGGCGCGACGCGTACGCCGTCACCACCGACGCCGTGGTCGGGCCCGAACAACTGGCCCAGCTCACGCCCGGCTCCGCGCTGGACAAGCGGGTCGCCCGGGGCGAGTTCCCGATGACCACCTACCTCGCGTTCAACACGACGAAGGCACCCTTCGACGACGTGCGGGTGCGCCAGGCCCTGTCGTACGCGGTCAACCGCACCTCGGTCGTCAACGCCCTCGGCGGCAGCGCGGTCGCCGGGCCCTCGACCACCTTCCTGCCGCCGCAGCCGGCACTGGGCTACCAGCCGTACGATCATTTCCCGGCCGGTCCGGGCGGCGACCCGGCCAAGGCCCGCGAGCTGCTGGCCGCCGCCGGACACGGCGGTGGACTCAGCATCGAGCTGGCCCACGAGAACGACGACGCGAACGGCCTCGGGCCCAAGGTGGCCGCCGCAATTCAGGACGCGTTCAAGCAGGCCGGCATCGCGGTGCGCCTGGTCGCCATCGACGGCGCGACGTACCGGGACGTCACCGGCAAGCCCGCCACCCAGCCCGCGCTGTCGCTGCAGAACTGGGGCGCCGACTGGCCGTCCGGCGGCCCGTTCCTCATTCCGATCTTCGACGGCCGGCAGATCGTCACGGCGGGCGGCAACTTCAACCTCGCCCAGTACAACGACCCCGAGGTCAACGCGGAGATCGACGCGATCAACGCGCTCACCGACCCGGCCGCGGCGGCCCCCCGCTGGGGCGCCCTCGACGCGAGGATCGGCAAGCTCGCCCTGGTCGTCCCGCTGACCCACGAGAAGGACGTCTACCTGTACGGCACGGGCGTCAAGAACGCGGTGCCCGACGGCTGGCGCGGCACCTACGACCTGGCCCGGATCTCCGTCAAGTGACCCGGGACTCCGGACTGGTCGCCGGGGCGTCGGTGGTGACGGTCATGGTCCTGGTAGCGCTGGCCGCGCCCGTGCTGACCGCCATCGAGGGACAGGACCCGACCACCTTCCACCCCGAGCTGCTCGACTCCGCCCGGGGCGGGGTGCCGGTGGTCGGCTTCAGCGCCGACCACTGGTTCGGCGTCGAGCCGGGCACCGGCCGGGACCTGTTCGCCCGCGTCGTGTACGGCGCGCGGGTGTCGCTCGGCGTGGCCGTCGGCGCCACCCTCGCCCAGGTGTCGATCGGTCTCGCGGTCGGTCTCGCCGCCGGGCTGGGCGGCCGCCGTCTCGACGCGGCGATCAGCCGCCTGGTCGACCTCGTCCTCGCGTTCCCCAGCCTGGTCCTAGCGATCGCCCTGCTGGCGATCGTGCCGCAGTCCTGGCCCCGCCCGGTGCTGCTCACCGGCGTCATCGCGATCCTCGGCTGGGGTGGCACGGCGCGCCTGACCCGGGGCGAGACGCTGTCGCTGCGCACCCGCGACTACGTGGCCGCCGCGCGGCTCTCCGGGGCCGGGCCGGCGCGGATCGCACGCCGCGAGCTGCTGCCCGGCCTGGCCGCGCCGGTGCTGACGTACGCGGCGCTGCTGCTGCCCGCCAACATGATCAGCGAGGCCGGGCTGTCGTTCCTGGGCGTCGGGGTCCGGCCGCCCACCCCGTCCTGGGGCCAGATGCTGTCCAGCGCGACCACCTGGTTCCGCGCCGACCCGGCGTACGTGCTGATTCCCGGTGTCCTGCTGCTCACCACCCTGATCGCGTTCGTGCTGGTGTCCGGTGGGGTGCGGCGCGTGCTCGACCCGCGGCAGACGGTGCCCGTACCGTGATCCGGCTGTTGCTGCGCCGCCTCGGCGGCGCCGTGCTGGTGCTGCTGGCCCTGTCCGCCGTCGTCTACGCGCTGTTCTACCTGGCCCCGGCCGACCCGGCCGTGCTCACCTGCGGCAAGGGGTGCACGCCGCAACGGCTCGCCGAGGTCCGCGCCGCGATGGGCCTCGACGAGAGCGTCGCCACCCAGTACGGCCACTTCCTGCGCGGCATCGTCGTGGGCCGCGACTATCCGGCGGGGCCGGACGTGCGGCACTGTCCCGCGCCGTGCCTCGGGTACTCCTTCGAGACCGACCAGCCGGTGACCGCGCTGCTGGCCGACCGGCTGCCGGTGTCCGCGTCGCTGGCGCTGGGCGCGCAGATCCTGTCACTGGTGGTCGGCGTCGGCGCGGGGCTGCTGCGGTCCCGGTTCGTCGACGCGCTGGTCCTCATCGGATACGCCACCCCGGTCTTCCTCGTCGGTCTCGTGCTGCTGCTGGTGTTCAGCGTGCAGTTGCGGTGGCTGCCGTTCCCGACCTACGTGCCGCTCACCGAGGACCCGCGCGGCTGGGCGCAGAACCTGCTGCTGCCGTGGACCGCGCTGGCGATCATCCAAGCCGCCACGTACGCCCGGCTCACCCGTGCCGGCGTCCAGGACGCCCTGGCCGAGGACCACATCCGCACCGCCCGCGCGTACGGCCTGCCGGAGCGGCGGATCCGCACCCGCCGGGCCCTGCGGGGGGCGCTGATCCCGGTGGTCACGCTGACCGCCCTCGACGTCGCCGCGATCATGACTGGGGCGGTGCTCACCGAGACCATGTTCGGGTTGCCCGGCGTCGGCCAGCTGCTGGTCGGGGCGGTCAACCAGATCGACCTGCCGGTCGTCGTCGGGGTGACGCTGCTGACCGGCGTCATCGTGGTGCTCGGCAACGCCGTCGCCGACGTGCTCTACGCCGCGGTCGATCCCCGGGTGCAGGCGCGGTGACGGGCCGGCCGGTGTTGTCCGTGCGGGATCTGCGGATCGCGTTCGGGGCGAGGGTTGCCGTGGACGGGCTCTCCTTCGAGATCGGGCCCGGGCGCTCGCTCGGCATCGTGGGCGAGTCGGGCTCCGGCAAGAGCGCCACCGCGCTGGCCCTGCTCGGGCTGCACCCGACCGCGACGGTCCAGGGACGGGTCACGTTCGAGGGAACCGAGCTGCTCACCGCGCGGCCGGACGTGCTGCGGCGGGTCCGCGGCGCCGGGATCGCCATGGTGTTCCAGGACCCGTTGTCCGCGCTCAGCCCGTTCCACACCGTCGGCGCCCAGATCGCCGAGGTGTACCGGCTGCACACGGGCGCCACCCGGCGGGCCGCCCGGCAGCGCGCGGTCGAGGTGCTCGACCAGGTGCACATCGCCGATCCGGTGCGGCGCGCCGCGCAGTATCCCCACCAGTTCTCCGGCGGCATGCGGCAGCGGGCGCTCATCGCGATGGCCCTGGCCTGCGGGCCCCGGCTGATCGTCGCCGACGAGCCCACCACCGCCCTCGACGTGACCGTCCAGGCCCAGATCCTCGACCTGCTCGAGGAGGTTCGCGCCACCACCGGCACGGCGCTGCTGCTGGTCAGCCATGATCTGGGGGTGATCGCGGGATCCTGTGACGAGGTGGTCGTGATGCGGGGCGGCAGCGCCGTCGAACACGGGCCGGTCGAGCGGGTGCTCGGTGCCCCGCAGGCGCCGTACACCAGACAACTGCTGGCCGCCGTGCCGCGCCTGGACGCGGCGCCGCGCACCGCCGGTGCGCCCGCCGGCGCCGCACTGCTGCGCCTGGTCGACGTGCGCCGCGACTTTCCGGGGCGGCGGCGTGGGCAGCAGGTCCGGGCGGTCGACGCGGTCACCCTCGACGTGCGGCGCGGCGAGACGCTCGGGATCGTGGGGGAGAGCGGCACCGGCAAGTCCACCCTGGCCCGGATGATGGTGGGCCTGCTGGCGCCCAGTTCCGGCACGGTCGAGTTCACCGGCCCGGGCCTACCGCAGATGGTGTTCCAGGACCCGCAGTCGTCGCTGAACCCGCGCCGTTCCGTCGGCGACAGCGTCGGCGGCGGGCGCCACCGCCGGGACCGCGTGGTGGACCTGCTGACCCGCGTCGGGCTCGCCGCCGCCGACTACGACCGGTACCCGCACGAGCTGTCCGGCGGCATGCGTCAGCGCGTGGCCATCGCGCGGGCGCTGGCCCCCCGGCCCGCGCTGCTGGTCTGCGACGAACCGGTCTCCTCCCTCGACGTCACCACGCAGGCGCAGGTGCTGGCGCTGCTGGCCGAGATCCAGCGGGAGTACGCGCTGACGATCGTGTTCGTCTCCCACGATCTCGCCGTCGTCCGCCAGGTCGCCGACCGGGTGGCCGTGCTGCGGCACGGAACAGTCGTGGAACTCGGCGACGTCGACGACGTGTACGCGCGGCCCGTCCACCCGTACACCCGGGAGCTGCTGGCGGCCGTGCCGGTCACCGATCCGGCGCAGGCCCGGCGCCGCCGCGCCGCGCGGCGCCTCGCCGCGGGGGCCGTACCGTGACGTGGTCGGCGGTTGCGCTGGCGGTCGCCGCCGGGGTGCTGATCTCCACGGTCACCACGCCGGTCGGGGTGTCCGGGGCGGTGTTCCTGCTGCCGGTGCAGCTGTCGGTGCTGGCCGTACCCAACCCGGCGGTCACCCCCACGAACCTGCTGTACAACGTCGTGTCCGGGCCCGGTGCGCTGTGGCGCTACCGCCGCCTCGGCACCCTGGCCGGGCCGCTGACCCGCCTGCTGCTGGCCGGGACCCTGCCCGGTGTGGTCCTCGGCGCGGTCATCCGGGTGTTCGCCGTGCCCGGGCCCCGGGTGTTCCGGGCCATCGTCGCCGTGCTGCTGCTCCCGCTCGGGCTCTGGCTGTGCGTCCGCGCGGTGCGGCCACCACCGGCGCCCGGCCCCGAGGGCCGGGGCGCTGCGCCGTCCGGCCGTACGATCACCGGGCTCGCCCTCGTCGTCGGCGTGGTGGGCGGGATCTACGGCATCGGCGGGGGTTCGCTGATCGGCCCGATCCTGGTGGGTCGCGGGATGCCGGTGACCCGAGTGGCGCCGGCCGCGCTGGCCGCGACGTTCGTCACCTCGGTCGCGGGCGTCGCCACCTACGGGCTGCTGGCCCTCGCCGCGCCGGGCGCGGTGGCGCCGCACTGGGGTGTCGGGCTGGCCTGCGGCCTCGGCGGCCTGATCGGCGGCTACCTCGGCGCCCGCCTCCAGCCGCACCTGCCCGAGCGGGGCCTGCGCCTGCTGCTCGGCGTGCTCGCCACCGGACTGGCCGTGCTCTACCTGTTCCAGGCCGCCGGATGACACCGCACCCGGGGCGTCACATCGGCCGGGGATCGAGCCGCCCCCGCGCGGGCACCGTGGTGGAATGTCCGTGCGCCCCGCAGCGCCGGCCCGACCAGTAGGAGGAACCCATGGGTGAGGTCACCGGATTCGCCGACATCCCGCCGACGACCCTCGCGGACGTGCTGAGCCGCGCACAGGTCATGGACATCGGGATCCGTCCGCTGTGGACGCCGGTGCCCCGGGTGGCCGGGCCCGCGTTCACGGTGCGGTGCCCGCCCGGCGACAACCTGATGCTGCACACGGCCATCTACCGGGCGGCGCCCGGCTCGGTCATCGTCGTCGAGTCCGGCGACGTGGACTTCGCGCTGGCCGGCGGCAACGTCTGTGCGGTCGCCCACCGGCGGGGGATCGCCGGCTTCGTGCTGGACGGGGTGGCCCGCGACCTGGCGGAGATCCGGGAGATGGGCTTTCCGGTGTTCGCCCGCGGAGTGATCCCGATCCCCGGCACCAAGGCGGCGGTCGAGCCGCTGAACACCCGGGTCCGCTGCGGCGGCGTCGAGGTCGCGCCGGGCGACATCGTGGTCGCCGACGAGGAGGGCGTCGTGGTCGTGCCGGGTGCCCGGGCCGACGAGGTGCGCGACGCCGCCGCGCGGAAGCTGGCCAAGGAGGCCGCCGAGTCGCTGGACGACTGGGAGGCCGCCCACCGCGCCCGGATCGGCAAGATCCTGGCGGAGGGCGGCTTCCCGGACTGAGCCGTCAGCGCAGCGGCGGGTCGGCCAGCCGTACCAGCTCGATGGCCTGCTGCGGGAACCACGCCCCGGCGGCCGGGTCGGCCTGGTCGCCCCGGGCCGGGTCCGTTCCGGTTCCGGTGCCGCGGTCGCACTGGCCGTCGGACTCACCCGGGACCTTGATCCACAGGTACGCGTCGATGAGCGGGTCGCCGGTCCGGGTGGTCGGTCGCGCGCCGAGGCCACGGTCCGGAGGGTTGCACCAGGTCATCGGGTCGGGCCAGGTGTTGCCCGCGGGCGGGGTCCAGGAGCCCTGGCCGTTGCGGCTGGTGTCGACGACGAAGTGGGTGAGCTGGTCCGCGGGCACGTCGCCGACGTTCGCGTCGTACCACTGGTCGCTGCGGGTCCAGGTGCTGAAGTCCTTCGGGTCGGCCGGGTGGTATTGGCTGGCGCAGTCGCGGTACCGGCCCAGCGTCGGTGCCTGCGTGCCGTAGTGGATGCACTTGGCGATCCAGGTGCCGTACTTCCGCAGCCGGGGGGTGGCCTCGAAGTTGGACACGTTGAGGAAGAAGCCGTCGGCGCGCAGCACACCGGCGCGGACCAGCCGGTCGGCGGCGTCGCCGGTGCTGAGCCAGTTGCTGTTGGTGCCGTCCAGGTAGACGCTGGTGCGCGGGAGCGCGGTGAACCTGTCGACCGCGTAGTTGAGCATCGTGAACCGGTCGCGCTGCGCGGTGGCCGGGTCGGCTTCGGCGGGCTTGCACCACTCCGGGTTGCCGTTGATGTCGGTGTACCAGGGGATGATGCCGAGGCTGTCGGGTTCGAGCATGACCTGGGCCCGGCTGTTGCCGAGCCCGGCGGCGAAGGCGTCGATCCACGCCTGGTACTCGGCGACGGTGCGGGCGCCGCCGGAGGAGTACGCGCCGCAGTCGCGGAAGGGGATGTGGTAGGCCACGAAGACGGGGACGCTGCGCGTCCGGGCGGCCTTGCGGACGTGGTCGCGGACGAGCCGGGTGAGTTCGGCGCCGGAGTACCGGGTCACCCATACCGCCTGCGGCGTGGTCACCATCGTGCGGAGCTTGTGTGCCAGCCCCCACCGCCCGTCCGCGACGAGCTGGTGGATCTGTTCGACCGCGCCCGGGTTCGGCGCGGGGACGTAGAACCGGGTGCGGTCCGGGACGTTGGCCCGCGCGGCGGCGGGTGGAGTCGCCGCGTGCGCGGGCGTGACGGTGAGCGGGACGACCGCCGCGAGGGCCGCGACGGCGGCGAGGGCGCGCACTCGGCGCCCGCGGCGGGTGAGGGACGGCGCCACTGTGTCGCTCCTCTGTGGTCGGCGGGGACGCCATGAGAGCGCTCCCACATGCTCCGTGTGAGCGTGCCCCCTCGTGTTAAGCCTGTCAATATCTGGAAACAGCCGAGTCCGTCGTGACTCCCCGGCCCGCGTAGCCCACCAGTGAGCCCCATCACCACCGGGCACCGCCGCCGCACCACATCGGCAACTGCGCCGTCGCGCGGACCGCAACCACCGCGCCGTAGGGTGCGTGCTGCTGAACCTCGACGAGGAGGACCGCGACATGGCCGGTACCGCGCCGCACCCGGAGGCAATCGTCGGACCGATCCGGGACATCGCCCGCACGGTGGCCCAGCTCTCCCCGGCGACGCCGCACGCCGAGGCCCTGCTCGCCGCCGCGCTGGACGCGATGGAGCTGGATTCCAAGGTCGACTTCGGGGTCATCGCCGAGGTGGCCGCGCAGGCGGAGCGGATCGCCTCCGCCCTGGGCCGCGCCGACCTGCGGATGCGGGCCCGCCTGGTACGCGCCGAGGCACTGCTGTCCGAGGGCGACGCCCCGGCCTCGGGCCGGATCGCCCACGAGGCCCTGGACTGGGCCGTCGGGCACGGCCACGAGTACGTGCTGGCCCGCGGCCACCTCGCGGTGTCCAGCTTCCGCCTGCACCTCGGCGACCTGCCGGACGCGCTCGCCCACGCGGTGCAGTGCGTCACCCACACCGGCGAGGACGTGTCCGCCGCCGTCCGGGCGCGACACCTGTCCCATCTCGGGGTGACGCTGTGCGAGAGCGGATCGCTGGACGAGGCCCGGCGCCGCTTCCGCGACGGCCTGGACATCGCCACCGCGATCGGCGACGCCGACCTGTCCGTCCGCCTGCTCAACAATCTGGCGTACGCGGTCCTCAAGAGCGGCGACGCCACGGAGGCGCAACGCCTGGTGGCCGAGATGCGGACGATCTCCGCCCGGCGCGGCGCCCCGCTCAGCCCCGCGTACCTCGACACGATCGCCCGCGTCGAGCTGGTGCATCACCAGTACGACGAGGTCGAGGCGACCCTCGGCCCGATCCTGGACGGCCGGGCCGGGCCGGTCGACGATCTCTCCCTGGCCGAGTCCCTGCTGACCGTGGCGGAGGCGCGGCGCCTGCGCGGTGCGACCACGACCGCCCAGCAGGGCCTGGACCGGGCGCGCGAGGTCTGTGCCGGCAGCGACCTGCAGTCCGTGCGGGCCCGGATCCGCGAGGAGCAGGCCCAGCTGTTCGCGGCGACCGGCGACTACCACCGGGCGTACGAGGAGTACCGGCTGTTCCACGCCGAGACGCAGGCGCTGCAGTCGGCCCAGAGCGAGGCGCGCGCCCGGACCCTGCAGGCGGTCTTCGAGGCCGAGGAGGCGCGCCGGGAGAGCGAGCGGTTCCGCGAGATGGCCCAGCGTGACCCGCTGACCGGGCTGCACAACCGGCGCTATGTGGACGAACAACTGGAGCTGCTGCTGCGGCAGGCCGCCAACCGTGCCGCCCCGCTGTCGGCGGCGCTGATCGACCTGGACTACTTCAAGCGGATCAACGACAACCTGTCGCATGCCGCCGGCGACGCCGTGCTCCAGCGGATCGCCGAGCTGCTCTCCGGCGGCGCCGCCGACTCGTGGCTGGTCGCCCGCCTCGGCGGCGAGGAGTTCCTGCTGGTCCTGCCGGACACCGACCCCGGCACGGCGATGCGGCGCTGCGAGGAGGTACGCCAGGCGATCGCCGCCCACCCGTGGCAGCCGGTCACCGGGGCGCTGCCCGTCACCGCCAGCATCGGGGTCACCACGGTCGCGGATGCGGACATCACGCCGTCGGCCTTGCTGGCCCGGGCGGACCGCAACCTCTACGCGGCCAAACGCAGTGGCCGCAACCGGGTCGTGGCCGACCCGGCCTGACGAGGTATCGATAACCTTCTCATCCCGCTAGGCTGCGGCGGGGGTCGGCAGTCGACAGAGGAGGATTCTTGCGCAAGGCAGTCATTGCGGCGGCGGCACTATCGCTGGTCGCGCTGGGAGCGGCACCCGCGAACGCCGTGGACAAGGTCAACAGTAAGCGGCTGCGCGACGCCGTCACGGTCAACGGCATCCTCGGCCACGAGCGGGTGCTGCAGCGCATCGCCGGTCAGCACGGCGGCACCCGGGCCTCCGGCACGTCCGGGTACGCCGCCTCGGCCGCCTACGTCAGGGACACCCTCGCGGCGGCCGGCTACCGGGTGAGCGAGCAGGAGTTCACCTTCCCGTTCTTCCGCGAACTGGCCCCGCCGACCCTGGCCCAGCTCGCCCCGGCCCCGGCCGGATACGCGACCCGGACGTTCGACTTCTCCGGCAGCGGCGACGTCACCGGCACCGTCGTGCCCACCACGGACGTCCAGGTCCCGGCACCGGCCACCCCGGGGGTCACCTCGGGTTGCGAGGCGGCCGACTTCACCCCGGCGGGCGCCGCCCCGGCGGTCGCGCTGATCCAGCGCGGCAGTTGCACCTTCGGGACCAAGGTGAGCAACGCGGTGGCGGCCGGATACGACGCGGTGGTGATCTTCAACGAGGGTCAGCCGGGCCGGACCGACCTGCTCTCCGGTGACCTCGGCAAGGTGTTCGGGATCCCGGTCGTGGGGCTGAGCTACGCCGACGGCGCGGCGCTGGTCACCGCCACCCAGGCCGGCGCCGTGACGGCCCGGGTCACCACCTCGACCTTCGCCGACGAGACGGCCAAGACCAGCAACGTGTTCGCCGAGACGCCCGGCGGGGACCCGGACAAGGTTCTCGTGGTCGGCGCGCACCTCGACTCGGTGATCGAGGGACCGGGCATCAACGACAACGGCAGCGGCGTGGCCACCAACCTGGAGATCGCCGAACAGCTCGCCGCGCTGAAGGTCAGGCCCCGGCAGAAGATCCGTTTCGCGTTCTGGGGTGCCGAGGAGGCCGGGCTGCTGGGCTCGGAACACTACGTCGCGACGCTGCCCGGCGCCGACCTGGCGCGGATCTTCGCGAACCTGAACTTCGACATGCTCGGCTCGCCGAACTACGTGCGGTTCGTCTACGACGGCGACGGGTCACAGACCCCGGTGTCGGGCCCGCCCGGCTCCGGGGAGATCGAGCGGGTCTTCACGGACTACTTCGCGGGGCAGGGGCTGGCCACCGAGCCGCGGGAGTTCAACGGCCGCTCCGACTACGGCCCGTTCATCGCGGTGGGCATTCCGGCCGGTGGCATCTTCAGCGGCGCCGAGGGCAAGAAGACAGAGGCGCAGGCCACAGTGTACGGAGGAACCGCCGGTGCGGCGTACGACGCGTGTTACCACCAGGCGTGCGACACGATCAACAACCTGAACCCCAAGGCCCTGGCCGAACTCTCCGACGCCGCCGCCCACGCGGTCTACACCCTGGCGATGACCAGGACCGGCTTCTTCCCCGACGGCTCGCTGCGGGCGACGGCGGCCCGGTCGATGCCGAAGGCACGGCACGGCATGCATCCGGCCCGCTGACGGGATCGGTACGCGGGCAGCGCCGCCCTGCTTGGCGGCGCTGGTCACCGCCGCCGCGTCGATATCGGCTGGCACTGGGAGCACGGCTGCTCCTGAACCCCCCGTCAGGGCCGACGCCCCCGTCGGCCCTGACCGGGGCGCCGGTTTCGGATACGCTGCCCGGTATGTGCGGGACGGCGATCAAGTGAAGCTTCCCGCCACCGGTACGTTCTTGACCCGCCCGTCGACCATCGCGCCGCTGGCGGCGCTGGTCGCCCTCGTCCTGGTCTGGGGTCACCAGCTGGCGCCGGCGCTCGAGGTCGTCGTCGTGCTACTGCTGGCCGGAGCGGTGCTGGCGGCGGTGCATCACGCCGAGGTGGTGGCGCACCGGGTCGGTGAGCCGTACGGATCGCTGATCCTCGCCGTGGCCGTCACGGTGATCGAGGTCGGCCTGATCATCACGTTGATGGTCTCCGGCGGTCCCGGCACCGCGTCGCTGGCGCGCGACACCGTCTTCGCCGCCGTCATGATCACCTGCAACGGCATAGCGGGCCTGTCCCTGCTGGTCACCGCGCTGCGGCGCGGGGTGGCCGTGTTCAACCCCGAGGGCACCGGCGCCGCCCTGACGACGGTGATCACCCTGGCCACCCTCAGCCTGGTGCTGCCCACGTTCACCATGAGCAGTCCGGGTCCGCAGTTCAGCGGCGCCCAGCTGGTCTTCGCCGCCGTGAGCTCCCTGGTGCTGTACGTGCTGTTCGTCTTCGTGCAGAGCGTCCGCCACCGCGACTACTTCCTGCCGATCACCAGCACGGGCCGGCACACCACCGACGCGGCCGAGCCCGTCGAGGACGAGCACGCCGCCACCCCCACCGCGCGCGCCGCCCTGTCCAGCCTCCTGCTGCTGCTGACCGCACTGGTGGCGGTCGTCGGTCTGGCCAAGGTGGAATCCAAGACGATCGAGGAGGTGGTGGCCGGCGCCGGGCTGCCCCACACCGTCGTCGGCGTGGTCATCGCCCTGCTGATCCTGCTGCCGGAGACCATCGCCGCGGTCCGCAACGCCCGCCGCGACCGGGCCCAGATCAGCCTCAACCTCGCCCTCGGCTCCGCCATGGCCAGCATCGGGCTGACCATCCCGGCGATCGCCGTGGCCTCCATCTGGCTGGACGGCCCGCTGCTGCTCGGCCTCGGACCCACCGAGATCGTGCTGCTGGCGCTCACCGCCATCGCCGGGGTGCTGACCGTGATGCCCGGCCGCGCCACCGTGCTGCAGGCCACGGTGCACCTGACCATCTGCTCCGGTTACCTGTTCCTGGCCGCGAACCCGTGACCCCTGGCATGACCGAGCACGCCTGGCATGACCGAGCACGCCGAGGGCCACGAGGGCAGGCCGAAGGCGGCAGGGCACCCGGTCAGCGAGCCATGATCAACGGCGCCGGGCCGGCGGTGGGTGTGGAGCCGACCGCGTCGGCCGCCTCCAGGCTGAGGAACGCGTCGACCGCCTCCGGGTGGAACTGCACACCACGGCAGCGGCGCAGTTCCGTACGGGCATGCTCGCGCGACAGCCCCGGATGTCCCAGCCGGGGCGTGCGCATGACCGCCCAGGCGGCGCAGACCCCGGCCACCATGCTGGCGGGCACGGACGGTGCGGCGGCCCGTCCCTGCAGTGCCCCGATGACGGTGTGCGTCCACCGCTGGATCCGCAGCTCCAGCTCGTCCGGGTCGGCCGCGTCGCCGTCGCCCGCGACGGTCGGCTCGCCGTCGCGCGTGGGGTCGCCGACCACGACGCGGTTGCGCCCGGCGCGCTTGGCCCCGTACAGCGCGTTGTCGGCGGCCTTGACGACCTGGTCGGGGGAGACGGCGTGCGGCGGCAGGGCGGCGGCGCCGACGGACACGGTGACCCCGACGGCCGTGCGCCCGTCCACCCTGATGGGCGTGCTGCCGATCCGGTCCCGCAGGCGCTCGGCCAGGCAGTCCAGGCCGTCGGGCACGGTGCTGGTCACCAGTACGGCGAACTCCTCCCCGCCGTAGCGGGCGACCACGTCGGTGCCCCGGCAGGCGTCCTTGAGCCGGCGGGCGATCTCGACCAGGACCCGGTCACCGGCCGGGTGGCCGTACGTGTCGTTGATGGTTTTGAAATGGTCCACGTCGAGCAGCAGCAGCGCGAAGGAACTGCCGTGCCGCACGGCGCGCTCGCTCTCCACGCGCATGGTCTCGGAGAGGAATCGGCGGGTGTAGAGACCGGTGAGGCCGTCGGTGATGGCGATGCGGCGCTGCGCCGCGATGAGCCCCGCCATGCGGCCCAGGACGAGCAGGAACAGCACCGCCGAGGCGACCACGACCACCAGATCCGAGCTGTCCGTCTGGCGCAGGTTCTGCACGACCAGCATGGCCGGGGCGATCGCGGTGGCGGCTCCGAGCAGCATGACGCGGAACAGCGTCGCGCCCGAGCGTTCCTCGACCGGGTCGCTCAGGCGGCGCATCGAGGGGTGCAGGCCCGCCGCCCCGAGTGCGAGGTAGCCGAGCAGCCACACCGCGTCGGGCCAGCCGCCGTCGGTGAACGACCCGGCCAGGGTCAGCACGCCGTACGCGGCGTCGCCGAGCAGGGTCAGGCCGAGGAAGCCCAGCAGCAGGTGCTGCGCGGCCTGCCGCACACCGCCGCCGAGCAGCAGGCGGATGGCGGCGGCCAGCACGCACACGTCCATGACGGGGTACACGGTCGCGAGGAGCCGGTCCTGCGCGGAGACGCCCGGGACGGTGACCATGGGGGCGACGAGCAGCACCCACCACAGGACGGCGGCGCCGACCGCGACGATCGCGGTGTCGATCAGGGCAGCCGTGTTGCGCTTCGGGGCGCGCCGCCGGTTCAGCACCACCAGGGCCGCGCCGACGAAGACGTACTGCGCGAGATAGAGGACGTTCGCCAGCAGCGGGTAGCTGCTCTCGCCCTGGGCGGCGGCCAGGAAGTACGCGACGTCACCACCGCTGTACATCACCTGGCCGAGCGCGAGCAGCCACCAGATCGAACTCACCCGGGGCCGGTGCAGCCGGACCCCCACCGCCAGGGCGACGGCCGAACCTGCGCTGACCAGGCAGTAGAGGACCGCCCGGGCGGTGGCGTCGGTCTCCGGCGCCGCGAAGTAGCCGATGGCCGGCGGCACCGCCGCCAGCGACCAGGCGATCCACGCCCAGGATCGGGCCCGGGTCGGGGTCACCGCCGCGCGGTCGGGCCGATTGTTCTGACGTTTCACGGTGTCATTGCAACGCGCGTGCGTTTCCCCGCCGGTGTCCCCGGGTTGCCGCCCGGGAGCCCGGCGCTGAGGTGCGGACCACACGCCCGCCGGCTCGGGCGGCCGTCGCGGCGGCGGGGCAGCCCCGCGACGGCCGCCCCGGTCAGGGCCGCATTTCGTACGCCCCGCTGAGCGCCTCCACCTGGGCCCACACGCGGGCGGTGCGCTCCGCGTCTGGGACCGGGCGGCGCACGTGCGCCAGCGCCCAGGCGGCCTGCGCCTCGGTGGTCGCGGTCTTGCCGTGCAGTTCGGTCGCGCCCGCCGAGAAGTCCCGCACCAGCACGTCGAAGATCTCGTCGAGGACGTCGCCGTCGAGGCCGGTCAGCTCGGCCTGTTCCAGGATCAGCTGGCCGTAGACGATCAGGGCGAACAGCTGGCCGACCGCCAGCAGGAAGTCGAGGTCCTCCTGCTGGGCCGGGCTCGGAGCATCGCCGAGCAGCAGCGCACAGAATCCGTCGGCCTGTTCCCGGAAGCGGGCCACGTTCGGCACCGCGGCGTGCGCGTCGTACGCCGCCCGCCAGTCGTGGAACTGGATCGCGCCCAGGCCCCGGGCCGGGCCCTGCCGGAACAGGAACTCGTCGTCGGCGGCGTCGTGGCGGGTGGGCACCGGCGGGTAGGCGGCCGGGGCGAACAGGTAGTTCGCCATGAACTTCAGGATCAGCGCGAGGTTGACGTGCACCGTGCCCTCGAGCTTGGGCAGCCCGCGAATGTCGCGGGCGGCCTTGTCGAAGTAGGTGTCCGCCTCGAAGCCCTTGGCGGCGATGACGTCCCAGAGCAGGTCGATGACCTTCTCGCCCTCGGTGGTGACCTTCATCTTGGTCATCGGGTTGAACAGCAGGTACCGGCGGTCGTCGGGCCCGGCGCTGCGGAAGTAGTCGACGGCCCGGTCGCTGAACAGCTTCATCGCGACCAGGCGGGCGTACGCGTCGGTCAGCTCCCGCCGGACGTGCGGGAAGTCGGTGACCCGCTTGCCGTACAGGACGCGGTTGTGGGCGTGGGTGACCGCCTCGAACATCGCGTGCTCGCAGATGCCGATGGACGCGGTGCAGAGGTTGAACTTGCCGACGTTGACCGTGTTGAGCGCGGCGTCGAACGCGGCCTTGCCGGTGTGCAGCACGTCCTCGGCCCGGACCGGGTAGTCCTCCAGCCGGAACTCGCTGACGTACATCTGCGCGTTCACCACGTTCTTGACGAGGTGGTACGCGGGGTGGCGGCTGTCGGCGACGAAGAAGACGTACCCGTCCGGGCCCTCGACGTCGGCGCGGCGACCGAAGACCGAGACCAGGCCTGCGACGTTGCCGTTGCCGATGTAGTACTTGCCGCCGGTGGCGCGGAACCCGCCCTCGCCGGGCTGGCTGGGCATGCCCTCGCGGCCCTCGCTTCGCTCGGTGCACTCGGTCATGCCGTCCGGGGTGAGGATCATGTCGGTCGAGTAGATGTCGGCGCCGTGGCCGCGCTCGGACAGCCCGAACGCCATGACGTGCCCGTCGTCGAGCAGCCGCGCGGCGTGTGCCCGCGCCGCCGGGTTGGCGCTCTGCCACACCGGGCCGAGCCCCAGCACGGTGACCTGCCAGGTGTACCAGTAGCCGAGGCCGTAGAAGCCGAGGATCTCGCTGAGGGCGGCGTTGCGGGCGGTGTCCCACCGCTTGGCGGGGTTGCCGTCGCCGTCGGCCGCGGGGGTGAGGAACGTCGCGAACAGCCCCTCCTTGGCGGCGAAGTCGAGGAAGTCGCCGTACCAGGCCCGCTGGTTGTACGTCTCGACGAGGGCCTGCTTGCCGCGCGTCTCGAACCAGTCCACGGTGGCGCGCAGCAGGCGGCGGCTCTCGTCGTCGAGGTGGACCGGGTCGTAGGTACGCGGGTTGAGCAGCGGAGAGTCCGCCATGACAGCGTTCCCCTTCCTTCGGTGAGGGTGGTGTGGACGGTTCAGTGGTGCAGGTCGCGCAGGGTGGCCAGCACGTCGTCCAGCCAGGTGAGCACCATCCGCTCGTACGCGATGCCGCCGCGCAGCACGACGTGCTGCAGGGACTGCCCGACGTCGAGCGCGGCCGGGTCGGGGAAGTCGCGGGCTTCGCCCGCGAGGTAGCGGGCGAGGATGTCCTGGTGGGTCTTGCGGTAGCGCTCCACCTCGGTGATCAGCGCGGACCGCCCGGCGGCGCCGTCGAACGCGGCACCCCTGATCTTCACGGCCAGCTCGTGGCGGATGGCCTCGGGCTGGACCGGCTCGTGCAGCCAGGCGGTGAGGGCGCTGCGCCCGGCGGGCGCCACCCGGAAGGAGCGCTTGTCGGGGCGGCCCTCCTGACCGATCTGCTCGGCCGTGACCCAGCCGTCGGTCTCCATGCGCTTGAGCACGCGGTAGATCTGCTGGTGGGTGGCCGTCCAGAACCGGCCGATCGACCGCTCGAAACGCCTGGCCAGCTCGTAGCCGGAGCCGGGCTGCTCCAGCAACGAGACCAGGATCGCGTGTTCGAGGGCCATGCCCCGCATCTTGCTATGCAACTCGTTGCACAGCAAGACGCGGCGCCCGGCGACCCGAAACAGCGCCGCGCGGTACCACGGCGCAACCATCGACCTGGCAGAATGTTCGGCCGGCGCAGGGGAGGCACTGGGATGGCCGTATCGAGCGGATTCTCGACGCTGGTGGGGCGCGAGGCCGAATCGGCGGTGCTACGGGAGGCCCTTCGCCTGACCGGCAGCGCCGCCCAGGTCGTCGAGGTGGTGGGCGAACCGGGCATCGGCAAGACCCGGCTCATGGCCGAGCTTGCCGAGCAGGCCCGGCAGCAGGGCTGGCGGACCGTCACGGGCCGGGCCACCGAGTTCGAGCAGGATGTGCCGTTCGCGCCGCTGGTGGAGGCGCTCGACGACCACGCCCACCGCGCCGGCGCCGCGCCCGCCGACCTGCGACCCCTGGAGCGGGTGCTGCTGGCCGGGCCCGGGCTGGACGACAGCGCGGTCGAACGGTTCCGCTCCATGCGCGCCCTGCGTCAGGCGCTGGAGGAACTCGCCGCGCCGTCCGGCCTGGTGCTGCTGCTCGACGACGTGCACTGGGCCGACCCGTCGTCGGTCGACCTGCTGGAGTTCCTGCTGCGCCGCCCGCCGGTCGCCCGGATCCTGCTGGCGGTGGCGTACCGTCCGGCGCAGGTGCCGGCCCGGCTGGCCGCCGCCCTCGCGGCCGGGCAGTCCACCGTGCACCGGCTGCGGCTCGCGCCGCTGCGCGAACCCGACGTCGCCATGCTGCTCGGCAGCGGCGTGGGGGCGGCCCGGGTGCGACGGCTGCACCGGCTCAGCGGCGGCAACCCGCTGTACCTGGAGGCGCTGCGCCGGGCCGACGCCGGACCGGCCGCGACACCGCCGGCCGGCAGCGTCGACGCGGTCCCGGTGGACGGGCCGGAAACCAGCGCGGCGGTGGACACCGTCGAACTGCCGCCCGAGGTCCGCGCGGCCCTGCTGGCCGACCTCGCGGCCGTGGGCGAACTGGACCGCGCGGTCGCCGCCGCCGCGGCCGTCTGCGGGTACGAGATCGAGCCCGCCCTGCTGGCCGCCGTCGCCCAACTGCCCCCGCCCGCGACCCTGCGCAGCATCGACGCCCTGACCAGCCGGGATGTGCTGCAGCCGGTTGCGGGCACCGGCCAGTTCCGGTTCCGGCACCCCCTGGTGCGCCAGGTCGTGTACGCGTCCACCCCCGCCGGCTGGCGGCTCGGGGCGCACGCCCGCGCCGCGGCGTACCTCGCGTCGGTGGGCGCGCCGCCACGGGTACGGGCGCATCACGTGGCGCGCTCGGCGTCGGCGGGCGACACCGAAGCGGCGGACACGCTGGTGGCCGCCGCGCGCGCCGTCGGCGCCCAGGCGCCGGCCACGGCCGTGGCGTGGCTGCGCGCCGCCCTGCGGCTGCTGCCCGCCACCGCGCCGTCCGAGCACGGCGACCTGCTCATGTACCTCGCCGGTCGGCAGGCCGCGGGCGGCCGGCTGGACGACGCGCGGGCCACCATGGGCACCGTGCTGGACCAGTTGCCCGCCGGGCACCCACGGCGGGCGGACGCCGTGGCCTGGACCGCCACGCTGCTGCGGCTGCTCGGGCAGACCGACGAGGCGCGGCTGCTGCTGGCCGACGAACTGGCCCGGCTGCCCGAACGCGGTGCCCCCGACGCGCTGCACCTGTGCCTGCAACTCGCCACCTACGCCGTCATGCGGGGCCGGCTGCGCGAGGCGGGGGAGCTGCTGCACCGGGTGATCGAGCACGGCCCCGGCACCGCCCCGGCACGCATCGCCGCCGCCCTGCAACAGATGACCGGGTACGGCACGCCCGGCGACGCCGCGCCGGGGCAACTCATCGACACCCTCGCCGACGAGGACATCGCCCGGCACATCGACCTCTTCGCGTGGCTGTGCTGGAGCGCCCTCTATCTCGACGGTCCGCACGAGTCGCTGCGCCGGCTACACCGGTGCCGCCGGGTCGCGGTGGCCGCCGGGCACGGCTACGTCCTGCCGTACCTGCTCTCGGCGCAGGCGTTCGCGCAGGCGCGGCTCGCGCGGATCGGTGCCGCCCGGCACACCGCGGAGGAGGCCACCACGATCGCCCGGCTGCTCGGCGCGGACGAACCGCTGGCGCTGGCGCTGCTCACCGAGTGCTGGCTGCTGCGGTGCGCCGGGGCGTACGAGGAGGCGGTCGCGGTGGGCGAGCAGGCCGTCGCCGCCGCGACGTCGAGCCGGGTCTGGCTGGCCACGGCCCGCGCGATGCTGGCGTTCGCCCGGATCGCCGCGGGTGACGTGGCGGGCGGGCGCGACGCGATGGTGACGGCCGGAGGCGGGCCGCAGTTGCCCGACCTGTACCCGCACAACCGGCTCATGGCGTGTTCGGTGCTGGCCGAGTCCGCCGCCGCCCGGGGCCTTCCCGCCGAGGCGGCGCGCTGGGCCGACCTGGCCGAGCAGGTCGCCGACCCGGGTCGCGACGTGGGCCGTGGCCTGGCCGCGCTGACCCGGGCGTACGCGCGCGCCGCGGCGGAACCCGCCGCCGCGGCCCAGCAGGCCGCCACGGCGGCGTCCGTGCTGGTGGACGCCGAGCTGCTGATGGAGGCGGGCCGCGCCTGGATGCTGGCCGCCGCCTGTCACGGCCGGGCCGGTGACCTGTCCACCGCCCGCCGCGGCATCGAGCAGGCGCTGGCCATCTACGCCGACGACGCGGCGGCCGGCCCGCGGCGCGAGGCGTTGGCCCTGCGCCACGAGCTCGGCCTGGACGGCGACTCCGCGTCCGGCGTCGAACTGACCGCTCAGGAGGCCCGGATCGCGGAGCTGATCGCCGCGGGCCGCTCCGACGTCGAGATCGCCAACCAGTTGTTCCTCAGTGTCCGGACGGTGCGGACCCACGTGACGGAGATCTGCGAGAAGGTCGGCGGCCCGGATCGGGCCACCGCCGCCAGCCGCCTGGCGCGCATCCTGCCGCCACGCTGACCGGCCCGCCCCGGCCGGATCCGGCTCAGACCCGGCACTGCCAGGAGTGCGGGTCCAGGAAGTTCGCGAAGCGGTCGATCGTCGCGTACCCGAAGGTGGTCTCCCGGCAGGCGGACAGCACGTCGATGCCCGCGTAGACCGGGTCGGTCCCGCCGGTGACGCAGCGCCAGCTGTAGGCGTCGGCGCCGACCAGCGCCGCGCCGTCGGCCCCGGTGGTGCGGCAGTACCGGTCGAAGTCCGGGGTGACGATGTCGTCGCGGACCCGCCAGCACCGCACGCTGCCCGCACGCCAGAAGTCGCCGATGCGGTCCACGGCCTCGCCGATGCCGTAGGTCCAGCGGCAGGCGCCGTCCAGGGTCAGGTCGGCGTAGCGCTGGTCGGCGGTGCGGCAGTGCCAGTCGTAGGCGGAGCGGCCGAGGGCGATGGCGTCGGCGTAGCCCAGCGAGCGGCAGTAGCCGCCCAGGTCGGGAGCGCCGAGCTCGCGCGGCGGCGGCGGGGAGGCGGCGGCCGGTCCGGCCACCGCGCCGATGCCGGCGGCGACGACCAGGACCAGCAGGGTACGCACGACGGTGCGCAGCGGTGTCATCGGCGGATTACCGCGCGACCGGGAACCGGTAGTTCGCGCCGTACCGGGAGTCGTACTCCCGGCAGCCCGCGCGGTCACCGGAGACGAACCACAGCTCGACCTCGTGCGCGTCGGCGGCCAGCGGGACGGACGCCAGGACCTTGGCCTGCTTGCGGTTGCTGTCGAGCTGGGTGACCGGCTGGCGCTGCACCGTTCCGCCGTCGACCCGGTACTCCACGTTGATGCTCCACGCGTCGCCGCCCGCGTACTGGGCGCGGCAGGTGGGCAGGCGGGCCGGGTCGTAGTCCACCAGCACGGTGCTGTTCGCGACGATGGCGCCCTCGACCGTGGTGATCCAGTCGGGAAGGAACCGGACCAGCGGCGCGGTGACGGTCGCGGCCACGGGGCCGTCCGGGGCGGCGGCCGCCGGCGCGGCGGGCACCAGCACCGTCGCGGCCACGGCCAGCAGGCTGACGCCCGCGCGGGTACGGGTCCGGCTCGGACGGGTGGTGGGGCTGGACGTGGATGGCATGGCGGGCCTCTCCGGATCGACAGCGTTCGGTACGACATCAGCCTGCAAGTTCTTGCAATGCCGGTCAATCCCATGCAATGGACGTGGCCGCCCAGGTAAACCATCCATCCGCAGGTGGGGCCGGATAACCCCAGCCACCAGCGACTCGGCGGTTGTGTGACTAATCACCGCCGGCCATGAAACTTCTTGCAGAGACGGTTGGATGCCTCGCCGGTGCGGCAGGATGGCGCCATGCATCGCGTCCTCGTCGCGGGCCCGGCCTCGTGGAACGTACTCATCCACGTGGCGGACCTGCCGGCCCCGCAGCCGCACACCCTGTTCGCCGAGTGGCACCACGACACGCTCGGCGGCACCTCGGCCGGCAAGGCCCTCAACCTCGCCCGGCTGGGGGTGCACGTCACCCTGCAGACCCTCGTCGGCGCCGACGACGAGGGCCGGCGCATCACCGCCGAGCTGAGCGGACACGGCATCGACGTCCGGGCCGTCCCGAGCGGCAACGGCTCCGAGCGGCACGTCAACCTGATGGACCGGCTGGGCCGGCGGCTCTCGGTGTACCTGACCCTGCCCGGGCCCGCCCACGAGGTCACGGTGGCGCCCGGCCTGATCGAGGACGCCGACGCGGTCGTCGCCGACCTCGCCGACCACGCCCGTCCCGTGCTGCGGGCGGCCCGCCGCGCGGGCAAGCCGATCTGGTGCGACCTGCACGACTACGACGGCACCAGCGAGTTCCACCGCGAGTTCCGCGACGCCGCCGACTACCTGTTCCTCAGCGGGGAACGCCTGGACGACCCGGAGGCGTTTCTGCGCGCCCGCGCCGCCGCCGGCGCGACCGTGGTCGTCTGCACCCAGGGCGCCGACGGCGCGATCGCCTGCACGCGGGACGGGTCGATCGTCCGGGTGCCCGCCACCCCGGCCGGCGACGTGGTCGACACCAACGGCGCCGGCGACGCGTTCTTCGCTGGATTCCTCGCCGCCCACCTCGGCGGCGCGCCGCTGGCCGAGTGCCTGCGCCAGGCGTCACGAGCCGGCGCGACCGCCGTACGCAGCCGCGAACTCGCCGCCGCGACGCTCACCCCCGCACTGCTGCGCGCCGACACGCCGCTGACCTGAGCGGCGCGCCGGCGCGCGACATGGCCCTCAGCCGAGCAGCTTCGCCTTCTGGGCGTTGAACTCGTCCTCGGTGAGCACACCCTGATCCCGCAGCTGGCCCAGCTGCTTGAGCTGCTCGATCACGTCGACCTGCGGGCTCGCCGCGGGCGGCGGGGCCTGCTGCTGGTACTGCTGCTGGTACGGCTGTTGGGCCGCCATCTGCTGTTGGTACGCCGCCGTGCGGTCGGCGTAGATCCCGGCGTCCCGCTCGGCGAACTTCTCGGCCTGGTGGCGCTGGACCCGGCCGGCGACCGCGCTGGCCGTACCGGCCACCACCGCCGTGCGGGCGATCCCTCGCAACAGTCCTGGCATGGTTTCCTCCGTGCTCGTCAGGGTCAGCGGATAGCTTCCAGCTGTTCGAGCGCATCCACCACGGCCGTCGCGGGGATCCGCTGGCTGGCGACCACCTCGCCGCCGGCGTCCAGCGCGGCGCTGACGAACGGGGCGGCCCAGGTGTTCTCGAACACGATCATCGCGGCCGTCGTGCCGGGCTGCATCACCGCGACCGCCTGCGCCAGGTCGTCGTCGCCGATGAGGCCCGACTGGGCGCCCGCGAACGCGGTGAAGCCCGCGGCGCCGGCCGAGGTCACATCCGTCAGATCCACCCCGGAGTACGAGCCGTCGAGTCCCTTGCGGATCACCGTGAGGTCGTACAGATGGATGATGTCCCGTTCGATGAGGTCCATCAGAGCCTCGGCACACGCCGTGGTGTCGGCGTCGCCGGGAAACTCCAACAGCACGAAATCGATCGGCCCGATGGCGGCCTGATCCGGCATGACTGTCTCACCTTCCCGTGGTCACCTCGCTGGTGCGGCCAACGCTAGACCCGGACGGATGCCTGGAAATCACCCTCCACGGATTACTTCGCCGGTCACGCCGCCACGCGGTCGCGCCCGGCGCGCTTGGCCCGGTTCAGGTTCGTGCCGGCGGCGAGGACGGTGTACTCGTCACCCGCGTACCGGAGGGGGGTGTCGATGTCGCGGCGGAGCCTGGCCAGGGCCAGCGCGCTATTCCGGTTGCCGGTACGCGGCCGGGTCGCCGATAGTGCTGACGTGCTGATTCGACGCGAAACACCCGCTGACGCGGCAACGGTGCGCGAGGTGACGTCCCGCGCGTTCGCCCGGCCGGACCGGCCGGTCCCGGTCGAGACGGTCCTGCTCGACGAGTTGCGGGGCGATCCGGCGTGGCTGCCGGCCCTGTCGCTGGTCGCCGTCGACGCGGGCGGCGTTGTGGTCGGGCACGTCGTGGCGACCCGCGCCCACGTGGGGCCGGCACCGGCGCTGGGTCTGGGCCCGCTGAGCGTGCACCCCGACCACCAGCGGCGCGGCGTCGGCAGCGCACTGATGCACGCGGCACTGGGCGCCGCGGACGCCCTGGACGAGCCGCTGGTCGTCCTGCTCGGTGACCCCGCGTACTACGGGCGGTTCGGGTTCGTACCCGCCGCCGAGCACGGCATCGAACCGCCGGTCGCCGACTGGCGGCCGTACTTCCAGGTGCGCACGCTGAGCGCGTACGACCCGGGAGTGCGGGGGGCGTTCGCGTACGCGGAACCGTTCGCCCGGGTGTGACCTGACCGTCGGGGTGGTCAGTGGGGGCCGACGGCGCTGACCCGTACGGCCGCGGCACCGGCGGCGTCGCTGGCCTCCAGGTCCACCTCGGCGTCGATGCCCCAGTCGTGGTCGCCGTCGGGGTCGTCGAAGACCTGCCGGACGCGCCAGGTCTGCGGCCCGGCGTCGATGTGCAGCAGCGCCGGGCCGCGCGCGGCCGGTCCGGTGCCGATCTCGTCGTACTCGGCGAAGTAGTCGTCGAGGGCCTCGGCCCACCGTTCCGCGCTCCAGCCCGCCTCCCCGTCGAGTTCGCCCAGCTCGGCGTGGCGGCGCAGCGCGGCCAGCTCGACCCTTCGGAACAGGGCGTTGCGCACCAGCACCCGGAACGCGCGGGTGTTGCGGGTGACCGCGGGGGGCTTGTCGTCGAGCCGCGCCTCGACCGGCTCGGCGCCGGGGTTGCGCAGCCGCTCCCACTCGTCGAGCAGGCTGGAGTCGACCTGGCGGACCAGTTCGCCGAGCCACTCGATGAGGTCGGTGAGTTCCTCGGTACGGGCGTCCTCGGGCACGGTCTGCCGCAGCGCCCGGTACGCGTCGGCCAGGTAGCGCAGCACGAGGCCCTCGGAGCGGGACAGCCCGTAGAAGCCGACGTACTCGGTGAAGGTCATGGCCCGCTCGTACATGTCGCGCACGACGCTCTTGGGGCGCAGCTCGTGGTCGGCCACCCACGGGTGCCCGCGCCGGTACGTCTCGTACGCCGCCTCCAGCAGTTCGCGCAGCGGCTGCGGGTGGGTGACCTCCTCGAGCAGTTCCATGCGCTGCTCGTACTCGATCCCGTCGGCCTTCATCGCGTTGACGGCCTCGCCGCGGGCCCGCTGCCGCTGCGCGGAGATCACCTGGCGGGGGTCCTCCAGGGTGGACTCGATGACGCTGACCACGTCCAGCGGGTAGTCCGGCGACTCGCGGTCCAGCAGTTCGAGGCTGGCCAGGGCGAACGGCGACAGCGCCTGGTTGAGCGCGAAGTCCAGTTGCAGGTCGTCGACGAGCCGGAACGTGCCGTCGGCGCGTTCGATGACGCCACCGGCCAGCAGGGCCCGGGCGATCGCGACGGCGCGCCGGATGTGGCGGCGCTGCGCGGCGGGCTCCTCGTGGTTGTCCGTGAGCAGGTGCCGCATGGCCGCGAACGGGTCCCCGCCGCGCGCCAGCACGTTGAGCAGCATCGCGTGGCTGACGTGGAACGACGAGGTCAGCGGCTCCGGGTCGGCGGTGACCAGCCGGTCGAAGGTGGGCTGTCCCCAGCCGATGGTGCCCTCGGGCGGCTTCTTGCGGACCACCTTGCGCCGCTTCTTCGGGTCGTCGCCGGCCTTGGCGAGGGCCCGTTCGTTGTCGATGACGTGCTCGGGGGCCTGCACGATCACGGTGCCGACGGTGTCGAACCCGGCCCGCCCGGCGCGCCCCGCGATCTGGTGGAACTCGCGTGCCTTGAGCAGCCGCGTCTTCACCCCGTCGTATTTGGACAGACCGGTGAACAGCACCGTACGGATGGGCACGTTGATGCCGACGCCGAGGGTGTCCGTGCCGCAGATGACCTTGAGTAGTCCGGCCTGGGCGAGGGTTTCCACCAGCCGCCGGTACTTGGGCAGCATGCCGGCGTGGTGCACGCCGATGCCGTGGCGCACGAGCCGGCTGAGCGTACGCCCGAACCCGGCGGTGAACCGGAAGTTGCCGATGGCCGCCGCGATGGCGTCCTTCTCGGCGCGGGTGCACATGTTGATGCTCATCAGGGACTGGGCCCGTTCCAGCGCGGCGGCCTGGGTGAAGTGCACGATGTACACGGGCGACTGGCGGGTGCTCAGCAGCTCCTCGATGGTCTCGTGCATCGGGGTCATCGCGTACGAGAACAGCAGCGGCACCGGCCGCTCGGCGTTGCTGACCACGGCGGTGGCGCGGCCGGTGCGCCGGGTCAGGTCGTCGACGAAGCGGGTGACGTCGCCGAGGGTGGCGGACATCAGCAGGAACTGGGCCTGCGGCAGTTCGATGAGCGGCACCTGCCACGCCCAGCCACGGTCCGGCTCGGCGTAGAAGTGGAACTCGTCCATGACGACCTGGCCGACGTCGGCGCCGGAGCCCTCACGCAGCGCCAGGTTGGCCAGCACCTCGGCGGTGCAGCAGATGATCGGCGCGTCGGCGTTGACGCTGGCGTCGCCGGTGAGCATGCCGACGTGCTTGGCGCCGAAGATCGCGCAGAGGGCGAAGAACTTCTCGCTGACCAGCGCCTTGATCGGCGCGGTGTAGAAGGTGGTGCGGCCGTCGGCCAGCGCGGCGAAGTGGGCGCCGGTGGCGACCAGGCTCTTGCCGGATCCGGTGGGGGTGTTGAGGATGACGTTGGCGCCGGTGGCGATCTCGATGAGCGCCTCCTCCTGATGCGGGTAGAGCGTCAGGCCCTGCCCGTTCACCCAGTCGCCGAAGGCGGTGAAGACGGAGTCGGGATCGGCGGTGCCGGGCAGGCGGTCGGTCAGCGTCATGATTGCCTCAGCCTATCGAGGTCGGCCCGGGACCCATTGACCTGGACCGGGCTGAGCGAAGCGACCCGGACAGCGCTGTGGCCGGGACCCGACGGTCCCGGCCACAGCGGCAGGGGTCACTTCCCGTTCTTGCCCTTGGCCGGCTGCGTCGTGGCCGCGGGGGCCGGCGTGGTCGCGGCCGGGCTCGGGGTGGCCGACGGCGGCGTGTCCCGCATGATCCGGCCGCGGCCGGCTTCGACGGTCTCGGTGGAGGAGGACGAGGGCTTGCTGTCGAACGCGGCGATGACCGGGCCAGCGGCGGTGGCCGCCAAGCCGATCGTCGCCGCGACGACGGCGAGGGTGGACGCGATCCGCACGCGCATGGGGGGAGCTCCTTGGGTGTCGGGGGGACCTTGCTGTGGTTTCAGATTCGGTGCGGTGGGTTGCGGACCGGTGCGGCCTCGGGTGCGGAACGGTTGCAGACCCCAGCGGAACGGTTGCAGGCCTCAGATCCGGCCCCGGGCCGCCGTCAACATCCACCCTTCGCGACCGGGCGATTACACCGCGCTATCGCGGCCAGTCGGCGAGGCGGTTCCGTACGGTGCGTACGTCGTCCGGGGTCAGCCCGTACACGGCGAACCGGGCGTCGTCGAGGCGGTCGAGGTAGCGGCCGGCGGCGGCGATGTCGGGGTGTTCGAGTGCCGGGTCGGCGGCGTGGGCCAGGGCGAGAACCCGGTCCAGCGGGTAGCGGCCCAGGGCGGCGGCGACGTCGATGTAGTCGCGTACCTCGCGGCGGTTGACCAGCGCGGCGACCTTGGTGGCGACGAGGTCGTCGAGGTGCATGACCGGTCCGAGATCCATGACCACGGGGGCGTACCGGCGGTCGAGCCGGCACAGGGTCAGCCGCAGCGCCCCGCCGCGCCCGGTGACCGTGAACTCGCGCAGGTCGGCGTCCATGCCGGCGAACAGTTCGTCGGTCGCCTCGCGGTGCACGGTGTACCCGGCGGCGGTGAGCGCGGCGGTGACCTCGCCGGCGGCGGCGGCGACCCCGCCGTCGGTGTCGGTGAACAGGTCGATGTCCTCGGTGGGGCGCTGCACCAGACCGGTGAGCAGCCACGCCACCCCGCCGCCGAGGACGAAGCCGTGTTTGTCCGCGACCGCCAGCGCGACCCGCGCGACGTGGGCGTAGAAGCCGTCGACCGGCACGTCAGCGGGCGGCGGCGCGGCGCAGCACCGGGTGGCGGGCCTCCCAGGCGGCGCGTACGCCGCGGGGCAGGTTGAGCTCGGGCCACAGCCGCACCAGGGTGGGGCCGTGCAGGTGGGCGCGCAGCTCGTCGACGCGGACGGCCTCGCGCAGCACGTTCTCGTACAGCCACAGCCGCATGGTGGGCTGGTCGAGGTCGAAGGTGCGGTGCGGGTTCCACCACAGCCGCAGGGGCAGTTCGACCAGGCCGTGTTCGGGCCCGGTGAGTTCGCGCAGGGTACCGGCCACGAGGACCGGGCGGTGGGGCCGGGCCAGATGGGCGACGGGGGCATCGCGCGCGGCGGCGGGCATGTGGCCAGGGTAGACCGTCTCCCGGCCCGCAGGACAATTCCTAGAATCCTAGGACACCTTAGAGGGTGCGCGCGGGCTCACGGTTCGTCCCGAAGGGGCGCCGCCGTCCGGCGCGCCACCCCGGGGGAGAGGCGGGCGCCGGACGGCGGACACTCAGCGCCGGATCGTCACCTTGATCCGGGCGGTTTCCGTGGAGGGCCCGACGGCGTTGAGCGCCGCCGTGCTCACCCAGTAGCTGCGGCCACCCGCCAGCCCGGCCAGGGTGCAGGTGCGTACGGTGGCCTTCGTCGTGCACTGCTCCGCCACCGAGCCGCCGCTGCGGGCGGTGTACACCCGCACCCGGTAGCCGGTCACCGGCGTGCCGCCGCTGGACGCCGACACCGCCCAGCTGACCTGCACCTTCTTCCGGCCCGGTGTGACGCCGACGTTGCGGGGCGTTCCCGGTGTCGTCCACGGCGTGCCCTTGACCCGGACCGCGTTCGCGGGGCCCTGCCCGGCGCTGTTGGTCGCGGCGACGCCGACGAAGTACGGCACCCCCTTGGCCAGGTTCTTCAGCACGCAGGCGCGCGCCTCGGGCCCGGCCGTGCAGGTGGAGACGGGCTCGCCGCCGGACGCGGCCCGGTAGGCGCGGGCGGTGTAGCCGGTGACCGGGGCGCCGTGGTCCGACTCGGGCTCGTTCCAGGCGGCGGTCAGGCTGCCCTTGCCCGCGCCGACGCGGACGTTGGTCGGTGCCGACGGTGCGGTGGGTGCCGACGCGGTGACCTCGTACCGTTCGTCCTGGGCCGGGCTCTCACCGAGGGCGTTGCTGGCGCTGACGGCGAGGTAGTAGGTCTGGTCCTCGGTGAGTCCTTCGATGGCGCACGAGGTGTCGTCGCCGTCCTCGCTCGCGTCGCCGCCCTCGGGGTCGCCGCCCTCGGGGTCGCCGCCCTCGGGGTCGCCGCCCTCAGGGTCGCTGCCCTCAGGGTCGTCGTCGGCCGGTACGACCGCGCAGCGCCCCGCGACGGTGCCGCCCTCCGGTTCGGTGAAGGCCCGCACGGTGTAGCCGGTCAGCGGGGAGCCGCCGTCATCGTCGGGCTCGGTCCAGGACGCGGTGATCGTGCCGGGTCCGGTGGTGGCGTGCACGTCCTGCGGGGCTTCCGGCGCGCTCTGCCCGTCGGCGCCGCTGGGCTGCAGGTAGATCCGCAGGTACGGCGAGCCGTAGTCGAGGGCGTCCGTGCTGAGCTCGACGCCGCCGTCGCGGGGTGTCACGGTGATCGGCAGGCTGGTCTGGGTGTTGGTGTCGACCAGGTCGAAGCCGGTCTCGACGGCCTCCTGGGCGGTGGTGTCGCGCGTGGTGAACCAGCTCTCGGGCAGCCACACCGTGAGCGAGCCCCGGACGGGGTGGCCGTCGGCGTCGAGGTGCGGGTTCCGCATGAAGCCGTGGAATCCCAGATGGGGCACCTCGCTCCAGTCCGCGAACTCGAACCCCATCGGGGCGGTCTGCGCGTCGGTGGTGAGGTATGCGCCGTCGCCGACGTATCCGCCGTTGGCGAGCGCGTCTGTGTCGGAGGTGGTGCCGGAGAACCGTGGTCCGCTGGCGTCCGGGTCGGCCATCTCGTCGGGGTCACCCGTGACGTCGCCGCTGGCCCAGTCGACGTGGGTCGCGCGGCCGGTGATGTGCAGCGTGTTGTCGCCCTGCTCGTCGGTGGTGGTGGTGACGCGCAGGTCCTCGGCGGCTGCGTTGGTGAATCGGGGTACCCACGACCCGGTGCGCAGAACGAGGGCGAGGTGCCCGCCGGTGACGTTGTCGGGCTGGCCGGCCCAGCCGTCCACCGCCCAGCGCAGGCTTTCGCCGACCGTCTCGGTGGTGGCAGTCAGTCCGAATTCGTCGAGCGGCGCCGGTTGGCCACCGACGGGGGTGAGGGTGGCGGCGGCGATGCAGTAGGTGGCGGCGTCGTCGGCGCACACCGGCCACGCGTCGGCCGGCCAGGCCTGTTCGGCGGCGGCCGGCAGGGCGGGCAGCAGCGCGGCGGCGAGCAGGCCGGCGGCGGCTCCGGTCAGGATGCGGGTCGGTGTGGTCGCGCGTCGCGGCATGGTGCTCCCCGGGTGGGAACCGGCGGATCCGGTTCGGTTCCGGAACTGATCGGTGCGGGGGTGCGGATCTTGACCTGTTTTTGAGCCGTTCTTCAGCTGTTCTTCAGCCGGGCCTTGGACGGCTGGGTCACACCCGCCCCCGGGTACGGCACGGGCGCGCTCGGCGCTGGTAGTTTGGTGCGCAGCCGGCACCACCCACGCGGGAGAGACCGCCGGGCCCGTTCACGCGGTCCCAGCGGCGCCGAAGGGGCAAATCCTCCCCGGAACCTCTCAGGCAAAAGGACCGCGGGGGCAGGCGCTCTGGAGTGCCCCATGGGTGCGACAGAGGGGGAGGTTGCTTCGTCGACCTTCTCTGCAGCAGGAGCCCGCCATGACGTTCGCAGCCCGCCACATCGGTCCGGATCCGGACGAGCAGGACCAGATGCTCAAACTCATCGGGTACGGCTCGATGGAGCAGCTGATGGACGCCGCGATCCCCGAGGTGATCCGCTGGCACGGGCGGCTGGATCTGCCGGAGGCGGCGTCCGAGGAGGAGACGATCGCCGAGCTGCGTGCGATCGCGGCCCGCAACACGGTGGCCACCTCGATGATCGGCCTGGGTTACTACGGCACCTTCACCCCGGCGGTGATCCGCCGCAACGTGCTGGAGAACCCGGCCTGGTACACGGCGTACACGCCGTATCAGCCGGAGATCAGTCAGGGCCGGTTGGAGGCGCTGCTGAACTTCCAGACGATGGTCACGGATCTGACCGGGCTGACCACGGCGAACGCGTCGATGCTGGACGAGGGCACCGCGGCCGCGGAGGCGATGACGCTGGCCCGGCGCGCCTCGAAGAGCAAGAGCTCGGTGTACGTGGTGGACGCGGACACGTTGCCGCAGACGCTGTCGGTGCTGCGGACCCGGGCGGAGCCGCTGGGTATCGAGGTGCGGCTGGTGGATCTGGACGCCGGGCAGGCGCTGCCGGAGGAGTTCTTCGGGCTGCACCTGCAGTACCCGGGTGCGTCGGGTGCGGTGCGCGACCATTCCGCGCTGGTGGCGGCGGCGCACGCGGGCGGCGCGCTGGTGACGGTGGCGGCGGATCTGCTGGCGTTGACGCTGCTGCGGGCGCCGGGGGAGATCGGTGCGGACATCGCGGCGGGCACGACGCAGCGCTTCGGGGTGCCGCTGGCCTTCGGTGGTCCGCACGCGGGTTATCTGGCGGTGCGTTCCGGTCTGGAGCGCTCGCTGCCGGGCCGGCTGGTCGGGGTGTCGAAGGACGCGGACGGCGCGCCCGCGTACCGGCTGGCGTTGCAGACCCGCGAGCAGCACATCCGGCGGGAGAAGGCGACCAGCAACATCTGTACGGCGCAGGTGCTGCTGGCGGTGATGGCCAGCATGTACGCGGTGTACCACGGGCCGGAGGGGTTGCGGGCGATCGCGCGGCGTACCCATGAGCGGGCGGCGGCGATCGCGGCCGGGCTGGACGCGGCCGGGGTGCGGGTGGCGCACGCGGAGTTCTTCGACACGGTGACCGCGGTGGTGCCGGGCCGCGCGGACGCGGTGGTGGCGGCGGCCGCGGCGGCGGGTGTGGATCTGTGGCGGGTGGACGCGGACCGGGTGTCGGTGGCGTGTGACGAGACCACGACCGAGGCGCACGTGGCGGCGGTGCTGTCCGCGTTCGGGGTGGCGCCGGTGGCGTCGGTGGTCTCGGCGATTCCGGCGTCGTTGCGGCGTGAGAGTGACTTCCTGACGCATCCGGTGTTCCGTACGCATCACTCGGAGACGGGCATGCTGCGTTATCTGCGCCGGTTGTCGGACCGCGACTACGCGCTGGACCGGGGCATGATCCCGCTGGGGTCGTGCACGATGAAGCTGAACGCGACGACCGAGATGGAGCCGGTGACGTGGCCGGAGTTCGCGGACATTCACCCGTTCGCGCCCGCGTCGCAGACCGCGGGGTATGAGGCGCTGGTCGCGCAGTTGGAGGCCTGGCTGGCGGAGCTGACCGGTTACGACGCGGTGAGCGTGCAGCCGAACGCGGGTTCGCAGGGTGAGTTGGCGGGGTTGCTGGCGATCCGCGGCTACCACCGGGCGCGGGGGCAGGCGCACCGGGACGTGTGCCTGATCCCGTCGAGTGCGCACGGCACGAACGCGGCGAGCGCGGTGATGGCGGGCATGCGGGTCGCGGTGGTGGCGTGTGACGCGGACGGCAATGTGGACGCCGCGGACCTGGACCGCAAGATCGAGGCGCACCGCGACGACCTGGCGGCGATCATGGTGACGTACCCGTCGACGCACGGGGTGTACGAGACCGGCATCGCGGATCTGTGCGCGAAGGTGCACGACGCGGGTGGTCAGGTGTATGTGGACGGGGCGAACCTGAACGCGCTCGTCGGGTTCGCCAAGCCGGGCCGGTTCGGGGCGGACGTGTCGCATCTGAATCTGCACAAGACGTTCTGCATTCCGCACGGTGGTGGCGGTCCCGGGGTGGGTCCGGTGGCGGTGCGCGCGCATCTGGCGGAGTTCCTGCCGGGGGATCCGTTGTCGGCGTCGGGGGAGCACGCGGTGTCGGCGGCGGCGCACGGTTCGGCGGGGATCCTGCCGATCTCGTGGGCGTATCTGCGGATGATGGGCCCGGAGGGGCTGGCCGCGGCGACGTCGGTGGCGGTGTTGTCGGCGAACTATGTGGCGGCGCGGCTGCGGGAGCACTACCCGGTGCTGTACGCGGGCAACGACGGCCTGGTGGCGCACGAGTGCATCCTGGATCTTCGGCCGTTGACGAAGGCGACCGGCATCAGCGTCGACGATGTGGCGAAGCGGTTGATCGACTACGGGTTCCACGCGCCGACGATGTCGTTCCCGGTGGCGGGGACGTTGATGGTGGAGCCGACGGAGAGCGAGGATCTGGCGGAGCTGGACCGGTTCTGCGCGGCGATGATCGCGATCCGGTCCGAGATCGACGCGGTGGCGGCGGGCCGGTGGCCGCGCGACGACAATCCGCTGGTGAACGCGCCGCACACGGCGTCGTCGGTGGCGGCGGACGAGTGGTCGCACGCGTATCCGCGGTCGGTGGCGGCGTACCCGGACGGGGTGGACCGCACCGCGAAGTACTGGTCGCCGGTGCGGCGCATCGACGGCGCGTACGGGGACCGGAATCTGGTGTGCGCGTGTCCGCCGCCGGAGGCGTTCGAGGACTGAGGGCCGACCGGGGGCGGCGGGCCGTCGGCTCGCCGGCCCCGCGCGGGTCGGTGGTGCGCTCGCGGGGGGTCGGTGGCCGTGTGGTCGGCGCGGGGGTGCGTGGTAGCCACGTCCCGGGGTTGGTCGCCGAAACCGTTTCGGCGATTACTTAATGTGACGGCGCGGGTGCGCGCCGGGGGGTCGCCGCGGTCAGGCGGCGAGGGCGTGCCGGGCGGGTCCCCGGTGCGGTTCGATCATGGTGCCGTCGGGCAGGATCTCGCCGGTGTCCTCGAACAGGATCACGCCGTTGCAGAGCAGGCTCCAGCCTTGCTCGCAGAAGGTGGCGACGATCCGGGCGGCGTCGCGATCGACGGCGTCAGCGGACGGGCAGGGGGGTTGGTGCTGGCACATCGAGTGTTCTCCGGTCGCTGCTGTGTGATGATTCACAAGGACGGTGAGGAAGATTACCTCAATCCGAACGAGGGCGGATCGAGGAAGTGACGGCGTCTCATTGACAGAGTCCTCGGTACCCATGGTCCGCGAAAGTGAGTTTCCCGACCACTTTCCGACACCTCCGGTCTGGTCGCCGCCGGGCGCTCCGGCGCGTTGCCGGGGCTGTCACCGTCCGTCACATTCTTTCGCGTGGTTTCTCGGTGACGGTGGTGACCCTGCCGAGCTTCTTACCGGCTTCCTGGTGGATAACGGACTGCCCGTGCGAGACGTTCACGCGCCCGCGCGGAGTGCGCATCCGGACGCAACGGGCACCCCATGCGGCGCGGCCGTGTACGTGTCCGCCGCCGCGGGCGCGGCGATGGCCGGGGGACCGACCGGGGCACCCACCCCGGTTCCCGGCATTCCCGACGTGGTCGCGGTGCTGTACACGCACGGCGCCGCCGACCCGCCGCCGCCCGCCGACCCGGGGTTCGCCCTGGGCGCCTGGGCGCAGAGCTGGTCGCGGGCGGACCACGCCGCGGCCGTGACCGGCGTACGCGAGGCGATCGCCCGCGGCGACGTGTACCAGGTGAACGTCGTCGGGCACGCCAGCGCCCCGTACACGGGGGATCCGGCGGCGGCCCTGGCCCGGGTGGCCGCGCTGCCGGGCGCCCGCTACGGCGGGGTGCTGGCGGGTGACGGCTGGGCGATCGCGTGCGCGTCGCCGGAGACGCTGGTGCAGGTGCGCGACGGCCGGGTCACCACCCGCCCGATCAAGGGCACCCGGCCGGCGACCCCGGCGGGGCGGCGCGAGCTGCTGGCGTCGGCGAAGGAACGCGCCGAACACGTGATGATCGTCGACCTGGAACGCAACGACCTGGCCCGGCTGCCCGGCGTCGGCCCGGTGCGGGTGGACGAGTTGTTCGCGGTGCGCCGCTGGTGCGGGCTGTGGCAGGCGGAGTCCGTGGTGTCGGCGCCGCTGACCGGTGAGCTCGGCCTGGCGCAGCTGTTGCGGGCGGTGTGCCCGGGCGGTTCGGTGACCGGGGCGCCGAAGCTGGCCGCGCTGGCGCAGATCGCCCGGTGGGAGCCCGTGGGGCGGGGCGTGAGCATGGGCGCGCTCGGCTGGGTCGGCCCCGGCCACGTGGACCTGGGGCTGAGCATCCGTACGGTGGCGGTCGACGGCGCGCGGGTGCACGCCTGGGCCGGGGGCGGCATCACCTGGGGCAGTGACCCGGTGGCCGAGGTGGACGAGGCCGCCGCGAAGGCCGCCCCGATCCGCGCGGCTCTGGCCGGAACATCGAGGAGCGACGCATGACGGTACGTCCCATCCGCCGCTACGGCGACCCGGTGCTGCGGGTGGCCGCGCCACCGGTGACGGTGTTCGACCGGGAGCTGGACGCCCTGGTCACCGACCTGGAGGACACGGTGCGCGAGCCGGGCCGGGCCGGGGTGGCCGCGCCGCAGATCGGGGTGAGCCTGCGGGTGTTCTCGTTCCACGTCGCGGGCCGGGTGGGGCACCTGGTGAACCCGGTGCTGTCGGAGCTGTCCGGGGTCAGCGAGGAGGAGGAGGGCTGCCTGTCGCTGCCCGGGCTGGGCTTCGCGACCCGCCGGGCGGCCACGGTGACCGCGCGCGGCGTCGACCGGCACGGCGAGCCGGTGACGATCCACGGTACGGGCCTGCTGGCGCGGGCACTGCAGCACGAGACCGACCACCTCGACGGGCGGCTGTATCTGGACACGCTGACCGGTGACACCCGCCGCCAGGCCCTGCGTGAACTGCGGCGTACGTTTCCGGCCCGCCGCTAGGTGGTGCTGACGACGTGGGAGCGGGCGACGGTGAGGCTCTGGGTGCCCTCCTGGGTGTGCAGCACCCGGTCCGCGTTGACGTGGAAGATGTACCGGGTGCGCGGCCGCAGCCCGGTGACGGTGGCGGTGGCGGTGTGGCAGCCGCGCCCGGGCGTGACCATGCTCCACGGCACCTGCGGCTGGGGCCCGTCCAGCAGGTCCTGGGAGATCGCCGTGACCCGGTAGTCGACGACGGAGTCGTCGCCGGGGTGGTGCCAGCTGACGACCGCGGTGGCGGTGCCCGGCCGGACGTTGGCTAGGGAGATCACGCCCGGCCGGTGTGCCCCGACGCAGGGTGAGGCCGCGGGTTGCACGGCGGCCGTCGGGGACGCGGAGCTGGAGGTCGCCCGGGCGGGGGAGCGGGACGCGGTGGGTGTCGGTGACGCCGTCGGGGTCCGGGACGCCGCTGGTGTGGCCCCGGTCGCCACGACGATCCAGCTCTGCCCGGTGGGCATGGCCGCCGGGGACGGCCCGGCGTCGTTGGGCGTGCCTTGAGCGCATCCGCCCAGCGCGAACGGAACAACGGCGCAGAGCGGCACAAAACGGCGAATCACGGCGGGTTCCCCTTTCCCGTCGACCAAATGGGGTCGGCGACACCATCGGCCGCCAGGGGCCCCCGCCTGAGCCCCACCCCGGGCCCTCGCCCTGGTCAGAGCACGACGATCCGCGGGTGCGGGTGGCGCAGGAAGTCGTGGTGGGAGATGTCCCAGCCGTACGCGCCGGTGCGGGCGAACACCAGCACGTCGCCGACCCGCAGCCGGGACACCGGGTGGGCGCGGGCCAGCACGTCGCGGGGGGTGCACAGTTCACCGACCGCGTCCACGGCGACCCCGCTGACCTGCGGGCGGGCCCAGTCGTACGGCCAGTCGTCGACGGGCAGCACCGTGAACGGGTGGCTGTAGCCCCACGCGGCGGGCAGCCGGAAGTGGTGGGTGCCGCCGCGCAGCACCGCGAACCACCGGCCGTGGGTGTGTTTGAGGTCGAGCACCTCGGCGGCGTACCAGCCCGCGTCGGCGGCCAGGATCCGGCCCGGTTCGACGATCAGGTCCAGGCCGGTGAGGTCGAGCCCGGCGAGCCCGGCGCGCAGAACGGCGAGGTCCATCACGGCCGCACCGGTGTAGTCGACTCCGAGCCCCCCGCCGACGTTGACGACGCGCAGGTCGACGCGGTGCGCGGCGGCGCGGGCGCGGGACCAGTCCAGCGCCTCGGCGACGAAGGTGGCGTGCGCGGCCGCGTCCAGGTTGTTGGAGACCGCGTGCAGGCCGAAGCCGTGGACCCGGATCGCGGGCAGGGCGGCGGCCAGCGCGAGCACGTCCGGCAGGTCGCGTTCGTCGACGCCGAACGGGGTGGCCGTGCCGGTCATGGCGTGGCTGCCCGGCAGCGCGGCGCCCGCCCGGTTGACCCGTACCGTGATGTCGGCGACCCGGCCCGCGGCCCGCGCCGCCGCGTCGAGGCGGCGCAGTTCGTGCCCGCTCTCGACGTTGACCAGCGCGCCCGCCGCGAGGGCGGCGGCGAGTTCGGCGTCGGTCTTGGCCGGGCCACCGAACACGATCCGGCGGGCGCCCGCGGCCACCGCCAGGGCGAGTTCGCCGCCGCTGGCCACCTCCAGGCCGTCGCAGGCCGTGGCCAGGGCCTGCACGAGCGCGGGATGGCCGTTGGCCTTCACCGCGTACAGCAGGGTCGCGGTCGGGGGCAGGGCGGCGCGGACCTCGGCGGCCCGCCCGCGCGCCGCCGCCGTGTCGTAGACGTACGCGCACACCGGCCGGGGCAGGGCCCGCAGCGCGGCGGCGACCCGCTCAGGCGCGCGCATGCAGCGGATTCGGTACGGGCACGTACGCGTCGCCGTCGCCGTGCAGCCGCATCCGGACCAGGGCCTTGTGGGCCATCGTGGGGGCGGTGAACGCGGCGTGGTCGGCGCGGGCCGCCCCGCCCAGACCGGCGTAGGTGTCGTCGAGCCCGGCGTAGGTGTCGTCGACGGCGGCGCGGACCTCCCGCCAGGCGGCGGCCTCGTCCAGGCCGTGCGCCGCGCCCAGCCGGATGATCAGCTCGCCGAGGTGGGCCTGCAGCGCGGTGTAGCCGAGTTTGGCGCGCAGCACGTCGGCGTCGCCGGTGGCCACCACCGAGCCCGGCCACAGGGCGACGGTGTGCCCGGCCGCCGCGAGCCGCCCGGGGTGCAGCCGCAACCCGGCGAAGTCCCGTACGGCCAGCCGGTGCGGGCGACCGTCCACGAAGGTGGGCAGGCAGTTCTGCAGGTGCGCCTCCAGGGCGGCGCCGCGGGCGGTCAGGCGCAGCAGCGGCGGCAGCAGCAGCCGCGCGTACGCCGACAGCCACCCGCGCGGCCCCAGCCCCGACGCGGTGACCAGCCCGGCGGCCAGCTCGGGCAGGGCGCTGCCGGGCACGGCCCGTTCCCCCGGGTGCAGCCGGCCGGTGAGCCCGTCGCGCAGGATCGCCGACATGTCGCGGCCGGTGCCGGCCGGTACGGCCGCGCCCGCGGTCTCGGCCATCAGCAGCAGCCGGTGGCCGTCCGGGTCGTCGGCCAGCATCGCGGCCAGCAGCCGGGCGACGGCCGGCCCGTTGCGGGTGCTGGCGACGCTGATGCTGCGCCGTGTCGAGGTGACCTGGATGTCCAGCGACACCTTGGCGTAGTGGCGGCGCCCGTCGGCGGCGGGCGGCAGCAGCAGGGTGCGCAGCGCCGCGGTGGGCGCCGCGGGCAGCCGCGCGTCGAGGATGCGTACGGTCCCCGCCCGCAGCAGGTCGCCGTGGCGTTCGGGCAGCACGGTGTCGCGTTGCCACGGGTGCACCGGCTGCAGCCGGTAGCCCGGCGGCGCGGCCGGCAGTTCGGGGTAGGCGGCCGCGAGCGCGGCGCCGAGGTCGTCGCCGGAGTGCGCGTCGGCGCGTACGGCCACGAACCCGATCGTGGTGTGCCCGGCCTCCAGGTCGTGGGCGAGCACGTCGGTGGTGTCCCAGCCCAGCCGGGTCCGGCCGCACGGGTGCAGGTTGTGTCCCGCCACGGCGAGCCGTTCCAGGCGCAGCGCGTCGGCGTCCGGGTCGTCGCCGGTCACCGGGTGTGTTGCGGCGCGGGCCTGCGCGATGGCGAGGTTGACGACGGCGTTGCGCAGTTCGGCGGCGAAACCGGTGGCGTTGCCGGGCAGCCCGGCGGGGAGCAGTTCGGCCGGGTCGGCGGCGCCCGCCCGGTCGTACTCGACGCGGCCGAACGCGTGGTGGCGCCCGCCGCCCGCGTCGGCGGCGAGCCCTTCGCGGACGAGGGCGCCGCGCAGCCGCCGCCCGACCGTGTCGGCGGCCCCGGGCAGCGCCGCGAGGAACGCGTCGACCAGGTCGGGGGCGTGCACGGCCAGGGCCGCCTCGGCGTGCGCGGCCGCGGCCGCCAGCGGCGCCCCGGCCAGACTGCGGGTCATGCGCTGGCCGCCAGCGGGTTCGGCAGGTGGGCCCACAGGTCGGTCAGCGGGTCGGTGGCCAGCCGCATCGCGGTGGTGGCCTTGACCGGCAGCGGGTCCTGCAGCAGCCGGGCGGCGTCGGGGGTGCCGGCGGCGCGGAACGCGGCGCCCAGCACCGCCCACAGCCGGGCGGGTTCGGCGCCGTGGTGGCGGGCCAGGCCCGCGACCAGTTCCCCGAGGGCCGTGCCGAGCGCGGCGGCCAGCTTGGTGCGCAGCACGCCGTCGTCGTCGGTGCCCAGGTCGCCGTGCAGGGGCGGGCAGTCGTGCCCGGCGGCCCGGACCCGGCGCGGGCTGACCCGGATCCCGCCCAGGTCGCGGTAGACGATCCGCGCCGGGCGCCCGGCGTGCAGCACGACGAGGGTGTTCTGCCCGTGCGCCTCCAGCGCGACGCCGCGGTGCAGCACCGTCAGCAGGGGCGCCACGAGCACGCCGGCCAGGTCGGCCAGCCACGCGTACGGGCCGGCGCCGTGGTCGCGGACCGCCTCGGTGAACAGTGGCCGGCCGTCGGCGGGTGAGGCCGCGGACAGCGCGGCCAGCGGCAGGACCGTCTCGCCGGGCGCGACGTGCGGGGCGCGGCGGCGCAGGTAGCTCAGGCGCCGGTCCGGTGCGCCGTCGACGAGTGCGGCACCGGCGGCGGTTTCGGCCAGCACGGTCAGCGGCAGGTCCCGGGTGAGCTGCGCCAGCAGCGTGGACAGCGGCGGGCCGTTGCGCACGGCGGCGGGGGAGACGGTGCGGACCGCGGAGGTCATCTGTACGTCGACGGCGGTCTTGACGTGGTCGCCGCCGCCGATCGGGGCGAGGGTGCGCAGCGACATCAGTGGTCGGGTGGGGGCGGTGTCGCCGTCGTCGGCCAGCCACGGGTGTTCGGTCAGCAGCCGCCGCGCCTGCCACGGGTGGGCGTACAGGATCGGTGGGGCGTTGCCGTGCCACCGGTCGGGCGGTACCCGCAGGCGGCGCAGCCGCACCACCGGCCGGTGTTCCGGCGCGTACGCGAGGACCTCGGCGGTGCTCAGCCCGGCCCGGGTGCGGCAGCACGGGTGCAGGGGGTGCCCGTCGGTGACGGACTGTTCGAGGCGGCCGAGCCCGTCGGGGTCGCCGGCGGCGGCCTTGAGCGCCGGGGTGCCGCCGTGCGGGGCGGGCTGGTCGGCGCGGGCCAGGGCGAGGTTGGCGACGCTGTCGTCGAGTTCGGCGGCGAGCCGGTCGCCGCCGGGCAGGTCCAGGGTGCGCAGCAGGTCACCGGGGTCGGTGTGGGCTTCGGGGCCGACGTGGACGGTGAGCCCGGCCGGCGCCTCGGCGAACGGGGCCGCGTGCGCGGCGGCGGCGCGTACCTCGCGACCGTCGTCGAGGTGCCACCGCAGGTCCCCGCCGCCGGTGGGCGCGGGCCGTACGCCGGGCAGGGTTTCGCGGTGCAGGGCGCCGACGAGCCGGGCCAGGACGGCGGCGCGGGCGGCGGGCAGCGCCGCGTCGTAGGCGGTGAGCAGGTCGGGGCGCAGCGCGGTGAGCGAGTCGCGGGTGCGCGCCGGGTCGGCGGTGGGCCGGTTCGTCGGCTGGGGCACGCGCCCATTCTCCCGGCAGGGGTGCGCCGCGCGCGGCGCACCCCTGGGCGCGGGGTCAGTACCGGTAGTGCTTGATCATTGCCTGCAGGTCGGAGCCCATCCGGGCCAGGTCCGCGGTGGCGCGTTTGGCCTCGGCGATGCCGTCGGCGACGCCCTGGGCGGCCTGCGACACCCCGGCGAGGTTGGCGGCGATCTCGCCCGATCCGGTCGCCGCGTCGGACACGCTGCGGTTGATCTCGCTGGTGGTGGCGGTCTGCTCCTCGACCGCGCTGGCGATGATCGTCTGGTACTCGTTGATCTTGTCGATGACCTGGGTGATCTCCGCGATGGCCGAGACCGCGCCCTGGGTGTCGTTCTGGATGGCGGTGATGCGCACGGAGATGTCCTCGGTGGCCTTGGCGGTCTCCTGGGCGAGGTCCTTGACCTCGCCGGCGACCACGGCGAAGCCCTTGCCGGCGTCACCGGCGCGGGCGGCCTCGATGGTGGCGTTCAGCGCCAGCAGGTTGGTCTGTTCGGCGATCGAGGTGATCACCTTGATGACGTTGCCGATCTCCTGCGACGACTCGCCGAGCCGGCTGATGCTGTGGTTGGTGGACTCGGCCAGTTGCACCGCGTTGGTGCCGACCTGGGCGGCCTCGTTGGCGTTCTCGGCGATCTCCCGGATGGACATGCCCATCTGCTCCGAGGCGGCGGCGACGCTCTGCACGTGACCGGCCACGTCGTCGGCGGCGTGGTTGACCACCCCGACCTGGGCGCTGGCCTGCTCGGCGTTGTCGGCCACCAGCTCGCCGGTGGCCGACAGCTCCTGGGAGGCGGAGGCCAGCGCGTCGACGCTGTCGGCGACCGCCTGTACGAGTACCAGCTTGCTGGCCAGTTCGTCGTTGAGCGTCTCGGCCAGGGCCGACAGTTCCCTGGTCCCCGCCGGGGTGAGCCGGAAGGTCAGGTCGTCGGCGTCGCGGGCGCGCAGCGCGTCGGTGTAGGCGACGATGACGCGGCCGACCTTGGACTGCAGCAGGTACAGCACGGCCCCCATGGCCAGGGGCAGCAGCACGGCGAGGGCGATCAGCAGCCCGACCGACAGGCCGGTCTTGGTGGTGGCCCCGTCGACGGCCCGCGCCGACCGCTCGTTGAGGATCTTCTGGAACTGCTCGATCGGCCCGGTGATGACCGCCTTGTTGGCGGCGTAGGTGGCGTCGAACATGATCGTACGGGCGGTGTCGCGCTGGGCGGCCGGGCTCAGGGCCGCGTCGGCGGGGCTGAGGGTGGTCTCGGCGATCGCGGGCGGCATGTCGGCCGTGGCCGTCCCGGCGGCCTCCAGGACCAGCCGCTGGGAGCGGGACTCGGTCTTGACCAGCGCGTCGGAGTTGGCCTTGGCCTGGTCGATGAGGGCGAACTCCTGGCTGGTGGCGCCGAGCTCCTTGAGCTGCGCCAGGACGTTGTCGCGGGTCTTGGTGACCGTGATCTCGGTCCAGTACTTGTTCAGGTGGGTGCGGTCGCCGGTGGCCGCGTACAGGCGGGCCTCGTTGGTGAGGTAGTCGGAGGCGGCCTGCAGTTGCAGGCCGAGCGCCTTGAACCGGGCCTGCCGCTCGAATGCCCGCTTCTCGGCGCCGACGGCCGAGGTGACCAGCGTGACGGCGAGGACCAGCAGGCCGGTGAACCCGGCCAGGGTGCCGATGGCGGCCTTGTTGATGGTGGCTTGCCGCAGTGCCCGGTGGCGGGATGGGGACGACATGGAGCTGAGCCCTTTCGCGTCGGCGCGTCCCGCCGGGTCCGGCGAGTTACCGGTCGATCGACCCGGGCCGGGCGGCCCCTGAAGGTTCACCGGCCGGTGTCCACTCCTCGGGAATTTCCTAGGATGCTCTACAGGGTGTACGCCCGCCCACAGCGCCCGGCGCACACCAAAACCCTTAAAAGGAAGCGCCGACCACCCCTCCTGGCTTGGTTTCGCACGGGGCAGTGGCATAGCGCGAACGGGCCGTGGGGGCGCTGGTTTCCGCCGGATGTGGCGCGCGCCACATGGTCGGGAGGACGTTGTCCGGTCCCGAACCCTCATGGGCGGCGCGCGCGGGCCGACCGTGGTGATGTGCGGCGCGGGATGGCCGCGCGGAGGGCTCGCGATCGGCTCGCTTGAGCCGCGCTTGAGCTTGCTTGAGCTGTGCTTGACCTGTGCAACCGGGCCGCAACCGACAGCGACCGGATGCTGCACCCAGCGTCCCGAAAAGTCTCCCCTGTCAGCCGCTGAGCCGTCACGGCGACGGACCTGAGGGGAAACATGATGACCGCAGCTTCCACGACGAAGACCGTCACCCGCGAGCAGGAGCTCCTGATCCGCGAGAACATGCCGCTGGTCGGCCACATGGTCCGCGAGATGCTCTTCAAGGTTCCGGCCCACGTACACCGTGACGACCTGGCGTCGGCCGGGTACGCGGCACTGGTCACCGCCGCGCAGGCCTTCGACGCGAGCCGCGGCATCCCGTTCGGCCGGTTCGCGGCGGTGCGGGTCCGGGGGGCGCTGCTGGACGAGCTGCGGAGCATGGACTGGGCGAGCCGGTCGGTGCGGGCGCGGGCGCGCCGCGCGGACGTGGCGCGGCAGGAGCTGACGACGCAGCTGGGCCGTATGCCGAGCGCGACGGAGCTGGCCGAGCTGCTGGGCGTGGGCGTGAACGAGCTGGCGCACATCGAGGACGACGTGCAGCGGGCGGCGGTGCTGTCGCTGCAGGGGTTCGCGGCGGGTACGGCCGAGGACATGGTGACCGACGCGGCGATGACCCCGGAGGAGATGCTGCTGCACCGTGAGCGGCTGGGTTACCTGCACGACGCGGTGTCGGTGCTGCCGGAGCGGCTGCGTTTCGTGGTGGAGTCGTCGTTCCTGCAGGAGCGGCCGCTGTCGGAGGTCGCCGCGGAGCTGGGCGTGACGGAGTCGCGGGTCTCGCAGCTGCGGACCGAGGCGCTGGCGCTGCTGCGCGACGGGCTGACCACGCACATGGAGCAGCAGGAGGTGGCGGCGGCCAAGGACGGTTGCGTGGCGCGGCGCCGGGCGGCGTACGCGGCGCAGATCGCGGGGCGCAGCACGATGGCGACGCGTCTGGCGGTGACCGACGCGCAGGGCATGAAGGTGGCGGTGGCCGCCTGAGGCGGTTAGTTCGGCGGTAGCGGCCGTCGCGTCCCGGGGTGGGGGCGCGGCGGCCGCCGTCGTTTCCGGGTGCGGGCGCCCGGCGTGTCCCGCGGTGGCGGGTGGCGGGTGCTTTGGCAGCATGGGCGCATGTCTCTGGTACCGCGGCAGGCGGGTGGGCTCGCGCGGGGGGGCGGCGCGGAGCAGGTCACGGAGGCGTGGCTGGCGAACCGGCGGTTGTCGGAGCACACGCGGGCGGCGTACCGGCGGGATGTGGCGGGGTGGCTGGGGTGGTGTGCGGCCCGGGAGTTGGATCCGCTGCGGGCGTCCTTTCTGGAGGTGAACGCGTACGCCCGGGAGGTGGAGTCGCGGGTGGATCCGCGTTCGGGGCGGCGGTTGTCGGCGGCCACGGTGGCCCGCAAGTTGTCCGGCGTGTCGAGCTGGTACGACTTTCTGGTGAAGGTGGGGGCGGTGCAGGCGAACCCGGTCGGGGGAGCGGATCGCCCGTACGTGTCGCGGGACCATTCGGCGACGGTGGGGTTGTCGGCCGAGCAGGTGGACGCGGTGCTGGCGGCGGCTGAGGCGGAGCAGGGCGCGGCGGCGGTGCGGCACCGGGCGATGGTGACGGTGCTGGCGGAGCTGGGGCTGCGGGTGGGTGAGCTGGTCGGCCTGGACGTGGGGGATGTGGGTGCCGAGCGGGGGCATCGCACCGTGCGGTTCGTCGGCAAGGGTGGGCGGCCGCGGCGGCGGGTGTTGACGCCGGGTGCGGCGGCGGCGCTGGACGCGTATCTGGCCGTGCGGCCGGCGGGTGCGCAGGGGCCGCTGTTCGTGACGGCCTCGGGTGCGCGGGTGGATCGGCATGCGGTGTTCCGGCTGGTGCGGCGGCTGGCCCGGGCGGCGGGTGTGGACGGGTGGGAGCGGTTGTCGCCGCATTCGCTGCGGCACGCGTTCGCGACCTCGGCGCGCGCGGAGGGGGTGCCGTTGGAGGATGTGCAGGACGCGCTGGGACACGCGGATCCGCGGACCACCCGTCGGTATGACCGGGACCGCCACAACCTGGACCGGGACCCGGCGTACACGTTGGCGGCCGCGCGGGTCCGCCGCGCCGGGCTTTGACCGACCCCCTATTCTCGACCGGTTGCCGGTCGGTTCAGGGGACGGGGTTGGGTTGAACATCTTCGAAGCGGTGCTGCTCGGTGCGATCGAGGGCATCACCGAGTTCCTGCCCATCTCGAGTACGGGCCACCTGACGATCGTGGAGAAGTTGCTGGGTTACCAGCTGGACGATCCGGACATCGTGGCGTTCACGGCGATCATCCAGTCGGGTGCGGTGCTGGCGACGACGATCTTCCTGCGGCGTGACATCGCACGGATCGTGCCGGCGTGGTTTCGGGGTGTGTTCAGTAAGGATCGGCGTGACGACGCGGACTACCGGTTCGGGTGGGCGGTGATCCTGGGGTCGATCCCGATCATCCTGGTGGGTTTCGCGTTCAAGGACACGATCGAGACGACGTTGCGCAGCCTGTGGTTCGTGGCGGCGTCACTGATCCTGTTCAGCGCGGTGATGGCGTTCGCGGATCGCGCGGCGACGCAGGTGCGCCACGAGGACGACGTGACCTGGAAGGACACGCTGATCATCGGGGTGACGCAGTGTCTGGCGCTGGTTCCGGGGGTGTCGCGGTCGGGGGCGACGATGTGCGCGGGTCTGCTGCGCGACTTCGACCGGGTGACGGTGACGAAGTTGTCGTTCTTCCTGTCGATTCCGGCGTTGCTGGGGGCGACGGTGCTGCAGACGGTGAAGGAGGCGGGGAACATCTCCGCCGGGGTGGGCTGGGGGCCCACGATCGTCGCGACTCTCACGAGTTTCGTGGTGGGTTACGCGGCGGTGGCGTGGCTGCTGAAGTTCATCTCGAAGCATTCGTACAGCATTTTCATCGCGTACCGGCTGGTGCTGGGGGCGCTGCTGATGGTGCTGTTGGCGACGGGCGCGATCGAGGCGAAGTGACCCGATGATCTCGGCGGCGGTCAGCCGTGGGGTGGGGTGCGGTGGCCGTGGACCGTGTGGCGGCCCAGGCGGATCATCAGGTATGGGTGGTTGAGGTCCGGCATGGCGTGGCGTAGGGTCTCGCGGGCTCGGGTCTGCTCGATCGGTGCGCTGAACGGCAGTACCGACACGCTGAGCTGGGTGGCGACCAGCCAGCCCGCGGAGAGCGCCTCGCCGGCGCGCAGCCAGTCGATGTCGTGATCGCCGCGGCCGTGCAGTACGGCGAAGGTGGCCGCCCGGTCGTGTTCTCCGTGCCGGGTGGGCAGGCGCATCTGGTCGGCGGCGCCCGCGATCCGGCCATCGCCGGTCCACAGTGCGAGTTGTTCGTGCCATTGCGCCTCGGCGGGTTCGACGTGCTCTGCGTGGGCGGCCGCCACCGCGAGCCCGAGAATCTCGTCCGGGCGCATAGTGTGCAGGCTGATGTCATGCGAGGTAAATGCCTGGCTGATGGTCCGCAGGTCCGATGGCTCGATCGGGTCGCCGGTGACCGGGCGCAGGTCGGTGTGCCGCTGCCGGATGGTCCGTGCCAGCCGGGCGGTGCCGGGGCTTACCGGGGCGGACTCGTCGATGTGCAGGTGCGCCACGTGTTCCGGGGGTGCGGATTCAGGTTGGCGGTGGACGGTGACCCGCCAGCCGCGGGCGGCCAGGGTGAGGCGGGCGTGGTGCAGGGCGGCGCCGCAGCTGATCATCGCGAGGTGCCCGGTGGGGTCGTTTACGCCGATCATGCGCGCGGGGTCCAGGAACAGGTCCATGCCGTCACTGGTCAGGCGCCATCGCCACGGTTGCGTGTTGTGGGCCGAGGGCGCGTGTCCGGCGGCGACGGCGGCACGGTACAGGGCTTCGGTCAAGATCCTTGAGCTCACCGGACGCGCCGGGCGCAGCGTGTCCGGGGTCATCGGATGGCCTGCCGCCGGGGCGGCGCGAGCTCGCCCTCGTCGTCCCGGGTGTGCTCGGCTGTCTGGGGGTTCGGGGTGCTGACGGTCCGCGGGATGTGCTGGGCGTGCACGAGGTTGTCGGTGGTGGCGGCGAGGATCATCGCGGCGTCCGCGGCGCCGTCGGCGGTGTGTGAGGGGACGATCAGCAGGTCGACGCGGTCGCCGTTGGCGCAGAGCGCGGTGAGCAGGTTGGCGGGTTGGCTGGCGAAGTAGCCCAGGCGCAGTACTCGTCCGGCTACGCCGAGGCGTCTGGGGTGGGTGTCCCAGCCGGCCGCGCTCAGCACCAGTCGGGTGATCGGTCCCCGGACGGTGTCGATGGCCAGGACGAGACCGGGCAGCTCGGCGACGGGGTCGGTCGAGCGCGGCCACCAGCCGCCGTCCAGCAGGGTACGGGGCGAGCCGGTGGGTTCCATCCGCAGTCGGGGATTCGATGGCGCTGACAGCGAGACGATCGTCATGCGGTTACGGGCGTACGGGGTCGTGGGCATGGCGAGTCCTTCCCGCCCGTCGCCGGTGTCTGCAGTCGACTCCGGCGACGGGTCAGGGTTGGGGGAGCGGTGGTCAAGGAGTGCCCGACAAATGCCACGGGCGGCGGCCGTCGCAGGCGTGGGTGGCGGTACAGGCGGCACCCGTACGGGTCGCAGGCAGCCGGTTGGCGCTCGCCCTCCCGGTCGGCGCGGCCGCGGCGGTGTCCGTCGGAGCGGTCCGCACGCGGCGAAGATCACTGAACACGGCGTCCCCCTGGTGATTGAGCCGGTGTGGCGGTCACCTCAAAGGTGGGATGTCGTCGGTTCCGGAATAACCCCACCGTACGCCTGTTCGGTGCTGCGAAACGGTTTCCCGGGGTACCACTTTCCGCCGGCCGGAAGGGGGCCGCTGCGGGCCTGCGCCGCCGAGGAGGCAGCGCCCAGGGCGGAGCGAGCGGTTACCACCGGCTGTTCGCGCAGGTCAGAGCCGGCGACCTGCACCGGGGAGTATCCGCAGGGCGCTACAGGACCGCTCCGCGCGGCGCCACCTCCATGGCGGCGACCCCCCTGCCGAACAGCACCACGAGTCGATCACCGTGCCGGCAGCGAAGCACTCCGGAATCCCGGGCCAGCGTCGAGACAGCACGCTCAACAAGATCGTCGTCGTCGACGGCGTCGGCGTCCTCGAACGTGATGTCCATACGTTCACCGCCGGTGAGCCGGACACGCAGCACTATCGTCGCCATGACCTTCAACCTAGACCCCGCTGGCGTAAAGAGGCGCGCCGTCCGCCGGTCGGCGGGGGTGCAGGTGTCCGGGATGTGCGCCCCGGTGGCGGTTCAGGCCGGCAGGTTCAGGGCGGCGCGGGCCAGGTCCAGGGCGGTCTGCGGCGCCACCCCCAGCGCGGCGGTGTCCGCCGCGTAGCGTTGCGCGAGCCGGTGCGCCTGTTCGGGTACGCCGGCGGCGCGGGCCGTGACCAGGGTGCCGAGCCGGCCCCGGGTCTGCACGAGTCCGGCCTGTTCCAGCTCCCGGTACGCGCGGGCCACCGTGTTGGTGGCCAGCCCCAGGTCGGCGGCGAGTTGCCGTACCGGGGGCAGGCGCGTCCCGGCGGGCAGGTCACCGGCGGCGGCCAGCGCGGCGATGCGGGTCCGTACCTGCTCGTACGGTGGCACCGGTGACGCCGTGTCGATGGCGATGTCCATGGGCGCGTCCCTCGGGTGTGTTCAGATCAGCCGGGGCGCGACGTTGCCCGCGGCCTGGATGGCGCGGCGCATCGGCACCATCGCCAGCAGGATCCCACCGACGACGAAGAAGACGATCAGCGACACGATGCCAATGCGGTAGCTGTTGGTGAGCTGATACACCACCCCGAACGCCAGCGGGCCGAGCCAGCTGGTGCCCTTGTCACTGATCTCGTAGAAGCCGTAGTACTCGCCTTCGCGTCCCGCCGGGATGAGCTGGCTGAACAGTGACCGGCTCAGCGCCTGGCTGCCGCCCAGCACCAGCCCGATCGCGACGCCCAGCAGCATGAACGGCACCGGCTCACCGGCCGGCAGCCAGTACGCGGCCAGCATCACCGCCAGCCACAGCGCGAGGCTGATCAGGATGGTCTTGCGGGCGCCGATGCGTTCGGCCAGCGCGCCCAGCAGCAGGGCGCCGCCGAACGCCAGGAACTGCACGAGCAGGATCGTGATGATCAGGTCGCCTTGCTGCAGCCGCAGTTCCTCGGTGCCGTACTGGCTGGCCAGGGCGATGACGGTCTGGATGCCGTCGTTGTAGATGAGGTAGGCCAGCAGGAAGAACAGTGTCAGCGGGTACGCGCGCAGCCCGCGCAGGGTGCGCCCGAGCTGGCGGAATCCGTCCAGCAGGACGTTGCCGCGCGCGGTGCGGGCCGCGGCGGGGGGATGTTCGCGCAGCCAGCGCAGCGGCAGCAGGGTGAACAGGCCCCACCACAGTCCGGCGGACACGATGCACCAGCGGGCGAGGTCGAGGGTGCGCTGGTGGTCGCCGTCGCGGCTGAACAGTTGCACCACGACGAGGTTGGCCAGCAGCAGCAGGCCACCGCCGAGGTAGCCGATGGCCCAGCCGCGGCTGGACACCCGGTCGCGTTCGTCGGGGCCGGCCAGTTGCGGCAGGAACGAGTTGTACACCACGACGGACGCGCCGAAGGCGATGTTGGCGATCAGGAACAGCAGGCCGCCGAGCAGGTAGCGCTCTCCGGTGACGAACGCGAACCCGGCGGTGGCGGTGGCGCCGGTGAACGCGGCGGCGGCCAGCAGCGGCTTCTTGCGGGCGCTGCGGTCGGCGACCGCGCCCATGATCGGCAGGACGACGACGGTGAGCAGCACCGACAGCGACACCAGGTACGGGAAGTAGGAGCCGGCGGCGACCGTGATGCCCAGGGGGTGGACCCGGCCGTGGCATTCGTCGGCGCCCAGCGGGCAGCCGGCCGCCTGTTCGGTGACGGTGGTCAGGAACGGCCCGAGGAACACCGTGATGACGGTGGTGGAGAACGCCGAGTTGGCCCAGTCGTAGAGGTACCAGCCGGTGCGTTCCCGGCGCCCGGCGGCCGGGGCCGCGGCGGTGTCGATGACGGCCATGACGTGCGCTCCAGCTCCTGCGGGCGGTGGTGAGCGCTCATGATGTCATCTGGGGCGCCGGTTCTCACGTGTCGTGACGCCACCATTTCGCCAGGGCGCTGGTGGCCGGGTCGTCGGAGTCGGCCAGCGCCGCCCACGGGTCGGCGCCGGGCGGCAGGTCGGTGGCGGCGTACGCGGCGAGCTCCGCCGGGTCGGGCTGTTCGGTGGGCAGGTGCACGGCGGCCGGGTCGACCAGGCCGAGGCTGCCGGTGTCGATCCACGGGAACCCGTCGACGGGTTCGGGTAGCGGCCCCACGTCGAGGACGGGCGGGAACACGCTGACCGCCTCGTGGCCGGTGTCGTCCCACGCGTCGGGGTCGGCGCCGACGTGGCCCAGCACGTCGGGGTGGGGGTCTTCGGCGTGTCCCGCGCCAGGTTCGTGTCCCGGGTCGTGTCCCAGGTCGTGGCCGCCGGCGTCGTGGTGGTATCCGGGGTCGTCGTGGCCCAGGTCGTCGTGGCTCAGGTCGTCGTGCGCCGCGTCGGGGTCCCAGCCGTGGTCGTGGCCGAAGCCGGGGTCGAACACGTCCGGCAGGCCGAGGTCGTCGTCGTGGCCGCCCAGCGGACCCGGGTCGGAATGGCCGGGGTCATCGGGGAAGTCGGGCCACAGGTGGTCACTCATGAGGCGCTCCCGTCCGCGGGCGCTCGGTGCACCCTTTCCTGCTGTGCCTTGGTTGGCGTGCGCTCGCTCATGCGCGCGTCGTCTCCTCTGCCTCGGCCGGGGCGGGGGTCAGGGCCCGGGCGCGGGCCAGCACGTCGTCGACCGCGGCCAGCCGGGCCCGGATCGCGTCGTGGTCGGCCTGCGCGCCCGCGCGGCGGCGGGCCCGCCCCGCGGCGTCGGTCGCGGCGGCGGCGTCGATGTCCGCGATGTGCGCGTCCAGTTCCCGCAGCCGCCGTTCGACCGCCTCGTCGACGGCGACGCTGAGGGCGTACTGCAGGTCGGTGAAGCGGAACGAGATCTCGTCGGTGAGCGCCGCGCGGGCCTCGGTCAGCACGTCGCGCAGCCACGCCCGGGCCTGCTGGCGGTCGGTCTGCACCCGCCGCCGGTACAGCACGTACCCGCCGGCGGCCAGGCCCAGCCCGATCCCGGCGACCGGGATGAGCAGCCCGCCCGAGGCGAGGGTGCCGGCGCCGAGCACGCTGGCACCCAGGATGGCGCCGCGCCCGGCCATGAACGCGATCCCGCCGGCGGACAGGGCGATGAGCAGGTTGTCGCCGGAGCCCTCGCGGGGCGGGCCGGCGGACAGGGTGTGTCGCAGGGTGGCGTTGAGCCGGGCCAGCACCTGTTCGAGTTCCCCGTCGTCGAACACCTGCGCCAGCACGACCGCGCCGACCTGCCGGAACGTGTCGTGCAGGTCCTGCGACAGCCGTACGGCGACGGCCTGCAGTTCGGTGTCGACGGTCTGCGGCAGCGCGGCCAGCCCATCGCGGCCGAGCCGGTCGACGCGTTCGCCGAGCCGCTGCTGCACGTCGGCGATCTGGGTGCGCAGCGACCCGACGACCTCAATGCGGGCCCGCTGCGTCTCGGTGTTCAGCAGCAGCGCCCACTGCCGGGACTCGGTGCGTTTGCGGGCGGCCAGCGCGGCGCGTTGCGCGCGGACGGCGGCCAGCTGCGCCGGGTCGGCCTCGGTGGCCTGCAACCGGTCCCGCGCGGCGTGGTCGAGGCGGGCGAGTTCGCCGCGGGCGGCGCGCAGCACGTTGGCCTGCTGCAGGTGCTGCCCGCGCCCGGCCAGGTCGATGAGGGCGTGCTGCAGTTCGGCGATGCGGGACGCCTCCACCAGGGCGGCGGCCGCGTCCGGGGTGGCCAGTGCCGCCTCGGCCAGCCGCGCCGACACCGGATACCAGCCGGCGTCGGCGAAGCGGGGGGCGTGGGTGCGCAGCAACGCCCGGTTGTCCGCGAGGACCCGCCGCCACCCCGCGAACGCGTCGATCTTGGTGAGGGTGAACACGACGGCGTCGACGCGGGCGCTGGCCTCGGCGAGGAACGCGAGTTCCGGCTGCGACAGCGGGGCGGACGCGTCCGCGGCGAACAGCAGCGCGGTGGCCCGCTGCACCGCGTCGAGCGCGACCGTCGCGTGTGCGGGGTCGAGGCCGCCGACGCCCGGCGTGTCGACCAGGCTCAGGTACTGCAGCAGCGGGGCGGGGTGGGTGAGTTCGACGCGGCGGGCCTGCCCGTCACCGCTCGCCCACGCGGTCAGGTTCGCCGGGTCCACGTCGACCGGTTCGCTCGCGCCGGCGGGCCACGCCCGCGCCGCGTACGGGCCGGGCCCGATGTGCAGGTAGGCGCTGGTCGCCACGCCCGCGTCCACCGGCGACAGGCCGGGCACCCCGAGCAGCGCGTTCACCAGCGAACTCTTGCCCCGTTTCGTCTCGCCGACCACCACGACGGCGGGGCGGGTCAGCTGGGTACGGTGCAGCTCGGCCAGCTCCGCGCCCGCGTCCGGGTCGGCGGCGCGCACGAAGGCGAGGGTGTCGCGGACCGCGGTGTCCAGCGCGGCGGCCAGCGCCCGCCCGGTCACCGGGCCGCCCCCTGCACGGCCTGGGCGAGCAGGTGGAAGCCGCGGTGCGCGACCTGCGCCACCCGCGCCTGGGCGGGGCCCGCACCGGCGACCGCGTACGTGCGCCACCGGTGCGCGGCGCGGACCGCCGCGTCGGCCAGTTCGCCGGGGGCCGCGCCGGGCAGCCCCAGGATCACCCGCGGGTCCTCGGAGGTGGCCAGGGCGATCAGTTCCTGCTCCCACGGCGGGGGCAGCGCCACCACCCCGGACGCGACGCGCTGCGCCGCGGCCAGCAGCCGCAACCGGTGGTAGGCGGGGTCGCGCAGCAGCACCTCCACGGCGTCGCGCAGCGCGTCGCGCTCGACCCGGGTGGCGGCGCGCCCGGCGAGGCGGTCCAGCCGGCTCAGCGCCCAGCCCGCCTTGATCGCGTCGGAGCGCCAGCGCAGGGTCTGGTCCACAGTGCTCTGCAGGTGCGCGAAGCCGGAGATCTGGGCGAGGCGGCGTACCAGCTCGCCGGTGCTCAGGTGCGGCTGCGCCGCGAACTGGGCCACCGCGTACCCGATGCCGTACAGGTCGAGCAGGCCCAGCAGCCGTTCCCGGCGGGGCGCGTCCAGCGGGCCGGGCCGGGTACGGAACAGGTCCACCGAGGCCAGCAGCACCGCCAGCTCCCCGGCCGGCACGGCGGCGAGTTCGCGTAGGGCGGCGCAGTCGGCGGTGGTGAGCCGGCCCGCCTGCGCGGTCTCGGCCAGCAACCCCACCACCGGGACGACGTCGGCGACGGTACGGGCCAGCAGCGTCGCCTGCTGGCGGGCCAGCGGCTGCGCGAGCGGCCACGGGTCGGCGGCCCCGCCGGTCAACGTGTCGACCTTCGCGAACACGCCCAGCGCGTTGATCGGGCTGCTGGCCAGCCGCGCCGTCGCCGCCCGGAACGCGTCGAGGGCCTGCACGTCGTCGGCGCGGACCGCCTGGGTGAACACGTACACGACCGCCTCGGCGGCGGCGACCTCGCCGCTGCTGCCCGCGTCGATGCCGTCGTCGAACGGGGCCGCCACCACGGACTCGGCGCGTTCGCGCAGCCGGCTGTCGGCCGACGCCAGGCCGGGCGTGTCGACGACGGTCAGTTCCCGCAGCCGCTCACTGGTCAGGGCCACGTCGAGGTACGCGATCCGGTCGGCGTTCACGCCGAGCCGTGGGGGGATCATCCCGGTGTCGGACAGGGGCAGGGTGTGCCGGCTGCCGTCGCGGGTCACCACGTCGACGCGGTCGGCGGGCCCGTACCGGAACCGGGTCACCACCCGGGTGCACTCGCCCGCCGCGGTCGGCGCGACCCGCCGGCCGATCAGCGCGTTGACGAGTGTCGACTTTCCGGCTTTCAGGCGGCCCGCGATGGCCACCCGCAGCGGCTCACCGAGCCGGACGTGGATCTGTTGTACCTGGCCACCGACGTCCGGGCCGACCCGTGCGACGATGTCGTCACACAGTGCCGCCATTCTGGTGCAGAGCGGACCGGTCATGACGACTCGTCAGCGCAGCCGGCCGTCAGCGACAATGTCCTGGCCGCGACCGTCGTCCACCACCATGATCCGGTAAGTCCTTCCCGCCCGGGCAGGACGGGACGCCTGCCGCAGCACCCACACTACGGATCGGGACGCACAGCGTGGATCCCGTGTTCGTGCCAGCCCCGGCACGGGCACCGGCCACGCATCGGGGAGGACGCGGTGCCGCAAGACCTGGCCGCCGTGGCCGCCGGCCACCTGCGCCGCCCGGGCCTGGTCGTGGTCGCCGGGCCACCCGGCGCCGGACGCAGCACCGTGCTGCGCCGCCTCGCCGAGGCCACCCCGGGTGCCGTGCACACCGGGGGAGGGCTGGCGATGCTCACCGCCGTGCCCGCGCTGGCCCTGTCACGGGCGGTGCGGGCCCGGCTGCCCGCCCACGACATCCCCCTGCTGGCCGAGGCGGTCCGCTCCCGCGTCCGCGGCGGCCTGCTGATCCTCGACGACCTGCAGTACGCCGACGCGGCCACCCTCGCCGCGCTGCCGTTGCTGGCCGCGCACTGCCGGGTCGCGGTGGGCCTGCGTACCCCGCACCGGCTGACCTCCGACGCCGACGCCGCCCTGCGCGCCGCCGCCGCGGCGTGGCTGACGGTGCCGCCGCTGGAGCCCGCCGCCGCCGCCGACCTGGCCCGGCGCACCGCCACCCTGGACCCCGGCACCCTCGACGCGGTCGTGGCCCGCGCCGGCGGCAACCCGTTGGCCATCGTCGCGCTGGCCCGCCAGGCGGGCACCGGCCGCGGCGCCCCCGGCGCCGACATCGACCAGGTCGCGTACGCGATCGCGGCGGCCCTGGCCGACCTGCCCCGCCCCGCCCGTACCGCGCTGGCCGCGCTCGGCCTGCTCGGCCGGCCCGCCCCCGCCGCCCTGCTCGGCCCGGGCGCCGCGGACCTGCTGGCCGCCGGGCTGGCCGCCGACACCGCGGCCGGGCTGCAACCCACCTCCGGGTACGTCGCCGAGACCGCCGCCGGGCTGCTCGACGGCGCCGCCCGCACCGAACTGCACCGGCGGCTGGCCGAACTGACCGCGCCCGCCGAAGCCGCCCAGCACCTCGCCGCCGCCGGTGACCTGCCCGCCGCGCACCGCCGCGCCCTGCAGGCCGCCGACCGCGCCACCGGCGCCGAACGGGCCGCGCTGCTGCTGTTCGCCTGCGACCTGCCCGGCATCATCGTCGACCCCCGGGTCCGGCTGGCCGCCGCCGACGCCGCCCTGGCCGCCGGGCGCCCCCACGCCGCCGCCCGCGTCCTGGACACCGGCGCGCCGCTGGGCGTCGAAGCGGACGTGCTGCGCGCCGAAGCCCTGCTGCAGGCCGGTGACCCCGCCGCCGCGCGGCGCGCCGCGCGGCCCGTACCCGATGCCGCCGCCGCGTCCGTGGTCGCGGCCCGCGACCGGATCCTGCTGCTGGCCGACCTCGCCACCGACCCCGGCCTGGCCACCGACACCGCCGACAAGATCACCGCCCGGCATCCGCACCCGCCGCCCGGCCTCGCCGCCGCCCTTGCCGCGGTCCGCGCCGCGCACCGCACCCCCGGCTGGGAGCACGACCTCGCGTCCAACGCCGCCGGCGGTGACCCGCTGACCGCCCGGTGGAGCGCCTGGCAACTGGTCGAACACCTCACCGCCGACGCCCGCCTCGCCGACGCCGCGGCGGTGGCCCGCGACGCCGCGGCCGCCTGCGCCACCGAGCTCGCCTACAGCTGGCAGACCCGCTTCGCGGCGGCCGCCGACTTCGCCGACGCGCTCGCCGGCGCCGCCGCCTCGCCGGCCGTGCCCGGCGCCACCGCCTCAGCGGCCGTGCCCGGCGGCACCGCCCCGCCGACCGTGCCCGGCGGCACCCCGGCACCGGCCGGGCTCGGCGAGGAACCCGACCCGTTCGCGTTCCCGGCCGGCGCGGACCCGGGCACCGCCGAGGGCGCCGACCCGGCCGACGTCATCCACCGCCGCGCCGCCGACCTCACCGACCGGAGCCTGCCGCCCGACGCGCGCGGCTACGCCACCGCCGCCACCGCCCTCGTCGAAGCCGACACCGGCCTGCTCGCCGCCGCCCGCGCCCGCCTCGCCGAACACACCGAGCATCCCGCCGCCGCGTGGGTCGCCCGCGAAGCCGCCTGGCTCGACGGGCAACCCGACCGCGCCGCGCAGCCACCCGCCGAGGGCAGGGGACTGCTCACCGGCCTGGACCACATCACCGCCCGGTGGGCCGCCCACGACCGGGGCGCCGCCCCACCCACCGGCATCCCGCGCGGCCTGCCCGGCCCCGCCCGGCGCACCCTCACCGCGTGGGCCACCGGCACCGGCTTCACCGCCGCCGCCGACACCTGGGCCGGCACCGCCGTACGCGAACAGGTCCGCTGCCTGCTGGCCGCCGGCGCCCACGAACCCGACCCGGGCCGGGCCGTGGCTGCCCTGCTGGCCGCCGAACAACTCGCCGACACCGCCGGGCTCACCGTGCTGGCCGGCCGGGCCCGCCGCGGCCTGCGCCGCCACCACGTCCACCGCGACACCCGCGGCCCCCGCTCCGGCACCCAGCTCACCGGCCGCGAAACCGACGTGCTGCGGCTGGTCGCGGCCGGCGAACCCACCCGCCGCATCGCCGGGCAACTCGGCATCTCCGCCGAAACCGTCGACACCCACATCCGCGCCGCCATGCGCAAACTGGGCGCGCGCACCCGGACCGAAGCGGCGGCGCTCGCCTTCGCCCACCCCGACGCCCAACCCCCGCGGGAGGACCGCCGGTGACCCGACAACCAGACGCCCCCCGGCACATCGTCGCCACCGCCGCCGACGCCGACGCCGTCCTGCGCCGCCTCACCCGCGCCGGCTGGACCGCCCGGCCGGGTTTCGCGCTGCCCGACCCCGCCTGGGACGTCACCGCCGCCCGGCTGGTGCTGCACGGCCGCATCACCGACAACGACACCCTGCAACTGGCCGTGCTGGCCGCCGCGCGCGGCGCCGGCATCGTCGCGGTCAGCGACACCGACAGCCCGGTCGGCCGGGCCCTGGTCGACGACCTCGCCCGCCTCGGCCCCCTGCAGCACGGCACCGGCGCCGACAGCACCGTCGCCGAACTCGTCCCCGAACAGCGCGCCCTGCTCGACCGGCTCGCCGCGGGGGAGACCATCGCCGCCGCGGCCGCCGCCGAATACCTGTCCCTGCGCACCGCGAACCGGCGCATCGCCGAGGCGCGGGCGATGTTCGGGGTACGCACCACCCGCGAAGCCGTCCTCGCCTACCTGCGCCAGCGCCGCGACGACACCGGCTAACCCGCGGCCAGCGCCTCGTCGGCGTGCGCGATGCGGGTCAGCTCCCGCCACAACACCACGACGAACACCGCCGAACCCACGAACGCGAACCAGAACGGCGCCGCCACCCCGAACCGGTCCGCCAGCACACCACCCAGCACCGAACCCGCCACCAGACCACCGAACGTGCAGACCGTGTTCACGCTGCCCACCCGGCCCTGCAGATGCTCCGGCACCGCCCGCTGCCGCACCGTGACCGACGTCGTACCCCAGATGAACGCGTGCGCGCCGAACACGAAGAACACCGCCGAGGCCACCCACGCCGACCGGGTCACCGCCAACACCAGATGGGTCAACGTCTCGATCACCAGACCGGCCCGCATCACATTGCCCAGACTGACCCGCCGGGTCAGCCACCCGTACATGCCCGTGCCCACCAGACCGCCCAGCGCCGACACCGTCGTGAGCAGACCGAAACCCACGGCGCCCAACCCCAGCTGCCGCGCCGCGTACAACACCAGCACCGACCACGCCGCCCCGAACGTCACGTTGAACACCAGGATCGTCAACGCCAGCGTCCGCACCGCCGCATGCCGCACCGTCCAGCGGAAACCCTCCACGATGTCGCGGCCCACCCCACCGGAACGCGCCACCCGGCCCGGCGCCGGCAGCACGATCCGCCACACCAGCAGCACACCCGCCACCACCAGCACGGTCTCCGCCACGAACGGCCACACCCGGCCCGCCGCGAACAACGCCGCCCCGACCGGCGGACCCACCAACTGGTTCAGCGTGATGAAACCCGTCTGCAGCCGGGCGTTGGCCACCACCAGGTCGTCGCGGCCGACCAGCGTCGGCGTCAGCGTCGCCACCGTGTTGTCCGCGAACACCTCCGCGGTGGCCAGCAGACCCAACCCCACCAGCGCACCCGCCACCGACAGCACCCCGGCCGCCAACGCCGCGACCAGCACGGCCAGCACCACCGCGCGCACCCCGTCGGCCACCATCACGATCCGCCGGCGGTCCAGCCGATCCGACAGCACCCCCGCCCACAGGCCGAACAGCAGCGGCGGCGCCCACCGCAGCAACGCCGCCAACGACACCAGGAACGCGTCCTGGGTCAACGACGCCACCAGCAACGGTCCCGCCGCGGCCGCCACACCGTCACCCAGGTTCGTCACCCACGCCGACGCCAGCAGCCACCGGAAGCCGGCACCCAACCGGGCCGGCACGAACGACTCCACAATTCCGGTCACGAATCCACGACCCTACGGCCGGCAACCCCACCGGTACACCGAATTGCGCCGCCGCCCCCACTCACCCCGGCCGGTCGGCGCGCCGGCGCACCCGCGACACATCCACCGGCCGCGTCGGATCCACGAACCGCGGCGCCCGCGGCTCATCGGCCCGCAACGGCGCCAACGTCACCGTGATCCCCTCCATGATCCGATCCGTGGCCCGCATCGCCCGCGCACCCGCCGACCCCGTCAACCCCGACAGGTCCACCGGCTCCCCGAACCGGACCCACACCACCGGCCGGCGCCACATCGCCCGCAGCACCGAACCCACGATCCCCGTCGGCGACGTGTACGGCAGCACCGCATGCGCCCCCCACTGCGCCACCGGCACCACCGGCGCCCCCGACATCGCCGCCATCCGCGCCACCCCCGTCTTACCGCGCTCCGGCCACATCCACGGATCCAGCCCGATGCGACCCTCCGGATACACCAGCACCGTCGAATTCGCCGCCAGCGCCGCCGCCGCGTCCGGCAGCGCCTGCGCCACCCGCGCCGTACGCCGATCCACCCGAATGTGCCCGCAGCGGCGCATCACCGCACCCACCACCGGCGCCTGGAAGATCCCACCCGTCGCCATGATCCGCGGCGCCAGCCCCACCACCTGACACGCCGCCGCCAACACGACCGGATCCACCGGACTCACATGATTGGCCGCCAGGATCAGCGGGCCACCCCGCAACCCGGGCGGCACCTCACCGGACACCCGCAGCCGGCACACCAGCGCCGCCAGCGGACGCGACACCCACAACAGCACCCGCCACAACCACGGCGCCCGCCACGACGTCTCCATCAGAGCGCCATGATCGCATGACGCCGCCGGGCGCACCTCACCCCGCGTCCCGCAACTCCGCCAGCCGCGCCTCCACCTCGGCCAACTGCTCCCGCAACCGCAGCGCCTGCCGCTCCGCCTCGGCCCGCTCCGCCGCCAGGATCTGCTCCACCGCCTCCCGCACCCCCGGCACATCCACCAGCGCCACCATCCGCAACGCCTCCGCCGGACGCACCACATACGGCCTGGCCAGCGCCTTCGCGCCCTGCTGCGCCGCCACCGTCCACTCGCCCTCGGCGTACGCCAACGTCACCGTCAACCCCGCCGGGGCCTTGGGCCGGGCCGCCTTGCCCGCCCCCTTACGCGCGGCCGGCACCACCGGCGCGGGGACAGGCGCCTGCGGGGCAGGGGAGGAGCGCACCGGCTTGTCGATCACAAACTCCGGCTCCGCCGGCGTCGGCGGCTCCGGCGGCGCGACGGGCACCCGACGACCCGCGCCCCGAGGCGCCACCCGCAGATCACCGGGGGAGAACGGCAACTCGTCGCGGCCGAACCGCACCACCAGCCAATCCTCCGACTCCGCCGGATCGGTCAGCCGCACCACCTGCCCCAGCTGACCCGCCATCTGACCCGCCGCCTCGGTGAACACCACCCGCGGCCGCCGGCCCGCCGCCACCGCCTCCCGGATCACCCGCAGATCCTGCTCACTCAACCCGCTCACCGCAGCCGCCACCATCGCCAACCCCCACCATTCGTACGCATGTTTGAATGCCGTCGTTTCTACCAGCCCACCCCGACAGAACCACGCACCCCACCCGCGCGCCACGCACCCGACCCGGGGCCGGTACTGGGCAACCACCGCCCCGACATGGCACGCTCGGCCACGTGACCAGCACACCGCAGGCGCAACGCCTGCGCGACCTCGCCCGGCTGCGCCGCGTCCGCGACCGCATCGACCGCGAATACGCCCAACCCCTCGACGTCGAAGCCCTCGCCCGCGGCGCCCACATGTCCGCCGGACACCTCAGCCGCGAATTCCGCCGCGCCTACGGCGAATCCCCCTACTCCTACCTCATGACCCGCCGCATCGAACGCGCCATGGCCCTGCTACGCCGCGGCGACCTCAGCGTCACCGAAGTGTGCTTCGCCGTCGGCTGCGCCTCCCTGGGCACCTTCAGCACCCGCTTCACCGAACTGGTCGGCATGCCACCCAGCGCCTACCGCACCCAGGCCGCCCACCCGGGCGCCGGCCTGCCCGCCTGCGTCGCCAAACAAGTCACCAGACCGATCAGGAATCGAGAAGCACGGGCCACCGAGCCGCAACTAGCGTGACCGGCATGGACATCACCATTCACGCCAGCTTCCTGCCCCACGACGACCCCGACGCCGCCCTCGCCTTCTACCGCGACACCCTCGGCTTCGAGGTCCGCAACGACGTCGGCCGCGGCGACCTGCGCTGGATCACCGTCGGCCCCGCCGACCAACCCGGCATCTCCATCGTCCTGCACCCACCCGCCGTCGACCCCGGCATCACCGACGACGAACGCCGCACCATCACCGAGATGATGGCCAAGGGCACCTACGCCGGCATCCTGCTGGCCACCAAGGACCTCGACACCACCTTCGAACGGCTCCAGGCCAGCGACGCCGACATCGTCCAGGAACCCACCGACCAGCCCTACGGGGTACGCGACTGCGCCGTGCGCGACGCCGCCGGCAACCTGATCCGCATCCAGCAACTGGGCTGACCCCACCGCGCGCGGCAGCAGGAACGCGGCAGCGACGATTTCCGCGCCGAGCGCGGCGCGAAGCTGATCAGATCAAGCCAGGCGACACCGACGGAGACCGCCCACAGGCGGCCCGCCTGACAGATGGAGACACGATGAGCAGGGCCACCAGGACAGCCAAGCCGCAGGCCACGCCGCACGCCGCCGACAGCCACGACCTGATCCGCGTCCACGGCGCACGCGTGAACAACCTCAAGGACGTCAGCATCGAGATACCGAAACGCCGCCTCACCGCGTTCACCGGCGTCTCCGGCTCCGGCAAGAGCTCCCTGGTCTTCGGCACCATCGCCGCCGAATCCCAACGACTGATCAACGAAACCTACAGCGCCTTCGTGCAGGGCTTCATGCCCACCCTCGCCCGGCCCGACGTCGACGTCCTCGACGGCCTCACCACCGCCATCATCGTCGACCAGGAACGCATGGGCGCCAACCCCCGCTCCACCGTCGGCACCGCCACCGACGCCAACGCCATGCTGCGCATCCTCTTCAGCCGCCTCGGCAAACCCCACATCGGCTCACCCCAGGCGTACTCGTTCAACGTCCCCACCGTGCGCGCCAGCGGCGCCATCACCGTCGAACGCGGCGAAGGCAAAACCAAGACCGAGAAGGCCACCTTCAACCGCCTCGGCGGCATGTGCCCCCGCTGCGAGGGCATGGGTGCCGTCACCGACTTCGACCTGACCGCCCTCTACGACGACAACCTGTCGCTCAACCAGGGCGCCCTCACCATCCCCGGCTACAGCATGGACGGCTGGTACGGCCGCATCTACCGAGGCTGCGGCTTCTTCGACCCCGACAAGCCGATCCGCAAATACACCAAGCGCGAACAGCACGACCTGCTCTACAAAGAACCCACCAAGATCAAAATCGAGGGCATCAACCTCACGTACGAAGGACTCATCCCCAAAATCCAGAAGTCCTTCCTCGCCAAGGACGTCGACGCCCTGCAACCCCACGTCCGCGCCTTCGTCGACCGCGCCGTGACCTTCACGACCTGCCCGGACTGCGAAGGCACCCGCCTGAGCAAGGAAGCCCGCTCCTCCAAGATCAAAGGCAAGAGCATCGCCGACGTCTGCGCCATGCAGATCAGCGACCTCGCCGACTGGGTCCGCGCCCTCAACGAACCCTCCGTCGCCCCACTCCTCAAAGGCCTGCAACACCTACTCGACTCGTTCGACCAGATCGGCCTCGGCTACCTCGCCCTCGACCGCCCCGCCGGCACCCTGTCCGGGGGAGAGGCCCAACGCACCAAAATGATCCGCCACCTCGGATCCTCACTCACCGACGTCACCTACGTCTTCGACGAACCCACCATCGGCCTACACCCCCACGACATCGAACGCATGAACCAGCTCCTGCTGCAACTACGCGACAAAGGCAACACCGTGCTCGTCGTCGAACACAAACCCGAAACCATCGCCATCGCCGACCACGTCGTCGACCTCGGCCCCGGCGCCGGCACCCACGGCGGCACCATCTGCTTCGAAGGCACCGTCGACGACCTGCGCGACAGCGACACCATCACCGGCCGCCACCTCGACGACCGCGCCACCATCAAAGAAAAGGTACGGCCACCCGCCGGCACCCTGCAGGTCCGCGGCGCCACCACCAACAACCTGCGCAACGTCAAGGTCGACATCCCGCTCGGTGTCCTCGTCGTCGTCACCGGCGTCGCCGGCTCCGGCAAAAGCTCCCTCATCCACGGCTCCGTCGCCGGACGCGACGGCGTGGTGGTCGTCGACCAGGGCGCCATACGCGGCTCGCGCCGCAGCAACCCCGCCACCTACACCGGACTGCTCGAACCGATCCGCAAGGCCTTCGCCAAGGCCAACGGCGTCAAGCCGGCCCTGTTCAGCTCCAACTCCGAAGGCGCCTGCCCCGCCTGCAACGGTGCCGGCGTCATCTACACCGACCTCGGCGTCATGGCCACCGTCGAGTCCACCTGCGAGGAATGCGAAGGCAAGCGGTTCCAGGCCTCGGTCCTGGCATACACCCTGGGCGGCAAGGACATCACCGAGGTCCTGGCAATGCCGGTAACCGAGGCCGTCGAATTCTTCGGCGCGGGGGAGGCACGCATCCCCGCCGCGCACAAGATCCTCGACCGGCTCGCCGACGTCGGGCTCGGCTACCTCAGCCTCGGCCAGCCGCTCACCACGCTGTCCGGCGGCGAGCGCCAGCGCCTCAAGCTGGCCACCCACATGGGGGAGAGCGGCGGCGTGTACGTCCTCGACGAGCCCACCACCGGCCTGCACCTCGCCGACGTGGAACAACTACTCGGACTGCTCGACCGCCTCGTCGACTCCGGCAAGTCGGTCATCGTCATCGAGCACCACCAGGCCGTCATGGCGCACGCCGACTGGATCATCGACTTGGGGCCGGGCGCGGGCCACGACGGAGGCCGGGTCGTCTTCGAAGGCGCGCCCGCCGACCTGATCGCCGAGCGGGCCACGCTGACCGGTCAGCACCTGGCGGCGTACGTGGGCGCCTGAGCGGTGCGGCGGGTCGGCGTCCCGCCGCACCGCCGGTGCGTCCAGGCCGCCGCACGCGCCCGGTGAGTAGCCGTCGGGCCCCAGCCGGCAGAGCGCGCCCCGGACACCGCCGGCCCGGCCGCACCGGCGGTGTCCGGGCGGTCGACGAACTGCATGGGGGCGACCGGAATACGGCGGAGACCGGCAATAGGACGGTGGATCCGCTGGTCAGCGGTCGGTGATGAGGCTGTTGATGGCGCCTTCGCGGTCGGCGTCGGTGGGTAGGCTGTACGCCCGGGTGGTTTCGACGGCGTCGCGGTCGTCGGGCGTGATCCCGGTGCGGGTCATGACGGCCCGAGTGAGGTGCCGGGCGTATGCGATGGTCCACGCCAGGCGCGGGAGCACCGCGTCGACGTGCACCGCCGGCGACGCGACCGGGCCGGCCGCGAAGGCCGTTGGTGTGCCGGGCGTGGTCGGGGTGGTGGTCATCGCCGGCTCGCCAGGGCCGCACCGTCGTGGTCGTCGACGACGCTGGCGGTGCCGGAGGTGAGCCAGCCGGGGATCGGCCGGGTCGCCGGGGCGGCGGTCACCACGGTGGCCGCGCGGGTGCGCCGGGCCAGCCGGCGCGCGGGAAGCGGACCGTCCGGCCAGCCGGGCCGCGGTCGCGGCCACGGCCAGGTCGGTGAGCACCGCGAGGATCGCTGCGCTGCCCGGGCGCCGGTCGGCGGCCTGGTAAAGGGTCACGCGTTCGGTGGTCGGCATCGGGTGGCTCCTCGCAGTGGCATGTCGGGCACGGCGGTCACCTGCGGCGTGTGGGCACTGGGTGAACCGCCAGGCGACTCCCTCCACGGTCACGCGAAGCCAAATGCGCGTCAACAAATACCGGAAAACCTTTTCCTGTACGTTTCTCAGGAAGCTGGCCTCACCTATCCGTGCGCTCGGGTGCGCGTTCGTTGCCGCGGTGCTCAGGTGGGTGGTGTGCCGGTGAACAGGTTGAGCAGGTCGCCGATGCTGCGGTCGGCTTCGGCGGGGTGCCGGAAGCGGCCGGCGGGGTTGACGGTGTACTGGTTGCGGCGTCCGACGCGTTCGCGGTGCAGGTAGCCGGCGGTTTCGAGGTCGGCGACGATGGCTTGCGCGGCGCGTTCGGTGATGCCGATGAGGTCGGCGATGTCGCGTAGCCGGGCGGTGGGGTCGCGGGCGATGGCCAGCAGCACGTGGGCGTGGTTGGTCAGAAACGTCCACTGCTTCACCGCGTGGGCGGCGCGGGGCTGAGCAGTCAGGGACATGGGATCACCGTCCGGAGGGTCAGGGCGGCCGGGCGCCGCCACCCTAATATACGCACATCAAGACACGAAAACAGCATCGCACATTCTGCCTGAACTCCTTGACAGGCGAAGTGTGCTTCGTGAATAGTGGTACGTAGTTCGAGGGGGAGTACCCGACACGCTGGACGCGCCGCCGTCAGTACGGACCCGGCCATCCGAGTCCCGGCGACGCAGCCACCGATGCGGTGGCCCGGGGAGACCGTCGTCCAGCATGCCGGCCCGTTGCCGCGGGTTTGGCTGGACGGAAGGTCTCCCCTGTGTCTGTGTCCTGGTGGGTCTGGGCCGTGCTGATGCTGGCGGTCGCGGCGATGCTCGCGGTCGACCTGTTCCTGCACCGCGACAACCACGTCATCGGTTTCCGCGAGGCCGCGATCTGGTCCGGTATCTGGATCGCCGCCGGTCTGCTGTTCGGCGTGATCCTGTGGGCGTGGCAGGGCGGCGACGTCGCCGGAACCTACTACGCTGGCTACCTGATCGAGAAGGCGCTGTCGATCGATAACGTGTTCGTCTTCGCGCTGATCTTCTCCTACTTCGCCGTCCCGGCCGCGTTGCAGCACAAGGTGCTGTTCTGGGGCGTCGTCGGCGCGCTGGTGTTCCGCCTGGTCTTCATCTTTGTCGGCGCTGAGTTGCTCGAGACGTTCTTCTGGACCGCGTACCTGTTCGGCGCGTTCCTCATCTACACCGGCTACAAGATGGCCTTCCGGCACGGCGAGCAGACCCCACCGGACCGCAACCCGGTCGTACGCCTGGTCCGCAAGGTCATCCCCACCAGCCCCGCCTATCACGGCGACCGGTTCATCACCCGGATCAACGGCAAACGCGTCGCGACCCTGCTGCTGGTGGTCCTGATCGCCGTCGAAGCCACCGACCTGATCTTCGCGATCGACAGCGTGGCCGCGATCCTGGCCATCACCACCAGCACCTTCATCGTCTGGGCCGCGAACGCGTTCGCGATCCTCGGCCTGCGCAGCCTGTACTTCTGCCTCGCCGGGCTGCTGCGCCGCTTCGTGCACCTGCACTACGGCCTCGCCGTGCTGCTCGCCTTCGCCGGCGTCAAGCTGATCCTGTCCGAGACCCCGGTCGGCAAACTCCCGATTCCGGTCACCCTCGGCGTGATCGTCGTGACGATCACCGCGTCGATCGTGTGGAGCCTGCGCACCACCCGCAGCACCGCTGAGATCACCGCAGCCGCCGCAGCCGACGACGCGACCTCGCACCGCTGACCCGCACACTCCCTTTTCCCGCATCCCGAACGGAGTACGGCGATGACCACGACCCAGCTACCCCTGCCGGCCGAGCTGCCCACCACGGCGAGCACCAGCGTCGGGGACTACCTCACCTACGCTGGTGGAGGGTCATCGCGGTCGCCTCCTGGGGCTGGTCGATAATGCACATTATGTCAACCTGCGCATTGGGGTAGGCCAGAAGTGGTGCCTGGCCCGCCAGCTCCGCGCCGGCAATCCGCGTGGCCCGGCGAATGGCCCACAGCTCGGCGAACGGGACTGCGACCCCGATCTCCTGACCGGCTAGCCGCCGGTAAGTTCCTCCAGGCCGCGTGCGGCCGTTCTTGGAGAGTTCGGGTGAGTAACGGACCTGAACTCTCCAAGAACGGCCGTGCGCTGGCGAATGAAATCCGGCAGAACGGACCATACGGGAACTAACGTCGGGACGCGGTGCGCTGACGGAGAGATCAAGCCAGGCCGGACCAATACTGGGATCAACGTCCGTCAAGTGCCGCCGTACCGTAATAGCCGTAAATGATGCATAATATGTCTTATGCAGGATGAAGGCGACATTCTGGTACACGGGCTCATCGATGAGTTCCTCGCCGCCCGGGCCACCAGTAAGCCGTCCGCACACACCCTCGCCGCGTACCGACGTGACCTGGAGGCCGTGTTGGCCCTGATCGCCGGGCACCTCGCCGTCACCGCCGACCGGGTCGTGCTGGCCGACCTCTCCCCCAGGGTGCTGCGGGCCGGGTTCGCCGCCTTCGCCGCGGGCCGGGCGCCCGCCTCGGTGTACCGCGGGTGGTCGGCCTGGAACTCGTTCTTCCGGTTCCTCGTCGCCGACGGCATCGCGGTCGGCAACCCGATGCCCGCCGTCGACAAGCCCCGGCTGGCGACGCCCTCCCCCAAACCGCTGCGCGGCGAGGACACCCCGGAGCGACTCCTGGACGCCGTGCGCCGCCCGGACACCCGGCAGCGTGATCCGTGGCCCGAACGCGACGTGGCGGTGCTGGGGTTGGCGCTGTGCGCGGGGCTGCGCCTGTCGGAGCTGCTGGCGCTGCGGGTCGGTGCGCTGGTGGGGCGCGCCGGGGAGCGGCGGCTGGAGGTGCTGGGCAAGGGCGGGCGGCCGCGGGCGGTGCCGGTGGAGCCGGCGCTGGACGCGGTGTGGGGGTGGTATGTGGACAGTGTGCGGGTGCGGTTCGGGCGGCAGTGGGTGGTGCCGGCGGCGCCGTTGCTGGTGGATCGGCGTGGTGTGCCGTTGCGCCGTGGCGGGTTGCAGTACCTGGTGGAGTCGTGTTTCCGGCGGGCGGGGGTCACGGACCGGGTGCCGCGGGGGGCGCGTCTGCATGCGTTGCGGCATACGTTCGCGACGCGGTTGGCGGAGGACGGGGCGAACGCGTCGGAGATCATGCGGTTGCTGGGGCATGCGTCGTTGGCGACGTCGCAGGCGTACATCGAGGTGACGGCGGCGCAGCAGCGCGCGGCCGTACGGGCGAACCGTACGAACCGCGCGCTGGGCCGGGTGTCAGGCGAGGGTGATGGTGACCTCGACGTTGCCGCGGGTGGCGTTGGAGTAGGGGCAGACCTGGTGGGCTTTGGCGAGCAGGTCGGTGGCGGTGGCTTCGTCGAGGCCGGGTAGTTCGGCTTCGATGGTGGCGGTGAGGCCGTAGCCGCCGTTGCCGTTGGGGCCGATGCCGACGTCGACGGTGATGGCGGTGTCGTTGAGGGTGATCTTCTGGGTGCGGGCGACGGTCTTGAGGGCGCTGTGGAAGCAGGCGGCGTAGCCGGCGGCGAAGAGTTGTTCGGGGTTGGTGAGCTCGCCGCCGGGTCCGCCGAGTTCCTTGGGTACGGCGAGGCTGTGGTCGAGGACGCCGTCGCTGGAGCGGACGTGGCCGCTGCGGCCGTCGCCGGTGGCGGTGGCTGAGGCGGTGTAGAGGACCTGCATGTGAGGGGGGTCCCTTCTCAGATGGTGTGGCTGGCTGCGGAGTCGCGGACGCGGCTGAGCAGGTGGTGCAGTTGCCGGAATTCCTCGGTGCTGAGGTCGACGGCGCAGGCGAGTCGTTCGGGGAGGTCGCTGACCTGTTGGTGCAGTTCGCGGCCGTGGTCGGTGGGGCTGATCCAGACGGTGCGTTCGTCGTCGGTGCCGCGGCGGCGGGTGATGAGGCCTTGGGTTTCGAGGCGTTTGAGCAGGGGTGAGAGGGTGCCGCTGTCGAGGGCGAGGGCGTGGCCGAGGTCGCGGACGGTGATGTCGCCGCGGTGCCAGATGACGCGCAGGGCGACGTACTGGGGGTAGGTGATGCCGTGGGCGTCGAGGGCGGGGCGGTAGAGGGCGGTCATGGCGCGGGAGGCGGCGTAGAGGTTGAAACAGATCATTTGTTCGAGGCCGGTGGTCTCACCCATGCCCACAAACCTAGTACGCAATTAAGTTGTGCACAACTGGTCGGTGGCGGGGGTCACCACCACCATGTGATCATGAACCGATGGCGATCATCCGATTTGTGCGGCTCTCCCCCGCCGCAATGAGCGCCCTGATCGACGGTGACCTGGCCGCGGCCAGCGCCGCCGCGGGCCACCCGCTGTCGGAATTCCTGGTCAGCGAGGCGTGGCTGTGGCGGATCCGGCGCGAGCAGATCCTCGACGATCCGGCCAGCGCGGAGTGGATCGCCCGCGCCGCGATCGCGGTCGACGAGGACGTCGTCGTCGGCCACGGCGGCTTCCACGGCCCACCCGACGCCGACGGCACGGTGGAGGTGGGGTACTCCGTGGACCCGGCGCACCGGCGGCGCGGCTACGGCCGGGCCATCCTCACCGAACTGCTGCGCCGCGCCGACGCGGACCCGGCCGTCACGTCCGTGCGGGCCAGCGTCCGCCCGGACAACGTCGCGTCGCTGGCCACCCTGTCCGGCACCGGGTTCACGCACATCGGCGAGCAGTGGGATCAGGAGGACGGGCTGGAGCTGGTGTTCCTCAGGCCCGCCCGGTAAGGCTGTTCAACGCCCGTGCGGCGGGTCGAGGTGCACGACCAGCGGCCGGTGGTCCGACACCGGCGCCGCCGGGGTGCGTACCTGAACCACCGGCCCGAGCCGGTCGGCGCCGTGCCGGTCGGCCAGCGCGTGGTCGAGCTGGATCCGCGGCCCGGCGCTGGGATAGGTGGCGGCGCGTCCCAGCGGCCGCCATCCGGTCAGCGCGCGGGCGGCCCCCGCCGGCAGGTTCAGGTCGCCCAGCAGCACCCGCGGCGCGGGCAGCGCGCGTAGCGCCCGTACGGCGGCGCGCAGCTGGCGCAGGTTCCACCCGGGGACGAACGACAGGTGGGTGGTGGCCACCGTGACCGGCCCGGCCGGGGTGTCCAGCACCGCCGCCAGCAGCACCCGGGGCTCGTCGCGGGCCAGCACCGGTCCCCCGCCGGGCCCGGGCACCCAGACGGGGGCGCGCAGGGGCGCGGCGGGCAGCCGGGTGAGCTGCCAGTGGTGTGCCGGATAGCGGCTGATCAGCGCGATGCCGTACTGGGGGCCGGTGTCGTCGGTGTCGCCGCGCCATGGCTGCCACTGCTGGCCGGGGGTGCCGGCGATGGTGGCGGCGAAGCGGTGGGTGCGGGCGCCGAGGGCGTCGGCGGCGAGGGCGGTCAGGTCGAGCCCCGCGCTGCGGGGCTGGGCGCGGTCGACCTCCTGCAGGCCCAGCACGTCGGCGCCCAGCCCGGCGACGGCGGCGGCGACCCGGTCGGCGTGTACGGTGCCGTCGGACAGTGATTGTCCGTGCAGCAGGTTGAAGGTGGCCAGGCGCACGGGGTCGAGGTTATCGGCCGGTGGGGAGGGTGGGCGTGTTCGCCAAGGCGGTGTGCTGCGTGATGACGGTGTTCGTGCTGGTCGGCGCGCTGGGTATCGCGCTACGGCGGCGCCGCGGCCGCTAGCGTGGCGGTCATGAGCGATGACGACGCCGAACTGCTGCGCCGGCTGCGAGAGCAGGAAGAGCGCCTGATCTTCACCCGCTTCGACCACACGGACGCGTGGCGGCTGGGTTGCCGGCTGGTCGACCTGGCCACTCAGCGTCGTCTGCCCGTGGCGGTGGACATCCGGCACGGCACCCAGCAGGTGTTCCACGCCGCCCTGCCGGGCAGCAGCGCCGACAACGACGCGTGGATCGCGCGCAAGTCGCGGGTGGTGTTCCGGTTCGGGGAGTCGTCGTATCTGGTGGGTCGGCGCCTGGCCGCGAAGGGCGCCACCCTGGCCGCGTACGGCGTCGACCCGGCCCAGTTCGCGGCGCACGGCGGCGCCTTTCCGGTGCGGGTGCGTGACGTGGGGGTGGTCGGGGTCGTCACGGCGTCGGGGCTGCCGCAGGCCGACGATCACGCCCTGGTCGTGGAGGCGATCGAGGCCCATCTGGCGTCGTAACCGGGGGTGGTCCGGCGCAATTGCGCTCTCAGCGATTCCGCCGACAGCGAGCAGATCTTCCCCGCGGGGTGGGACAACCGGCATGGTCGCGGCATGAGAGTGCTCGTGCTGGGCGGCACCGGCTTCGTCGGCCGTGCCGTTGTCGATGCCGCCGGCGAACGCGGCTACCAGGTCACCGTCCTCAACCGTGGCCTTCGTCGCCCGCCCGGCGGCGGGGTGCGGGTGCTGACCGGTGACCGTCGGCGCGCGGACGGGCTCGCGGCGCTGGCCGGCGGCGACTGGGACGCGGTGGTGGACACCTGGTCGGGTGCGCCGGCCGTGGTCCGCGACGCGGCCCGGGCGCTGCGCGGCCGCGCCGGGCATTACACGTACGTGTCGAGCCGGTCGGTGTACCGCCCGGACGCGGCGGCACCGTTCTCCGAGGACACCCCGGTGGTGCGGGGCAGCGCCGACGCGGGTGACGATGTGGACTACGCGGCTCTCAAGCGCGGCGGTGAGCTGGGCGCGCAGCAGTTCGGCGCGGCGGTGCTGCTGGCCCGCCCGGGTTTGATCCTCGGCCCGTACGAGGACGTCGGGCGGCTGCCGTGGTGGCTGCGGCGGCTGGCCGAGGGCGGGCCGACCCTGGCGCCCGGTCCGGCGGATCTGGCACTGCAGTACGTGGACGCCCGGGACCTGGCCGCGTTCGTGCTGGACGCGGCCGTGCAGGGCCGCACCGGCGCGTACGACGTGGTGAGCCCCAGCGGGCACACCACGATGGGTGAGCTGCTGCGGACCGCGAACGAGGTCGCCGGGGGCCGCGCCGAGCTGCGGTGGACCGACCCGGACGTGATCCTCGCGGCCGGGATCGAGCCGTGGACGCAGCTGCCGGTATGGCTGCCACCCGGCCCCGTGTACACGATGCTGCACGGCAGCGACGTGCGGCGGGCGCTGGCGGCGGGTCTGCGGGTGCGGCCGGTCGCCGAGACGGTCGCGGACACGTGGGCGTGGCTGCGGACGGTGGACGGGCTCGCACCACAGCGCCCGGACCGCCCCGCGGTGGGTTTGGACCGGTCCGTCGAGGCGGCCGTGCTGGCCGGCTAGCGAACGTCTACGCCCTACTCGCCTCGTCACAGCGCCGGCTGAACCGGTCCTGACGGCGTGCCTGCCTGGCCGCCCGGGTGAGGGATTCGGGTCCCGGCGGGACGGTCAGGGACAGCGCGCGGCGGCAAGCCAGGGCGCGCGGCTCTCGCCGTCGGGGTCGAGCGAGGATGGGGCGGTGCGATCGCTGACCACCCCGCCCGCCATCCCCGCCGGAACCCTCGCCGCAGGTCCGCAGCCGGTTCTTGGCGCGCCGGGCGACCTGGTCCTGCGCCCCTGGGAACCTGCCGACGCACCGGCCTTCTACGCCGCGTACCAGGATCCCGCGATCCGGCGGTGGCACACTCGGCAACCGGCGTCCGAGGACCAGGTGCGGCAGTGGTTTGAGCAGTACCGCCGGAACTGGGCGCAGGAAACGGGCGCGAGCTGGGCGGTGACCCACGACGGCGGCGAGGTGCTCGGGCGGATGGCGATGGGGAGCTTGAATCTCGACGACGGCGTCGCCGGGTGCGCGTACTGGGTGCTCCCGGCCGCCCGCGGCACCGGGGTGGCTCCCCGTGCGCTGGCGGCCGTGAGCGCCTGGGTACTCGGCGATGCCGGATTCCACCGCCTGCACCTGGATCACTCGACCCGCAACCAGGCGTCCTGCCGCGTCGCCGTCAAGGCCGGATTCCGGCTGGAGGGCACCAAACGCAGCGACGCGGTCCACGCCGATGGCCGCCACGACATGCACCTGCATGCCCGTATCCGCGGCGACACCTGATCGGCCTCCGATGATTAGCGTCGCGCGTGCCAGCTGCCACGGCCCGGCGCTTGGGTAGCTGACCCGAGGGCGGAGTTGCTTGATAGCTCACTTCGCCGCCGGCTCAGTTCACTGTGGCGAGTGCGGCCGCGCCGAAGGAGACGGAGAACCGCTTGCACCAGATGGAGACGCTGCCGAGCCGGTCCAGGTCGGTTCCGGCGGGGATGGCGTACGCCTGGTCGCCCTTGTTGCCCTTGAGCCGACCCAGCTCGACCCAGTCGCCGTCGTCGAACACCCGCCACCCGGCCACGCCAGGGCGTACCGGCTGATCGGACAGCCAGACCCGTAGGTCAGGGCCGTTCGAGGTGTCGAGGCCGACCAGTTCCAGCCGGTGCGAGCCGTCCGCGGTGCGGACCACCCGGGCGGCGCCGCTGGTTTCGTGCTCGTGGGAGATGAACTCCCCTTGCCGCACCAGGAGCGGACCGGAGGGTGTGGTGGCGGGAGCACCCGGGCCGGTTGAGGCCGCGGGCGTGGAGACGGTCGTCAGCGTCTCGTCGACCTTCTGATCGGTGACCAGCTTCCACGGCTGGAACCAGTACACACCGAACGCGACGGCGACAGCCAGGACCGCCAGGGCTGCCCGGACCAGGGGGTGGCGGAATACGCGAGTGATCACGTCTCCAGTAAACCCGCAGTGGGGCTTGCTGCAGCGGACCCCTGACCGTCGATGCCGCCGAGCACCAGCCGGACGGATCGAGCCGGCCCCGGTGACGCCCCCAGCCCTGGGCGGTGTCAACTGGCGCAACGTCGTGGTCGGTAGGGTGGAGGTCAGGTGTGCCGGGAAGTCTGGTCGGCGGTGGCTGGCCCGACCCCGAAAGTGAGCACACCCGGTGAGTGACTCCTCCCGTATGTCCCTGTTCCGGCGTGGTTCGTGGCCGGAGGCGCGCCGGATCGGGGAGATCCTGCGCCGGGAGACCATCGGTGGGGCGTTGCTGCTGGTCGCCGCGGTGGCGGCGCTGGTGTGGGCGAACTCGCCCTGGGCGCCGGCGTACGAGGCGCTGCGGGATTGGCAGGTCGGCCCGGCGGCCTGGCATCTGCATCTGAGTCTGGGAACGTGGGCGGCGGACGGGCTGCTGGCGATCTTCTTCTTCGTGGCCGGGTTGGAACTCAAGCGGGAGTTCGTCGCGGGTGACCTTCGGGATCCGCGGCGGGCGGTGGTACCGGTCGCCGCGGCCGTGGGCGGTGTCCTGGTCCCAGCGTTGATCTACACGGTGCTCAATATCGGCACCGGCGGCGGCGCGCTACGGGGATGGGCGATCGCGACCGCGACCGACATCGCGTTCGCCCTCGCCGTGCTCGCCGTCGTCGGCCGGCACCTGCCGGCGGCATTGCGGATCTTCCTGCTCACCCTCGCCGTGGTAGACGACCTGCTCGCCATCGTGATCATCGCGGTGTTCTACACCGCACACCTGGCGGTCGCGCCGTTGCTGGCAACGCTGGTACCCCTGGCCGTGTTCGGGGTGCTCGTGCAGCGGCGGGTCCGCTCGTGGTGGCTGCTGCTGCCGCTGGCCGCGCTGACGTGGGGGTTGATGCACGCCTCCGGGGTGCACGCCACCGTCGCGGGGGTGCTGCTGGCGTTCACCGTGCCGGTGGTGCGCAGCGACCAGGCCGGCGGCCCACAGGCCGGGCTGGGCCTGGCCGAGCACTTCGAGCAGCGGTTCCGGCCGCTGTCGGCCGGGTTCGCCGTACCGGTCTTCGCGTTGCTGTCGGCCGGGGTGACCATCGGCGGCCTCCACGGCCTGGCCACGGCATTGACCGACCCGGTGGCGCTCGGCGTGGTCGCCGGGCTGGTGGCCGGCAAGACCATCGGCATCACCGCCGCGACGTGGCTGGTCGCCCGGTTCACCCGCGCCCGCCTAGACGAGGGGCTGAGCTGGGCCGACGTGATCGGGTTGGCCATCCTGGGCGGGGTCGGCTTCACGGTGTCGCTGCTCGTGGGTGAGCTGGCGTTCGGCGCCCACGATCCCCGCGCGGAACACGTCAAGGTCGCGGTGCTGGCCGGTTCCCTGACCGCGGCGCTGCTGGCCACGGCGGTGCTCCGGTTGCGTAACCGGGTGTACCGGCGTCTCCACGCCGCGGAAAGCGTCGACACCGATCGCGACGGCACCCCGGACGTGTACGAGACCGGCGGCGACCGCTGAAGCTGCGAGTCGCGCTCCGGCCCAGGCCGGTGCGGCACGGGCGCGGAGATCATCCGGGGGTGATGCCGAGGGCGATCTCCAGGGCGGTGGTGATGAGGCTGTGGGCGCGGGCGGCGGCCGCCGTGAGCAGTCGGTAGGTGTCGGGTCCGGCGGTTTCGGCGGTCTCCTGGAGGGTGTGCAGGTCGGCGTCGAGGCGGGCCAGCAGCGTGGTGAGGTCTTGGGCGTGTGGCGAGTGGAGTGCTCGGGCGATGTCGTCGAGCGGCACGCCGTGGCTTTCGAGCTGGCGGATGGTGGTGATGCGCTCGACGATGCTCGGGTCGTAGAGGCGGAAGTTGCCGGGGCTGCGCTCGGCGGGGGTGAGCAGGTGCAGGCTGGTGTAGTAGTCCACCGTGCGGGGGCTGACTCCGGCCGCCGAGGCGATCTCACCGATACGCATGAGTTCACCCACGGTGCTTCACCTCCTTTCAGTAACCATACAGCGTCACGTGTTAGTGTCCGGTTTATGGTTGGTTCGGCGGCCGCGGACGGCTGTAGTACCGGGCCGGGCCGGGCCCGGCTTCTCCTTCCCGGATCTCGGGGCCGGCGCGCCCGGGCAGTGCCCGGGGGTGCACAGCCGTGTTGATCCTGATCGGTGTGGCGCTGATCGTGGTGTTGACCGCGGCGACCGGCTATTTCGTGGCGCAGGAGTTCGCCTACGTGGCGGTGGACCGCTCGAAACTCAAACGCGCCGCGGACGCCGGGGACGCGCCTTCGGCGCGGGCGCTGCGAGTGACCGAGCGGTTGTCGTTCATGCTGTCCGGGGCGCAGCTGGGCATCACGGTGACCGCGCTGCTGGTCGGGTTCGTCGCCGAGCCGTACCTGGGTCAGGGCCTGGCGCAATTGCTGGGCGCGGCCGGGATCCCGCGGGCGGTGAGTGTGTCGATCGCGCTGGGGTCGGCGCTGCTGCTGGCCACTGTGGTGCAGATGGTGCTGGGTGAGCTGGGTCCGAAGAACTGGGCGATCGCCGAGCCGGAGCGGCTGGCCCGCGCGTTGTCGCGGTCCACGGTGCTGTATCTGACGGTGGCGGGGCCGCTGATCCGGCTGTTCGACACGGCGGCGAACCGGCTGCTGCGCCGCGCCGGCATCGAGCCGATCGAGGAGTTACCTGAGGGCGCGACCGCCGAGGACCTGCAGCGCATCATCGCCGACTCGCACACCGGCGGGCTGCTCGACGACGACACTTCACACCTGCTGGAACGCGGCCTGGGGTTCCGGGCCCGGATCGCCGAGGAGGCGATGGTGCCGCGCGTCGACGTGGTCACGGTGGCCGCGGCCGATCCGGCATTGCGGCTGGTCAGCCTGTTGGACACCGGGCACACCCGCTTCCCGGTGCTCGGTGACGGCGTGGACGACCTGCGTGGTGTGGTGTCCGCCGCGGATGTGGTGGCGCTGCCGGCCGACGCCCGCCGGCACACCACGATGGCACAGATCGCCGCGGCGCCGGTGCTGGTGCCCGCGGCCGCCGCGCTGCCGGCGGTGCTGGAACGTCTGCGCGCTGAGCACCGGCAGCTGGCGTGCGTGGTCGACGAGTTCGGCGGGTTCGCCGGCATCATCAGCCTGGAGGACATCGCCGAGGAACTCGTCGGCGCGATCCGCGACGAGGACGACCCGCCCGAACCCGCCCCGATGCGCCAGAGCGATGGCTCCTGGCTGGTTCCGGCCCGGTGGCGCGTCGACGAGATCGCCCAGGCCACCGGTGTGCGCCTGCCGGCTGGCGAGGCGTACGACACCGTGTCCGGGCTGGTTCTGCAACTCCTCGGCCGGGTCCCGCAACCCGGCGACGTCGTCGAGGTCGCCGTACCGGCCGACCCTGACGGCGACGCGCCACGGCGGGTCCGGCTGCAGGTGCTCACCGTGCAGCGGCATGTGCCCGCCACCTTGCGCATGGTTCTGCTCGGCGACGATGCCACGGCGCGAGGGCGGGTGCACCCATGAGCACGGGATGGGCGCTGGTCGTGTCCGCGCTGCTGCTGGCCGGCAACGGCTTCTTCGTCGCCGCGGAGTTCGCCCTGGTGGCCAGCAAACGCCACCGGCTGGAACAGGCCGCCGCGGGCGGTAGCCGCGCCGCCCGCGCGGCGCTGGCCGGCAGCCGGCAGCTGTCCCTGATGCTCGCCGGCGCGCAGCTCGGCATCACCCTGTGCTCGCTCGGGCTCGGCGCTCTCGCCGAGCCGGCCATCGCGCACCTGATCGACCCGTGGCTGCACGCCGCCGGCCTACCCGAACAGGCCAGCTACGCGGTGGCGTTCGTCATCGCCCTGGCCATCGTCGTGTTCCTACACATGGTCGTCGGGGAGATGGCACCCAAGTCGTGGGCCATCTCCGATCCCGAACGCTCCGCGCTGCTGCTCGCGGTGCCGTTCCGCGGATTCACCACTCTCGTGCGGCCACTGTTGGCGGTGCTCAACGGCCTGGCCAACGCCTTCCTGCGCCTGATCAAGGTGGCGCCGCAGGACGAACTCGCCGCCGCGCACGGCCCCGACGAGCTGCGGATGCTGCTGGAAGCCTCCCGCGTCCACGGCACCCTGCCCGCCGACCAGCACCAGATGCTGAGCCGGATGCTGCAACTACAGAACACCACCCTCGCCCGCGTCATGATCCCCCGCGACCAGATCATCGCCGTCGGCGCCGACGACTCGGCGCACCAGGTCGAACAGGTCAACCTGGCCACCGGGCGATCCCGACTCGCGGTCCTCGACGAGGACGGCCAGATCGTCGGCGTGGCCCACATCCGCGACGCGCTGCGCGCCACCAGCGCCGACACACCCGCGACCGCGGCTCAGCTGATGGCCGCCCCGTTCACCCTGCCCGCCGACACCAGCGTGCTGGCCGCCGTCCGGGCGATGCGTGATGCCCGCGCCCAACTCGCCGTGATCACCGATGGCGGTACGGCCGTCGGTCTGGCCGCGCTGGAAGACCTCCTGGAACAGGTCATCGGCGAGTTCGACGACGAAACGGACCCGATCGCCCCTCCCGGTCACCCCCCACCGCTGTCCGGCACGTCTCCCAACCCGTAGGAGGTCCTGGTGGCTCGGCGCGTCGTCGGGCACGCCAGCGGCGGCCACGGCCACGGAGGCGGTGGGCTTGGCGCCGGTGCCACGGTCGCCGGCGTGGGCGCCGACCTGGGCGGCGGCTACGTCGCCAGCGAACTCCTCGACGACGTCTTCGACGACGAGGAGGAGCAGCAACTCCGCTCCTCGGGTCAACCACCCAAGCTTGGTTGATGCCCTGATGTAGGTGGCCTTGACTTCAACCGTCGTTGAGGTACGAGGCTGGGCCCATGACCGCGACGATTCTTGACGGGGCCCTTGACCGGCTCCGCGAAAGCGGCCCTGAGCGTGTCGGCTGGCTGTCGAATCACGCGCCTATGGCGGTTGAGGCGCTCGCGCGTGCCGGCTACGGGCATCGGGTGCACCAGTGGATCGATGGATACGCCGACCGGCTGGAGGAACGGCCCCGTGGTATCGCCCGGATAGCCCCCGACGAGTGGCGTGACCCGCTGGGTGACCCTGTTCGTACCGGCGACTGGCTCGATCTGTTCGAGCGCGAGGTCCGCGCGGTGCCGTGGCGCGAGGTGCTGTCGCGGTGGTGGCCACGGCTGCTGCCCGGTATCGCCGCCGGCGCCACGCATGGCGTTATCCGGGTCGGCCACGCGGTGCGGGCGCTGCGCGAGGCCGAGACACCGGCCCGGGTGACCGAGCTCGGGCAAGGGCTGGCCTACTGGGCGGCGCGTTGGCAACCGCTCGCACCCGTTGGCGCCGGGCCTTACCGGTCGACGGATCCCCGCGCGGCGCTCGACGCGGTACCGCGGGTACCGGACCAGCGTTTCGGCATCCGACACCGGCTGGCCCAGCTTGCCGACTTGCCGCAGTGGCCGGAGACAGCCGGCGCGATTCCCGACGCTGGCCCCGGCACCACGGCGGCGCGGCTCGCAGCTGTGGTGAGGGCGGCCGCCGAGCGGCACGGCAGCTACGGCTACGGCAACCCGGTCATGCTGGTGCACGCCGTCACCGCACCGAACGCAGTCAAGCGTGTCCTGCCGGCCCTTCCCGAGTCCATGTGGCCGGCAAGCCTCGCCGCGGCGTGGGCGGCAGCGGCCGCGGTCACGGCCGCATACGCACCCGCCGAACCGCGCCCGCTACCGCAACCCCGTTCAGACCTCACCATCGCGGAGCTGGCCGACCGAGCGGAGGCGATCGGCGACCCGCACGCGATCAAGTACGCCGACGCGGTCGCCGACGTACTCGCCGCCATGCCCGACCCGGCGCTGCTGGCGGCAGCAGCACGCAGCGTTGACGAGCTGGCCGATTGACCCTGTTGCCCAAGCCCCCAATGGGCGTGCGAGTACCTCACAAATGTCGGTATGACCAGCCGCCGCCGTAGGCGGTGCCGTTTGCGGGGTGTGGTGCGCCAGCCGGATCGGGTGGCGTTGAGGACGCCCGTCGACGTCGAGCAGCCAGACCCGACGGCTCACTAGATCACGTTGGCCGGTGCCTTGGCTCAGCCATTCAGCCGGAACCGTCCAGATCTTGCCTGCCAGCCGGGCGGCGGGTCCTCACCGGCCAGTCCGTCGACGGACTCGCGGAGCAGGTCGGCGTGGCCGGTGTGTCGGCCGTACTCCTCAATCAGATCGCAGAGCAGCCGGCGCAGGCTGGCATGGCGGCCGTCGGGCCAGGCGATGTGGGCGGGCTGGTCGAGGCCCCCGGCGGCCAGGGCCGCGCGGAGCCGCGCCCGGGACTTTTCGACGGCGCCGTCCCACAGCGCGTAGAGCTGCTCCGGGGTGTCAGCGGCCGCGGAGGTGAACTCCCAATCGGGGTCGGCTTCCCAATCAGCGGTGTCCCACGGTGCGCCGGGTGGTGTGCCGTCGAGCTTGGTGCCGAACGTGTGCTCCTCGACGAGCGCCAGGTGTTTCAGCAGGCGACCCAGCGTCAGGGTGGAGGCTCCGACGCTGGTGTGCAGCCCGGCCGCGTCGAGGTCGTCGGCTTTCCACCGGAAGGTCGTGCGCAGACGGTCGAGCGCACCGACCAGATGCTCCGCCTCGCTGCCCGCGATCGGCGGCTCCCACGGGGTGTCGCTGTTGCTCATGGCGTTGACCTTAGATCGCACCACCGACATTCCCGCTGGAACAAAGACCCGGGACTCCTGAAGCTACGGCGAGCCGCAAGGTAGGGGATCTTGAGGACGGTTGGCGGTCAGCCTTTGGCCCGAGCGCGGCGGCTGGCGTGGCATGGTGGGCCCGGCCTTGGACTCGGTGCGCGCTGCAGGTAGAGCAGAGCAGGGCAGGGCCTGGTCGAGGTTCAGGTGGTTGTCCATGTCCAGGTCGAAGCGGCCGTAAAGGAAGACAGGCGTCCAGAACAGCGGGGTCAACGCCCGCCGGTCCGCGTCGGTCATCCGCGCCGCCCACTCGGGCTCGGAGGGAATCACCTGCAGCAGGGCGGTATTGACGTGCACGAGGGCCGTCTGCAGCAGGTGCAGGGCGAGTCTTTCGGCCCGGACTTGACGGCGTGTTACACGAAGTGGCGTAGTGCCTGCCAGTGCTCACCGGCGTATCTGCGCAGGTCACCTCGGACGCGTTCGCGTAAACGGTCGTCGTCGAGGCCCTGGAGCACGTTGCGCGGCGCGTCGACTGAGACGGTGCGGGTCACCGCTACGAGACAGTCGATGGTCGTCCGGTGATCGGCGTACAGCATCGCAATGACGATCTCGCCGAAGCTGGTAAGCCGGTTCTCGATAGCCGACTTGTACCAGGATGGCCCGACGTAGTCGTCGCGCATCCACCAGCGCCGCAGCAGGTGGATCGTCGCGTTGTAGCGCTTCTGGAGGAGGAGGAAGATCAGGTCTGTCACGGCTGCGCTGTCGTCTGCCCGTCCGAGGATCAGCTCAAAGTGGCCTGGACCGCGTTCGAGCAGCTGGCAGGCGAGGTCACTGGCTAGCTCGGAGTCTTCCCGCTTCAGCAGACAGAGCAGGGTGCCGAGGGTCGCTGGAGCGAGCGGTGATTCCTTGATGCTGCGCAACATCAGAATGCTGGTGACAGTGATGCTCGTCGTCGCGAGCACGCGCAGGAGGCTGCCGCTGGAGTGGGACCACTGCGGCTCGCCGTCGCCGTGGACGACCACGCTGGCGAACAGCATTGAGGCGGTGCCGTAGTCACGCTTGGCAATCCGCGCGATCACGTCCATGCCGACTTTGGCGTATCGCGGGTCGCCGAGCAGTTCCTCGACGACGTCGCAGGCCGCGGAGAACATCGCAGACCCGTCAACGTCTGTCATCCAGGGCGGCCGGTTGCCAGGTTCGTACGAGGTTGACACCTGTTCGGAGCGCAGGCGCAGCGCCCGCAGCCTCGGCGTCGTGGAGAGCAGGATCGGCACGAGAGGGTCAGGTGAGCGCCCGGTGTAACGCCCCGCTCCCCCGAAGGCAGCCATCAACGTGTCCGCCAGGGACTCCTTGCCGCCGTCGTAGTAGATCCTGGCGACGTAGTAGGCGGCGTCGGCCACCGCCCGGCCGTGCCACTCCTCCATCCGCTCACGATTCTCGACGTCCGAGGGTCCGCCGCCGGCCTGCAGCCTTTCTGCTGCCTGGCGCGCGGCATGACAGGCGTACAACGCTGGCAGCAGCAGGCTCTCCGCCTCGAACCCGTGGCTGTTGTAGAGAATGTGCGACAGGTCCAGAATCAGGCGGGGACGTAGCCGTGCCGTGCCGACCAGCATCTCGCGGCCCTTGTAATGGCCGACCGAAGCGACGAACGAGATGACCTCGGCAGCCCTGCGAAGATCGTTGTCGGCGACCATGGCCACCGCGGGGACCGCACCGGACGGGTCATCGGGAGCTATCTCGAACAACAACTTGGTCGGATCGATGTTCGACTTCACCGCCGCGTCCAGGAGCTTGATGACCTGGGGAGCCGTTCGCCAGTCATGCTCGGTCTTCCACGACGTGAAGTCGTCCCTGCCAGGACCGCGCTGAGTCTCCAGGCGGCCCTCGGCCAGAACAGGCCGGCCGGTGGCCGGCGCGGGGACCGGATCTGTGTCCATCACCTCGGGAACAGTCGGGACCAGGGCGGCTCTCTGCTCATCTTTGGCCGCGTTCCACAGCCGCTGGAAGCGGGTGACCTCTGCCGACAGGTCGGCCGGACGCTGACCGCCTTCCGGGCCGGTGCTGGTGCACAACGCCATCACCATGACCTTGGCCACGTGCCACGTCGGCAGCTTTCTCCAGTGCAGCGCCTTCTGAAAGGTCGTGTGGCTCAGGGTCAGATCCCGACTGTGCTTCTCGGACAGTTCTTCCGACAGTCTGTGCAGGCGGCGGCAATTCGGCTGATCAGCGCTCTGCCACAACAGCCGCATGGCTGCAAAGTATCTGCCATGTGCGGGACCCAATTCATGATTGATTTCGTCGTCGGCTCCCCCAGCATTCACGGATCCAAGGAAACGCTAGGCCCAGAAGCCTGTCAAGGCTTGTAAACCTCCAGGCCCCGAGGTGCCGCAAGTGGCCCAGCGCCCCAGCGTTCAGCTGCCAATCCTCGTCACGATCCGTTGCCGACACTGGCGTTCTGAGAGCGCGCCCAGCAACGATCGACACGACCAAGAAAGGAGGTTGAACGGTGTCGAACATTCCGTGGTGGACCTGGACCGCCCCACTGTGGCCAACGCTAATAATGATGATCTTCGTTCTCACGGCCGGATGGTTACAGGGCCGCAAGACCGGCCACTACCCCACCCTGCGGGAGTCTGTACAGGCGCTACGCGCACTGAACCCATTTCCCGCGGTGGAGCGAATCCCGCCCGGCAGCGACCGGCCTGCCACCGATAGCCAGCAGCAGACCGATCACCCGGTACCCGAGAACAGCAGCACATCGCCTCACGAGCACTCTGCTGACTCTCAGGCTGACCTAACCTCACGATAAGGGCTCGACGAGCAGGGAGTCGACAGTCTGTCATTCAGATGGCGGCAGCCGCACTCCCTGCTCGGCGGCCTCAGCAGGGGCAACGCCCGGCGGGACAACCCATCGGCCCCCCGCTCCCAGCCAAGCGGAGCTGACCGGAATACGTCGGAAACCTGCCGTACGGCGGTGAATCCGCTGGGTCAGCGGTCGGTGAGGAGGCTGTTGATCGCGGCTTCGCGGTCGTCGTCGGTGGGCAAGCTGTACGCCCGGGTGGTTTCGAGCCGAGCAGGCCCCCATGAGTTCGGCGACCAGGACGATGTCGTGGCCTTCGCGGACCAGGCGGGTGCCGAAGGTGTGGCGCAGGACGTGGCCGCCGGTGAAGATGCTGTGGAGGATGACGGGCAATCATCGGCCTCGGACAGCTGGCGGCTGGTCGGTGGGCGCAGCGGAGACGAGCAGATACATGTCCTCGACGGTGATGTCGGGGTGGATCAGACGTCAGCCGAGCCCCGGCCGGATCTGGCCGGGGCTCGGTGATGTGTATCGGTCATGCCGTCGCGTCGGTGGTTACCGCAGCGTCGCCCCGTGCCTTGCCAGCGCCTGATTGACGTCGGCGTACCAGATCCGCCATGCGCAGATCCGCCCCTGCTCTCCGACGCACGGGACACGGGTGGCGTCGTCGCCGGCGGAGATCGTGCCGTTGGCGTTGAGCACGCTCCAGTTCGGACCCGTCAGCGAGATGACCGGGCCACCGCTGTCGCCCTGGCCTGCGGCGCTGGTGTGCTGGACCTGCTCGGCGCGCACGAGCGGACCCATCAGGCCGGCAGTGGTGAAGATGAACTCGTCCACCGCTGCGACCGCGACGTCGCAGATGTCGCCGGAGTAGGCGCCGAGCGTGCACATGTAGTCGCCGACGAAGTTCGCCGAGGTGCCGGCGACCGGCTGGGAAGTCGACGCGGTCGAGTTGCCGCCGTAGACGCGGCCCTGGGTGGCGGTGCGGATGAGCATCGTGTCGGCCTGGGCGGAGTGCTGCTCGCCCAGCCCGACGAAGGTGGTGGAGTTGCCGTTGACGAACGGGACCATGTTGGCGCCGCAGTGCGCCGCGGTCAGCATGGCGGACGCACCCCCGCTGTTGACGCCGAAGCCGGTGGAGCAGCCACCGCCGGTGTGGGTGTTGAGAATCCGCGCCCCGCCCCAGAACGGTGAGGTGTCGGCGACGCGGGAATACAGCGCGCGGGCCGGGCGCTCCGTGGTGACCGCGAGCTGCATGTCACCGGCGATCGCAGCGAGTCGCGCGTCCTTCCCCTGCTCGGCGACCCCGACCTGCAGGGCGCTGCCGTCCACCGGCACGCCGACCCGCAGCACGGATCGGTCGCCGCTGGCCTGCGTCTCGCGGACGAGCCGCTTGGCGGCGTCGAGCAGCTGCCGGCGTGAGTACGGGGCGGATCGAACCTCGACCGGGGCCCGTTCACGCTGGCTGGCGACGAGTCGTTTGACGTCGCGGGGAAGCGCGCCGTGCCAGTACAGGGTGACCGACCGGCGGTTGGAGTTGATCTCGATGCCGGTGTAGCCGTGCCGTCGCCCGTCGCCCGTGCCGGTCCGAAGCTGGCCGGCCACGTGCCGCAGACCGTCCAGGACCTGCTGGAACTCGCGCTGGGTCCGGTACCCGTCGGGCAGCGCGTAGGTGAGGCGGCTGCTTGCGTCGGGGCTGGGATCCTTTCCCTCGTCAGCCGCGGCGGCGGACCCGCCGCCGCTCAGGGCGACGCAGAACACGGCGGATGCCGCGATGAAGCCGGCTGCCCGCCGACGTAGTGATGCCGTTCGACTCATGATCGTCTCCTTTTCGGTGCGGACCTTGGCGGTCCGTGACACGTTGAGGTTGCCGGTGTGCGGGGTGCGCCGTCGTCCGCCGTGGGCCCGACCGGGGCGGTACACCGGGAGTCGGACGCGCGCCGGGCCGAGTCGTGCTATCGCGGCGTATGCGCAGAGTCGGGTATCCGCAACAACGCCCAGCTCGGACCCCAACGGGTGTGTGATGGGGTCCGAGCTGGGGGCCTCCCGGTCGCGTGACCGTGAGGAGACAACCACATGCCAGCAGATCAGACCTTTCCCGACGTGGTGGTGTCAGTGCAGGCCACCGGAGCCGAGCAGGACCCGGCGCGGGGGCACCTGAGCGCCGGCTTGCTAACCGGCCCCGACACAGTCCTGGTCATCGACCCCGATCAGGCGCTGCTCGATCCGGCCCGCGGATTCGAGGCGCTGGTCATTCCGGTGGAGCTGGCGGCCGACTCGCCGATCGAGCGCATCCGGGTCGTCGGCGTCGACGCCATGCGACCCGCCGAGTCGGAACGGCTCACCAGCCTGGTCCTGCGGCTGGCCCACCCTTCGGAGCACCAGCCGACCGTCGGCGCCTTCGACGGCCGCCGGTTGCGCGAGGAACTGGTCGCCCACGGCGACCTGCTCACCGCCCTCGTGAACCTCGGCGCGGTGCAGGCCGGTGCGGGCACCGTACCCGCGGACCTGCTGCTCACCGTCGCCGGTGTCGAGGCCCGGCAGCGCCAGCACCGTATGCGGGTGCACACGTACCGACGTCCGGGCGACGACTCGTTCGACATCTGCGACTATGTCCCTTGCTGCGAGCCGTGCCCACCGCGGTTGCGCCGCTAGGACGACGTGATGAGGCGGCTCGCATCCGGGCCCGACATACTGCTGTTGGCCGCCGTCTGGATCGTCGATGTCGCGGTCTTCTCAACGCTGCTGAACCGTTCCGACAGCCCGTCGGGGCTGCTGCGGGCGCCGGTCGTCGTCGGCTACGCCGCGGTGGGCGCAGCCGCGCTGCTCCTGCGCCGAAGTCACCCGGTGTGGGTGTTCGCCGCCGTGTGGCTGCACAGCTGCGCCGCCAACCTGCTGCCGCTGGGCGTGCATCCAACAGCAGGGGTACTGGTGGCCCTCTACACCGTCACGGCTTCCCGCGGCGAAGCTGTCGGCGCGTTGGCGATGGTCGCCGGGTTCGTACCCCTGGGCCTTACGGTCGCCGCCGAGGTGAGGGCGGCGGCCGCGGACGAACGGATCACGATCCTCACGGCCAACGCGATCTTCTTCACGGTGGTCGGTCTGCTGGTGTGGGGTCTCGGCCGGTGGGTACGCGCCAACCGGGAGCACGCGCGGGAGCTGGAGCGCCGCCGGCTGGCCGAGGCGGATGCGGCGGTTGCGGTCGAGCGCCGCCGGATCGCGCGCGAACTGCACGACATCGTCGCGCACGCGGTGACGGTGATGGTGCTCCAGGCCGGTGGAGCCCAGCAGATACTGGGCACCGACGCCGCTCGTGCGCTGCGGACGCTGCGGCAGATCGAGGACCTCGGCCGGGAGGCGATGGGTGAACTGCGCCGGCTGCTCCTCGTACTGCGACCCTCCGCCGGTGATGAGGCCCAGCAGCCGGTTGACGGTCACCAGCCGGGACTCGACGACGTCGACCGACTCGTCGGGACGTTTCGGGAGGCGTCGTTGCCGGTACGGCTGGGAGTGTGCGGCGCGGCGCGGCGGATGGACCGCAGCACCGACCTCACGGCATATCGGGTAGTCCAGGAAGCGCTGACCAACGTCATGAAACACGCCGGGCCGGGCACCCGAACCCGCGTCGAGCTGAACTGGGCGGACGCGTTGTCGATCCGGGTCACCGACGACGGGGGTTCGCCGCCGCGCCGGGCATCGGCACCGTCGGCCGGGCACGGGCTGCTCGGACTGCAAGAGCGGGTCGACGTCGTGGGCGGGACACTCACCGCCGGCCCCACCCGCGACGGCGGCTTCGAGGTCAACGCGGCGCTGCCGGTACCGACGACGGAACCCGACAGGGCCAGGAGCGGCGGATGACCACCCCGCTGCGGATCCTGGTGGCAGACGACGAACCGCTGGTGCGTTCCGGGATCGACATGCTGGTCAGCGCCGAGCCGGGCATCGATGTCATCGGAGAGGCGGCCGACGGCGCGCAGGCGGTCCTGCTGGCCCGGCAACTGCGACCCGATGTCGTTCTCATGGATGTCCGGATGCCCGGCATGGACGGCGTGGAGGCAACCCGCCAGATCACCGCCGACACCTTCGCACCGGCGGGCCCTTTCGTCACGGTGCTGGTCCTCAGCACGTACAACCACGACGACTCGGTCTACGCAGCATTGCGGGCCGGCGCGTCCGGCTTCCTGCTCAAGGACGCCGCCCGCAGCGAATTGATCCGAGCGGTACGCGCCGTCGCGGCCGGCGACGGCTGGCTGGACCCCGCGGTGACCAAGGGCCTCCTCACCGAGTTCGCCGCCCGGCCGCAGCCGCAGCGACCGACCCCGGCCGAGCTGACCCAGCTCACCCCAAGAGAGCACGATGTCCTTCTCCTCGTGGCGCACGGCTTGTCCAATCCGGAGATCGCCGGCCGCCTCTTCATCGGTGAGGCGACGGTGAAGACCCACCTGGGCCGGATCTACACCAAGCTCGACCTGCGCGACCGTGCCCAAGCCGTGGTCGCCGCCTACCGGGCTGGGCTCATCACGCCAGAGCCCAGCCCGGTCCCACCCGGCCGAAGACTGTGAGCCGCCGAGAGCCGGGACGAGCGTCTACGGTCAGCTGGGCGGCGGCGTGCGGTTTGCGTCACGGTTACGCCAGGGCGAACGCCGTGCGCCCACGTGATCGCTGGGTAAGTGACATGCGCGTCCGAGGGGCGGATGCCTGGCGAGGCTCCGGTGGCTGCTGATCCGGTTTGCCGATCAGTAGCCGTCACGGCACGCTGTTTCGGCCGAACAGGCGTACGATGGAGGTATCCCGGAATCGACGACATCCGTCCCTGAGGTGCCCGCCACACCGGCCCACCGCTCAGGGGATGTCATGTTCGACAACCGGCACCGCACCCGAATCCCATCTGCTCATACCACGGCCTCGCCTTTGCAGGCCGAGGGCTTCGCGCCCACGGCGTCGCCGACGGGTCGGGTGCCCCGCACTCGCGCGGGTTCGACGTGGTCCGGCATCTGTGCCGCCGCGTTGCTGTCCGTGGTGCTGATCGTCTTCATCGGGCAGAACACCCGTAGCGTGCAGGTCAATTTCCTGGGAATGGGCGGCAGCCTGCCGCTGGCCCTGGCGCTGCTGATCGCTGCCGTCGGCGCGGCGGTCCTGACCATGGTGGTCGGCACGGTCCGGATCGCCGAGCTACGCCGCCTGTCCAACCAGCGTCGCTAACCAGACCAGCGTCGCTAGACCGACACCCGGGTACGACACCCCGAGGTTCGGCACCCCTTTAGACCACCACACCCCCCACCAGCCCGCCGCCGGTTTCGACCCGCGGGTGAACATCGGCGGCGGGCGAAAGGAGTCGACCATGAACGTCACGACTACCGACGCGCGCACGACCATCGTCTCGGTGACGCCGCCATCCGTACTCATGGCCAAAGGTCGCTGGCGCAACCCACGCACCGCCGGCCGCTTCGTCAAACCCGGCGGCGCCGCCGTCGCCGCGGCGGACCGGGCTACTCGACGTCGCCTTGCCAAGACGCTCATGATCCCGCACTAGATCAACGTGGCGGCTCATCGCACGTGCGTTAGCAACGCCCTCTTTGGACCAGCACACACCCGCCAGCCCGCCGCCGGTTTCGGCCCGCGGGTGACATCGGCGGCGGGCGGAAGGAGTCGACCATGAACGTCACAACTGCCGACGCACGCATGACCATCGTCTCGATGACACCACCGTCCGTCCCGCGGCTGCGCCTGGAACCCACCGGCTCCCGACGCACCCTGCTCGACGGCGCCTGGTGGCCACGCAGCACCGATCCCGTCGCCGAACTACCCGGCCTAGTCCTAGCCATCGACAAGATTCGCGGCCCGGTCACCCGGCTCGTGCTGGCAGCCGCCGGCTGGGACAGCCATCCCCGCCGCCTCGGCGTGCACGGCAGGGTGCTCCGGCTGGGCTACTTCACCAGCCAACCGCGCGATCTGCTGACCGCGATCTGCGACCGCAACGAACGCGTCGATCTGCTCGTGGTCGCACCCGACACCGCAAGCGGCACCGCCGACGCGGCGATGATCCTGGCCGCCACCACCACCAACCTCGTCCACGCCCAGAACATCATCCTCGCGGTCAGCGCACCCGCCTCTCGGGCAGCCGTCGGCGACGCAGCCGAAGACGCGTGGGAAACCGACGGCGGACGGCTTGGTCGCGTCCCGGCACCGCGCAGGGTGCCCGAGCCGGCCGGGTGTGACCGATGAAGGGTCTCGCGTCGCCTCGGGGGCCATGCGCCAGTCCGATGACGCTGGCCCCGCCCCGCGTGGCGCGCCCGGTCAGCCACCGCCTCGCGAACGAGGCCTACTACCGGGCTGTCGTCGCGGCCGGGCAGGCACCCTCGGCGCACAACGCGCAGCCGTGGCGGTGGCGCGTGAGCGACGGTGTTCTGGACCTGTTCCTCGGCCCCCGGTCGATGTCCGAGCACACCGGCCCGGAACGGCGACTCGCCACGATCAGCTGCGGCGCCGCCCTGCACCACGCCCGCCTCACCCTCGCCGCGCGAGGCTGGCGGGTGAGCGTGACCCGCCGGCCCGACCCTGCCGAACCGGCCCACCTGGCGAGCCTGCACATCGACGGCGCTGCCCCCGTTAGCCGCGACACCGCCGGCCTGGCCCGCAACATCAAGCGGCGTCACACTGACCTGCGCCCGGTCACCGGCGACCCGATCGAGGCAGCGCATCTGCGGACCATCCGCGCGGCCTTCGAGGCCCAGCACGTCCACCTCGCGGTGCTGCGCCCGGACCAGATCCTCGGACTCACCGTGGCGACCGCCCGCGCCGACAACATCGACCCCGCCAACGCGCAGTGGCACGCAGAACTGGCCTTGTGGGCCGGCAGCGACCGCATCGCCGGCGCCCTCAACGACCTGAGACTTCCCATCGCCCACGGTGAGCACGACCGGGCCGCAACCTTCGCCGTGCTGCACGGCCCCTGTGATGAAGGCCTGGACTGGCTGCATGCCGGCGAGGCGTTGTCCGCCGGTTCGCTGGTCGCCGCCGGGCTCGCGGTGTCGATTCTGCCGTTCAGCGCACCGATCGAGCACGCCGCCGCCCGCGAGACCCTGCGACGCGCGGTACCCGAGCTCGGCTGTCCGTATCTGATGATGCGTCTGGGTCACCACGCCACCGAAGCGGCCCGCGCGCCTACCCCACAGATCACGTCCCCACAGACCGTCGAACGACCTGACCCCACCGCAATCCGTGCCCCGGTCGCAGCCGGGGTAGCCCAAGGTTTGACCTGTGCGAACGCGCCGCCAATCCCAACGGGCGGCCGGCGAACCGGGATCAGTTGACCTGGCCGCGGAGCAGCCCATCCGCCGTTGATCACGGTGACCGGGGCACGTGTTCCGCTGCTCCGGGAATGGGTGCGCGGCGGCGGGCGGCGACCCGGGCCGGGGTCGGCCAGCGCACGTCGTGCACCCAACCGGCCTTCTCCAGCAGCCAGATCAGCCGGGCCGACGGGTCCGGCTGGGCGGGCAGCATGCCGTGACGGGCGCTCGTGGGGTCGGCGTGATGGCCGTTGTGCCAACTCTCACCCAACGACAGGATCGCCAGCGGCCAGAAATTCGCGGCCCGGTCCCCGGCCCGGGTGGACAGCGGGCGGTCGCCGAAGACATGGCAGACGGAGTTGACCGACCAGGTGACGTGATGCAGCAGCCCGATGCGGACCAGGCTGCCCCAGAAGAACGCGGTCAGCGCCCCACCCCAACCGCCGGCGATCAGCCCGCCGGCGACCGGTGGGGCCAGCAGCGACACGGCGGTCAGCGGCAGGAACAGCCGGTCGACACGGCGCATGGCGGGATCGGCGAGCAGGTCCGGGGCGAACCGCGGCCGGTTGGTCAGCTCCCGCTGGAACATCCAGCCCACGTGCGCGAACAACAGACCTTTGGCCAGCCCGCGGACGCTCTGCCCGTAGCGCCAGGGCGAGTGGGGGTCGCCGTCGCGGTCGGCGAGGGCGTGATGGCGCCGGTGATCGGCCACCCACTGGATCACCGAACCCTGCACCGCGAGGCCGCCGGCCACGGCAAGGATCACTCGCAGCCACCGGCTGGTCTTGAACGCGCCGTGGGTCAGGTAGCGATGGAAACCGATCGTGACACCGAACCCGGTGACGATGTACGCGGTGGCCGCAATAGCCACGTCCGTCCACGACACACCCCAGCCCCAGGCCAGTGGGACCGCGACGACCAACGCCGCGAACGGCGTCACCACCAACACCCACAACGCGGCCATCGCCGCCGCCGGCCTGCGGCCCTGGACCAACGGGTTGCCACCCACCCGCGCACGCTCCACGACAGCGCCTGAACTGACCGCGCCCATGCCAGCCCTCCCCCAACGCCAGCCGCACGCGCACCTCGGCCGCCGGGAACGCCCCCGGCGCGGGGTCACGCGCTGCACCACCCCCGAGCCCCCGGAAACAACCCCCGTCGTACACCGGCCGGGGTCTGGACCTTGGAACGGACTTACCCGTCCTGGCACGACGTATGCCGGGGATACCGCCTCGGCCGTTCCAGCATCCACCGCGTCATCCACGGCGACCCCGCAGCCGAAAGCCGACTTCCCAAACACGGAACGCGGATCCAAACCGCACACCACGATCAACTCGCTCAACCCCGCCGCTTGCCTGGCTGACCCACCCTCACCGCCTCCGCAAGATCATCAATGTCACGGGACCTGGTGCAATAGACCAGCCACCGAACAGTAGTTGCGGTGGTGAAGTATCAGCCGGGGTCAAGCCGAGGTCTTTCTAGTGTGGCCGCATTCTGCGGCCGCGGGAACCGAGGAGTTACCCATGGGTCTGCGTCGAAGGCTTACCACCCTGGCGATGAGCGCAGCACTGGCCACACCCGTTGTTGTCGCTGCAGCAGCCCCAGCATCGGCGGCGACGCCACAGTTCGCCCGGCTGTCGATAGCACCCGCACAGGACCATCCCGGGTACTTCGACGTGTACGTGTCCGGACACTTCAACACGACAGCGACCCTGGCCACTGTCGGAATGCGGCTCAAGGGCGACGACCCCGTGTTCAACGACGACCTCGGCGTCTGGCGGACCGGTCAGGCCTGGTACGGCGACTTCACGCTGTATGCGTTGGTGTCGCGCGGCGTCCTGAACGAGGACAAGGACGGACGCGACGAGATCTTCGCCTACGTGTCATCGTCCACGGGCTGGAGCATCAACACGCCCAACGTCAACGGCTACTACTGAGACAGTCTCAGCGACCTCTGGGTAATAACCGACCCTCGGCGGCGGGCGCACGGCGCAGCACTGGAGGACGTACAGGACGCGGCCCGGTCCCGCTCGCGTCTCGCCGCTCGGCAAGGGCTGTACCTCTGCGGTGAACCGATGGTCGGCTACCGGACACGCACATCACACGCCCCTACCCCTTGGATTGGACACCGGCTATGCCGTGGGAAGAGCTGGACAACAACGAGGCCACGGTCGAAATCGTCGCTGCTCAAGGTCACCTTTACCAGCGCCACAACAACGGACGCGTCGCGTTCCGGGCAACCTAGTCTGCCAGCGACAAGGCGCGAATCGACCAGCGGAGCGAACGATTCACCCAGCCGATGAACTCACCGCGGCGCTGTCTACAAATCGATCTGATGGTCGATCGATCGATGTGTCGGACCGATGCGCTGCGTAAGCTTGATCAGATCGTCCGAATCCCTGTGCACCATGACAGGGATCGTGCTGCCGTCCTCGAACCGCAACGTGAAGACCGGGTCGAGATCACAGAGGAAGGCGAACCCGTCACGCTCGTCATCATCTTCACTGATCAACTGGGCTTGGGCGTTCCACTCGGTATCGGAGGCAGTAATGACCACCGTCACCTCGGCGCTGCCGAGAAGCGTGGAGGAGTTCGCCCACCAGTCAAGCCAGCCGCGACCTTCGTACTGATCCATGTTGATGATCTTGGCCTACGGAGACATCCGACCGCTACGACTCTCGCCGGCCATCGACCGAGCTGACCCGGTCGCTGTGCTCAACATCCGCCCAGCCCTTTCGTGCTGGCGTGACTGGGCGACAGGGTGATCGGCCCGACCCATCCCCGGATAACGGCGCGGATCTGACTACGCCGCGGCTGGGCAGGATGAACATCGCGGCCCTGTGCCCAGTTGTCCAGCAGGCCCCGAGTCGTCTCCAGAGCCGTGGTCACCATGGTGTGGGCGCGCTCCTGGTCGTCCCAGGTGTACCAGAGTGCCCAGCCCTCATCCCGGGTATCGACGCCGAGTCGAGCACAGCCAACCCGATAGCTGTCTTGCTGGCCTTCCGTTTCACCCGGCACGAACAAGGCAGCGCCGCCGAGGTGGAGCACCGGTCGGTTCGGTTCGACGCAACCGTCGTCCTCGAAGTGATGGTGCCGAAGGATGCGCGCCATCTCGTTGACCGTGCGTTGCAGCGGAGTGGCGTCCGCCGGGTCATCGCCGTACGTTTGCCAGCCCTCATCCCGCGCCGCAGCGACCACGTCTAGGGCAAGTAGCTCGACCTGCCGCAGACAATCATGCACGTTGAGTTCTGGCTCCAACACCAGCACAGTGTGGCCGCCGCTCAAGGTCTTGTCGCGCGATTTGGCGGCCCCGCAGAGGCAAGCACCCTGCCGGCTGCCTCAACTCGGCTGGCAGAAGTGTCGGAATGCCTCGGCTCTTCTGGCAGTGCCTCACATCAACTGGCAGCCGACACTCGTCGGCATCGCCGAGCTCGTGTATGGGTCCAGCACTACACCATAACTGTCATTATGGTGTAGCGGAGATTTGTCCGTTTTCCGCGTTACCCGTGATTATTGGATTACCGATATTAACAATGCGTTAATGTGGCTACGGCTCCCCCGCGCGGACAGATGCGGACGGCGCGGTCGCCTATGTCGCGGCGGCGGGCCGGGTCGTCGCCGTCTCGTGTGCGGGCGGGCGGCAGCCCGTAGGCGTCGCGGTAGTCGCGGGTGAATCGGCCCGGGCTGGGTTAGCCCCGGCGGCGATGTCAGCCAGGGTGGGCGGCTCGGTGGCGTGCGCGTCGATGTAGGCCCGGCCGTAGTTTCCAGCGAAAAATCAACGCCAAGGATCAGGACCATTGATCTTCATGGCTGGTAAGCCGTAGCGTCCCGTCCGTTTGGTGTCGGTCGATGCTCGGGCGGTGGGTTCGTGGCGACTCGGCTACCGGCCGCTGCGCTTGGCCGACAGCACCGCTCGGTAGACGCCCTCCCGCTCGGCGGCTGACTACCGTGCCGGAGGGCGTGCGTCGGTCGGACAGAGCATGAAGACCCCGGTGCAGGAGCTGACCCTGCACTAGGGCACCGCCGCTGTGCAACCGTCGCCCGACGCCCCAGCCTGTGGTTGCGCCACCGGGCCGCAGGGTTCCGGCCGGCCGCCCCCGGCCCGGGTCAACCACGCGGCGTTCACCCGGGCGTCACAGGTCGGCCGTGGCGAACGGCTTGGTCACGCAATCGGCGGCGCCCGCGGCGAGGGCCTCTCATGTGGTGGGGTTGGCGGGTGCGGGGTGGGTGTGGTGCAGCACGTCGTGGAGGCGGTCGAGTAGGTGTTGGCGGGTGAAGGGTTTCTCGATGATGGTGACGCCGGCGGGTAGCCGGCCGTGTTCGGTGAGTACGGGTTGGGCGTAGCCGGACATGTAGAGCACCGGGGTGTCGGGGCGCCGTCGGTGCAGGCGGGCGGCGACTTCGTTGCCCATCATCTTCGGCATGATCACGTCGGTGAGCAGCAGGTGGATGGGGCCGGGATGGGTTTCGGCGATGTGCAGGGCCGCCTCGCCGCCGGCGGCGGCCAGGACGTGGTAGCCGGCGCGGGTGAGGATGCGGGCGGTGGCCTCGCGCAGGTCGGGTTCGTCCTCGACGAGCAGGATGGTTTCCTGCGGTGCCGCTCGGCGCGGCGCCTCGGCAGCCGGCGCGGCGGCGCCGGTGGTAGGGGTGTCCGCGGTGTCGTCGGTGACCGGCAGCAGCACGGTGACAGTGGTGCCGATGCCGGGTTCGGAGTATAGGTGGACGTCGCCGTCGGCGGCGGTGGCGATGCCGTAGACGGTGGCCAGCCCGAGGCCGGTGCCGGCGCCGGCGGGTTTGGTGGTGTAGAAGGGTTCGAAGGCGCGTTCGGCCACCTCGGGGGGCATGCCGGCGCCGGTGTCGCTGACCCGCACCCGTACGTAGCGGCCCGGGGTGAGGGTGGCGTCGGCGACGTCGTCGGCGGCCAGCTCGATGTTGGCGGTGTCGAGCGACAGGGTGCCGCCGGCGGGCATGGCGTCGCGGGCGTTGACGGCGAGGTTGAGCAGGATCTGCTCCATCTGGCTGGCGTCGGCGCAGACGGTCCACAGCCGCCGGTCCAGGTCGGTGATGAGGTGGATGTGTTCGCCGAGGGTGCGCCGCAGCATCTGTTCGACGTCGCCGATGACGTGGTTGAGGTTCAGGATCTCCGGTTGGGTGATCTCGCGGCGGCCGAAGGCCAGCAGCTGCTTGGTCAGCCGGGTGGCGCGTTCGGCGGCGCGGGAGATCTGGCCGAGGTCGGTGCGGGCGGCGGCCACGTCGACCGGCTGCAGCTCCGCAGCGTCGAGGGTGTCGAGGACCAGCTCGGTGTAGTTGGCGATGACGGCGAGGATGTTGTTGAAGTCGTGGGCCACGCCGCCGGCGAGTTGGCCGAGGCTTTCCAGCCGGCGGGTGTGCTGCAGCCGGCGTTCGGCGGCGTCGCGTTCGGCCTGGGTGACGAGGCGTTCGCGTTCGGTCTGGGCGGCGAGGCGTTCGGTGACGTCGCGCACCGCGGCCGAGACGATCACGCCTTTGTCGGTCTCCAGGGCGGAGAGGCTGATCTCGGCGGGGAACTCGGTGCCGTCCTTGCGCACCGCGGTCAGGGCCATGCCGTGGCCCATCGGGCGGGCCTTGGGGTCGGCGAAGTAGCCCTCCCGGTGCCGCACGTGCGTGCCGCGCACGGCTTCGGGGACCAGCACGTCGACGGATTGGCCGAGCAGTTCGGCGCGGGCATAGCCGAACAGCCGCTCGGCCTGGGCGTTGATCAGCACGATGCGGCCGCCGCGGTCGACGCCGATGATGGCGTCGGGGGCGGACTCGAGCAGGCCGCGGAACATCACCTCGGCGCGCTGCCGGTCGCTGATGTCGCGGGAGATGGAGGCGACGCCGACGACGTCGCCGTGCGGGTCGGTGATCGGGGACAGGGTCAGGGCGACCGTGATGACGGTGCCGTCGCGGCGGCGGCGCTGCACCTGGTACTGCTCGATGCGTTCGCCGCAGGCAATGCGGTCCATCAGCTGCGCCTCGGTCTGCTCCTGCCCGGGCGGGAACAGCATGGCGGCGTGGCGGCCGAGCACCTCGCCCGCCGAGTATCCGTAGAGGCGTTCGGCGCCGCGGTTCCAGCTGGTGATGACGCCGTCGAGGGTCTTGCCGATGATCGCGTCGTGCGACGACTCGACGATGACGGCCAGGCGCTCGCGTTCGGCCAGCACGGCCGCGCGGTCGGCCAGGGCGGCGGCGTGCCCGGCCAACTCGGCGAACAGCGCCACGTCGTCGGCGGCGAACAGCGTGCGGTAGCGGTGCAGTAGCACCAACGCCCCGCGGCGCCCGGACTGGGGTAGCGGCGCGGCGGTCACGAACCGGGTGCCGGTGGCCGCGGCCAGGTCGGCGGCGATGCGCGGCGGCTCGGTCCAGCCGGCCAGCGCGTCCAGCGTGACTGGCCGTGCCAGCAACAGATCAAGCTCGGCGTCGCCGTAGTCGCGTTTCGGCAGGGCCAGCCCGGCGCGGCCCACCGCGTGCACCGCACCACCGGCCGGCGCCACGGGCACGAGCACCACGACATCGTCGGCGCCGAGCACCTCACGGGCCTGTTCGCAGTAGCGCTGCCAGGTGTAGTGCGCCGGCTCGTCGACCGGGGCGTCGAGCAGCCGGCGCATCGCCGCGTACGCCGCATTCTGCGACCACAAGCGGCGCAGCCACCGCGGCGGCACGAACGCCAGCAGATACATCAGCGCCGAAACCAGCGCGACCGCCCTGGCCACCTCGGCTACCGCAGGCCCGGCGCCGGCGATCATCAGCGCCACGCCGAACAGGCCGGTGCCGGCCGCCGCACACCACAGCCGGATCCGCGCGGCCCCACCACGGCGGCGCGCCTGCGCGCCGAGCAGCACCGCCGCGGCCGCCTCGACGGCGAAGAACGCGCCCACCACCAGCCAGACCAACATCCGGGGCAGCGGCGGGGGCAGCACCACCACGGGCACCGCGCTGAGCAGCCACACCGCCAGCGCCGCCCCCACACCCCAGGCCGGCACCGGCCGCAGCCGGCTGACCAGCCGCAGCGCGAAGAACGGCTGGCCCAGCAGGGCAACGGAGAACAGCACGGTCAGGGTGCGCGGCGGGGTCAGACCGGCCAGCCGCAGCGCGCTGAGCACGAACAGCATCGCCACCGCGGCGAAGACGAGCATCACGTCCCGCAGCAACGGATCACGGCGACGCAGGTACTCCCACCCCACCCGCAACAAGACCACCATGAACAGCGAGGTGATCGCCAGGATCGCCATAAAAGCCCCCGTTTGGCACATAGCAGACAAGACCGGCAAGCCGGATCTGCCAAGACTAGTTCGTTCCGCGAGGCTGTTCCGAAACATGCGTACGGCAACGAATTTCGGTACGATCGCCAGGTGACCGCCGCACCGCACCCACCGGCCGGGCTCGACCTCGGCTACGCCCGCGTCTCCACCACCAAGCAGAGCCTCGAACGGCAACTCGACGCGCTGAGGACCGTGGGCATCCCGGACGAGCGGATCTTCACCGACAAGCGCACCGGCGCCACCGTCGACCGCGACGGCCTGACCGCCCTGCTGCGCTACGCCCACCCCGGCGACACCATCGTCGTGCACACCCTCGACCGGCTCGGCCGCAACCTGCGCGAGGTCCTCAACCTCGTACACGACCTCGCCGAACGCCGCATCGGCGTGCGATCCTTAGCCGACCCACTGCCGATCAACACCGCCGACGACGGCACCGGCCGCATCGCCTTCCTGCTGCTGGCGCTGTTCGCCGAGATGGAACGCACCTTCACCGCCGAACGCGCCGCCTACGCCCGCGCCGTCGCCGCAGCCGCCGGCCGCCACGTCGGCCGACCCGTCGCCCACCCCGCCGACCGAATCGAATACGCCCGACTCCTCAAGGCCGAAGGCGCCAGCCTCAGCGCCATCGCCGCCAAGACCGGCATCCCGAAGACCTCGCTGCACCGCTACCTCAACAGCGCCGAACCGGAACGCTTACCAGCACCGTAGCTAGATCAACTGCTTAGCGTCGTTTTCTCGCTGGAAGCTACGGGTGGGCCATGTAGGCGACAGCGCGCCGCAGCGTGCCCGGATGGGCGTCGCGGGCATCCAGCGCCGTCGGCTGGACGAGACCCGTGTTCGGGAACGTGTTCAGGACGGTCGCGGCCGGTAGCTGCGACGCCGACGCGACCACCAGCGGCGACTCCCGCACGAGCGGGCTGGACAGCGCTCGGAAGCACCAGAACCGACAGCACCGACCCGGGCCCTTGAGTGAGCGCGTCAACCCTGACGAAGGTCGTACGGCCGGGCTGTCGTAAGGCCCGGGGCGTCGGCTCGGGCGATGACTACCTTCGCTCGCCATGGCAACGGTTCGGCGGGTGGCAGCGTCAGTGTTCGTGCTGTTCGTGGGCGCGACGGGGGTGGCGCTGCTGGCGCCGGGCGGGTTGGGCGAGGCTCAGCCGCAGGTGGTGACGAAGGGCGCGTCAGCCGAGTTGTACCGCACGGCGGTGGCGTCGGCCGCTCAAGCGCCGGGATGGCTGGAAGTCGCGGGCAGGCACGGCGCCGTCGCAGGTCTGGCCGGCCTGGCGTTGATGCTGGCGTGCACGGGATGGACCGGTTGGCGCCGGCGCGGCCCCGCAGCCGCCGGCACGGTGCTGGTCGGCGTGGCGGCCGTGGTGGCGTATGTGGGCAGCGAGGCGGTGAAGCTGGTCGTGGATGAGCAGCGCCCGTGCCGGGTCTGGGGTCCGCTGTCCACGTGGGACGCCTGCCCACCGGTGGGTGACTGGTCGTTTCCCAGCAACCACGCCACCGTCGCCGGAGCCTTCGCGGCCGGCCTGGTCGTTCTCGCCCCACGGTGGGCCGGGCTGACGGCGCCGCTGGCGGTGCTGGTCGCGGGCGGCCGGGTCGTCACCGGAGTGCACTATCCCCACGACGTCCTGGCCGGACTGCTGTGGGGGGCGAGCGTCACCACCGCGGCCCTGGTTGCCGGCGCGCCGGCCGCGCACGGACTGCTCACCGCGGTGCGTCACCGTCTGGTGAGGTCGGCAGGTGAGTTCCGGCCTGGTGAGCGATGACCGCGGCGGCGGCCCGGTTGGGGGCGCCCAGACCGGCGAGGATGGCGCTGACGTGGGCCTTGACCGTGCCTTCGACCAGACCCAGCCGGCGGGCGATCTGCCGGTTCGACAGGCCACCGCCGAGCAGTGCCAGAACCTGCCGCTCACGGTCGGTCAGCGCGGCCACCCGCTGCCGGGCCACCCGCTGATCTTCGCCGGCCCGAGTGGACGCGAGGTGGGCGACGACCCGGGCCGCGACCCGCGGCGACAGGTACGCGGCCTGTTCGGCCACGGCCTTGACCGCGGCGATGAGTTCCTCGGGCGGTCCGGACTTGAGTACGAAGCCGCTCGCCCCGCCGCTGAGCGCCCGCAGAATGTAGTCGTCCTCGCCGAAGGTGGTCAGCATCAGTACGCCCGTGCCCGGCATGGTGCGGCGGATCTCGGCTGCGGCGCACAGCCCGTCGGTGCCGGGCATGCGAATGTCGAGAACAGCGACCTGCGGCCGGTGTCGTTGCACGAGATCGATGGCCTGCCGTCCGTCGTCGGCTTCCGCCACGATCTCGATGTCCGCATCGCTCGCCAGCACGGCACGCACGCCGGCACGCACGAGAGGTTCGTCATCGGCCACCACGGCCCGGATCACGGTCACGAGCGAAGGGTATCGAGGGTGACCAGCACACCCTCGCGGAAGCACAGCCGGTACGCGTCACCGGATCGGTCGTCGAAGGGGTCACTGGTCATCGCGTAGTACTCGCACACCACGCCCGGCGCGGCGGCGATACCGCGCGGATGCGGCGCCTGCCGCCGCGGCAGCAACGGCGCGACCTGGGTGCGCCGCTGGCCGATCTGCAGGGACGCGTACGCGTCGGCCGTGAGCACCGCACGGTTGACCACCTGGTGGCGCCACAGTCCGACAGCGGCGACGAGCGCGGCGTAGGCGAGCGTGGGCACCAGGAACACAGCGACGGCCGTGCGGCTGACGCGTCGCCGGTGCCGGCGCCGCACAGCGGTGGCGGTTGGCGGCGCGGCGACCTCGACGGCGGCCGCGTGGGGTATCCGCGCGACGACCTCCCACCGGTCGGCGCGGCGCCCGGCCTCGAAGGTGCCACCGGCCAGCCGGACCCGTTCCCGCAGACCCGGCAGGCCCGACCCGTGCGACGCGCCGGCCGCGGGGGCGCCGGGCACCAGGGCGTTGACCACGCGCAGCACGCTCTGCGTGGGCTCGCTGGTGACCACGACCTCGACGGCGCTGCCCGGGGCATGCCTGGTCGCGTTGGTCAGCGCCTCCTGCACCACCCGGTACACCGCGTGGTCGTGCATGGCGCTGGCGGTGGGCGACGGGGTACCGGACTGGGTCAGCCGGACGGTCACGCCGGCCGCCGCGGCCCGCTGGACGAGATCGGACGGTCCCGCCCCGACCGGTCGCCCCTGCTGGCCGCCGGCGTCGTCGCGCAACACGCCGACGATCTCCCCAAGACGATCGACGGCGTCGGCCAGTCCCGCGCGGACCTGCTCCGCGGCGTCCCGGTGGGTTTCCGCGAGATCAGGGGACACCTTCAGCGCACCCGCTCGCAAGGCGATCAGGCTCAGCTCGTGGCCCAGCGAGTCGTGCATGTCCTGGGCGATGCGGGCGCGTTCGCGCAGCCGCACCTGCTCGGCGGTCAGCCGCTGTTCCCGCTCAAGCTGTTCTGCCCGGCTCCACCCCGCGCGCACGAGTTCCGCGCCTTGGCGCCAGACCACTCCCACCAGCCAGGGCAGCAGGCCCGCACCGACCCACACCGCGATGAGCGTGCCGGCCTGTGCCAGCAGCGCGGGCACGACCACGAGGATCGCCACACCCACCGCGATCGTCGCGGCGAAGACCGCCACGGCCGGCCACACCCGCCGGACGACGCGACCGGCCAGCAACGACGACACGGCAGCCGGAAGTGCCCACCGCACGTCGGCGATGGTGGCCGGCAAGCACGTCGCCGACACCGCCAGCACCGACGCGCCTGCCCAGCGGCGCGACGCCGACCCGCTCCAGGGCGGACCTCCCGGCCACGTCATCACCGAACCGACGATACGGCCCCCGCCACATCCGGCGGCTCGCTGCGGTCCCCGGGCCGCGGGAGGCCGCCGACGGGCTGCGCGAGTGCGCCGACGAACTGCTCGCCGCGCTGGACACGGGCCCGGACTGTCGCGCCGCCCGCGCCACACCCTGGTACGGCACCGGCGTCACCCGCACCGTCGCCACCCTCGCCGCGCTCAGCGTCACCGAGAGCGTGGTGCACGGGTACGACCTCGCGAAAGCGTTGCGGACACGGCCGTGGCTGGACGAGGGGACGGCCGCGGCGACCGTGCTGAGCGAGATGCCGGCGCGCTCGCCTTCGGTCGCCGGCCGTGGCTCGGCCTGCGGTGCCACACGCTGTTCCGCCTTCGGTGAGGCCCGGGTAGCGGTTAGGGGTCGCCCCACGGGAGGTGTACCCGTGCGTGGGACACATCGGAATCGGCGGCGCATGTCGCCCGAATAGACCAGAATGGACGGTGCTGTCACCATCGAAGGAGGCCCCGTGCTGCGACATGCGTTCGTCGTCCTGATCGCCGCCACCGCTCTGACCACCCCGGCCGCCGCCACCGCGGCGGGCCCGGGCACCGACCAGTTCGCCCCGTTGCTGCAGCAACAGCTCGACGCGGTGCATGCCGCGGGCATGCCCGGCGCCTTCGCCGAAGTCCGCGACGGCCGGCGCACCTGGACCCCGACCACCGGCGTCATCGACATCGCCACCGGCGAACCGGTCCGCGACGGCCTGCGGCACCGCATCGGCAGCATCAGCAAGACCTTCCTCGCCGTCACCGTGCTGCAACTGGCCGGCGAGCACCGCATCGGCCTGGACACACCGATCGGCGGCTACCTGCCGAAACTGGTGCCGGCCACGGTCGGCCGGCAGGTCACCGTACGGATGCTACTCAACCACACCAGCGGGATCGCCGACTACGACACCGAACTGGCCGCCACCGCGCAGGACCTCGTCAAGCTGGGCCGCACCACGTACCGCCCGGAGCAGCTGGCCCGCATCGGGCTGAACGCGGCGCCCACCAACGCCCCGGGCGCCGCGTTCTCATACTCCAACACCAACTACGTGCTGGCCGGGCTGATCGTCGAACGGGTCGCCGGGCACAGCTACCGGGCCGAGATCAGCCGCCGCGTCCTGCGGCCGCTGGGGCTGCGCGACACGTACTTCGAGGGCGCCAACCCGCTGATCCGCGGGCCGCACATGCACGCGTACGTGCCGTGGACGTACGGGAAACTGCGCGACTTCACGCGCTACAACATGAGCTGGGCCTGGGGCGCCGGTGAGATCGTGTCCACCGCCCGCGACGTGAACACGTTCTTCCGCGCCCTGTTCACCGGCAAGGTGCTGACCGCCGGGCTGCTGGCCCAGATGCGCACGACCGTGGCGCCGGACCCGGGCCACCCCGACGCGGGCGGGTACGGGCTCGGCGTCTTCTCGATGCGGCTGCCCTGCGGCCTGTTCTGGGGACACGACGGCGGCACTATCGGCCACCAGACCCTCACCCTGCACAGCCCGGACGGTCGGCGCCAGCTGACGTACGCCCACAGCATGGCCTTCTACCAGAGCTCACCGACCGTGCAGCACCCGATCGACGCGGCCATCGCCCAGTTCGTGGTCACCGCGCTGTGCGGCCCGCAGCCGGCCACCCTGGCCAAGGAGTCTGGTGCCGTCCTGCGCACCGTCGACCTCGCCCGGCCGGCGCCCCGGCGCTGACCGCACGGCGGTCCCGGGCCTGGGAAGCCGACCGCTTCCCAGGCCCGGTCGCGGCGGGCCGGGCGGCGCTCAGGCCCGCTGCCCGGCCCGGCGGTACGCCAGCAGGCCGGCGACCAGCCCGGCCAGGCCCAGGCCCAGCCCGGCGAGCCCGAGCCAGTTGGTGCCGTCCGCCTCGCCGTCGTGGCCGCTGGTGGCGGCGGCGGGCGCGGCGGCAGCGGCGGCGTGCGGGTCGCCGTTCCCGGCGGCGAGCTTGAGTACGGGCGCGGGGTGCTCGGGCTCCTCCTGGCCGGCGGCCGGAACGTCGATCCAGCGCACGATGTCGCCGTCCGAGTACGTCTGCAGGGACTTGAACACGATCTGGTTGGTTGCGGGCAGCGGGCCGAGGGACACCTCGAACTCCTGGAACTGGCCGGGCTTTATCTGGCTGTTCGCGTCCGCCGCCGTCCAGGTGATCTTCGTGACGGCCTCGGTGATCTCGGTGTCGTGCTTCTTGATCGGGGTGGCGAGCTTCGACTTCACCGTGGTGGCCGACCAGCCGGGCAGCGGCTTGAGCGACACCGACGCGATCGGGGTGTCGGCGGGCAGGTTGATCTCGACGGCGGTGGTGTTCGCGGTGTCCTTCTCGTTGGGCACCCGGAACGCGACCTTGGTGTAGCCGCCCTGGGTGGCACTGTTCGGGTTCACGGTGACGTGGGCGGACGCCGGCCCGGCCAGGGCGAGGGTGGTGACGGCGGCGACGCCCGCGACAACGGTCGCGCGGGCCAGGACGGTACGCAGCATCAGCGTGCCTTTCAGCGAGGGGACAACCGGGGGGTAGTCGCGGCCCGGTGGCCGAAAGTTCCCGCGACATTGCCTCGGTTTCGCGGGAACCGGGCGGCGGGGGCCGCACGACTACCGACCTGAGCCGGCGCGGAACCCACCCGCGCCGACCCCGCCCCTGTCCCCGGCGCCGTGCGCGCGCCGCTGAAGCGAGGACCTTGCCGAATGACCCTCACCCCGGACGTCGTCGACCCCGCCCCCGCCGCGCCACCGGGCCGGACCGCGAACGCCGCGCGCCTGTCGCCGTTCGGGGCGCTGCTGCTACGGCTGCACTTCTACGCCGGGATCCTCGTCGCCCCGTTCCTCGCGGTCGCCGCCGTCACCGGCCTGCTCTACACGGTCACCCCGCAGCTGGACGCGCTGCTGTACGGCGACAAACTCACCGTGGCCAGCACCAGCGGGGCCGTGCTGCCGCTGGCGCGGCAGATCGACAAGGCGCGCCAGGCGCATCCGGACGGCACCCTGGCGTCGGTGCAGCCGGGCACCGGTGAGCAGACCACGAAGGTGGTGTTCGCGCTGCCGGAGCTGGGCGACAAGCAGCACACCGTGTACGTGGACCCGTACACCGGCGACGTCCGGGGCACGCTGACCACCTGGTGGGGGTCGACGCCGGTGACGACATGGCTGGACGACCTGCACCGCAACCTGCACCTGGGCGACCTCGGGCGCCACTACTCCGAGTTCGCCGCCAGCTGGCTGTGGGTCCTCGCCGTGGGCGGGCTGGTGCTGTGGTGGCGGCGCCGCCGCAACCTGCGCCGGATGTTCACCCCGGAGCTGTCGGCCAACAAGGGGGTCCGCCGCACCCGCGGCTGGCATGCCGCCACCGGCGCGTGGATCACCGTCGGCCTGCTGATCCTGTCCGCCACCGGCCTGACCTGGTCCCGGTACGCGGGCGGCACCTTCGAGTCCGCCCTGGACGCTCTCGACGCGCACCGGCCGCAACTGGCCACCACGGCCCCGGACGGCGGACACCACGGCGACGGCGGCGGCGCCGCGCCGCTCGACCCGGCCCAGGTCGACACCGTCCTGGCGGCGGCCCGGCGCGGCGGCCTGGACGGCCCGGTGGAGATCACCCCGCCGGAGCAGCCCGGATCCGCCTGGACCGTCGCGGGCGTCGACAACACCTGGCCGGTCGGGCTGGACCGGGTCGCCGTGGACCCGGCCACCTCCCAGGTGGTGGCGCGCAGCGACTTCGCCGACTGGCCGCTGCTGGCGCAGCTGAGCAAGCTCGGCGTGCAGGCGCACATGGGCGTGCTGTTCGGCGTCGTCAACCAGATCCTGCTGGCCGCCCTCGCGGCCGGGCTGCTCTGCGTGATCCTGTGGGGGTACCGCATGTGGTGGCAGCGCCGCCCCACCCGCGCCGGGCGCCGCGCCCCGGTCGGTGCCGCCCCGGCGCGGGGGGCGTGGCAGCGGCTGCCCGGCTGGACCATCGCGGCGGGCGTCCCGCTGGTGGTCGCGCTGGGCTGGGCCATGCCCCTGCTCGGTGTCCCCCTCGCCGCGTTCCTGGTGGCCGACGCGGTCGCCGGTGCGGTGGTACGGCGCCGCCGGCCCGCTACGAGCTGAATCGGGGTAGCCGCACGCCGAACCCACCGTCTAGCCCGCCGAATCCTCCTAGCCTGGACAGGGCGAAGGTCACCAGGCCGCGGGGGAAACGGTGGGCAAGCAGGCACGGGAGCAGTCCCGTCAGGTACGCAAGGGCCAGGCAGCCGTCGCGGCCGCCCAGAGCGGGCGGCCGCGCTGGCCGGCCATCGCCGGTCTCGTTGTCGTCGTCGGGTTGCTGACCGCGATCGTGTTCACCATCGTGCGGGCCGCCACCAACGACTCCTCGGCGCAGCCCACGGCCTCCGGTCCGGTTGTGGCGCCCAGCGGCGCGGCCGGCGGCGCGCTGGTCAGCGGGAAAGCCGACGCCCCGGTCAAGCTCGAGATCTACGCCGACTACATGTGCCCGTACTGCGGCCGGTTCGAGCGCGCCAACGGCGCCGAGATCGCCCGGCTGGTCGACGACGGCACCGTGCGCCAGTACCAGTATCCGCTGGCGTTCCTCGATGAGATGTCCGACGGGACCCGCTACTCGACGCGGGCCGCGAACGCCGCCGCGACCGTGTACGACCAGGCCCCCGACAAGCTGGCCGCGTTCGACGCGGCGCTGTACGCGAACCAGCCCGCCGAGGGCAGCGCGGGCCTGTCCGACGAGCGGATCGCCGAGCTGGCCCGCCAGGCCGGGGTGCCGCCGCCGGTGGTGGAGAGCTTCACCCGGCGGGTGTTCGAACCCTGGGTGGCCACCTCGACCCAGGCCGCGTTCGCGTCCGGGCTGCAGGGCACCCCCACCGTGAAGATCAACGGCGAGGTGTTCGAGGGTGACCTGTACACGGTGGGCCCGCTGACCGAGGCCATCACCGCGGCGGCCAAGTAATGACGGACCCGCTGGCCTGGTTCCGGCGGCTGCGCCACGCCGACGCGTGGATCTACGGCACCATGCTGTTCTCGGCGTGCCTGAGCCTGCTGGCCTCGTTCGTGCTCTCCATCGACGCCGTACGCCTGGCCGAGAACCCGAACCGCAGCCTGTCCTGCGACATCAACGCCGTGATCAGCTGCGGCACGGTCGCCACGAGCTGGCAGGCGCAGTTGTTCGGCTTCCCGAACGCCTTCCTGGGCCTGGTCGCCGAACCGGTCGTGATCACCATCGCGGTGGCGAGCCTGGCCGGGGTGCGTTTCCCCCGCGGTTTCATGTTCGCCGCCCAGATCGTCTACACCCTGGGCGTCATCTTCGCGTACTGGCTGTTCTACGAGGCCGTGGTCAACATCGGGGCGTTGTGCCCGTGGTGCCTGCTGGTCACCGTCTCCACCACGCTGGTGTTCGCCACGCTCACCCACGTCAACGTCCGCGACGACAACCTGTACCTGCCCGCGCGGGCCCAGCAGGCCGCGGCCCGCTTCATCGACGCCGACTACGACGTGCTGGTCGTGACGATCTGGCTGCTCACCCTCGGCCTGATCATCGTCACCAAGTACGGCACCGCCCTGTTCGGCTGACCCGCCGGCCGGGTCAGCCGGACGCGGGCCGCCAGCCGCGGCGGCGCCCGCGCCGCACCACGGCCGCGCCGCCGCCGAGCAGCACCACCGCGGCGGCGCCCGCGGCGGCCACCAGCAGCGCCCGGTCCTGCGCGTGCTGGCGGCGGGCCTCACGGGCGACCTGGGCCGCGTCGTCGCGGTGCACCACGACGGGTGCGGGCGGCGCGGCCCCGTCCGGCGCGAGCGTCTCGGTCAGCGCACGGTACGGGTTGAGCAGGCCGTAGCCGTACTCGTCGCTGCGCCCACCGCCGGGCGCCGGGTCGGCGGTGGCCAGGATGCGCCGGGTGATCTCGCCGGGGCTCAGGTCGGGGAAACGCTGCTTGAGCAGCGCCGCCGTGGCCGCGACGAACGGCGCCGCGAAGCTGGTGCCGTTGCCTGCGGCGTGCCCGCTGCGCGGCGCCGCCATGGTGACGCCGACGCCGGCGGCCATGACGGTGACGTACCTGCCGTGCTGGGAGTCCTCGGCGCGCAACCCGTCCGGCCCGATCGAGCCGACCCCGATGACCCCGTCGTAGGCCGCCGGGTACGGCGTCGGGTTGGCGCCCTGGGCGCCGCCGGCGTTGCCGACCGCGGCGACCACCACCACCCCGCGCCGCAGGGCGCGGTCCACGGCCTCGTGGACCGCGGGTTCCTCCTTGATCATCACCACCGACAAGTTGATCACCTGGGCGTTGCCGCGGCGCGGATCTGACGCCCAGTCGATGGCCTGCGCGAACTTCTCCGGCGACACGAAATCGCCGACGGTGCGCCCGTCGATGGTCTCCTGCTCGCTGATGCGCACCGGCACGATGGTCGCGCGGGGCGCGAGGCCGTGGAACGGCACGCCGTCGACCCGACGTCCGGCGATGATGCTGGCCACGCCGGTGCCGTGCCCGACGCAGTCCTGCCGGGCGTCGCGGTTGCCGCGCAACATGTCCAGCCCCGTGTCGACCCGCCCCTGCAGTTGCGGGTGCTGCGCGTCGACCCCGGAGTCGAGGACCGCGACCCGGACCCCGGACCCGTCGGCCACCCGGCCCAGCCGGTCCAGGCCGTACAGCTGGGCCTCGTAGGGGACCGCGCGGCTCACCGGCCCGGACGCCGGCTGCTGGCCGCACGCGGCCGCGCGGGCCTGGGCCGGAACGGGCAGCAGCACGCCGAATGCCACGGCCACGGCCGCCACCGTCTTCCGCACCGCCAACGCCTCCCCAGGTCGGGGCACATCGTATCCGGGCGTGGCGGCGCGCGGGGGGCACCCGAATTGACCTGGTCGCGGCCTCCCCGTTAGGTTATGAGGACCAATCTGCGGCGTCGCGAGGGAAACCGGTGAAAATCCGGTACGGTCGCGCCACTGTGAACGGACACCCCCCGGCACCGTCTGGGTGGTGTCGGTGAGTCAGGACGCTCACGCGCCGCAGCCCCACGAACGGGACGCGTCATCCCGAGTAGGAGGTTCTGGCCCGCATGCCGAAGGTTCAGTCGGTTCACCCGGTGATCTCACCCGCCGTGTCCACCCGGGTGCTGTGGACGGCACTCGCGGTCGTCGCGGTGCTGCTGCTCATGGCGTACCTGGTCGCGTTCGACCAGGGCGCGGTCTCGCGCAGCGGCATGTACCTGCACGAGCTCATGCACGACGGCCGGCACCTGCTCGGCGTCCCGTGTCACTGAGCGCCGAGCGCGCCCCGGGCTACCCCGCTGTCCTGCTGCGCGGGCTGCTGGCCGGCCTGATCGCCGGGCTGCTGGCCGGGGCGTTCGGCTATGTCGCGGGCGAGCCGCGCGTCGACGCGGCCATCGCGATCGAGGAGCAGGCGGCGCACGCCGAGGCCGGTGGCGGCGAGGCCGGCCACCACGACGACGAGTTGGTGGGCCGCACCGGGCAGAAGGGCGGGCTGTTCCTGGCCACGGCCCTGTTCGGGGCGGCGATGGGCGGGCTGCTGGCCACCGCGTACACCCTGCTGCGGCGCCGGTTGCGCACCCCGTCGGACACCCGCGCCGCGCTGGGACTGGCCGGGGCCGCGCTGCTGGGCGCGGTGCTCGTACCGTTCGTGAAGTATCCGCCCAATCCCCCGGCGGTGGGCGACCCCGCGACGATCGACCAGCGGACGGCCGCCTACCTGGCGATCGTGGTGCTCGGGCTGGTCGCCGTCTGGGCGGGCGTGGTCGGCTACCGGGCCCCGCGTACGGCCGCACCGGAGTGGCTGCGCGCGGCCGGGGCCGTGGTCGGCTTCCTCGCCGTGGTGGCCGTCGGGTACGTGATGCTGCCGTCCGTCGACGAGGTCCCGGCGACGTTCCCGGCGAGTCTGCTGTGGAATTTCCGGGTGGCGTCGCTGGGCACCCAGGTGGTGCTGTGGGTGTCGCTGGGGCTGGGCTTCGCCGCTCTGCTGTCGCGGCTCGGCGCCCGCCGCTCCCGCACGGTGGACCAGGCGGCCGTCGCCGGGTGAACGCGGCGCCGCCCCCAGCGCCCGGCGCCGCCGGATGAGCGGGGTACGGCTGCTGGCCTGCGCCCCCACCCCGGCGCTGCGGGCCGCGGTGTTCGGCGGCGACGGTGAACCCGACGACGCGGGCCTGCGCGCCGCCCGGTCCCTGTCCGGGCGGCGCGGCCTGAACGGTGACCAGCCGTGGGTGTGCGGCGGTTCCGTGGCCGCCGCCGCCACGGCCCGCGCGCTGGGCCGGTCGGCCGTGGCCGTGCCCGCGCTGGCAGATCCCGATTTCGGGCACTGGACCGGCTCGGCGCTGGAGGTCGTCGCGGCCCGCGACCCCGCCGCCGTGCAAACGTGGCTGACCGATCCCGGCGCCGCGCCGCACGGCGGGGAGTCCCTGGCCGCCGTGACCGCGCGCGTCGGCCGGTGGCTGGACGGGCAGGCGTCGCAGCCGGTGGTGGCGGTCGCCCACCCGGTCGTGGTCCGCGCCGCCGTCGCGTCCGCCCTGGAATTGCCGCCCGCCGCGCTGTGGCGTCTGGACGTGGCGCCGCTGGCCCTGCTCCGGCTGACCTGCCGGGCGGGCCGCTGGCACCTGCACCTGCCCGCCACCTAAACGCCCCTCGGGCGAACTCCGCCCGGCACCGGCGCGCTGAGCCGGTGCGAGGCCCGCGCGTCGATACAATCCGCGGCGATGGAACGGAACGCCGAGACCCGCCCCTGCGCGCACTGCGGGCGGCCGGTGCCGCAGCGGGCCGCGGCCGGGCGGCCGTTCCGGTACTGCCGCGACAACGACGGCGAGTGCCAGCGCGCCTCGCGCAACGTACGGATGCGCCAGCGCGCCGCGCCCGGCCTGGCCGGGCAGGTGGCCCGCACGTGGGAGGCGGTCGACCGCCTCGATCAGCTCGTCGCCACCCTCAGCGAGGCCCTGCACGCGGAGCTCAGCCCGGCCGGGGTGGACCGCCAGGTCGCCGAGGTGCGCGCGGAGACGTCCCGGCAGGTCCTCGCCGCGCACGCCGAACGCGACGAGGCGCGCCGCGACGCCGAACACGCCGCCGAGGCCGCCGCGCAGGCGCGGCAGCAGGCCGCCGAGGCGGTCGCGGACCGTGCCACCGCGGCGCAGGACGCCGACACCGCCCGGCGCGCCGCGCAGGCCGCCACGGCGCAGGCCCGCGACGCCCAGGCGGCGTGCGACGAGGCCCGGCAGGCCGCCGGGGCGGCGGCCGCACGCCAGGAGCAGGCCGAGACCGACCGGGACACCGCCCGCCGGGAGGCCGAGCAGGCCCGCACCGAGGCGGGGCAGCTGCGCGGCGAGCTGCGGGAGGCGCGGGAGGCGGCGGCGGACGCCGAGGGCCGGGCGGAGCAGGCGCGGCAGGCGGCCGAACAGGCCGTGCGGGAGGCGCAGACCGCCCGGGCCGGGGCCGAACGGGCCCGCGACCAGGCCCAGGCCGACCGGGACCAGGCCCGGGCGGACGCCCAGGAGGCCCGCTCGGCGGCCGACCAGGCCCGGGCGGAGCTCGTGACGGCCCGCGCCGAGGCGGAACAGGCGCGGATGGAGCTGTCGGCGGCCCGCGCCGACGCGGAACAGGCGCGGGTGGAATTGTCGGCCGCCCGCGCCGAGGCGGAAGGTGCCCGCGCCGAGGTGGAGCGGGCGGGGCTCGACGCCCGGGCGGCCGCGGCCCAGGCCACCGCCGAGCGGCAGGCCGCGGCACGCGACCGCGAGGACGCGCAGCGGATGGTGGAGCAGGCCCGGGCCGCCGCGCAGCGCGACATCGACGAGCTGCGGCGCCAGCTCGACGCGGCCCACGCCGACGCGCAGGCCGCGCAGGACCGTACGGCTCAGTTGTCGGCGCAGGTCAGTGACCTCGCGTCGGCGCTGGCGGCGCTGGGCGGGGCGCGGACCGGGGCCGCCGCGCAGGGTGGGGCGCAGGTGATCGCCCAACGGTGACGTACATCGCACCGGCGCAGAATGGCCAAACGGCCGTAAACCGGACCAAGGTCCACTTCAGGGTCCGACCGTGCCGAACGGTAAGGCCCGCAGGCCGCTACGCTCGTATGCGTTAACACCGCCGACACATGCGGCGGTGCGGTAGGAATCTGACGACCGACCCTTTCGTTACACCAACGAGAGCACCACGAGCGAGGGGAAGCCGATCATGGGCGAACGCATGCTGCGCGGCAGCCGTCTTGGCGCAGTCAGCTACGAGTCCGACCGCAACACCGAGCTGGCGCCCCGGCAGACCCGCGAGTACCTGTGCGTCAAGGGCCACCAGTTCGAGGTGCCGTTCGCCGTCGACGCCGAGGTCCCGATCACCTGGGAGTGCAAGTTCGACGGCAGCGTCGCCCGGCTGGTCGACGGCAACGAACCGGAACAGAAGAAGGCCAAGCCGCCCCGCACCCACTGGGACATGCTGCTGGAGCGCCGCTCCATCTCGGAGCTGGAGGACATCCTCAACGAGCGGCTGCAGGAGGTCCGCACCCGCCGCGGCCGCTGAGCCCACACCCGGACACACAAACGCCGCCCCCACCCCGGGGGCGGCGTTTGTCGCGTTCAGCGCACGATCTCGCCCTCGACGATCTCGCCGTCCACGCCGTCGTCGGGCATCGCGGCGGGCGACGGCTGGCCGCGCCGCACCCGTACTCGGCGCGGGCCGAACAGGTCACCGGCGAGCGCGGACGACACCCGACGCTCCGTGGCATACCGCACCCCGCGCCGCGCCAGGCCCCCGCCCCGGCGGCAGGATCAGCACCAGCCCCGCCACGGCGGTCAGGAAACCCGGCACCGCCAGCAACAGCGCCCCCAGCACCCCGACCAGCGCGTGCGACACCTGACCCCCGGCCGGGCGTCCGGCGTCCGCGGCGGCACGCCACACCCGCCACCCGCGTACGCCCTCACGGCGCAGCAACAGCAGCCCGGCGACGCTGGCCGCGGTCAACAACAGCACCGCCCAGCCCGCCCCGATCGCATGCACCACCGCGACGAACACGACGATCTCCGCGACCGCCAGCAGCAGCATCCCGACCGGTAGCAGCGCCCAACCTCGGTGCATCACGCACCCCCCTGCGGTGTCATCGCCGACCGTTCCAGCATGACACGCGGGTGCCCGCTCAACGGAGGGTGGAATCCGCCTTCGGGTCGCGGCCCAGCCGCTGCCGCAGCGCCTGCGCCCGCGACTGCACCCCCCACCGGGTGACCCGCAGCAGCTGCTCCTTGAAGATGTTGCCGCTCATCTTGCTCTTGCCGCGCTCACGTTCGGTGAACGTGATCGGCACCTCGGTCATCCGGAACCCGTGCCGGAACGTCCGCCACGCCAGCTCCACCTGGAACGAATACCCCTGCGAGGCGACCGTGGCGACGTCGATGTGGTCCAGCACCGCCATCCGGTACGCCCGGTAGCCACCGGTCGCGTCCCGGAACGGCATCCCCAACGCCATCTTGATGTAGATGTTGCCGCCGCGCGACAGCAGCAGCCGGTGCAGCGGCCAGTTGTGCACGCTGCCGCCCGGAATGTACCGGGTGCCCAGCACCGCGTCGTTGTCGCGCAGCGCGTCCAGCAGCTTCGGCAGCTCCTCCGGGGCGTGCGAACCGTCCGCGTCCATCTCCACAACCGCGTCGTAGCCCTTGTCCTTGGCCCACGCGAACCCCGCCACGTACGCGGCGCCCAGGCCCTGCTTACCGGCGCGGTGCAGCACGAAGACGTGATCGTCGGTCGCGCTCAACTCGTCGGCGATCGCGCCCGTACCGTCCGGCGAGTTGTCGTCGGCGACCAGGATGTCCACGGACGGCACCGCGCGGCGCACCCGCTGGGTGATCTGCCGGATGTTCTCGGCCTCGTCGTAGGTCGGAATGACCACGAGGACCCGGCCCACCCCCGGATACTCCTGCGCCTCGCTCACCGTTCCTCCGTTGCCACACTGTCGTCGATGTCAATCCCGCGCCGCCGGCGCAGCCGCCCCGGCGCCGCCAGGGCCAGCAGCGCGAGCCCGGCCACCGCGGCGGCCAGCTCCGGCCACCGGCCCAGGCGAGTGGCCAGCGTAGCCGGTCCGCCGAGTCGCATCTCACCCACCACCACCGCGGCCGTGTTGAACCCGGTCGCCTGGTGCACCCCACCGGCGGTGTCCACGAACCCGGACACCCCGACCGTCGACACCATCAATGCCTGCCGGCCGTGCTCCACCGCGCGCAGCCGCACCATCGCCAGCTGCTGACGCGCCTCCGCCACATCGAAGGTGGCATTGTTCGTCTGCACCGCCAGGACCTGCGCGCCGCCGGTCACGGTGTCCCGCACGATCTCGTCGTACGCCACCTCGAAACAGATCACGTCGCCGAGCGTCACCGGGCCGGTACGCACCACGCCCGGCTTCTGGCCGGCGACCATGTTCTTCACCAAGTCCACCTTGTCGCTGACCAGCCGCGCCACCGGCCGCAACGGCATGAACTCCGCGAACGGCACCGGGTGCCGCTTGACGTACAGCTGATCGATGGCAGGGCCGGTGCCCGGCCGCCACAGAATGCCCGCGTTGCGAATCTCCCCCGGCCGGTCGCCGCGCAGCACCGCGCCCACCAGGATCGGCACGCCGATCTCCTGGGCCGCCGCACCGATCTGCTGCCCGGCGTCGGCGTTGCGCAGCGGGTCGATGTCGCTGGAATTCTCCGGCCACACCACCAGATCCGGGCGCGGCACCCGGCCCGCCGCCACCTGCCGCGCCAGCTCCCGGGTCCCCCGTACGTGGTTGTCGAGGACCGCCCGGCGCTGCGCGTTGAAATCCAACCCCAGCCGCGGCACGTTGCCCTGCACGAGCGCGACCGTGGCCCGCTGCGGACCCGCCTCGGCGACCGGCACCGCCGCCGGCCCCACCACGATCAGCACGGCCGCCGCCGCGAACCCGGCGCCGGCCGCGATCCGCCGCACCCCTCGCCCGCGACACCACCACAGGCCCGCCAGGGCCCCACCGGCCGCCGCCACCGCGAACGTCACCAGCGGCGCCCCACCCCACACCGCCAGGCGCAGCAACGGCCCGTCCGCCTGGCCGAACGCCAGCCGCCCCCACGGGAACCCGCCGAACGGCTGCCGGTCCCGCAGCGCCTCCTGCGCCGTCCACAGCAGCCCGCACACCAGCGGCCACACCGCCGGCCACCGGTCCAGCAGCGGCGACACCCAGGCGCTCGCGGCGCCCAGCAACGCCAGGAACGCGGCTTGCGCCACCGACAGCAACACCCACGGCAGCCAGCCCGTGTTCAGGTTCGTCCACGCCAGCAGCGGCAGGAAGAACACCAGGCCGGTGATCATGCCCAGCCCGGCGGCGCCGCGCAGCCGGCGCCGGTGCGCCGCGACCGCCAGCAACGCCACCCCGACCGGGCCCAGCCACCACAGCCCGTACGGCGGAAACGACACCAGCAACGACAGCCCCGCCAGCACCGACAGCAGCAGGCCCACCGGTAGCCGCACCGGCCCCGGCGCCACCACCGACACGGGCGCGGACGGCGGCGCCGCGCTGTCCAGGGTCATCTCCACGCGCGGAATGCTAGCCGCGCCCGGTCACGGAACCGTCGCGGGCAGCACCCCCGGCCCCTCACCGCAGCGTGTCGAGCAGCCCGGCCGCCGCCGCCGGATGCTCCGCCGCCAACAGGCCCGCCGCCGCCAGCACGTACGCCGAATCCACCGTGCGCCGCGCCCCCGCCGGTGCCGCCCACCCCCCGGCCGTGTCGCCCAGCACCGCGTCCAGCACCTGCGGACCCCCGCCGTGGCGCAGCACCCCACCGGAACCCACCACCAGCCGCACGTCGCGCAGATCCCGCCCGCCCGTGCGCGGCAGCCCCGGCCCCGGTGCGTGCCCCCGCGCGTGGCGGCGCAACGCCACCATCGCCGCCACCTGCGCCAACCGCCGGTCCGTGCCGGTGTCGAACGGCGGCCCGCCGGTGATGTCCGGCGCCGCCAACTTCTCCGCCGCCGCGGCCGCCACCACCCCGCCGGCGCCCGCCCGCACCCCCAGGTCACCCTCCACGGTCCGCGACCGCCACAACGTGCCCGCCACATCGCGGCGCGGACCCGTCTCCGCCTCCGCGTCCGGCAACAACGCCGAATACACGTCCGTCGTCGCCCCGCCCACGTCCACCACCAGCACCCCGGCGCCGGTGCGGTCCGCCAGCAACTCCACCGCCGCCAGCACCGCGTCCGGTGTCGCCGCCCGCACCAGCGACGCGAACCGCTGACCCCGCGACAACCGCTTGCCGCCGATCACATGCCTGAGGAACATCTGCCGGATCGCCGCGCGCGCCGGACCCGGATCCAGCTCCCCGATGCGGGGCAGCACGTTGCCGGTCACGGTCACCGGGATGCCGCGCGCCGACAGGACCCCGGCCGCCTCCTCGCGGGCGTCCGCGTTGCCCGCCACCACCACCGGCACCCGCAACCGCGAGGTCGCCAACCGGCCCGCGTTGTGCAGCAGCACCGACGCGTCACCGCCGTCGGTGCCACCCACCAGCAGGACCACGTCCGGGCGGGCCGCGCGCAACGCCGCGACCGCCCGCCCGTCCAACGGCCCCGCGGCCACGTGCACCACCTGCGCACCCGCCGACAACCCCACCCGGTGCCCGGCCTCCGCCGTGACCAGCGCCTCGTACCCGACCACCGCCAGGCGCAACCCGCCGCCGGCCGACGAGCACACGTACAGCGGCGCGGCGGGGTCGGCGTCCAGCCGCGCCACCGCCGCGTCCAGGCCGACCAGCACATCGGACTCGGCGGTCGTCGGCACCTCGACCCGGCGCACCAACGCACCCGAACCGAGATCCACCAGGCAGGCCTTCGTGTACGTCGACCCCACGTCGACGCAGACCGCTCCCGTCATGCTGAGCCGGCCCGGCACGCCCTCGCTGCGCTCGGTCATGCCTTGGGTGGGACGACCACCGTGCCCGTCGCCGTCACCGCCACGATCGGCTCCGCCAGCACCTGCGCGCCCGAACCGCCCGTGCCCCGGCACACCACCGTCGACGCGAACTCGATCGTCCGCGACCGGGTACCCATCCGGGTCACCGTCGCCGTCACCTCCAGCACGTCACCCGCCTGCACCGGCGCCTTGAACTGCACATCCGAGTACGACGCGAACAACCCCTCGTCCCCGTCGAGCTGGATGCACACCTCCGTGGCCACATCCCCGAACAACCCCAGCGAGTACGCCCCGTCCACCAGATTCCCGGCGTAGTGGGCGTGCGCGTACGGGACATACCGGCGGTGCACCACAGTGATCATGCGGCGTTCTCCTTGCGGGTCAGCAGGGCGTGCACAAGATACGAGGCCACCTCGCCTGGTGTGGTGCCCCGGCCGAAGATCCGGTCGACGCCCAACTCGTCCGTCATCAGCTCGTCGAACCGCGGCCCGCCCACGATCAGCAGCGGCCGCTTACCCGCCGGCAACGCTTCCCGGAACGCCGCCGACATCGCCCGCGTGTTGTGCAGATGCGCGTCGCGCTGCGTCACCACCTGCGACACCAGCACCGCGTCCGCCTTACGCGCCCGCGCCGTCTCCACCAGCTCCGGCACGCTCACCTGCGCACCCATGTTCGTCACCGACAGCTCCCGGTAGTACTCCAGGCCCTTCTCCCCCGCGATCCCCTTGACGTTGAGGATCGCGTCGATGCCCACGGTGTGCGCGTCCGTACCGATGCAGGCACCCACCACGTTCAACCGCCGCCGCAGCCGCCGCTTGATCGTCGCGTTGACCTCCTTGGCGCTCAACAGCGGGAAGTCACGCTCCACCACCTGCACCTTCTCGGTGTCCACCAGGTGGTTCACCCGGCCGTACACGACGAAGAACGTGAACCCGTCACCCATCTGCTTCGCGTGCACCAGCAGCGCCGGGTCCATGCCCATCTTGTTCGCCAACTGGACCGCGGCACCCTCGGCCCGCTTGTCGTGCGGGATCGGCAGCGTGAACGACACCTGCACCATCCCGTCCCCGGTGGTGTCCCCATAGGGGCGGATGATCGTCACTTCCGGGCCCCCTTGCCCTCGGAAACGGGCGCCGCCTCCAGCGCCTCGGTCACCGGGTTGTAGTAGTCCTCGTCGTGCTTCGCGACACCGTCCAGGCCCTTACCCCGGTCCGCAGGCCGCTTCATGATCCCGAAGGTGCCGTCCGCGATCGCGTTCAGCAGCGTGTCGTCCACGATCTCCTCCAGCAGCTCCACCGCCTCCGCGAGGACCTGCTGACCGCGCTGCTGAATGAACCCGCCCGGCGCCGGCACGAAGTCCTCGTGCAGATTCCCGGCCCCGTTCAGCACGTACCGCACGTTCTGCAGGGCGACGTCGCGGTCGGACAGCCACGGCGTCACCACCGCCTCGGTCATCATCCCGACCAGCAGAATCCCCTGCCCCGTCAGCGCACCCACCAGGTTGAAGAACCCGTCCAGCAGATTGCCCCGGAACACGTCACCGGTCATGTGCTTGGTCGGCGGCATCCACTTCAGCGGCGCGTCCGGGAACAACTCCCGCGCCAGCAACGCGTGCGCCAACTCCATCCGGAACGAATCCGGCAGATCCGGGTTGATCTCGAACGCGTGCCCCAACCCCAGCTGCCAGTCCGCCAGCCCCGCCTCGTGCGCGAAGTACTCGTTCAACAACTGCGACACCGTCACCGTGTGCGCCGCCTCCACCGCGTCCGCGGTGGTCAGATAGTTGTCCTCACCAGTGTTGATGATGATCCCGGCCCGGGCATGCACCTGCCGGGAGAACCGCTGATCCACGAACGTCCGGATCGGATTGATGTCGCGGAACAGAATCCCGTACATCGAATCGTTGAGCATCATGTCCAGCCGCTCCATCCCGGCCAGCGCCGCGATCTCCGGCATGCACAACCCGCTCGCATAGTTCGTCAACCGCACATAGCGGCCCAGCTCCCGCGACGTCTCATCCAACGCGGCCCGCATCAGCCGGAAATTCTCCTGCGTCGCGTACGTGCCCGCGAAACCCTCCCGGGTCGCCCCCTCCGGCACGTAGTCCAGCAACGACTGACCCGTCGACCGGATCACCGCGATCACATCCGCACCCGCCCGCGCCGCCGCCTGCGCCTGCGGAATGTCCTCGTAGATGTCCCCGGTCGCCACGATCAGATAGATCCACGGCCGCTGCTTGGGATCCCCGAACCGGCGGATCAACCGGTCCCGCTCCACCCGCCGCTTGTCGATCAACTTCACGCCCGCGCCGGTCGCCCGCTTCGCCGCCCGCCGCGCCGCGTTCACCTCGGCCTTCTTCTCCGGTACGGCGAACCGCACCGCACCCGCCGCCGCCTTCTGCGCCAGCACCGTCACATCGTCCAGGCCCTCAGCGGCCAGGGCGTGGAACACGGGAACCGCCACCCCGTGCCCCAAACCCACATCCGCGACCACCGCGTCCACCAGCCGGTTCACCCACGGAATCCCATCGGAATCCGCACCGCGCACCCCGGCCAGCCGCAGCACCGCCCGCTCCACCGACACCGTCGTGTGCGAACGCGCCAGGTCCACCACCGGCCGCCCCGCCCGCGCCGCGAGCGCACGCGCCCGGCGCACCACCCGCGGATCCAGCTTCAACTTCCCGGCCACGCCCGTACTCCTTGTCCCGCCCCGCCTCATCGCGGGGCACCCGTCAACCCTCGAAGATCGTCTCGCCGCGCAGCACCGTGCGCCGGCACACCGGCCGCGCCGGCACCACACCCTCCGCGTCCACCAACAGCGCCGGCAGCCCCTCAGCCGTCCCACCCGGCGTGTCCCACACCGCGAACGTCGCCGCCGCCCCCGGCACCAGCACCCCCGCGTCGTCCACCCCGGCCGCCCGCCACCCGCCCCGGGTACTCGCCGCGAACGCCGAACGCACACCCATCCGGAAAACCGGATTACGCGGCGCCGCCGCGGCCGCCACCATCGCCCACGGATCCGGCGCCGTCACCGGAGCGTCCGACCCGAACGCCAACGCCACCCCCGTCGCATGCATCGCCCCGATCGGATTCGACGCCATCGCCCGCGCCACCCCCAACCGCTGCGCATACATCCGCCGCGGACCACCCCACAACTCGTCGAACACCGGCTGCACACTCGCCACCAGGCCGAACTCCACCAGCCGCGCGATCATCGCCTTGTCCGCCAGCTCCAGGTGCTCCACCCGATGCCGGCCCTCCCGCAACCGATCCACCCCGACCTGCCGCGCCGCCAGCGCGAAACCCTCCAGCACCGCCTCGATCGCCGCGTCCCCGATCGCGTGGAAACCCGCCTGCACACCCACGCGCACACAATCCAGGATGTGCTCCGCGGCCTGCTCCGCGGAGACAAACGCCTCACCACACCCCGACCCGTCCGCGTACGGCTCCCGCAACGACGCCGTCCGCGACCCCAGCGCACCATCCGCGTACAGATCACCGGCCGCGCCCAACGCACCCAGCTCCCGGGCCCGCGCCGCACCGCCCAGCTCACCCCAGTACCCGAACACCTGCGGCAACCCTGCACCCGACAACGCCAGCACCGACAGGAAATCCGCCTCACTGGAAGTGCCCGGCCCACCACACTCGTGCACCGCCGCCACCCCCCGCGACGCCGCCTGCGCCAACGCGACCCGCTGCGCCGCCGTACGCTGCGCCGCACTCAACGAGCCCAACGCCACCGCCCGCACCGCGTGATGCGCCTGCTCCCGCAGCCACCCGGACGCGTCGTACCCGGGCACACCCTCGGCCCGCGCCAGCAACGCCGACGAACACAACGCCGAATGCACCGACGCCTGCGTCAGATACACCCGCCGCCCACCCGCCGCCCGGTCCAGCTCCGCCGCCGACGGCGGAGTCTGCTCCCGCCACGTCGACTCGTCCCAGCCGTGCCCGTGCACCACCGCGTCACCCGGCCGCGACCCCGCGAACCGCGCCACCGCGTCCAGCAGCTCACCCGCCGAACGCACCCCCGAGAGGTTCAACCCGTCGGCCACCAGGCCGGTGTCGGTGGCGTGCTGATGCGAGTCCACGAACGCCGGGGTCACCAGCGCCCCATCGAGATCCACCGTCACGTCCGCCACGGGCGCCTGCTCCGCCGCACCCAGCCACGCGACCCGGCCGTCACGCACCAGCATCGCCGTGGCCCGCGGCTCCGCCGCCGAATAGAACCTGCCGTTGACATACCGCACCGAGGGGGAATCAGTCATGGACGTCAGTGTCCCGCGACCCGCGCCTCGAACAGCGCGCGGACCGCCGGGGAACGCCGCACCAGATCCACCGCGAACTCCGCGTGACCCGGCACGTACCCGTTGCCCACCAGCATCGTCACGTCCGCCGCCAGGCCCTCCGCGCCCAACGCCGCCGCCGAGAAACTCGTCGCCATCGAGAAGAAGATCACCGTGCCGCCGTTCGCCGTCGCCAGGATCGCCCCGTGCTCACAGCCCGGCACGTCCACGCACACGACCGTCACGGTCGCCGGGCCGCCCAGGGCCTGCGCCACCGCCGACGACACCGCCACCGGATTGCGGGCGTCCGCGATCGCGACCTCGTCGGCCAACCCGGCCGCCGTCAGCGTGTCCCGCTCGGCCTCCGAGACGACCACCCCGACGGTACGGGCGCCCGCCAGCCGCGCCGCCGTCAACGCCAGCGACCCGCTCTTACCGGCGCCGCCCAGCACCGCCACACTCACCGGGCCGTTCGCCGCGTGCCCGCGCACCACCCGGTCGGTCAACGCCGGGGCGCCACACACGTCGAACACCGCCAGGGCCAACTCCCCGGGCATGTCGTCGGGCAGCACCGCCACCACCGAACGCCCGAACAGGATCGCGTGACCCTGCGCCGGCACCTGCTCGCTGCGCCCGTCCCACCCGGCCAGCCCGTCCGTGATGGCGAGGGGGGTCAGGGTCAGCGACACCAGGGTCGCCACCCGGTCGCCGACCTTCACCGGCAGCGGCGACTCCGGGCCGACCTCGTCGACCGTGCCGATCAGCATCCCGCCCGAGCCGGTCACCGGGTTGTGCATCTTGCCGCGCGTGCCGACGATCTCCAGCACCTCGGCGCGGACCGCGGCCCCGTCACCACCGTGCTTCTCCGCCAGCTGCCGGAAGCTCGCCGCGTCCAGATTCAGCCGCTCCACCCGGATACGCACCTCGTCGGCGCCCAGCTGCGGGCGGGGATCCAGCCGCCACGCGGCCTGAGGCAACACACCCGCCGGCTCAACCACCCGCGACAAACCCACCGGAAACGACATTCCCACCACCCTCACCTGAAACAAAACTGTCGTGAAGCTGCACTACCGTAAATCCTACGGACCGATGGTTTCTAGACCGAAGATTCTCCAGTATGGTCTAGCCGTCCACACAGCCGACCCAGGAGGACCCGTTGACTCAGATCCCCACGGGTGCTGCCATCCCCACCACCGGGCAGCCCTACGAGTACCAGCGCCGCACCCTGGTCGAACCGGACTGGACCCGCTTCCCCGGCTGGCGCGACGTCACCGCCGCCCAGTGGGAATCCGCCCAATGGCAGCGCGTCAACTGCGTCAAGAACATCAAGCAGCTGCGCGCCGTCATGGGCGACCTGCTCGACGAGCGCTTCTACGCCGACCTCGAAGCCGACATGGCGCGCCTGGCCACCATGTCGATGCTGGTACCGCCGCAGATGCTCAACACCATGGTGCCGGACAAGACCCCCGACACGGAGTCCTTCTACGCCGACCCCATCCGGCGGTACATGATCCCCGTGGCCACCGACCGCCACCTCGACTGGCCGTCGCACCCCCACGCCACCCGTGACTCCCTGCACGAGCACGACATGTGGGTCGCCGAGGGCCTCACCCACCGCTACCCCACCAAGGTCCTGGCCGAGCTGCTCTCCACCTGCCCCCAGTACTGCGGCCACTGCACCCGCATGGACCTGGTCGGCAACAGCACCCCCACCGTCGACAAGCTCAAGCTCACCCTCAAGCCGGTCGACCGCTACGACGCCCACCTCGCCTACCTCAAGGCCCACCCCGGCGTCCGCGACGTCGTGGTCTCCGGCGGCGACGTCGCCAACGTGCCGTGGAAGCAGCTCGAGAACTACCTCATGGGCCTGCTGAGCGTGCCCACCGTCCGCGACATCCGGCTGGCCACCAAGGCACTCATGGGCCTGCCCCAGCACTGGCTGCAGTCCGACGTCGTCGAGGGCCTGCACCGCGTCGCCATCACCGCCGAACGGCGCGGCGTCAACCTCGCGGTGCACACCCACGTCAACCACGTCAACTCGCTGACCCCGCTGGTCGCCCAGGCCGCCCGTACCCTCATCGAGGTCGGCGTCCGCGACGTGCGCAACCAGGGCGTGCTCATGCGCGGCGTCAACGCCACCACCGAGGACCTGCTCGACCTGTGCTTCGGGCTGCAGGGCGAGGCCGGCATCCTGCCGTACTACTTCTACATGTGCGACATGATCCCCAACGCCGAGCACTGGCGCGTCCCGGTCTGGTACGCCCAGCAGCTGCAGCACGACATGATGGGCTACCTGCCCGGCTACGCCACCCCCCGGATCGTCTGCGACGTCCCGTTCGTCGGCAAGCGCTGGGTGCACATGGTCTCCGAGTACGACCGCGAGCACGGCATCTCGTACTGGACGAAGAACTACCGGACCTCGATCGAGGCCGACGACACCGAGGCGCTCAGCAAGCTCTACGCGTACTACGACCCGATCGACACGCTGCCGGAGTCCGGCCAGCAGTGGTGGCGCAAGCAGCAGGAGGACGGCGCCGCGACCGCCTGAGCCGAGCACACGCGAACGGCCCCCGGGTGTTCCCGGGGGCCGTTGTCGTCTTCAGCCGGAAGCTCCGATGACTCAGCTGAACGCGTCGCGCACGTCGCGACCGGCGTCCTTCACGTGCTCACCGGCCTGCTTCGCATGCGCAGAGGTCTCCTGGGTCTGGCCCTCCGCCTGCAGGCGCTCGTTGTCGGTGGCGTCGCCGATCTTCTGCTTCGCCTTGCCGGTCAGCTCCTCCGCCTCATTCTTGATCTTGTCGGTGAAGCTCATCGTCAACCTCCAGTGGCGACTCGAAACGGAAGTTCTTGCCTTTCGGGGAAATTCAGTGCCCGGAGGGCTCCGACTTGAAACCCCCTGGGCGTCGTGCCGAGACGGGACGCACACCCCGTACGGCGTCCTAGGATCCTGTGAAATAGGAGCGGGTGCCTCATCTCAGGGCGCGTTCGAGCTCGGCCTTGGTCATCTTCGAGCGACCCGTGATGTGCCGGCGCTTGGCCTCGGCGTACAGGGCCTCCTTCGAGCGACCGCTCGAACGGGCCTCGCCGGACTCGGCGCGCTGCTTGTTCACCGTACGGGCGGCGATCTCCTTCGCCCGGTCCGTCGAACGGCCGCGCTCCCGTTCGCTCTCCTTGATGTGCTCGTACTGCCGTTCGCGCTTACTGCTCCAGGACTGCTGTGGCATGGCCTCCCCCTTCGCGGGACCGCAATCGACTCCTGCGGTACCCGTACCCACGGGCGGGGTGCGCCATCCATCGCGGTCGTTCGAGGGGTGATCGGGCGCTCGTCGCCTACGCCGTCCTAGGAGGCTAGGTGGAAGAGGAGTCCGTGGGGAAGATCTTCGGAGGGCGGTTCTCGTACGGCGTGGACAGCACCACCGTGGTGCGGGTGGTGACGTTGGCCGCCGTACGGATCTCCTGCAGCAGCCGTTCCAGATCCGCCGGGCTGGCCACCCGCACGAGCAGCAGGTAGAAGTCCTCCCCCGCCACCGAGTAGCAGGAGTCGATCTCCGCCAGGTGGGCCAGCCGCTCCGGGGCGTCGTCCGGCTGCGACGGGTCGAACGGCCGGATCGCCACGAACGCCGTCATCGGCAGGTCCAGCGCCTCGTAGGAGACCCGGGCCGTGTACCCGCCGATGACGCCGCGCTGCTCCAGCCGCCGCACCCGCTGGTGCACCGCGGACACGCTCAGGCCCACCCGCTCGGCCAGGTCGGTATAGGACAGCCGCCCGTCCACCGTGAGGGCGCCGACGATCGCCCGATCGATCTCTTCCACGGCGTCAAGATACCGGTCGAAGCTGGAGCGCCCGACGTCAGCCGCGCGTCAGCGACCGTCCGATCACCAGCCGCTGGATCTGGTTGGTGCCCTCGACGATCTGCATCACCTTGGCCTCGCGGAACCAGCGCTCCACCGGGTGGTCGGCCACGAAGCCGTACCCGCCCAGGACCTGCACCGCGTCCGTGGTCACCCGCATGGCGACGTCCGTGGCGAACAGCTTGGCCTTCGCCGCCTCCACCGAGAACGGCCGCCCGGCGTCCTTGAGCCGCGCCGCCGCCAGCATCAGCGCCCGGGCCGCCGACACCTGGGTGGCCATGTCCGCCAGCATGAAGCTGAGCCCCTGGAACTCCGCGATCGGGCGGCCGAACTGCTCGCGCTCCCGGGCGTACGAGGCCGCGTAGTCCACCGCCGCCTGGGCCAGCCCCACCGAGCACGCGGCGATGCCGAGACGCCCGGCGTCCAGGGCCTCCATCGCGATGCGGAACCCGCCGTTCTCGGTGCCGACCAGGCGGTCGCCGGGCACCCGGGCACCCTCGAGGACGATCTGCGCGGGCGGCGACGAGCGCAGGCCCATGGTCTTCTCCGGTTTCTGCGGCAGCAGCCCGGGCGTGTCGCGGTCGGCCAGCACGCAGGAGATGCCCGAGGCGCCCGGCCCGCCCGTACGGCAGAAGATGTTGTAGAAATCGGCCTGGCCGCCGTGGGTGATCCACGCCTTGGTGCCGGTGAGCACCCAGTCGTCGCCGTCGCGCTCCGCGCGGGTGGCCAGGTTGGCCGCGTCCGAGCCGCCCTGCGGCTCGGACAGGCAGTACGCACCGAGCAGGTCACCGCCGAGCATGTCGGGCAGCATCTTGCGCTGGCCTTCGCTGCCGTGCGCGGCAACCGGGAAGCACGACAGGGTGTGCACGCTGACCGCCTCGGCGATCGCCGTCCAGCGCCCGGCCAGCACCTCCAGGACCTGCAGATAGACCTCGTACGGCTGGCCCGCGCCGCCGTCGGCCTCGGGGTACGGCAGGCCGAGCAGCCCGGCCCGCCCCACCGTACGCAGCACCTCGCGGGGGAACTCACCGCGTGCCTCGAAGTCGTCGACCCGGGGCGCCAGTTCGCCGTCGGCGATCTCCTGGGCCAGCCCGATCAGTTCGTACGCCTCGTCCGTGGGAAGTATGCGATCGACCGTCACGGCACCAAGCTTAACGTTCGTTAGGCGTAGCGGAACCCCACACCCGGCCTCCGATACAGCGCGGCGATCCCCTCGTCAGGCCGGTGCCTCGGTCTGCGCTTCGGCGAGGAAACGGCGCACCAGCGCCGCGAAGTCGTCCGCGCGTTCGATCTGGGGCATGTGCCCGGTGTCGGCGAACATGTGCGAGCGCGCGTGCGGCAGGGCCGTACGGGCGGCGGCCAGCTGGGTGGCGGGCAGGATGAGGTCGCGGTCGCCCCACACGATCAGGGTCGGGCGTGGGTGCGCGGCCACCTCCCGCAGCAGCGTGGAGCGCCAGGCCGGCCGGACGCCGCGGAAGGTGCCCAGGGCCCGGGCGGTCTCCAGGAACACCGGCACCCGGTCCGGCTGGGCGGCGACCCGCAGGGCGTGCGCGATGCGGGCCTCGGTGGCGTACGCGCGGTCGTGGAACTGCTGGCGCTCGACGTGCCGCGCGGTCCGCGGGTCCGTGCGGCTCAGCAGCATCCGGCCCAGCCCGGGGACGGCCAGCACGCGCAGCATCGAGGTGACCCCACGGCCGAACCCGGCGCTGTTCACCAGCGCCAGGGTCTGCACCCGGGACGGGTCGCGGGCCAGCATCTGCAGGGCGACCGCGCCACCGAGGGAATTGCCCATCAGGTGCACCGGCCGCCGCTCGCCCACCGAGTCCAGGGTGGCGGCGACGCCGTCGGCGAGCGTGGCCAGGGTGGTGGTCTCGGGCATCCGCTGGGACAGCCCGTAGCCGGGCAGGTCCACGCTCAGCACCCGGAACTCGGCGTCGAAGCGGTCGTGCTGGGGCGCCCAGTCCTCCAGGCTGCGCCCGATGCCGTGCAGCAGCAGCACGGGCGGGCCGGCCGGGTCGCCGGTCTCGCGGACCCGGATGCGGACCCCGCGGACGGAGACGTAGGTGGTGCCGGGGGCGTCGACGGTCGCGGTCATCGGGCGGCCTCCTGTCCGGTGGTGGGCTGCTCGGCACCGGGTCTGGTGCGGCTCGCGGCGGCGCGGACCACCGCGGCGGTGAGCGCCTGGATGACGCGCATGTGGTGGGCCGGGGTGATCCGGGCCAGCACGTCGGGCAGCTTCGCACTGGCGCCGATGAGGACCCGGGCGCGGCGGCGCCGTACGCCGTCGAGGATCTGCTCGGCCGCCTTCTCCGGCGGGAAGGTCAGCATCGCGCGGAAGATCTGCTTGCCCTGTTCGGACTCCTCGGCGGAGACGTTGACCCCGACGCGGGCGGTCTCGGCGATCCGGGTGCGGATGCCGCCGGGGTGCACCGTGGTCACCCCGATGTCACGGCCGCGCAGCTCGCCGCGCAGCACCTCGCTGAGCCCGCGCAGCGCGAACTTGCTGGAGCTGTACGCGGACTGCCCGGCCGGGGCGATGAGGCCGTACAGGCTGGAGACGTTGACGAGGTGGCTGCCGGGGGCCGCGGCCAGGGCGGGCAGCAGGTGGTGGATGAGCACCAGCGGGGCGCTGAGGTTGACCGCCATCACCCACTCGAACTCCTCGAGGGTGAGCTGCTCGAACCGGCCGCCCAGCGCGACGCCCGCGTTGTTGATGAGCAGGTTGATCGCGGGGTGCTCGGCGCGGATCCGCTCGGCGGCGGCCACCGCGGCGGCGCGGTCGGCGAGATCCACGACGTGCGTCCGTACCGTGACGCCCGGGTATGCCGTGCGCAGCGCCTCCGCGACCGCGTCCAGGCGCAGCGCGTCGCGGTCGAGCAGGACCAGGTCGCTGCCCCGGGCGGCGAGGCCGTGGGCGAGCTGTTCGCCGATGCCGCTGGCGGCGCCGGTGAGCACGGCGGTGCGCCCGGCGAAACGGTACGGGCTGAGGCGGGTCATGGGGCGATGTCCTCCAGCGTGGAGTCGGCCGGGGCGGCGGGGGTGGCGCGCCGGGTGAACGTCATGTCGCGGCTGACGTCGGCGCGTGGCGTGGTGAACGCCTCGCGCAGGTGGTTCTGCCGCACGATCCACGGGTCCCGTTCACCCTGTGCCGGGAAGCGGTCCACGCCGCGTTGCACGTAGCCGGAGCTGAGGTCGAGCAGCGGGCGGCGGCGGCCGCCGACCGGGGGCACCGGGGTGGCGCTGGCGTAGCCGTGGCGGTCCAGGTAGGTCAGCAGGCGGCAGACGAACCGGGAGGACAGGTCGGCGCGCAGGGTCCAGGAGGCGTTGGTGTAGCCGATGCAGTAGGCGAAGTTCGGCACGCCGCCGAGCATGACCCCGCGGTAGGTCATCCGCGCTGGGATGTCGACCGGTTCGCCGTCCACGCTGAGCGTGACGCCGCCGAGCGCCAGCAGGGACAGGCCGGTGGCGGACACCACGATGTCGGCGTCCAGGATCTCGCCGGAGGCCAGTCTGATGCCCTCGGGCACGAACCGGTCGATGTGGTCGGTGACCACGGAGGCCTGGCCCTGCCGTACCGACTCGAACAGGTCGCCGTCGGGCACGACGCACAGGCGCTGGTCCCACGGCTGGTAGGTGGGGGTGAAGTGCTCGTCGACGTACGCGGGGTCGCCGAGGTGGCGCACGGCGAAGCGGCGCAGGATCCGCCGGACGCGCTCCGGGCGACGCCGGGCGAGCTGGTAGAAGCCCTGCGCCAGCAGGATGTTCTTGACCCGGGCGGCGCGGTACGCGGCGCGGGCCGGCAGCACCCGGTGCAGCCCCTGGGCCACCACGTCGGTGGCCGGCAGCGGGGTCAGATACGACGGGGAGCGCTGCAGCATGGTCACGTGCGCGGCGGCGCCGGCCATCGCGGGCACGATGGTGACCGCCGTGGCGCCGCTGCCGATGACCACGACCCGCTTGCCGGTGTGGTCGAGGTCCTCCGGCCAGAACTGCGGGTGCACGAACCGGCCGGTGTAGTCGGCCAGGCCGGGGAAGTCGGGCTCGTGGCCGTGGGCGTAGTCGTAGTAGCCGGTGCAGGAGTACAGGAAGTCGCAGGTGTAGGTCTGCGGTTGCGGGTCGGTGCCGACGGCCGCCCGGACGGTCCAGCGGGCGGCGACCGACGACCACTCGGCGCTGAGCACCCGCGTGTTGAACCTGATATGGCCGGTGATGCCGGCTTCGTCCGCGGTGTCGCGGATGTACTGGCGGATGCTGGCGCCCGAGGCCATCGTCTCGGTGCCGCGCCACGGGCGGAACGGATAGCTGAGCGTGTACATGTCCGAATCGGACCGTACGCCCGGATAGCGGAAAAGATCCCAGGTGCCGCCGATCGAGGAGCGCGCCTCCAGGACCGCGTACCGGATGCCGGGGCGTTCGTGGCGCAACCGCCACGCCGCGCCGATCCCCGAGAGGCCGGCGCCGATGACGAGGACGTCGAGGTGTTCCGTCAGCACATCGGACTCCTTCGATCGCCGCGCTGGTTCCGCTCAGTCTCGGGCACCCATCCACGCGGGACTTGCCTTTGCGCGACACTCATTTAACCTTAGGCGACATGGGATCGATGGTTCGCGCTGCCGGTCTGCGCGGGCTACCGCACCTCGTGGACGACCTGGGCGGCGACGGCGCCGCCCTGCTGGCCCGCTTCCGGGTGCCACCGGCCGCGCTGGACAGTGACGACGCGGTGATCGGCGCGGCCACGGCCGACCGGATCCTGGAGACCGCGGCCGCCGAACTGGCCTGCCCCGACCTCGGGCTGCGGCTGGCCGAACAGCAGGACATGACCGTGCTAGGGCCGCTGGCCGTGGCCATCGAGAACTCACCCACCTTCGGCGCGGCACTCGACTGCGCCACCCGGTACCTGTTCGTACACAGCCCGGCACTGGCCGTGTCGCGGATCCCCGACCCCGCCGGCCAGGCCGGAGTGATCGGACTGCGCTACGCGGGCACCGACGACACGCTGCCGCCGCAGGCACTCGACCTCGGCGTGGGCCTGTTCCACCGGATCATCGTGCTGCTGCACGGCGGACCGTACGGGCTGCGCTCGGTGCACCTGCCGCACCCGCCGCTGGCGCCGGTGGCCCGGTACACCGCGTTCTTCGGCGCCGACGTGCGGTTCGGCAAACCCGCCGCCGTCCTGCGCGTGCCCGCGCACCTGACCGCGACCCCCGTCCCCGGCGGCGACCAGGTGCTGCGCGACATCGCCCTGGACTACCTCACCCACCACTACCCCGCACCCGGCCAGACCGTCAGCGCCCGGGTGCAGCACCTGCTGGCGCAGTCGCTGGGCTCCGCCCCGATCGACATCGCGGCGATCGCCCGGCAGTTGCAGACCCACCCGCGGACCCTGCAGCGCCGCCTCGCCGCCGAGGGCACCACGTTCGCCGCGCTGCTCGACGACGCCCGGCGCGCGGCCGCGTACCAGCTGATCGCCCGCAGCGACGTGCCGCTGTCCCAGGTCACCGCGATGGTCAGCCTCACCGAACAGTCCGCGCTGACCCGCGCGGCGCGACGCTGGTTCGGGGTCACCCCGCGGGAGTTGCGCCGCTCACAGCACCGCACCTGAAGCGCAAACGCGGGGTCGGACAAGCTCAAGCGCGGCTCAACCCGGGCCACGGTTTTCTTCAGGTTCTCCCGGCGCCGGACGATGACTGAGATCATCTTGTTCCTACCCCGGAGGTGGTCATGTCCGTCGGTGCCATCGGCTCCACGCCGTTCGCGGTAATCGCAGCAGGCCAGCAGCAGGACCCGTACTCGCAGCAGGCGCAGGTCAACGCACAGGCCGACCTGCTCAACGCGCTGGTCTCCTCGGATCTGCCGATGAAGTTGGTGGTCGCCAACCTCAGCGACGGCCGGGGCGTCGACCTGTACCTGTGACGGCCGGACGGCCGCGCCGTGCGCGCGCGGCCGTCAACCCGGCCGTGGTGGCCGCGAACACCACGGCGGCCAGCACCCACCCGCCCAGCACGTCGCTGCTCCAGTGCACCCCCAGCGCGACCCGGCTCACCCCGGTCAGCACCGCGACCGCCGCCGCGCCGACGCAGAGCAGCACGCGCCGTCCCGGCCGCCCCCGCGTGGACGGCAGCAGGATCAGCAGGAACACCCCGGCGGCCAGCGCGGCGCTGATCGCGTGCCCGGATGGGAAGGCGTACCCCTCGACCCGCGCCACCGGATCGGGCAGGTCGGGGCGGCTGCGCCGGACGAGCAGCCGCACCGCCAGCGCGAGCAGACCGCCGGCCGCGATCGTGACGGCCGCCCACACCGCCAGCTGGCGCCGCCGACGCCGGAACAGCCACACCACCAGCACGGCGGTGGCCACGCGCAGGCAGTTGGGCCCGAACACCGCGCTCATCGCAGCCATCGAGTGCACCCACGCCGGATGCCGCAGGGCATAGCCGTGCAGCCCGGCCGTGACCCAGTCGTCCACAGCCAGCAGCGGTCCCCATCCGCTCACCACCAGCACGGTGAGCAGCGCGAACGGCCCGCACAGCAGCAACGACGCCGTGGCCAGGGTGAGCGGCAGCCCTCGCCCGGCGTCCGGGTCGAGCCGGCGCGAGCGCCACGGTGACCGGGCGGGCGGCTCAGGGTGCGCGGGCATGCACCCAGCATTTCCGATCCGCGGGAACACCGCAGCGGACGCGCCCGGCCCGCCACGGAGCGTGCTGATCCGGTGGACCGCGCCGTCCGTACTCTCCCGGACAGCGTGGCGGGACGCCGCGCGCCGCCGCACGCCCAGGAGACGCCGTGGACAAGTCCGCACCGACCGGCACCCGGGTGGTCGGGCAAGCCGAGGACGCCGGGCAGGTCGCGGCGGACGAGGGGCCGCGGATCATCGCGGCGCCGCCGAAGCCGCGCCGCATCGTGGTGTGGCTGGGCGGCACGCTGGCCGTGGCGCTGCTGGCGGGCAGCGCGGTGGTGCTCGCGGCGCTGACCCGCGACCCGGACACCGACCCGCCACCCATCTCCGTCGGACCCGGGCAGACCCGGGCCGCGCCGACCACGCTCGCGGCGCCCGGGCGGACCCCGTCGTCGGCCCCCACCCGGGCGCGGGCCGCGCGGCTCGAACTGGCCGGTGCCACCACCAGCATCCGCGTCCGGGTCGCGGACACCGGACGCGACCTCGTACGGGTCAGCGGCGGGCGGGCCCGCGCGGACCGCGCGGGCACCGTCGTGCGGGTGACACCGGCCCAGGGCGCCCCGGCCGTGGAGATCACCCTCGACCTGGACGTGCGCTGGACGGTACGGACCACCGCCGGCGTCACCGAGGCGCGACTGGACCTCGGGGCGGCCCGCCTCGCCGCCGTCGATCTGGCCGGCGGAGCGGCCCGGGTCGAGCTGACCCTGCCCCGCCCGGGCGGCACCGTGCCGGTGCGCGTCGGCGCCGGCGTCAACGAGCTGCGCCTGCACGCCCCGGCCGGATGCCCGCTGCGGATCCGCGCGGGCGGCGGGGCGAACCGCGTCGTCATCGACGGCCGCGTCCGCGACGGCGTGCCGCGCGGCGGCTCCGTCGCCACCGCCGACTTCGCGGGGGCCACGGACCGCCTCGACGTCGACGCGGTGGCCGGGCTGGGCACCGTCACCGTCGACCGCACCGCCTGACGCGGCGCTGCCACCCCTTGTTGGCGCTCTCGTGCGGGGTCAACACAGCTCTGGGTGATGTCGGCCGGATGTGATCCGGTTAACCCGGCTCGAGCGTGCGTCCTCTTCCCTTCCCTTCGGGCCCTTCACGAGCTCCGTGCCCCGCCATCGCCCTCCTCCCCAGCAGACCGAATCACTGGGGCCGCTGCCGCGTCCTGGGTCGCATGAGGTCAGCGGAACCGTACCCGAACCACCGCGAGGGCGGAGCGGTCCCATGACGCTGAGTAGTCGTGCTTGGAGATGGGTTGACGGTCCGTAATGAATTGCTAGATTTGGTGCATAAGCCAGCTACGCCGGTTTTACCCAGTTCACCCGGTCCCAGGAGTTCGGATGCGGCCCACCGCGCGCCACGCCACCACGATCAGTGATGGCAAGTCGTCACGCGAGGCGGTACTGACGGCTCCCAAACCCGAAAGGCTCCCCGTGCTCGAGTTCAAGGACCTCGCCCCGTCCATCACCCGCCAGCGGCTGGTCGTCGAGGGATACCCCACATTCGTGATCACCGATGAGCACATCAAGGAGTACCTGCAGAAGCTCTCGGTCGTGACCGACATGATCACGCTGATCGAGCCGGTGACCCACATCAGCGACCTGTACGGCTGGGCCGGCTGGATCCACTGGGAGACCTCCGGCGCCCACTTCTACTCGTGGGAGCGCCCGATCCAGTTCTTCAGCGTCGATGTTTATACGTGTAAGCAGTTCGACCCCGAGGCCGTCATCGAGTTCACCCGGGAGTACTTCCGTACCACCGAGATCGTGGCCAAGGAGTTCTGAACCGTGCAGACCACCACCGAAGTCCGCTACGACCTCGACACCGCCGAGGTGCGGCGCCGCGTCACCGCCTACCTCGCCGCCCACCCCGGCCAGACCAGCCGGTTCATCTCCGCGGTCGTCGCCAACGACCACCCGCTGGCCAACGTGGGGCGCACCGTCGAACGGCTGATCTTCGAGGAGGCGTTCGGCAACGACACCGCCGTGATGCTCGCCGAGTACGGCCCGTACGAGGACCGCAGCCTGTTCTTCGTCATCATCGACTGCAAGGACGGTGTCCCGGCCGGCGCCGGCCGGATCGTCGAGGGCACCGGGATCGGCCTGAAGACCGTCGACGACGCACCCGCGCACATCGGCGTTCCCGCCGAGGCCATCCTCGCCACCCACGGCATGACCGGCGAGAAGGCGTGGGACTACACCACCGTCGCGGTGCTGCCGCAGTACCGCGGCGGCCAGTCACAGCTGATGGTCAGCTCGCTGATCCACCGCACGTTCCTGGTCGCCGGCGCCCGCGCCCAGGTCCGGCACGTAGTGACCATGCTGGACCGCCGCGCGTACCGCAACATGGCGATGCTCGGCATCAACCTGCAGCCGCTGGCGGGCTCGGGCCCGTTCGAATACCTCGGCTCGGCGGAGAACCGCGCCGTCTACTGCTCCTTCCCCGAACTCGCCGGGGACATCGCGGCCCGCGGCGAGCGCCTGCTCGGGGTGCGGCCGATCGGCGACGACCACGGTGCCCGCGAACTGCTCGAGCACCCCGCCCGGCTGATCTCCGCCCGGGCATGCGAGCTGGTCGGCACCGGCAAGGGACTCGACGAGCACATCATCCTGCCGGCCTAGTCCGGGGCGGTCAGTGCGGCGAGCGGGTGGGCTCGGCGCCCTTGCCGTACGCGGTCAGGAAGCGGTCGCGGAAGTCGCTCATCTTCCACACCGGCGCGGCGGGGCCCGGGTTCAGCCCGGGGCTCCACCCCCAGCCGGCGATGCGATCGAGTACGGCCGGGTCCTTGGCGACGATGGTGACCGGCACGTCGTGGCTGGCACCGTGGCCGCTGACCAGCGAGATCGGCTGGTGATCGCCGAACATGACCAGCACGAGATCCTTGTCGCCGTAGCGCTCGGCCCACGACACGAGGCTGCCCACCGAGTAGACGACCGAGCGGGCGTACTCCGTGCGGACCTGCTTCGACTTCTTCCACAGCACGGAGCGGTCCTCGCCGCGCTGCGCCATCGGGCCGTAGATCGTGCCGTCGCCGACCGCGTCCCAGTCGACCATGTCCGGGACCGGCGTCCACGGTTCGTGGCTGGAGGTCAGCGTCACCTCGGCCATCAGCGGGGCGTGCCGGCGGCCGTACTCCTTCTGCTGGAAGGCCGCCAGCGTGAACTGGTCCGGCATGCGCGACCAGCCGAAGCGGGGGCCGCGGTAGCCCATGTTGCGGGAGTCGTAGACCTCGTCGTAGCCGTAGAACTTGGCCTCCGGCCAGGCGACCGTGTTGCCGGGCTCGACACCCACCGTGCGCCAGCCCGCCTTGTGGAACGCGTTGGTCAGCGTCAGGCGGTCACCCGAGACCAGCTGCCGGTACCGCTGCTGATTGTTGATCCACAGTCCGGACTGGAACGAGGCGTGCGCCAGCCAGCTGCCGCCGCCGTACGTCGATGACGTGAGGTAGCCACTGCGGGCGGCGAAGCCGGCCGCGGCGAGCTGCTTGTCGCCGGCGGCGAGCGCGGGGCCGACGATACCCGCCATCAGCGGGTCGGACAGCGCGGACCGGCCGTAGCTCTCCACCACGCCGATCACCACATCCTTGCCGCGCAGGGCCGTGAGCAACTCGCTGGGCGGGGTCTTGGCGAACGCGTCCACCCGCGCCTCGGCGGTGAACGTGGCCCGATCACGCAGCGCGGCCGGCACGGTGACGAACGCCCGCTTGGCCAGCCCGGCGGCGCTGTCCGAGGCCACCGGCGCGGCCGGGAACAGCGTCGTACCGGTCAGCGCGAACACCATCCACGCGGCCAGCAGGGCCGTGACCGCCCGCCGGGCCGGGAGCCGGTGCCGGGCGGTGAGCCGGGCCAGCCGCAGCACCGCCAGGGTGAGCCCGACCGCCAGCGCGGCCGAGCCGAGGACGGCCCCGACCGCCGCCCCGATCGCTCCCGCCCGCCCCGAGGTCTCCGCCAGGGCCCGGTAGCCGTCGCCGAACAGCGGCCAGTCCAGCACCGGATTGAAACGCCGGCCGAGCACCACCAGGAAGCCGATGTTGACGACCTTCAGGACCGCGAGGGCGCCCAGCCCGGCACCGAGCACCGCCGCCAGGGGCCGGCGCGCCCGGGCGGGGGCCGCGATGAGCAGCGCCGCCCCGAGGATGCCCTCGAGCGGGATGCGCAGGAACGCGCCGGGCAGGAACACGCCCGGTCGGTGCCGGAGAATGCCCTCCGGCACGACCAGGGCGAGGAACACCAGCACCGCGGCCGCAACGGTGAGCACGTGGCCGGGCACGCTACGCCACGAGCGGCTGGTCGGCGAAGCCTCCGGGGTCGCGTGTTCCTGGTCAGGCCGGGGACGAAGGCGCGTGAGCAGCGACAACCCGAAGATCCTTTGGTCCGGCGCACGAACGGATCCGTGCGGAGCGGGCGGTGCGGGTGGCGCCAAGTGGCGCACGTCCGGTGATACGTCTTCTGCACGAATTCGGTTCACCGCCCGTGCCCGTGCGGTGCCCGCGCGAACTCGCGCCCGTCCGCAGGATTGCGGTACGCCACGCGGCCGCGACAACCAGTACGATCCCTTCCCGCTGACAGTGATCAATCCGGGGAGGATCGTGTGCGTCCGCTCGCGCGCTGGCCGTGGTGGGCGGTGCTGCGGATCGCCGTCGTCGGGCTGTGGGTGCTGGCCGCGGCGACCGCCTGGTGGACGGCGCCCCGCCAGCAGAGCTACGCGCAGGCCCGGGCGGACGTGGCCGCGGGCCGCGTGACGACCTACCAGTGGGGCGACCGCTGGGACGGCAACACCCGGCGCTGGTTCGACGACTACGGCTTGCAGTCCTCCGACACGCTGGGGCCGCTGTTCGCGTGGCGGACCCCGGACGGCCGCTGGCACTGGACGGACACCACCGACTTCGGCGAGGTCATGGCCACGGGCGCCGCCCTGGAGAAGCAGTACGCCGGGGTCGGCGCCGCCGCCCTGGCGAAGGAGCTGCGGGACGCGGGCCTGGACAACGCGCTCGGCGACGTCGGCCGTCCGGCGATCGTCACCGGGATCGAGGCGTCGCTCGGGCTGCTGTTCATCGGCGTGCTCGTGGCCGGTCCGGCCCCCCGGCTGGGCACCCGGTGGTACTGGTTCTGGCTGGTCACCGTCGCGCCGTACGGGCTCGGGATGCTGTTCTGGATGTTCCGCGACCATCCGTGGTCGCGCACGACCGCCGCGCCCGGTGACGAAGACCAGCGCGACCGCGGCGTGCGCGGTCTGCTCCTCGGCATTCTGTCGGCCTTCGTGATCGGCCTGGTGGTGCTGGCGCTGCAGAGCCTGCTCGGCGACCGGTGGGTGCCACAGCCGCGCTGACCCGCGCGGTCGCCGCGGACGGTGAGGCACCCCGGCGGGGGCGGCCGGGGTGCCTCACGTTCTCGTCCGGATTCAGTTCTGGACGAAGACCGCCACCCCCCGCGCCGGGACGGTGAAGGTGCCCGTCGCCCGGTCGAACGACGCCGTGCGCAGCGCCGGGTCGGCCGAGCCGCGCAGCACCGGGTGCAGCCCGACGTTCGCGCCCTTCATCGCCGGTACGGTCTGCTTCACGACCGCCGGGGTGGCGTTGAACACCACGGTGACCGACGACCAGCGCTTGTCCAGGCCACGCCCGTCAAGCCGCATCACCACGACACCCGGGGTCTCCGCGGCGCCGGACAGCGGGAACGACAGTCGCTTCTGCACCTCGGCCCCGGTGGGCAGCCCGAACACCGGCGACGACTGCCGGATCCTCAGCAGCTCGGCGTAGCGGGCGTCGGCCAACCGCACCGCGGCGCAGTCCGGCACGAGCTTCGCGTCGGCCAGCAGCGGCTTGGCGTACTTCCACTTGTCCTCGTTGTCCTTGGCCGGCGGCAGGCCCTTGCGGAAGCCGTTGCCGCCCGCGCAGTCCCAGAGGATCTCGTTGAACCAGTCGCCGGAGTTGAACGAGTTGCGGTCCAGCGACTTGGAACGCAGCCGCTCGCTGCCCGTGGTGACGAAGCCGGCCCCCTGCCCGAGGGCGGTGGTGGCCAGCGCCACGGTCTGCATCCGGGCCCGGTCCGCCGCCGAGGTGCCCTGCGGCAGCTTGTAGGCCAGCGCGTCGTACAGGATCTCGTTGTCGTGCGCGTCGACGTACGTGATCGCCTCGCCGGGCGCCGCGTTGTACCCGGCCGGGGAGCCGTTGTAGTCGACCTCGGCGCCGGTGACCTGGCGCCCCGCGCTGTCGGTGAACCGGTACCCGGCCAGGTTGCCGGAGAGCCCGACCTTGATCAGGTCCTGGTAGTGCAGCAGCCGGGCCTTCTGGTCGGCGGCACTTCCGTTGACCGGGTCACCGTTGGGCGCGGTGAACAGGCCCGACGCGAAGCCCTGGATACGGGGGTTGCCGTCGAACGGGCCGCCGCCCCGGACCGCGTCGCGCAGCCGGTCGTTGAACGTGCCGATCCCGGTGCCCGCCAGGTTGGCCTGGGTGGCCTGCACGAAGCGGGCGTCGCCCGCGACCTCGCCGAAGTTCCAGCCCTCGCCGTAGACGTAGATGTTCCTGCCGTCGACGCCGTCCTTGGCCGGGGTGAGCCGGTCCAGGGCGGCGCGCACCGCGAGGATGTTCGCCTTGGGGTGGTGGCCCATGAGGTCGAACCGGAAACCGTCCACCTTGTACGCCTTGGCCCAGGTGACCACGGAGTCGACGACGAGCTTGCCCATCATCGCGTTCTCCGGGGCGGTGTTGGCGCAGCAGGTGGAGTTGGCGACGCTGCCGTCCTCCAGCAGCCGGTGGTAGTAGCCGGGCACGATCTGGTCGAGCACCGAGTGCGGGCCGGTGCCGGCGGCCGAGGTGTGGTTGTAGACCACGTCCATGACGACCCGCAGCCCGGCGCCGTTGACACCGGCCACCATCTGCCGGAATTCGCGGGTGCGCGCCGAGGGGTCGGTCGCGTAGCCGCCTTCCGGGGTGGTGTAGTGCAGCGGGTCGTAGCCCCAGTTGTAGCCGTCGGCGTCGGCGACCGCGGCGACGCACTTCTGCTGCTCGTCGGAATCCGCGGGCAGCTTCGGCAGGTCACACGCGGGCTGCTTCTGGTCGGCCCGCTTCTCCGGCGTGGTGGCGAAGTCGAACACCGGCAGCAGGTGCAGGTGGGTGGTGCCGGCCTGGGCCAGCTGACGCAGGTGCGTCATGCCCGCCGCGTTCGGGCGGGTGAAGGCCGCGTACGTGCCGCGTTCGGCCGCCGGCACGGTGCTGTCGGCGATCGAGAAGTCGCGGACGGACAGCTCCGAGACCTGGATCTTCGCGGACGGCACGGCGGCCGGTTTACGCAGCCCCGACCAGCCCGCGGGGGTGAGCTTCGGGTCGGCGAGGTCGGCGATCTGGCTGTGCGTGGAGTCCGCCGACAGCGCCACCGAGTACGGGTCGGTGACCGACGCGGTGACCACCTTCTGCGCGGCGGGCTGCCACGCGGTGACCCGGTACCGGTAGAACTTGCCGGTCCAGTCGCGGGCGCCGGTGGCCGACCAGACGCCCGTGCGGTCGTCTCGGGTCATCTCGACCGTGCGCGGCGTAGCGGCCGGGGTGTCGGACAGTTCCAGCGTCACGTCCTGCGCGGTCGGCGCCCACACCGCGAGGGTGGGACGGCCGCCGTCGAAGGTCGCGCCGAGACGGGCGGCGGTGGCGCCGGCGTACAGGTCGTCGAGGACGCCGGCGCCCTGGACGCCGGTGGCCGAGCGCAGCTTGCCGGCCGCGTCGCGTTCGGTGACCGCGACCTGCCCGCGCAGGGCCTCGGCGACCCGGCGCTGGTCGCGCTTGTTCAGGGTGAACGCGGTGTACTGCCACAGGTGCGGGTACCTCGCGCGCTGCGCCTCGGTGAGCCCGGTGCGGACCGCGGTCAGCCGCAGGCTCTGGCGCGCGCCGGTCAGCTCGCCGTCGGCGACGCTGAGGCCGCCCGCCGGGGCGTACACGAGGTCGTAGACGCGGCCGTCGGTGGCGGCCCCGATCGCGTCCAGCGAACCGGCGGTGCCGGTCTTCCAGGCGATCGTGGTGCGGTCGAGCCAGACCGCCCGGCTCTTGGCCAGGTCGATCTCGCCGACCCCGGCGACCGCCTCCTGCGGGAGCAGCCGCTGCGGCTCGCCCGCCAGCAACCACACCTCGCGTCCGGCCTTGCCGAAGTCGAGACGCTGGTCGGCGGGCAGGTCCTTGGTGTCGCCCTTGTGGAGGATGTAGTTGAGTCCCTTCGCACCGGCCGACAGCGGCACCCGGAACACGGCGCCGAACGCGTCCGTGCCGGACGGCTGCAGCGGGCTGCTCCAGTCGGTGGGGCTGGCCGCGCCGTCCCAGACGTGCATGCCCCAGCCGGAGTAGTCGCCGTCGGCGCGCCGGTAGTGCACGATCGCGGTGTTCTCGTCCTGCTCCGGGTCGGGCTTGCCGGTGGCGGCCTGCCGGGTCGGGTACACCGTGGCGTCGCCCTGCTTGACCCACACCTCGGCGTCCTTGGTGGGGTCGATGAAGCGGTCCTGCTCGACGTCCTTCTGGCCGTCCTTGCTGACCACGATGAAGCCGACCTTGGTGCCACCGGGCTTGACCTTCACCCAGGCGAACCGGCCGTACGAGTCCTCGCCCGCGAACGGCTGGCCCTGCGGCCAGGTGGTCTGCGCGGAGGGGTCGATGTCGCCGAAGGCGTACAGGCCGTAGTCGTCGTAGCCGCCGGCGGGGCGCTGGTAGTGCACCAGCGCGTAGCCGGGCCCGGCCGCGGTGACCGGCGTGCCGACGCGGGCGCGGGTGGTGGTGGAGGCGGTGCGGCCCTTGCTGTCGCGCACGACCGCCTTGTAGCGCAGCTCGGTGCCGCCGGCCAGGCCGTTCAGGTCGTGGTACGCCCGGTACGGCGCCCGCTGGGCGGTGCCGAGCAGCTGCCACGGGCCGGTGCCGACCTGGGCGGCGAAGGTGACCGTGGCCATCGGGTCGCCCGTGGTCTGCGCGACCAGCTCGGTACGCGAGGGCACCAGGGCGTCCGTGGCCGGGGCGGTGAAGGCGACCGTGGGCCCGGCCGTGGGCACCGCGACCGGGGTGCCGGCGCGGTACACGACCGTGGACAGGGCCGGGACCGTGATGTTCACCTTGCCGTCGGCGCCCGAGGAGAGGGCGCCGGTGGCTCCGTACAGCGCGGCGAAGCCGGCGGACGGGGTCCAGGTGTCCACGGTGACGGTCTGCGCGGTGGCCGCGTTGTTCGCCGCGACCAGGTACTCGGTGCGGTTGGCGCGGTCGATGCGGGAGGTGGCGAAGACGCCCGCGCCGTCGGCAGCGTACCGGGTGAGCTGAAGGCCTTCGCGCAGCGCCGGGTGGGCCTTGCGCAGCGCCGCCAGGGCGGCGATCGTCCGGTACACCGGGTGGTTCGTGTCGAAGTTGTCGACCGCGTGGGTGCGGTCCGTGCCGATCAGGTCGTCGTCCAGGTAGTCCTTGGTCTTGCTGGCGAACATGTCCTGCCGGGCGTCCTTGTCCCCGCCGGGGCCGGTGAAGCCCTGCTCGTCACCGGAGTAGATCACCGGCTGGCCGCGGGTGAGGAACATCAGCTCGTGGGCGAGCTGGTCGCGGCGCAGGAACGTGGCCGGGTCGGCGCCACCCTTGGCGATGAAGGAGCCGATGCGGCCCATGTCGTGGTTGCCGAGGAACGTGGGCAGCCGGTCGGCGCCGGTGTCGCGGGCGGTGTACAGGTCGTCCTTGGCGTACACGTCCGCGAGGGCCTTGGCGGAGCCGTCGCCCTTGGCGAAGCCGGACGCCGCGGACTGGAAGGAGAAGTCCAGGGTGGCGGGCAGGCCGCCGCGCCGCACGTACGTGGACTCGACCTCCTGGTCGCCGCTGTAGACCTCGCCGAACATGAAGAAGTCGGGCTTGCCGGCCTGCCGCGCGGCCTTCGTGATGTCGCGCGAGAACCGGGTCCAGAACGGCAGGTCGGTGTGCTTGACCGTGTCGATGCGGTAGCCGTCGATGCCGATGTCGGCGATCCAGTCGGCGTAGATCTTGGTCATGCCGCGGAGGACCTCGGGGCGTTCGGTCCACAGGTCGTCGAGGCCGCCGAAGTCGCCGTACTCGCTGTTCTCGCCGACGAAGCTGGAGTTGCCCCGGTTGTGGTACAGGGTCGGGTCGTTCAGCCAGGCCGGGGTCTTGACCTTCGCGTCCTTGGGGTTCGTGAAGACCGGGGTGTACGGGAACGACTTCGTGTTCACGTCCGGGAAGGTGCCGTCGGTGTAGTTCCGGTCCTCGAACGGGCGCCCCTGCGCGTCCCGGTACGGGGTGGTGGCCTTGTCGACGTACTCGTATTTGTCGCCCTTGTACTTGATGACGTCGGCGGTGTGGTTGACGATGATGTCCAGGAAGATCTTCATGCCGCGCTTGTGCGCGAGGCTGACCAGCCGCTTGAGGTCGGCGTTGGTGCCGAAGTGCGGGTCGACCTGGGTGAAGTCGGTGATCCAGTAGCCGTGGTACCCGGCGGAGGTGTCGGAGCCGTTGATCTGGACCGGCCGGTTCTTGAACACCGGGGCCAGCCAGATGGCGGTGGTGCCGAGGCCCTGGATGTAGTCGAGGCGGTCGATGATGCCCTTGATGTCGCCGCCGTGGTAGAAGCCCTTGTCCGTGGGGTCGTACCCGGTGCTCAGCCGGTCTCCGGACAGTTTGCCCTGGTCGTTGCGGGTGTCGCCGTTGGCGAAGCGGTCCGGGAGTACGAAGTAGTACTGCTCGGCGGAGGCGGCCCGGTCAGAGCCCCAGTGGGCCATGACGGCCGTGCTCGGCTCCGGGGCACGCTCGGCCCGGGCGGCGAGGGCGCCGGCGGGCGGCGCGATCAGGCTCGTCACCAGCGCTGCGGCCAGCGCGAGGCGAGCGGTGCGGCGCCGGTTCACGCGCCGGTGCGGGACGGTGCCGGGACCGGGGACGGGTCCGCGACGGTGCGCTGCTTCCACATCGGAGCCTTCCTATGGGCTGGTGTGGAGGCACGCTAAACCTGTTTCATCGATGTGTGCAAGAGTTTGCAATAACCGTCGGGTAACGCCAGCGCCTTACGCAAGAAACATTCGCGAAACGGGCGGGACGCCCCGATCCCACACCAGGTGGGACGGGTCGACCCGCCCGGTCACGAAGGTCAGGGCAGCACCGTGGCGCGCGACAGGGACACGGCGAACCGCTGCTGCGGGTCGGTCCACCAGTGCCGCAGGTCGAACCCGGCGGCGGCCAGCTCACGCTGCACCCCCTCGCGGCGGAACTTCGCGGACACCTCCGTACGCAGCTCCTCCCCCGCCGCGAAATCGACCGTCAGGTCCAGGTCGCGCACGGACACGGTCAGGTCCCGCCGGGCCCGCAGCCGCATCTCGATCCACTCGTTCTCGCGATCCCAGAGTGCGACGTGAGCGAAATCGTCCTCGACGAAATCGGCCCGCAACTCGCGGTTCAACACGCGCAGGACGTTGCGGTTGAACGCGGCGGTCACCCCGGCCGCGTCGTCGTACGCGGGCACCAGCGTCGCCGGGTCCTTCACCAGATCCGTGCCGAGCAGCAGGTACTCCCCGTCGTCCAGGACCGCGCGCAGGTCGCCCAGGAACTCGGCGCGCTCGGCGGGCAGCAGATTGCCGATCGTGCCACCCAGGAACGCGACCAGCCGGTCCCCGCCGCGCGGCACCGCGCCCAGGTGCCGGGAGAAGTCGGCCACCAGGCCGCGCACGCTCAGACCCGGATACTCCACGATCAGCTTGTCCGCCGCGTCGCGCAGCGCGGCCGGGGACACGTCCAGCGCCACGAACCCGCCCAGCGTGCCGTGCGCGGTGAGCGCGTCCAGCAGCAGCCGGGTCTTCTCCGACGAGCCCGAACCCAGCTCCACCAGGGTCTTCGCGCCGGTCAGCCGGGCGACGTCGGCGGCGTGCTCGGCCAGGATCTGCCGTTCGGTCCGCGTCGGGTAGTACTCCGGCAGCCGGGTGATCCGCTCGAACAACTCGCTGCCCCGGGCGTCGTAGAACCACTTCGGCGGCAGCCACTTCGGGCTCGCACGCAGCCCGGCGGCGACATCGGCGCGCAGCGCGCGGGCCAGGTCCTGCTCGTCGAGGTGGATTTCCAGATCGAACACGCTCACGTTCTCCCTAGTGGTGTGAGGTGGAGTCCGGCGGGCCCGGCGACGAGCAGGTGCCCGTCCGGGACTGCCCGCCAGCCGGGGTCGTCATCCAGGGGTTCGGAGCTGACCAGGACGGAACCGTCGCCGTGGCGCACCGACAGGGCGTGGCCGACGGTGCTCGCGGCGATGCTCGCGCCGTCGGTGAGCAGCAGGTTCAACCGGGAGCCGGGGGCCGCGGCGCTCACCTCGGCGACCGTGGCGGCCACGGCCGCGGCGGGCGTGTCCCCCGCCCGCAGCCGGTGCCGGACCAGCGCCCACAGCAGCGCCGAGTCGGTCGGCGCGTCCAGGGTGAGCAGGTCCCGGGTGGGCAGCCGGGCCGCCAGCGAGGTCACCGTGTCCGGCCAGCCCGCCACCACCCCGTTGTGGCTGAACAGCCACGGGCCCTCGGTGAACGGCGCGGCCGCGGTGGAGGTCACCGGCATCGTCTCGGTGGCCGAGCGCACCGCGGCCAGCAGCGCGCCCGCCGCGGTCGCGGCGACCAGGCCCGGCAGGGACGCGTCCGCCCACATCGGCCGGTCGGACCGGTACCGTACGGGATGACCGGCGGCCGGATACCAGCCCACGCCGAAGCCGTCCGCGTTGATCGTCCCGCCGCCACGCATGTCCTTCGGCGCCCACGACTGGCGTACCAGGGCATGCGGCGCCTCGAACAGCAGCCGCGACAGCGCCAGGGGCGGCCCCAGGTAGGCCAGGTGGCGGCACATCAGGACTCGCCCGGCTCCGCGTCGCGGGCGCACCGGAACCCCGCGAAGATCTGCCGCCGGATCGGGTAGTCCCAGTTGCGGAACGTGCCCCGGCACGCCGCGCGGTCCGTGCCGAACGAGCCACCCCGCAGCACCTTGTACTCCGGGGAGAAGAACACCTCCGAATACTCCCGGTACGGAAACGCCCGGAACCCCGGGTAACCGTGGAAGTCCGTGCTGGTCCACTCCCACACGTCGCCGATCAGCTGCTGCACCCCGTGCGGGGAGGCGCCGTCCGGGTAGGCGCCGACCGGCGCGGGCGACAGGTGCCGCTGGCCCAGATTGGCGTGCCGCTCCTGCGCGTCCTCGTCGCCCCACGGGTAGCGGCGCGAGCGGCCGGTGGCCGGGTCGAAGCGGGCCGCCTTCTCCCACTCGGCCTCGGTGGGCAGCCGCCGCCCCGCCCACGCCGCGAACGCCTGCGCCTCGTGGAAGCAGACGTGCACCACCGGCTCGTCCGGGGCCACGGGGACGGTCCGGCCGAAGCGGGTGTACACCCAGCGGTCGCCGTCGCGGCGCCAGTGCAGCGGGGCGCCCAGCCCGGCCCGCTGCCGGTGCGCCCAGCCCGCCTCGCTCCACCAGCGGGCGTCGTCGTAGCCGCCCGCGTCGATGAACTCCGCGTACCGGGCGTTGGTGACCGGGGCGACGTCGAGGTGGAACGCGGGCACGTCCACCACGTGCGCGGGGCGCTCGTTGTCCAGCGCCCACGGCTCGGTGTCCGTACCCATGGTGAACGGCCCGCCCGGGATGAACACCTCACCGGTGGCGGGCACCCGCGCGGGCGGCGGCGGCTCGGCGTGCAGCACCGGCGGCCCGGTGCGCAGCTGGTGGGTGGCCAGCATCGTCTCGTCGTGCTGCTGCTCGTGCTGGACGATCATCCCGAAGGCGAACCCGCCGGTCACCAGCGGGCGGCCGTCCAGGCGTACCGCGTCGAGCACGTCGAGCGCCTTGTCGCGCACGGTGGCGACGTACGCGCGGGCCTCGGCGGGATTGAGCAGCGGCAGCGCGGGCCGGTCGGCGCGGGCGTGCTGGAACGCGTCGTACAGCTCGTCGATGTCGCGGCGTACCGGCTCGCGGCCGCCCACGTCGCGGACCAGCCACAGTTCCTCCTGGTTGCCCACGTGGGCGAGGTCCCACACCAGCGGGGACATCAGCCGGGAGTGCTGGCGGACCAGGTCGTCGTCGTCCACGGCCTCGGTGAGCGTCGTGGTACGCCGGCGCGCCCGGTCCAGTTCGACGGCCACCGCAGAGCGCAGGCGTTCGGTCTCGACGGTCATGTGGGAGTCCCTTCCACGACAGCGGGCGGTCAAACAGCGAACAGCGGCGCTGGTCAGGTCAGCAGGCGGTGTTCGATGGCGGCGTGCACCCGGTCCTGCAGGTGCCCGGGCAGCCCGGCGCGGTGCAGGGCGCGCCCGGCGAGGTCGAGCACCGCGCGGGCGGCGCCGCGCACGGTGTGGTCGGCGAGCCCCGCGCGGGCCGCGGGCAACCATCGGTCGGCCGCCGGGGCGGCGGCGGCCCGGGCCGCGTCCGTGGTGGCGTCGTCGGCCAGCAGGGCCGCCAGCACGGCCGCCGGGGTCAGCCACTCGTCGCCCGGCTGAGTGTCCAGGTAGCGGACCTCCAGGTAGCCGCGCGGGCGCACCGGCGGGAACAGCGTGCTGAGGTGGTAGTCCAGGTCGTCGGCGGTGGGCGGGCGGGGCAGCGCCCCGGCGAGCCAGTCGGCGAAGGTGACCCCGGGCGGCGGGTCCCAGCAGCCGTCGTCGCGGCGCACGCACAGCAGCGGCGCGGCCATCGCGTACCCGATCCAGGCGCCCACCGGGTCGGCGCCGGTGCCGACCGGCCGGGTGCGGGCGGGGTCGATGCCCAGCCAGGCCTGCATCCGGGTGGACGCCCACCCGGTGTCGCGGCCGGCGTGCCGGGGCGAGTTGGCGAACGTCGCCAGCAGCACCGGCCCGAGTTCGGTGACGGCCGCGAACCGGTCGGCCAGCCGGGGCGCCGGCCCCGCGTCGAGGCAGACCTGCAGCCCGGCGGTGCTGCACATCATGGTGCGCCCGTGCCGCCCGGCCCGATCGAACGCGCGCTCCATGGCGGCGTAGCGGGGGCTGTCGAGCAGGCGCCGCGGCTCCCGGTACGGGTCGATGCCGGTGGCGCCCAGGCGCAGGCCGTGACCGGAGAGCAGGCCGCTGAGCCGGGCCAGATCCGCGTTGACCGCGGTGTGCAGGTCGGCCAGCGTGGCGGCAGGGGCGGAGGAGATCTCCAACTGGCCGCCGGGCTCGATGGTGACCAGGCCACCGCCCGGCAGCGGGCGGGGCGGTACCGGCTCGGCGGGGTGCCGCGGCGTGCGGGGGGCGAGGCTGTCCGGGGCGTACGTGCCGAGGGCCTCGCGCAGGGCCGCGACCGTCAGCGGGCGGTCGGGCGCGTCGTCGTGGTGGGTCGTGAACTCGAGTTCGACGCCGATGCGGCTCGGGGGGCCGGTCTTGAAGCAGATCCCTGACATGTGCTCCGCGGCCTGATCCTCGTCGAGCAGCACGCGACGGTCCTCGGCGGTGCCGGGCCGGACAATCGCCACGATTCTCCCAGGGTTGCGGACGTTCTCCTGGACGCTACCCGCTGGCGGCCCGAGTCGACAGGGATAGCGGCGCATCGACGGGCATGGCAACGGAAGGATCCGCAGGTCAGCACGGTCGGGCGGCTTCCAAGATCAGCAAGCGGGGTGGACGCGCGGACGGCGGTCGATAGGCTGACCGCGTGACGCCGCCGCGACATCACGGGCCGCTGGCCGGGGTACGGGTCGTCGAGCTGGAGAGCCTCGCGCCCGGCCCGTTCGGCTGCATGATGCTGGCCGACCTCGGCGCCGACGTGGTGCGCGTCGACCGGCCGGGTGGCCCCGGCGCGGGCCGCATCGCCGCGCCCGCCACCGCCCTGCAGCGCGGCCGCCGGGTCGTCCCGGTGGATCTCAAGTCGCCCGCCGGGATCGCCGAGGTCCTGCGCCTCGTGGAACGCGCCGACGTGCTCGTCGAGGGCTACCGGCCCGGGGTCGCCGAGCGGCTGGGGCTGGGCCCGGACGTGTGCCGGGCCCGCAACCCCCGCCTCGTGTACGCCCGGATCACCGGCTGGGGCCAGGACGGACCGCTGTCCCGCCGCGCCGGGCACGACATCGACTATCTCGCCGTGGCGGGCGCGCTGGATCCGCTGCGGCGCGGCGACGAGGCGCCGCGCGCCCCGCTGAACCTGCTGGCCGACTTCGCGGGCGGCGGGATGTTGATGGCGTTCGGGGTGCTGGCCGCGCTGCTGGAGCGGGAACGCTCCGGCGCCGGGCAGGTGGTCGACGCGGCCATGGTGGACGGCTCGGCGCTGCTCACCACGTTCCTGCGCGGCATGCGGGCGGCGGGCCAGTGGCCGGCGCCGCCGGGCGGGAACCTGCTCGACGGCGGGGCGCCGTTCTACGACACGTACGCGACCGCCGACGGCGGCTTCGTGGCCGTGGGGGCGCTGGAGCCCGCGTTCTACGCCGAACTGCTGGACGGCCTCGGCCTGGCCGGTGACAGCCTGCCCGCCCAGTACGACCCGGCGGGCTGGGCGGAACTGCGCCGCCGGTTCACCGACCGGTTCGCGCAGCGCACCCGCGACGAGTGGGCCACGGTGTTCGAGGGACGCGACGCGTGCGTCGTCCCGGTGCTCGCCCCCGACGAGGCGCCCGGCCATCCGCACCACCGGGCCCGGGACACGTTCGTGACGGTGGGCGGCGAGGTGCAGCCCGCCCCGGCGCCACGCTTCGACCGGACCCCGGCGGCGCCACCGCGGCCGTCGCCCGACCCGGACCGCGACGCGGTGTCCGTGGCCGACGTCCTGGCCGGGTGGACCTGACCTGCGAACCTGCCCGGTTCATGCCGCTGCGGCCCGCCGGAGGTCGTGCCGGTCCGCCCGAACCGCTTGCCGGGCGGGCGCGCGGGGGCCACCGTATGGGGAGGACACCCGCCGGCGACACACTCCGGGAGGCGAGATGAAGGCCAGGGTCGGTGACCAGCTGATCATGGAGGGAACGCACGTCGACGACCACCGACGGATCGGCAGGATCGAGGAGGTACGCCACTCGGACGGCACCCCGCCGTACCTGGTGCGGTGGGTCGACGGCGAGCAGACGCTGTGCTTCCCCGGGCCCGACGCCCACGTCCAGCCGCAGGACAACCGTGGTTCCTGAAACCCGCTAGCTCCGGCCGCCCGGGGGTGGCGTACCCGGGGCGGCGGCACCGGACACCAGCTGCGAGACCGTGGCGAAACGGAACCCGCGCGCCCGCAATCCGGCGATCATGGCGCTCAGGCCCCGGATCGTCACCAGCCGCCGCTCGTCGCCGAGGTCATGGGCCAGGATGATGGCGCCCGGGCGGACGTTGTCGACGACGTCGCGGACCTGGGCGCCGGGATCGTCGCGGTAGCGCCGCTCGTGCATCGCGTACGACCACAGCACCACGTCGTAACCCATGGCGTCGGCGGCCAGCAGGGTCGAGCCGCCCAGGTGCCCGAACGGCGGGCGCAGCAGCGTCGGCGCCTGCCCGGTGACGTCGCGGATCATCTCGTGGGTACGCCCGAGATTCGCCCGGATCTGGGCGAGGTCGAGGGTGGCCAGATCCTCGTGCCCCCACGAGTGGTTGCCCACCTCGTGCCCGGCCAGCCGCCCGCGCACCAGGTCGGCGTGCGCCGCGAGCTGACGCCCGACCATGAAGAACGTCGCGGGCACCCGCTCGCGCTCCAGGATGTCGAGCACCATCGGGGTCCACTGCGGCCCGGGGCCGTCGTCGAAGGTGAACGCCACCACCGGTTCGGTCGTCTGGACGTAGTACCGGACCGGCACCTCGGGGTGCGCCACCGCGTCCAGGTTGTCGGCGGCCGCGGCGTACCCGCCGGTGACCGGCGGTTGGTCCCAGCCGAACCAGCGGGGCAGCACGGTGGTGCCGAATACGCCGGCCCCGGCGCCGCCCGCGGCCAGCAGCGCGCCGCGCAGCACCCCCCGCCGGCTCACCGGCACGCCCATGCCCCGCCTCCCCGTTGTCCCCGCCCGCGATCACGGGCGTGTGCGACAGCGTGCTAGATCGACGCAAGTCGCGGTATCCGACCGAAGTGGGAGCGGATCACCGGTCCCATCCGCAGATCGGCCGATGGGGCCGGTGGACAAGAAACCGGAACGGTGCAAATCGGCACCCTGGCGCGCCGCCGGGCCACCACGCGAAGGCCGTCGGGGGCTTACCGGACGCGGGATCGCCTCGTCGTGGTGGCGCTGTCAGCGCGGTGCGGGCCGTGCCAGCGTCCGGTGCGCGCCCTGCCAGCGCGCGGTGCGGCCGGTGTCAGCGGCTCCCGGCACGCTGCTTCTCGCGAGGCCCGGCACCGGCCGGGCCACCGAGGAAGGACACCATCGTGACCGAACTGGCCGTACGCGCCGAGGGGCTGCGCAAACGGTTCGGGAAAACCCAAGCGCTCGACGGGGTCGACCTGGCGATGCGCCGTGGCACCGTACTCGGAGTCCTGGGGCCCAACGGCGCCGGCAAGACCACCGCCGTACGGGTGCTGGCCACCCTGCTGCGCCCGGACGCCGGCACCGCGCACGTCGCCGGGCTCGACGTGCTGCGCGAGCCGCAGAAGGTCCGCCGGCGCATCGGCCTGACCGGGCAGTACGCCTCCGTCGACGAGGATCTGACCGGCGTGCAGAACCTGGTGCTCATCGGCGAACTGCTCGACCTGACCCGCAAGGACGCCCGGCGCCGCGCCGACGAGTTGCTGGGCTGGTTCGACCTGGCCGAGGCCGCCGGGCGCCGGGCCAAGACCTACTCCGGGGGCATGCGCCGCCGGCTGGACCTGGCGGCCAGCCTGGTCGGCCACCCGGAGGTGATCTTCCTCGACGAGCCGACCACCGGGCTGGACCCGGCCAAGCGCGAGGACATGTGGAACGTCGTGCGTACCCAGGTCACCCAGGGCGCCAGCGTGCTGCTGACCACCCAGTACCTGGAGGAGGCGGACGCGCTGGCCGACGAGATCGTGGTGATCAACTCCGGCCGAGTCATCGCCCACGACACCCCGGACGGCCTCAAGCGCCGGGTGGGCGGCCAGACGCTGCGGGTACGCCCGACCGACCCGGCGCGGCTGCCCGAGGTGCTCACGCTGCTCGACGCGGTCGCCGCACCCGGCACCGCCGCCTCGGCGGACACCGCAGCCGGGTCCCGCCCCGGCGCCGCGTCCGTGCCGGTGACCGCCGACCTGGCCCTCGACGAACTGCTGCCACCGCTGCGCCGCGCCGGCATCGAGGTGACCGAGCTGGCGCTGCACCTGCCGAGCCTCGACGAGGTCTTCCACGCGCTCACCACCAAGGCGCCCGCCCGATCGGAGGAACTGGTATGACCGAGCGCAGCGAGGGCATGTCCGGCCAGCACGTCATGACGATCCGCACCGAACAGCGGGACGGCATTCCGCGTCAGGCCGGTTCCGGGCTCGCCGGCGTGGTCCGCGACAGCGGCACACCGGCGCCGCGCCGCGCGGGCGGGTCCGCGGCCGCCCTGGCGCGGCACAGCCTCGCGCTGGCCCGGCGCAGCCTCATCAAGACGATGCGCACGCCGGAGGCGCTGATCGACGTGACCGTACAGCCGGTGATCTTCCTGCTGCTGTTCACGTTCCTGTTCGGTGGGGCCATCGCGGCCGGTGACCGGCACGCCTACCTGCAGTTCCTGCTGCCGGGCATGCTGGCGCAGTCGCTGGCGATGGGCGGCATCGCGCTCGGGCAGAACCTCAACGCCGACATCGAGAAGGGGGTCTTCGACCGGTTCCGCTCGCTGCCGGTGTCGCGCTCGGCTCCGCTGGTCGGCGCGGTCGGCGCGGATGTCATCCGCTACCTGAGCGTGTGCGTGGTGATGCTCGGCTTCGGCACGCTGATCGGCTTCCGGATCGAGACCGGCCCCAGCGCCGCGATCGCCGCGGTGGCCCTGGCCATCGGGTTCGGCCTCTGCTTCTGCTGGATCTCTGTGTGGGTGGGGATGCTCGTGCGCACCCCCGGCGCCGTGCAGGGCGTGATGTTCCTGCTGGTGTTCCCGCTGTCGTTCGGCAGCAACGTGTTCGTGGCCACCGACACGCTGCCCGGCTGGTTGCAGGCGTTCGTGCACGTCAACCCGATCACCCCGCTGGTCGAAACGATGCGGGGACTGCTCGTGGGCGGGCCGGTGGCCGGCCACCTGGCCGTCACCGGAGCTTGGATGGCCGGGCTGCTGGTGGTGTTCGTGCCGCTGGCGCTGCGGGCCTACGCCCGGCGCGCCTGAGCGGCCGCTCCGATCGACGGGGCGCTGCCCGGGCCGGGCAGCGCCCCCCGGACCAGCCGGGCCGGGTCGGCCAGGGCGCGCGCCTGCGCGGCGTCCAGCGCCCACCCGCCCGCGTACCCCGCGGTGAAGGCCTCCTCCCCCAGCGCGGCCCGGCCCCGCCGGGTCAGCTCCGCGACCCGCAGATCGGTACGGTCGTGCGCGCCGCGCAGCCGGGCCGCCGCACCCAGCAGCGCGGCCGCGTCGGCGTGCCGGCCCTGCAGGTCGGCCAGCTCGGCGGCGACCACCGCCACCATCGCCACGATCGGCATGTCCCGGCTGGCCACCGCCGCCGGGTACGCCCGGGCCAGGGCGGCCTCCGCGCCCGCCGGATCGTCGCGCGCCACGGCCAGCGAGGCGCGCACCGCACCCAGAATGGCCGTGCCGTGGTCACCTCGGGCCAGCCCACCATCGACGGCGGCCACCCGCTCGTCGGCGCGCTCCAGCAGCGTCGCGGCGCGCTCCAGGTCGCCGCGCAGCGTGGAGATCCCCGCCTCCATGGCGTCGATGAGCACGATGAGCTCGGCGGACTCGGCGTGCTCGGCGCGGGCCCGGGCGGCGGCCAGGGCGGCCGTGGCGCGTTCCGGCTCGCCCCGGCGCAGGTGCACGTCGGCCCAGCGGAACTCCAGGAAGATCTCGTCGTTGACGTCCAGCGAGCCGAACTCGCGCGACAGCGCCCGCGCGGCGTCCAGGTCGGCGAGCGCGCCGTCGAGGTCGCCGTCGTACTCGCGGGTCAGCGCCCGCAACGGCAGCGCGGTCGCCTGGCCCCACCGGTCCCCGACGGCCCGGAAGACCGCCAGCGCGTCGTCGATGTCGCGGCGCACCCGCGCCACGTCGCCCTCGTTCTCGGCGAGCTGCGCGCGGAACAGGCGGGCGAACGCCGAGAGCCACCGGTCGGGGCCGGCCACGAGCCGGTCGATGCGGGCGCGGGCCGCGTCCGGCTCGTCGGCGAGGTAGAGCACCACGGCGGCCAGCGCGCCGACCAGGCCGGGCAGCTCCGGGTGGGCGGCCAGCCGCACGGCCAGGTCGCGCAGGCGGTCGTGGCGCTGCGGCACCGACTCGGCCACCAGGACCGGGTCGGTGCCCATCGCGTTGAGCGTGCGGACCGCCTCGGCGCAGTCGCGGGCGACCGGGTCGGCCGGGCCCGGCACCGCCAGCGCCTCCCCCAGCCAGAACACCGCCTCGGCGCGGCGGCCGAACATCTGCCAGTACCAGCACAGGTCCAGGGCGAGCCGGACCGCCGCGGCGGCGTCGCCGGAGTCGCACAGGTGACGCAGCGCGGCCAGCGCGTTGTCGTACTCGTCGCGCAGCGTCCGCAGCGCGTCGAGCTGGTCGGCGGTGCGCAACCGGGCGTCCTGCTCGGCCACCAGGGCGGCCAGGTGCCCGGCCGCCAGCGACCGGACCCGGCCGGCCAGCGCCTGCTCGGCCAGCCGGCCGGTGCCGAACTCGCGCAGCGACTCCAGCATCCGGTAGCGCGGGCCGTCCCCGGCCACGTTCAGCAGCGAACGCTCGGCCAGGGCGGTGAGCAGCTCGGGCACCTGCCCGGCGCCGATGCCGGTGTCCGCGCACAGGGCGGCCGCCGAGCCGGGGGTGACCCCGGCGGGCAGCACGGCGACCCGCTCGGCCAGCACGCGCTCCGGCTCGCCGAGCAGGTCCCAGCTCCACGCGATCACCGCGTGCAGGGTGCGGTGCCGCGGCAGGGCCGTGCGGCTGCCGCTGGTGAGCAGCCGGAACCGGTCGGACAGCCCGGCGGCCAGCTCGGCCAGCGGCAGCGTACGCAGCCGGGCCGCGGCCAGTTCCAGCGCCAGCGGCAGGCCGTCGAGGCGGTGCACGATCTGTACGACGTCGTCGACCGTCGAGGAGTCGACGGCGAAACCGGGCCGGACCGCGGCCGCCCGTTCGGCGAACAGCCGTACGGCCGCCGCCCGGACCGCGGTGGCCGGGTCCGCGCCGGCCGGTGGCAGACCGAGCGGGCCGAGCGGCACCAGCGCCTCGCCGTCGACGGCGAGCGGTTCCCGGCTGGTGGCCAGCACCCGCAGCCGCGGGCAGCGGATCAGCAGCGCGGTGGTGACCTGGGCGGCCGACTCGATCAGGTGCTCGCAGTTGTCCACCACCAGCAGGCACTCGCGCCCGGACAGCCGTTCGACCAGCAGGCCCAGGTCGTCGCGGCCCTCGGCGGCCGGGCGGGCCGGACCCTGTTCGAACAGGGCGCCACCGCGCAGCCCGAGCGCCGACATGACCGCGGCGGCCACCTTGCCGGGCTCGGTGACGGCGGCGAGATCCACCAGCCAGGTGCCGTCGGCCCAGGCGTCGCGGTCGCGCCGTGCGGCCTCCAGTGCCAGCCGGGTCTTGCCCGCCCCGCCGGGGCCCAGGACGGTGACCAGCCGCCCGCCCCGCAGCAGGTCGTGCACCCGGGCCAGGTCGTCCTCGCGGGCGATGAACGTGGTCAACGGCGCCGGGAGGTTGCCCGGCGCGGGGCTGGCGGGCGGTGGCGGGGCGGTCGCGACGGCCGCCCGCTGCGGGGAGTCGGCGCCGCGCAGCAGCCGCAGGTGGCGCTCGCGCAGGGCCACGCCCGGATCGGCGCCGAGCCGGTCCGCCAGGTCCCGGCGGACCCGGTCGTACAGGGCCAGCGCCTCGGCCTGGCGCCCCAGCCCGGCGAGGGCGTCCATCAGCAGGCCCGCGACCCGCTCGTGCACCGGCTCCTCGGCCAGCAGGGCGGTCAGCCGGGCAGCCGCCTCGGCCTGCCGCCCGAGTGCCAGGTCGGCTTCGGCGAGGTCGGCGGCGGTCTCGGTGCCGTCCTGCGTCAGCCGCGTCGCCACGCCGGGGGCCACCGCGACGGCCTCCGCGGCGACCGGGCCCCGCCACAGCGCCACCGCCTGCGCCAGCAGGGCCGCGCCCGCCTCCGGCTCGCCGGCCCGCAGGCGGGCCCGGCCCGCCTGGGTGAGCCGCTCGAACCGGACGGCGTCGACGTCGTCGGCGCCGACGGCCAGGCGGTAGCCGCCGCCCGCCTGCGCCACCGCGTCCGCCGACCCCAGCACCCGGCGCAGCCGCGAGACCAGCGACTGCAGCGCGTTGCCGGCGTCCGCCGGGCGCTCCCGCGGCCACAGCGCGCCGGTGAGGGCCGCGACGTCGACCGCCCGGCCACCCGCGAGGGCCAGCCGGACCAGCAGACCGCGCAGCCGCGCCCCGGGCACCTCCACGGGGGCGCCGTCGCGGGTCACCCGCAACGCGCCGAGCAGCGCGACCTCGATCCGGTCCACCACAGTCCTCCCCCGCAGCCTGCGCCCAAGGGTAGGGACCGCCCAGGGGAAAGTGTTCACTGCGCCGGTTACACGCCGATAAGAGGCCCATGCGGCCCAGACCCTCCGGCACACGCGGCACCAGGACAGGCTCCCGCCTGTTCCTGGCGTACGCCGCCGCGAGCCTGGTGTCCGTGATCGCGCTCGGCGCCGTCCTGCTTCAGGGTGCCCGGGAGGACGCGGACAGCCGCGGCCGCGACCAGGGCCTCGCGCAGGCGGCCGTCATCGAGGAGATGTCGGTGGCGCCCGCCCTGGACGGGGCCGACCTGAACATCGGCCTGAGCGCCACCCAACGCGACCGGCTGCAGGCCTCCACCGACCTCGCGATCTTCCACGGCTCGGTGATCCGGCTGCGGCTGCGCAGCTTCAGCGGCAAGGTGGTGTTCTCCGACGACGGCTCGACCGTCGGCGGGGTGCCCGCCAACCACCGGGCGTTCCGCGCCGCCGCCATCGGGCACCCCGACGTCGAGGTCGTCCCGGACGCCGAACGCAGCATCGGGCAGGTCATCCGGGTACTGGTACCGGTCATCGCGGGCGCGTCGGGGCAGGCCATCGGGGTCCTGGAGCTGTACCTGCCGTACGAGTCGATCGCCGCGCACCTGCAGGACCAGATGCGCCGGGCGTACCTGCGGCTGGGTGCCGGCCTGCTCGGCCTGTACGTGGTGCTCGCCCTCATCTCGTGGTCGACCACCCGGTCGCTGCGCCGCCACGCGGCCCGGCGCGAACACGAGGCGCTGCACGACGGCCTGACCGGGCTACCCAACCGCGACGCGTTCCGGCAACGGGCCGAGCACGCGCTCGACGCCGCCGTGCGCGGCAGCGACGACGGCGCCATCGTGATCGTGGACCTGGACCGGTTCAAGGAGGTCAACGACACCCTGGGCCACCACGCCGGCGACGAACTGCTCCGGATCGTCGCGCGACGGCTGGCCGCCGCCGTGCGCAGCGACGACGTCGTCGCGCGGCTGGGCGGCGACGAGTTCGGCCTGGTGCTGCCCGGCCTGGGCGCCGAACAGGCACACGCGCTGCTGGCCCGGGTCCGCGACGCGGTCAGCCAGGAGATCACCCTCGACGGGGTGCCGCTGACGATCGAGGCCAGCTTCGGCATCGCGCTGTACCCGAAGCACGGGCACTCCATCGAGGAGCTGCTGCGCCGCGCGGACGCCGCGATGTACCAGGGCAAGCGGGGCGCCTCGCGCATCGTGCTGTACTCCGGCGAGGACGCCGCCGCACCGACCCAGTGGCTGGTGGTGCAGGCGGAGCTGCGGCACGCCATCGAACGCGACGAGCTGGTGCTGTTCTACCAGCCGAAGGTCCGGCTGGCCGACGGTTCCACGTACGGGGTGGAGGCCCTGGTCCGCTGGCAGCATCCGCAGCGTGGGCTGCTGCCGCCCCCGGAGTTCCTGCCGGCCGCCGAGCAGTCCGGGCTGATCGAGCCGTTGACCGCGTGGGTGCTGCGCCGCGCCCTGTCCGACCAGGCGCAGTGGACCGCCGCCGGACGGCCGTGGAGCGTGTCGGTGAACGTGTCGGCCCGCAACCTCGAGGCGCCCGGATTCGCCCGTTCGGTGGCGCTGGCCCTGGAGGAATTCGGGACCCCGCCGGAGCGGCTGACCATCGAGGTCACGGAGACCGCCATGGCCGGCGACGCGCGGACCGCGGTCCAGGTGCTGGGCGAGCTGGCCGCGCTCGGCGTCGACGTGGCCGTCGACGACTTCGGCATCGGCTACACCTGCCTGTCGCAGCTGCGCACCCTCGCGGTCCGGGAGATCAAGATCGACCGGGAGTTCGTCCGCGGGATCGAGGACGACGCGCAGGACCGGGCGATCGTCCGTTCGGTGATCGAGCTGGCGCACGGCCTGGGCTGCCGGGTCACCGCGGAGGGCGTGGAGACCGCGCAGGCGCAGCGCTGGCTCGTGGACGCCGGCTGCGACGACGCGCAGGGCTACCTGTTCGCCCGCCCGGCCCCGTGGGCCGAGCTGCTGGAGCGCACCGACCCGGCCGACACCGCCACACCGACCGCCGTTTCCGCACCTCAGCACGCAAAGGGGCTCGTCCGATGAACAACTCCTCCCGCCGCCGGGGCCTGGTGGCGCTCGGTGCCGCGCTGGTACTGGCCGCGGCCGGGTGCGCCCAGCCGGACGCCCCCGCGGCCGGCGGCGACTCCCCGGGAGTCGAGTTCGACAAGGCGATCCACGACCGGCTGCCCGCCGACGTCAAGAACAAGGGGGCCCTGCGCTTCGCGACCGACCCCAGCTACGCGCCCATGGAGTCGTACGCGCCGGACGGCCGCACGATCGTCGGCTTCGACGCCGACCTGGCCGCCGCGCTGGGCGCCATCCTCGGGGTCTCCATCACCCTGGTCCAGGCGGACTTCAGCACGGCGCTGGACAGCGCCGCCGCGGGCAAGTACGACGGCGTGCTGTCGGCCATGACGGACACCGCCGCGCGGGAGAAGAAGGCCGACTTCGTCAACTACTTCTCGGCCGGGACCTCGATCGTGGTGCAGCGCGGCAACCCGAAGGGCGTCACCGACCTCAAGGACCTGTGCGGCCAGGTGGTGGCCGTCGAGCACACCACGGTCCAGGAGGACCTGCTGAAGCGCTCGCAGGCCGGGTGCGGCGACAGCCCCATCGAGATCAAGACCTTCAAGACCAACGCCGACGCGCTGATGGAGCTGCGTACCGGGCGGGCGGTGGCGGCCCTCAACGACTTCCCGCCGGCCACCCAGCTCGCCAACGACCAGCGGACCCGGGCGTACTACCAGCTCGCCTCCACGGTGCAGTACGAGCCGGGCCTGTACGGCATCGCGATCCCGAAGAACCAGCCCCTGCTGCGCGACGCCCTGCGCGACGCGCTGGACCGGCTGATGCGCTCCGGGGCGTACAACGACCTGCTGCTGCGCTGGGGGCTGTCCACCGGTGCGCTGCAGTCGTCGTCGATCAACGCGGGTGGCTCGGCCGCCGGCTGACCCGATCCGTCACCGCTTCGGCCGCCGCCCGGGTGATCCCGGCGCGCAACCGGCCGACCGTGTCCGGTAAGGACCCGATCGGCCGGGGTGACGCTGATCCACCTCGATGTATGGTCGGCGACGCCCCGCGAGCTTCGACCGACGAGGACGGACAGTGTCGACCATGCGCAGCGGCCTGCTGGCCGCCGGTCTCGCCCTAGCCACCACCGCCGCCATCGGCGCGGTCTCCACACTGGACGCCGCCGCCGCGCCGCCACCACCGACCCCGGCGGCCGGCCCGGCGCTGACGCCGCCCGCCCGGCTGCCGTGGGGTGCGCTGCCGCGGGCACGCCAGGGCGGTGCCACCACCCGCCCGGCGTACGCGCCCAAGGGCCGCCTGCCCTCGACCGGTGCCGCGCCGCCGGCGCGGTCCGCGGCCGCGGACCCGCAGATCCACTACATGTACGGCACCGGCGCGCAGACCGTGGCGGTGCAGAAGGCGTACGCGAACTTCACCGTGGCGAAGCCGACCGTGGCGCAGCAGGACTTCCACTCGCTGGCCGAACTGGCGATGATGTCCGCGGACGGCCGGCAGATCGTCGAGGTGGGCTGGACGGTCGACCGGGACGTGAACTCCGGCGACCTCAACCCGCACCTGTTCGTCTACCACTGGAAGGACGGCCAGGGGACCTGCTACAACGGCTGCGGGTTCGTGCCGTACGGCGGCGGGGCCACGGCCGGAATGACGCTGCCGGTGGGCGCCTCGAAGCAGTTCGGCATCGTGCACTCCGGCGGTGCGTGGTGGATCGCGTACGACACGGACTGGGTGGGGTCCTTCCCGGACAGTCTGTGGGAGGGGCGGTTCACCGTCACCGGCAAGGTCAAGTTCTTCGGGGAGGTGGCGGCGGCCACCCAGCGGCCGTGCACCCAGATGGGCAACGGGCTGGCGGCGAACGACCCCAACGCGGCACGGATCGGCAGCGCCTCCTACCCGGACTCCACCGAGCCGGTGAAGCTGGTCGTCAGCGCCACGGGCGGCGTATACAGCGCGGTCGCGCTCAGTGACCGTACGTTCCGTTATGGCGGGCCGGGCGCCTGCTGAGCGGGCGCGCGGCCGCGACGCCGGTCACGTCGTGATCCGGGCCGGGTCGCGCCGTGTCAGCATGGGCCATGCCGATCGATACGTTGCGCCACGGGTTCGCCGTGGCCGCGCCGCCGGAGACGGTGCACGCGCACCTCGCCGACCCGCACAGCTACGTCGGGCTGTCCCCGCTCGTGGTGGCGGTCCGCGACGTGCGGCCGGTCCGGGACGCGCAGGGCCGCGACGCGGTCGGATACGTGGCCGTGGAGCGGTTCCGGTTGGGGCCGCTGCGCTGGGACAACCCGATCGCCGTGACGCTGCGAACGGCAGGATCGGCGCTGGTCAGCACCGTGGTCAGCCCGGGCCGGGTGCGGCTGGTGGCCACCGTGGAGCTGGCGCCGAACGGCACCGGCACGCGGGTCACGGAGACCGTCGAGGTGCGCTGCCCCGGTGTGCTGCGCGCCTTCGTGCTCCGGCAGGCGCGCGCCGTGCAACTGGGCCGCGCCACCGAACTCGCCCGCCGGATGGCCCACGCCTGAGCGGCCCTGACCTGGCATTCCTACTTCGCATATAGATTTTGTTGACAGGTCGGCGCGGCTGGACGACAGTGGGTGGCAGGCCGACCCGGCAGGAGGAATCCGATGCTGAAGCTGTCACCCGCCAGCCATCTCGCCAGTCCCGCCGACACCGCCACCTACGGCGAGTACCCGTCGGCCCCAGGGCTCGACGTCCCGCCCGGCTTCCGCGGCCGGATCACCGACGAGGGACCCTTCACCGCCCGCCCGTTCCGCTACCACGTGTACGGCGGCCGCTTCTGTCCCGGCTCCCACCGCATCGCGATCATCCGGGAGCTGGCGGGCCTGCCGGACATCGTCACGATGTCGTACGTCGACGGCGCCCGCGACGGCCGCGGCTGGGCGTTCCGGGAACGCAACGGGCCGGATCCGGTCAACGGCTTCACGCTGCTGCGGGAGGCGTACGAGGCGTCCGAGGAGGGCTTCGCCGGTCAGGTCCGGGTGCCCGCGCTGTGGGACCGGCTGAGCTGCCGGGTGGTCAGCGACGACGCCCGCGCCATCGGCATCGACCTCGCCACCCGCTTCGCGCACCTGGGGCGCCCCGTGGTGGAGACGTACCCGGCCGCCGCGCGCGACCGCATCGAGGACGTCGACCGGCGACTGGGCGCGACGGTGCGGCGCGGCGTCGCCGTACGCGCGAGCGCGGCGGAGCGGACCGCGCTACTGGAGGCGTTCGAGCTGCTCGACGCGCGGCTGGCCCGCTCGCGGTTCCTGCTCGGCCGGGTGCTCACCGACGCGGACATCCGGCTGTGGGTGACGCTGGTGCGCTACGACGCCGGGCCGAACGCCGCCCGCACGATCAACCCCGGCCTGCACGTCTACCCCCACCTGTGGGCCTACGCGCGGGACCTGTACGCGCTGCCCGCCTTCCGCCGCACCACGGACTTCGCGGCGTTCACGGCGCCGGACGCGCGGCTGCCCGACTGGAACGCGCCCACGGACCGCGCGTTCACCCCGGCCTGAGCCCACGCGACACGTCACCGTACGGGTTCTCCCGGTGACGGCGATGCAGCAGAATGCCCGGCATGACGACGATTGTGGGTGGCGGGCCGCACCGGGTGCTGGCCCTGCACGGATGGTTCGGTTCGGCCCGGGGCTGGGGCGCACTGCCGGATCTGGTCGACCCCGCGCGATTCACGTACGCCTTCCTCGACTACCGCGGCTACGGCGAGCGCCGCGACACCGCCGGTGACTTCAGCATCGCCGAGATCAGCCGCGACGCCCTCGCCCTGGCTGACGAACTGGGCTGGGACCGGTTCTCGGTCCTCGGGCACTCGATGGGCGGCAGCGCGGCCCAGCGGGTGCTGGCCGACGCGCCCGGGCGGGTACGGCGGCTGGTGGGGATTAGCCCCGTACCGGCCGGTGGGGTGCCCTTCGACGAGCAGGGCTGGACGCTGTTCAGCGGCGCCGCCGACGATCCCGGCAACCGGCGGGCCATCATCGACCTGACCACGGGCAACCGGCTGTCCGGGCACTGGCTCGACACCATGGTGGAGGCCTCGCTGGCCGGGTCCACGGTGGAGGCGTTCCGGGCGTACCTGCCGGCGTGGGCGCGCACCGACTTCACCGGTGAGATCCAGGGCAACCCGGTGCCCGCGCTGGCGGTCGTCGGCGCGCACGACCCCGCCCTGGGCGAGGCCGCGATGAAGCCGACCTGGCTGGCGCACTACCCGAACGCCCGCCTCGAGGTGCTGCCGGACGCGGGCCACTACGCGATGTACGAGACACCCGTACGGTTGGCCACGGTCCTGGAGGAGTTCCTCGGCGACTGAGCGACGCAGTAGCGTCGCCACCATGAGTGTGGTCGGCATCATTCGGGAGTGGCACCAGAATGAGGGTGGGGGTGTCATCGACTCAAACGAAACCCCAGGACGGTGCTGGGCGCACTTCAGTGCCGCCGCGGTGCCCGGATACTTCGCATTCGGCGCCGGTCAAGCCGTCACAGTCGAGTGGGAACGACCCGGCCAGGACGGATTCCCTACCGCGCCGTTCGATTTTGGCCAGCGGAATCCAAACCGATCGACAAACCTGCGGGGCAGGCACCAAGCGGTGCGTACCGGAGCACGTTGTCGCTGTCGTCGGACGAGCCGGACCTTCAGTAGCGCATCGTCCCTGAGCAAGAGCCTCAGTCACCTGCGGTGATCGGTGGACCCGTCCGGAGGTCCTGATCTACCAGGGGCAGGCCCGTGGCCGCCGCGTTGGCCCAGGTGTCGTCCACGTGCACGACGCGGCGCCCGGCTCGGGCCAGCAGGCTCGCCGCGGCGGCGGCCCGGTAACCGGCCGCGCAGTGCACCCACAGGGCGCCGTCGGGCAGTTCGGCCAGCCGGTCGGCGAGCTCGGGCAACGGTACGTGCACCGCGCCGTCGATGTGCCCGTCCGCCCACTCCTGGCGCCGGCGGACGTCGATCACCCGCCCGCCGAGCCCCGGGTACGCGGCGGCCAGGTCGGCGAAGGTGGCCGTGGCCAGCGTCGCGAGGCGCAGCTCGTGGCCACCGGCCCAGTCCTCCGGGGCGCCGGTGGCCGCGGCGGCGGGCCGGTCGATGCCGATCCGGGCGAGTTCCCGCTGGGCCGCGGTGACCTGCGCCGCCGACTCACCGAGCAGGGTCAGCGGGGCGCCGTGCGGCAGCAGCCACCCCAGCCAGGTGGCCAGCGGCCCGTCGAGGCCGAAGCTCAGCGTGCCGGCCAGGTGCCGGTACGCGAACGCCTTGCGGGTCCGCAGGTCGACCACCCACTCGCCGGCCGCGACCCGTTCGTGCAGTTCCCGCGCCCCGGCGCCGGCCGGACGGCCGAGGTCGATCGGGGTGGGGCCGGCCGCGTTGCGCAGCCCCATGTGCGCGTAGTAGGCGGGGTACTCCCCCAGGCCGGCCAGCAGTTGCGCGACGAACTGCTCGGCGCCCAGCAGCAGCGCGGGGTTGACGTCGCGCTCACGGCCGATCGTGGAGGTGTCCGCGTCGGGGGCGGAGGCCGAGCAGAAGCTGCCGAACCCGTGCGTGGGCCAGAGCGCGGCGTACGCGGGGAGCTGGTCGGCCAGCTTCCGGGCGGAGGCGTGCTGGTGTGCGGCCAGGGTGCGGGCGTGCTCGGCGCCGAGCAGGTCGGTGCGGCCGGTGGTGCCGTACAGCAGCGAGCCGCCGGTGCAGGCGGCGACCGGGGCGCCGTCGCCGAGCACCACGTAGGACACGTGGTGGAAGGTGTGCCCGGGGGTGGCCACGACGCGCAGCCGCAGCTCGTCGCTGATCGTGATCTCGTCGCCGTCGGCGACGGGGATGCGGTCGAAGGCCACCCGCTCGGCTGCGGCCACCAGGTAGTCCGCGCCGGTGAGGCGGGCCAGCGCGAGCCCGCCCGAGACGTAGTCGTTGTGCAGGTGGGTCTCGGCGACGTGGGTGATCGTGACGCCGAGGCGTCCGGCCAGGGCCAGCACACGGTCGATGTCGCGCTGCGGGTCGACCACGACCGCCGCGTCGCCGTCGTGCACCAGGTAGCTCCGGTCCCCCAGCGAGGACGTCTCCACCACCGCCACCCCGACCGCCATCACTCCCACCTCTTCTCCTATCGGTTCTCTAGGCAGCGTCCCGGTATGTGGACGGTCCGTCAAGGGCGACGCGACGCCCTACCCACAAATCCCATCGGCGGGATAGGATCGTTACTCCCACGTCGAGCAGGAGACCCCCGTGATCACGCTGACCGAGGCCGCCGCCGAGGAGCACCTCGCCGCGACCGCGTTCACCCCGGCCGCCCCGGGACTGCTCGGCCTCACGGTCGAGCTGCTGCTGGAGCGCCCCGGCCTGCCACAGCCCCTGGTGGAGTCGCTGGCCGCCCGCCCCCGGATGCGCCACGGCTACCTGACCGCCCGCTCGGCCCGCGTCCTGGTGGCCAGCGGCCCGCCCTCCCCCGGCATCGAGAGCTGCGCCGAACGCATGGCCCAGGACCTCGATTCCGCCCGGGCCCTGGTGACCGGCCACGGACTCGGCGTCCTGGACACCGCCGCCGACGCCACACCGGGCGCCCCGCAGGCGTACGCGACCGCCGGGGTGCGGGTGGCGCTGGAGGCCGGCACCGAGGACGCCGGGCCGGGCGGGACCGCCCGCCGCTGGCAGGTGGCGCAGGCGGTCGCCCCGGTCCTGGCCGCGGCGTTCGCCAACTCGCCGCTGCGGCGTGGCCGCCCGACCGGGTGGCGCAGCACCCGCCTGGCCCTGCGGCACCCGGCCGGGGGCGGCGTGGGTGGAGCACGCCTGTCCGGAACACCCGGACCGGGCGCGGCGGGGTCGCGTCGGTCCGGCGCGGCGGCGCGGGCGAGCGATCCCGGCGCGGACTGGGCCGCCGTGGTCCTCGACGCGCCGGTGGCCGGTGCCGGGTCGACGCCGCCGAGCTTCCGGGACTGGCTGCGCACCGGCGGCACGGCGGCACCTACCCTTCGCGACCTTGAGCGCCACCTGCGCACCGTACGGCCGCCGGTGGCCGCCCGGGGGCACCTGGAGATCGACGTGGCCGACCGGCAGCCCGGCGACGGCTGGCGCGTCCCGCTGGCGGTGATCGCCGCGCTGGTCGACGACCCGGGTGCCGGGGACGCGGCCCTCGCCGCCACCGCGCCGCTGGCCGGCACGCCGGGCTTGTGGAGCCGGGCGGCCCGCGCGGCGCTGACCGACCCGGCGCTGGCCGTCGCGGCGCGCCAGTGCTTCCTCGCGGCGTACGCGGCGCTGGCCCGCCACGGCGTCGCCCGGCCGCTGCGCGACGCGGTGGCCGGGTACCTCGAACGGTACGTGCTGCGCGGGCGCTGCCCCGCCGACGACGTGCTGGACCGAGGTGAACATTCCATACCTAGGCTATAGGGATAATTGACTTCCTGGGCGGTCCTGTCGCACAGTGGCGGAGCACACCGGCTGCGAGCGGAAGGTCACCCCGTGCTCACTGTCCTCAGTCCCGGCGAGGTCAAACTCCCCGACGGCCGCAGCGTCGAGTTCGCCAACCTCGACGTGGCGGCCACCGCCCCCTGTCTCACCCCGGTCGCCGAGGCCGTCGCGGACCTGCTGCCGTTCTACGGCAGCGTGCACCGTGGCGCCGGAGCCCTCGCCCAGCGCTGCACCCGCGAGTACGACCAGGCCCGCGAGTCCGTCGCCGAGTACGTCGGCTGCGGCCCCGACGACCACGTCGTGTTCACCCGCAACACCACCGACGCGCTCAACCTGCTGGCGCACGCGCTGCCGCCGGGCACGACGGTGGTCACCTTCGACGCCGAGCACCACGCCAACCTGCTGCCGTGGCGCCACCCGGTACGGCTGCCCGCCCCGGGCACACCGGCCGAGGCGGTCGCCGCGCTCGACGCCGCACTGTCCCGGCTGCACGGTCCCGTGCTGGTGGCCGTCACGGCGGCGGGCAACGTCACCGGCGAGCTGTGGCCGGTGGCCCGGCTCGCCGAGGTCGCCCACCGCCACGGCGCCCGGCTGGCGGTCGACGCCGCGCAACTCGCCCCGCACGCCCCCGCCCGCCTGCCCGAGCTGGGCGCCGACTACCTCGCGTTCTCGGGCCACAAGCTGTACGCCCCGTTCGGGGCGGGCGTGCTGGCCGGGCGCGCCGACTGGCTCGACGCCGCCGCGCCCTACCTGGCCGGTGGCGGGGCCAGCGCCGAGGTACGGTCCGACTTCGCGGTGCGCTGGCACACCGGGCCCGCCCGCCACGAGGCCGGCACCCCGAACCTGCTCGGCGCGGTCGCGCTGGCCACCGCATGCCGGGTCCTCGCCGGGCAGGACCACCCGGCGGAGCGGGCACTGGTCACCCGGTTCCGCGCCGCGCTGGCCGCCCTGCCACACGTCGAGGAGCTGCGGCTGTTCGACGCGGCGGCACCGCGCGTCGGGATCGTCTCGTTCACCGTGCTCGGCGCGGACCCCGACGAGCTGTCCACCACCCTCGGCCGCGGACACGGCATCGGCGTACGGACCGGGTTGTTCTGCGCGCACCCGCTGACCCGGCGCCTGCTGGCCGAGGCCACCGCGCGGCTCGACCCGGGCGCCACCCCGGCCCCGGCCGCGGTGCGGGCCAGTTTCGGTCTGGGCACCCGGGCCGAACACGTCGACCGGCTCGTGTCGGCGCTGGCCGGGCTGCCCCGGCCGGCCTGACAGGTCGCTACAGCGCCCCCGCCGCCAGCGGGATCAGTTCGAGACTGCCGCCGCCGGTCTCCGGGGCCGCGGCGATCGCCACGACCACCACCAGCGCGATCACCGTGCCGGTCAGGATCACCGGGGCGTACTCCTCGAACCAGCCGCGCTCGTCCTGGACCTCCGGGGCGGGCTCGGACGTCGGGTGCGGTGTCACGGTGACGTCGAGCTGGAAGCCGACCGAGCCGCGTACGGTGGCCTGTCCGACCTCGGTGTCGACGTGGTAGCCGATCAGGCAGCTGCCCAGGAAGGACATCGTGTTCGGCGGCGTGAACCGCACCTCGGTCTGCTCGAACTGGTTGCCGAACGTCGTGCTGAAGCTGACCCGGTCGCCGCCGACGCCCTGGATCTGGATGCCCTCGGTGATGCCGTCCAGCGACTGCTGGGCGGCCAGGCGCCAGGTCTGGTCGTTGACCGTGGTGGTGACGCCCTGCGCGGCGTGCTCGAACGTGACGGTCACGCTGCCGATGAGCGAGAGCCGCATGTCGACCGCGGCGTTGCCGGTGTCGAACGACACCTCGGCGATGGGCACGCTCGGCAGGTTGTACTTGAACGCGGGCAGGCCGCCCGCCATCATCGACGCCGGGAACTCCTCGGCGTGCGCCCCCGTACCGTGCAGGGTGTGGCTGTCGCCGTGCGGCCCGCCGTCGGGGTGGCCGCCGTCGGGGTGGCCGCCGTCGGGGTGCCCGCCGTCCGGGTGGCCGCCGTCGGTGGGGGCGGAGCTCGACTCGCCGGCGAGCAGGGCCCACAGGTCGGCACGGACCACCCCGTCCGCGGGGGTCAGCTGATACTGCTGCTGCAGGCCGCGAACCGCGGCGAGCAGTTCGTCACCGTAGTCGCCGTCCTCCGGCCCCGACCAGACGCCGTAGTGATTGAGCAGCTGCTGCAGATAGGTCACCCACTCGCTGGAGGTGTGGGGATGCAGTTCCGGTTCGCCCGCCATGTTCTCGCCCTCGTGAGTCGTTCGGGGAATCTCCCCGGACGGTAACGGCGCGGCGCCCGTCGAAGCCCGCCCGAAAGGGCGACGGTCCGGGCTGTCGGCGACGCCTCATGCGGTCGTCACGCACGCGGCGCAGGTCGCGGCGGTCACCGGATACGCGAGAGGCCACCGGTACGTGACGGTCCACCCTGGATGGTCCGAACCGCCTGGGTGATCGTCGCCGCCGGGGTCCGTTCGGCGGACACGTCGACGAGGCGGACCACGCCCCGGCGGTCCGCGACCACCACGGCCGGGAACGGCAGCACCGTACGGCCGGTGCCCAGCACGCCGGCCGCGGCGGGCGAGGTGAACCCGATGTTCAGCGCGTCGATGAGGGTGTGGCGGGGGTCGGAGGTCACGAACATGTCCGCGCCGAGCCGGAACTTGAGGGATTCCAGCCGGCCCCGCTCCTGCGGGCTGACCGCCAGCAGGTGCGCGCCGAGATCGTCCAGGGCGGGCGCCAGGGTCGTCGCGTACCGGCGCAGCGCGGCCAGGCACGGTGCCGAGGTGGCGTGGTGGAAGAAGACCAGCACGACCGGGCCGGTCTGGCGCATCCGGTCCAGATGGATCGGTCCGAGGTCGACCTCCACCACCGGGACCGCCGGGAGCCGGTCGCCCGGTGCCACCATCCGGCTCCAGATGGCGTCCCGCTCGAACTGGTGGCGAACCGCCGCCGCGTCACCACGACCACCGATCCGGCCGGGCACCTGCGTCCTCATCACAGTCTCCGCTCTGTCGGCATCCAGAATACCTACATCGCAGATAGGAAAAGAAGTGTGTGCGTGCCCTCAGCGGGCGACCGCCACCCGCAACGAGATGGCCTGCAGGAACACGTCGCCCACCTGTGCCGGGTCGCGCGCGACGAAGACACCGCCACCGACCGTACGGGTGATCTGGTCCAGCAACGCGCGGTCCACCCGGTCGCCGACCCCCACCACCACGACCTGCACCGGACGGGCGTCGTCCTTGACCGACCGCAACCGGGTCAGCAGGTCGGACAGTGCCAGGTCACCGGCCGCCGACACCCCGTCGGTCAGCACCACGACGGAGTTGACCCGGCCCGCCTGCCAGCCGTCCTGCACGGTCCGGTACGCGTCGAGGATCGTGCCGTACAGGCCCGCGTCGCCGTCCTGCGCGGTGATGCCCGCCAGAGCGTCCTCGACCGCGCCACGGTTGGCCGCCAGCGGGCCGATCGGCACCAGTTCCTGATGGCCGGGCCGGGTGCCGGCGAACCGCCACAGCCCGACCTGCCAGTCGTCGCTGAACAGCGTGAGGCCGTCGCGCGCGGCCCGCAGCACCGCACCCATCCGGGTGCCCCGGCCGGTGCCGTCCGGGGCGCGCATGCTGCCGGACGCGTCCACCACCGCCAGCACCCGCGCCGGCGCGACCACGCCGGACCAGCCCGCCAGCGCACGGACGATCGCGGCCGCGTCCGGGGCGGGACCGGCCCCGGGATCGGCCACCTTCGGCGCGCCGTCGGGCGCGGTGAAGCCGCGCGCCGCACCGTCCGGCCCGCGCAGCCCGAGCCGACCCAGCTGGTCCCGGAACGTCGCGCCACCCAGCGCCCGGAACAACGCGCGGGCCGCCGTGCCCTGCCCCTGCGAGGCGCCCGGCAGGATCAGGTACGGAAAGTCCAGCGTCGCCGGTGCGGGCCGCGGATACAACGCGCTCAGCCGCACCGACGGGCTGCCCGCGTTGTAGGTGACCACGTCGCGCTCGGACAGCGCCGCCAGCCCGAGGCCACTCGCCAGGGTGGCCGGGTCGTCGGCCACCGGGAACTGCTGGACCAGGTTGGCGCGCAGCGCCGAACGGCCGACGGCCAGGGCGTGCAGCACCCCGCCCAGCACCCGTGGCCCGGCGGAACCGGCCGCGGCGTCGAGGGCGAGCAGTCCGGACAGGCCCACCGCGTCCCGCGACGGCTCGACCGTGCCGGCGCGCAGGGTCGTACTGGACGTCAGTTGCGTGGTCAGGTCCTGGTAGCCGACGTCGCCACCGGACCAGCCGAGGTCGCGTGCGACCGGCTCCGGCGCGGCGAACACCACGGGGCTCACCGCGACCCGGCCCTGCTCGGCCAGGGTGAAGCCGGGCACCGCGGCGCGCAGCCGCACCGGCCAGGTCGATGAGTCCGCGATCCAGACCTGCGGGACCGCGACCCCGGCGGCACCCGGGCCCCACCCACCGAACGTGGCCCGCTGCTCGCGGCCCACGGCCGAGGCCACGTCGACCGACTCGGCCGCGCGCACGTCGACGGTCACGCACCGGGCGCCGTCCGCCCCCGTACGGATCCAGTCGCGCGCCGCGGCCTGGACCGCCGGGGCGATGTCCGGTGCGGCCGCCACGTCCAACCGGACCTGCTCGCCGCATCCCCCGCCCGCCAGCAGCGGAAACACGAACCGTAGCCCGGCGGCGACAGCCAGCACGGCCACCGCGGCGGCCGCTGAAGCGGGCGCGCGGCGGCGCGAGGGGCGTCGATGCCGACCGGACACGACACCCATCATCGGTCCCCGGCGCCCGCGCCGCTACCTTGATCAGCCGCGGATTCGCGTCGATGTTCGCGCCATCCCCCGCCACCCGATCGGGGCGCGGTCCGTGCGAGTGGCGGGCCCGCCAAGCCCTCGCCGGCCGCCGGGCGGCGCCGGCCCGGGTTCCGACGCGGTGGTGGCGGCCTAGATCCTCTTTGGCCGGTCGGCGGGCGACCGCTGAGGACGGTGCGGCTCGTCCGTGCGGACGAACCGCGCGGACCGATGGGCTGACCTGGCTTCCCTTGCGTACCGGCGAAGGCCTACTGTTCGCGCTGACGTTCTCACCGTAAGGAGGCGACGTGGCGGGCAACGTCTGGGATGTGATCGTGGTCGGGGCGCGGTGCGCCGGTTCTCCGGTGGCGATGCTGCTGGCCGCGCGGGGCCACCGGGTTCTGCTGGTCGACCGGTCGACGTTCCCCAGCGACACCGTCTCCACCCACGTCATCCACCCGCCGGGCGTCGCGGCGCTGCGCGGCTGGGGTCTGCTGGACCGGGTGACCGCGACGGGATGCCCGCCGATCGACACGTACGCCTTCGACTTCGGCGCGGTCCGGCTCTCCGGGGCGCCCGGCACGGCCGAGTCCCCGGTCGCCTACGCGCCTCGGCGCCGGATCCTCGACCAGGTGCTCGTCGAGGCGGCGGCCGCGGCCGGAGCGCAGGTCCGCACCGCGTTCACGGTCGACGAGCTGATCATCGCCGACGGGCGGGTCGCGGGCGTGCGCGGGCACACCCGTGGGGGCGCGCCGGTCGAGGAACGGGCCCGGGTGGTCGTCGGGGCGGACGGGCAGCACTCCCTGGTGGCGCAGCGGGTCGGCGCCCCCGCCTCTCACGAGCGGGCCCCCATGACGGTGGGCTACTACTCGTACTGGAGCGGGCTGGAGATGCACGGCCGGTTCGAGGCGTACGCCCGGGACGGGCGCGGCTTCGCGGCGGCGCCCACCAACGACGGGCTCACCCTGGTGATCGGCGGCTGGCCGTACGCGGAGTTCGCCGCCAACCGGGGCGACGTCGAAGGGCACCTGCGCAAGACGTTCGAGCTCGCCCCGGAGTTCGCGCAGCGGATCGGCGCGGCCCGGCGGGAGGAGCGCATCGTGGGCGCCAGCGTCTCCGGTTACCTGCGCAAGCCGTACGGGCCGGGCTGGGCGCTGGTGGGTGACGCCGGTTACAACCGGGACTTCATCACCGCCCAGGGCATCAGTGACGCCTTCCGGGACGCGCAGTCGTGCGCCGACGCCCTACACGCCGCGCTCGCGGGCGAACGGGACTTCGACTCGGCGCTGGCCGGCTACCACACCGCCCGCGACCGGCACGTCCTGCCGATGTACGAGCTGACCGCACAGCTGGCCGCGCTGGAGCCGCCACCGCCACCGCTGGCCCAGCTGCTGGCCGCGATGCAGGGCAACCAGGCCGCGATGGACGCGTTCGCCCGGGTCAACGCCGGGGTGACCCCGGCACCGGAGTTCTTCGCCGAGGACAATGTCGCACGGATCTTCGCCGCCGCCGGGGGCGGCTGACGGGGCCGGGCCGCCGGGGTGCCCGGCCCGGGTTCGCGATCGGTTCGCTCCGATCTCTTCGATTTGCCGTCCGCCGGTCGAAGAGTGATGGGTAACGTCTGCCTGCCCGAGGAAACTGGAGGTCACGTGCCCAGGCCCCGCGCACTCGTCATCGAGGACTCGCCGGAGTTCGTGCTCCTCTGCCAGCACCTCCTGGAGAAGGAGGGCTTCGACGTCATGGTCGCCTCCGACGGCGAGCGCGCCGTCGAGCTGGCCCAGCGGGAGAAGCCGGACCTCGCCATCCTCGACCTCGGCCTGCCCGACGTCGACGGGATCGAGGTGTGCCGGCGCATCCGCCAGTTCACCGACGCGTACATCGTGATGGTGACCGGCCGCGCCGACGAGGTGGACAAGGTCGTCGGGCTGTCGGTCGGCGCGGACGACTACGTCACCAAGCCGTTCTCGCCGCGCGAGCTGGCCGCCCGGATCCAGGCCATGCGCCGCCGCCCGCGCGGCGCCGCCGCCGAGGCCGCCGCCGGCCGGGAGTACGGCCCGCTGCGCATCGACCCCGTGGTGCGCGAGGTGACCCTGGACGGCCGGATCCTCGACCTGACGAAGATCGAGTTCGGCATCCTCGACCTGCTCTCCTCCAGCCCCCGGCGGACCTTCACCCGCAACCAGCTGCTCGAGGACGTGTGGGGCGACAACTGGTACGGCGATGACCACATCATCGACGTGCACGTCGGCAACCTGCGCAAGAAGCTGGGCGAGTCGGCGTCGTCGCCGCGCTACATCCGCACGCTGCGCGGGGTCGGCTACCGCTTCGAGCCCGCTCCCTGACGCAGCCGTTCCCGTGGCGGCCGCGCCCCTGACGCGGTACGAGCCCTGATCCAGCCCGCAGCTTCGCGGGCCGGATCAGGGCTCGTTCGTGTGCTCTGCCGGGCTGTTACCGGTGCCGGGGTGCGTACCGGTGGCGGCGTACGTCTCCCGCCGCTGCGGGCCGGGCCGGGCGGAGCCGCCGCCGCAGCAGCACGCCGATGCCCACCAGGACCGCGGCGAAGCCGCTCCAGGGAACGAGGGTGTGCACGCCGCCCCCCGCGGCGGGCGGAGGCACGGCCCCGACCAGGGTGCGTACGCTGCCCGCCGGGCTCTGACCGATCGCCTGCACCACGGTGCCGGACGAAAGCTCGCCGCCCGTCGGGGTGTCCATGGCCACGACCACCGTGCCGGGCGGCACCTTCGCGCCGACGGCGGCCTCCACGGCTGCGGCGTCCACGGCCGCAGACGCGGTACCGGACGCGGGGGTGGACGCCGGGCCGGGCACAGCGCCGACCATGGCGGCGGATCCGAAGCCGGCCGCGGCGCCGACGCCGGACGCGGAGCGGGCCGCGGCGCCGGCCTTGCGGCCCGCGGCGACCAGGACCACCCGCAGCCCGCCGAACGCGTCCGCGGTGACCTTGCGCTCGGGCGCGGAGCCCACGCGTACGGCGACCGACGAGCCGCCGCGGAATCCGACCGCGTAGATGGCCACCGCCCGCCCGGCGTTGTTGTTCCCACGACCCTCCCACTGCACCGTCAGGGCGTCCGCGGTGCCGCCGTAGCCGGGGCCGTCCGCGAGCGCCACGCCGGGCGTCAGCACCGCGGCCAGCGTCCCGGCTGCCATCAGCAGCGGGCCCGACCTGCGGAAACGGGCAAGGGTCATGTCGCAATAATGCCATGTATCAGGCTCAAGCTGACAAGTCAGGAATGGCTCGACCCAAGCTTGCATCTCGCTTGAAACCGGCTAGAGCTGGCGTTGAGGTGGCCCGCCGACGTAGCTGGCATGACGACGACGCTGTTCTCCGCCGCCACCGCCGCGACCGCCCCGGCCGCCGCCACCACCGCCCCCAACGGCCGGGTGTTCGACGCGGTCCGGCTGTGGAGCCCCGCCGACGCGGGCGTCGAACTCACCGTCGTGGTCCCCTTCTACAACCCCGGCATGGCCCTGCGCCCGACCGTCAAGCGCATCGCCACCAGCCTGCGGGACGCCGGCGTCGGCTACGAGGTCATCGCGGTCTCCGACGGCAGCACCGACGGCTCCGAGCACACCCTGACCGGCATCCCGGGCGTACGGGTCATCACCAACCCGGTCAACCAGGGCAAGGGCGCCGCGCTGCACACCGGCTTCGCCGCCGCCCGCGGGACCTGGGTCGGCTTCATCGACGCCGACGGCGACATCGACCCCGCCCACCTGCTGCAGTACCTGCAGGTCGCCCGCACCAGCAACCCCGCCGGCGTCTACGCCGACAAGCGCCACCACCTGTCCACCAGCGGCGCGACCGGCTTCCGCAAGCTCATCTCGATCGTCTACTCGACCCTGGTGACCCTGCTCTTCCTGCTCGGCGTCCGGGACAGCCAGACCGGCTGCAAGATCTTCCGCCGCGACGTCCTCGCCGGCCTGCTGCCCAGCCTGCGCGAGCGCCGCTTCGCCTTCGACCTCGAGTTCTTCGTCGCCGCCAAGGCCGCCGGCATCCGCGACTTCGTCGGCGCCCCCGTCCGCCTCGAGCAGCGCACCGCCGGCTCCACCGTCGGCCGCAGCGCCATCGTCCGCACCATCCGGGACACCTTCACCATCTACACCCGCCTGCACGTGCGCCGCCAGTACCGCGGCGTGACCGTGCCGAGCACCCCGGCCCCGATCGCGGAGGCGGCCCCGGCGCAGTTCGCCACCGTGCCGCAGCTGGCCGAGGCCGCCTGAGCCGCGCAGCCCCCTCCGGGCCGCGAGACGCACCCCAGCCGGGTCGCGTCGCGCGGCCCGGGGCGCGTCAGGACGGCGTACCGACCCACCAGTCGGTGAGGTCCCGCCGGTGCTCGGCCAGGCCCGCGACGATCAGCAACCCCAGCGACACCATCGACACCAGCAGGCCCACCCGTAGCCAGCGCCACGGCTCGTAGTCGACGGTCACCGCGTCCGGACCCGCCCGCACCGCCACCGTGCCGGCCACGGTCTGCCGGGGCGGGTCGGCGCCGGAGGTCCAGCCCGCGGACCACTCCTCCGGGATCACCACCCACCCCGGCGGCCCCGGCTCCACCCGCCAGCGGGTCGGCCCGATCCGGTCGATCCCGCCGTAGCGGGCCGAGGGCACCTTTCCCTGCGCCGGGCCCTCCGGCAGCATCGCCTCACTGCCGAGCTGGCCGGTGTCGGCCAGGCGTACCGCGTCGTCGAAACCGCCCTGCCGGGAGGCGACCACGCGGCCGGTGCCCTGCACGAGCACCCGGTAGAGGTCGAGCTGCCGGCTGCGCAGCACCCGCCGCAGATCCGGCTGCTTGGCCAGCCAGTCGTACGTGGTGGCCTCCCGGTCGCGCGCCAGCACCACCCACTCCACGCCCAGCGGGGCGACCATGCGGCCGAAGTGCCCGGTGCCGCCGGCCGCGATCAGGCGCGACATGTACGCGGTGCGCCGCGACACCGAGTTGGTGCGCACCTCCCCCAGCTCGACCGCGTCGCTGGTGAGCACCGGGCGCCGGAAGAACGCGGCGGCCGGGGTGCCCACGGTCCGGCCGCCGGTGAAGCTGAACGGCTGGTACTGGTGCCAGGGCAGGAACAGCACCAGGCCGCTGCCGTCCCCCATGATCCGGTCGGCGGCGTACCAGGACTCCGGATAGTCCGTGACCCGCACCGCGCCGCCGAGGCCCCAGACCAGCGTGGTGGCCACGATGGCGTTCACGCCGCCGAGCGCGACCAGCGCCAACGCGGCGCCGAGCCGGCGCAGCCGGTACGCCCGCTTGCCGAAGTAGCGCCGGGGCACCGCGTCGGCCAGCGCCTCCGCGGCCGCGCCGACGCCGACCGCGTACGCCAGCATCGCCAGCGCCACCCATTTCTGCTGTTCCCGCATCGCCTCGAAGAGCGGGACGGCGTCGAAGGCCCACCGGTACGCCACACCGAACGGACCCTGGGTGCCGGCACCGAGCACGATCCCGCAGACGGCCAGCGCGGCGAGCGGGGCGCCCAGGTCGGGGTCGTGCCGGCAGAGCCGGACCAGCCCGAAGACCACGGCGCTCACCAGCACCACCAGCCCCACCGCCGCCGGGACGGCGCCGACGCTGCCGATCGGGCCGGAGAGGTCGTCCTCGCGCCAGAAGCCCTGCAGCGACAGCAGGGTGACGAACATCCCGCCAGGTCCGGCGCGGGTGGCGTACACCTCGAGATCGGCGTCGCCCACCCGGACCGTGAGGATCGCGTTGAGGATGACCGTCAGCGCGTACGCGTAGATGCAGCCGGCCGCGACGACGATCAGCGCGGTCCGGATGAGGTCGTTGCGGCGCGGTCGCGGCAGCAGGGCGACCGCCAGCAGGCCCACCCCGCCGAGCCAGGCCGCGTGCGGGCCGATCGCCATGGCGCTGGCGTACCAGCCCGCGGGGCGCGCGGCGAACCAGCTGCCGCGGCGCCGGGCCCGCACCGCGGAGGCCAGCACCCACGCCACCAGGCTCACCGACAGCAGGAACGGCACGTGGCCGACCTGGATCCGGTCCGCCACGAACGGGTTGCAGACGGCGAACAGCGCCGCGGGGTGCCGCCGCCACCGGCCGCCACCGGCGAGGGCGGACACCCCGCTGGCCGCGATCGGGAAGAACAGCAGCACCATCAGCCAGCCGGTGGCACCGGCACCCACCACCACCCGCAGGCCGTGGGTGGCCAGCCGGTACGGCAACGCGTCCAGGGCGGCCGGGTCGAGCCCGTACAGGCCCTGCGCGACCGCCTGGTGCGGCCCGCCGACCCAGTCGAGCAGCATCAGGTAGCCGTCGCGGGTCCACGGGGCCACCACGGCGATGCCGACCGCGAGCCCGAGCAGCCCGGATTCCGTCGTCAGCCGCGCCGAGCGGGTGTCGATGTGCGGCCGGTGACGCGAGACCCAGGTCAGTACGGCGGTGGTCACCGCGGGCCGCGGCGCGACCGGTGGGCCGCGGTCACGACCGCCGCGACGAGCGGCGCGAGGTTGTCGGCGGTGGCACCGGAGGTGTCCACCACCACCTCGGCGTGCCGGGCCGGGTGCTCGGCCAGCAGCCGCCGGAACCGGTCCTGCTGGGCGGCCTGTTCGGCCTGCGGCCGCTCCGGTTTGCGCCGGTGGATGAGCTCGGCCGGGGCGTCGGGGAGCACCAGCACGTCAGGTGACGGCACGAGCCGTTCGGCGACGCGGGCGGCGGGCGAGCCGGGCCACGGAGACTCCCGCAGGTCGTACACCCAGCGGTCCACGATCACCACGCGGCGCCGGGCCCGGGCGGGGGCGACCGTGCTCAGGTAGCGCCAGACGTACTCGGCGGCGTAGAACCAGGCGGCGGCGCGGCGCAGGCCGGGGTTCCCGGACGGCCGGTCGGGGCCGGGAGACCCCCGGGCGGGCGGGGACGACACCGGCCGGTCCGCGCCGGGCGACCCGCGTACGGGCGGGGACGACACCGGCCGCGCCGCCGGATCGGCGGGGACGGCGGGTACGCCGAGCAGGCGGCGGGCGAGGCCGACGCCGGGCAGGTTGCCCCGGGCCATTCCGAAGTACGCCGTGGCGGTCGAGAAGCCGTACCGCTGCAGCCGCGCGCGCAGGCCGTCGGCGACGGTCGACTTGCCCGAGCCGTCCGTGCCGACCAGCGCCACCACGACGCCCCGGGTGCGCAGCCCGAGCGGGCCCGCCGAGCGTCCCGCGGGCAGCACGGCGCGCCGCTGCCGCCAGGTCGCCGTGGCGTTGCGGCGCGCGAGGCTCAGGGCGGCCAGCCGGGCCCGGGCCCGGCCCGGCAGTCCCGGGTCCGGTGCCGCGCCGCCCGCCGCCGCGACCAGTTCGCCGGCCACCCGGATGCCGAGTTGGGCGGCCAGCCGGTCGCGCAGCGCCGCCCGGGCGTCGGGGGTGGTCGCGGCCCACGCGTCGCGCGCCTCGGCCAGGCGGGACTGCTCCGGCAGCCGCCCGCGCAGCACGGGCCGCACGAGCAGGTCGGCGACCGCGGCGGCGCCGGTGAGGCGGTGGGTGACCGGGTCGACGTCGATGTCGTCGACCGGCGCCAGCAGCACGGGCCCGACGCGCAGGTCGCCGTACGACAGGTCCACGACGGCGGGTCCGGCCGCGGTCTCCACGGCGAGGCTGACGTGGCGCAGCCGGCGCGGGTCGTGCGCCTCGGCGACCACGGCGCAGGGCAGGGCCGCCGCGATGGCCTGGGCGGGGGTCTGCGGGCCGGGGGCGGGCGCGTACCAGAGGTCGAGGTCCTTGGGTCCGTTCTCGCCGAGCCACCGTTCGGCCGATCCGGCGGGGCCCTGCCAGGCCCAGCGGCGCGCGCAGCGGTCGACGGCCGCGGTCACCGCGGCGAGGATGTCGGACCGGTCGGGCGCCGCGGGCAGCGGCGGGCCGGAAAGCCGTGAATCGGTCATTTCCTCCTGATCATAGGGTGGTCATCACGCCCGTCGGGCGGGTATCGGCAGGGCTGCCACCGCCCACCGGCCGCCGGTGAGCGCCGGGGTGCCAGCGGCCCGGCAGCTCCAGCGCGGGCGCGGCATGCCGGGGGCCGCGCGTGCCGCTCCCCGCACGGCACGCGCGACCCGGCTCACCCGGCAGGCCCCCGTGGTTCAGGCCGTCCGGCAGGCCCGCGTGGTTCAGGCCGTACGGCAGGCCCGCGTGGTTCGGGCCGTCCGGCTGGGCGCCACCGGCGGGGCGGCGGTGCGAGAACGCCGCCGCCGCCGCGATCAGCACCAGCACACCGGCCACCAGCCACGGCACCAGATCGGCCGGGCCGCGCGCGGCCACGACCGGCGGCACCCCGCTCACCAGGGACCGTGACCCGCCGGCCACCGCCCGCCCGTCCACCACGACCGTGGTCCCGGCCGCGGCACCATCCACCGGTACGGTCAGCCGCACCGTGCCGTTGTCATCGGCGCGCACGTCCCGCCACGCTGCGCTACCAACCCGTACCTGAGCGATCTCCCGCTTGCGGTAACCCACCGCGACGATCTCCAGGTCATCCTGCTGGCCGGTCCAGCGCAAGCTCAGCGCCGAGCCGGCCGCGGCGGACGGCTGGGACGACGCGCCGCGCGCCGTCAGGAAGAGCACGCCGACCGCGAGGGCCAGCAGAGCCAGGACGACGGCCACGCGGGCGGGGTGCCGACGGACGCTGATGAGTGCCATGCCACCAGCTTGCGCCCGTCACCCCCCGATCGTCACGCTGTGTGATGCAAGCTTGCGTACGCTCTGAACAGGTCTTGAGGTTGGGCCCGCTCCGGCCGATAGAACCGGCGTGACCGCCAGCCTCAGCCGCCTGGCCCGCGTCCTGCTGGGCGGGATCGGCCCCATCGCGATCGCCGTTCTCGTGCAGAGCGCCGGCAACCTCGCCTTCCACGCCGTGGTGGGCCGCGAGCTGGACGCCGACGGCTACGGCGCGCTCGGCGCGGTCCTGTCCGCGATGGTGATGCTCGGCGTCCCGCTCGGCGCGTTGCAGGCCGCCGCGTCCGCCCTGGTCGCCCGGCACGGCCCCGGCCGCGCCACCGGCATGCGGGCGCTGCGCGCGGTCACCCTGTGGTCGCTGCTGCCCGGGGTGCTCGTCCTGGCGGTCGCGCCGGGGCTGCAGGCGTACTTCCACCTCGGCTCCCTGGCCGACGCGGCGCTGCTGGCCCCGTACCTCGTGGTGTCGGCCGTCCTGGCCACCGCCCGCGGCCTGCTGCTGGGCGACCGCAAGGTCGGCACCGTGGCCACCACCTACCTGGCCAGCACCGCGGCCCGGCTGGCGCTCGGCCTCGGGCTGGTGATCCCGTACGGCGTGACCGGCGCCCTCGTCGGCACCCTCGCCGGTGAGGTCGCGGCGCTGGCGGTCGCGCTGGTGCCGCTGCTGCGGCCCGCCCCCGACACCGACCCGGCCGCCGCGCTGCGGCTACGCGCCGTGGCGCGCGCCGGGGTCGCGGTGACCGGCCTGTTCCTGTTCTCCACGGTCGACCTGCTGCTGGCCCGCCACCACCTCAGCGGCGACGGCTCCGGCGACTACGTCGCCGCGGCCACCGTCGCCAAGACCGTGCTGGCGCTGCCGGCCGGCATCATGTCGGCGGTCTTCCCCCGGCTGGCCGCCGCCTGGCCGCTGCCGCACCGCCTCCGGGCACTGCTCACCGGCGGCGCCGCGGTGGTCGTCCCGGCGCTGCTGGGCGCCACGGTGATCGCCGCGGTGCCGTGGCTCGTGCTGCGGCTGCTCTACGGCGACGGGTACGCCGACGCCGCCGGCCTGGTCCGCACGTTGTCGCTGGTCGCCGCGCTGACCAGCGTGGTGACGCTGGCGACCCACGCCGGGCTGGCCCGGGGCGGGCGCACCATCGCCGTGCCGTGGATCGGCGCGGTGCTGGAGGTGGTGTTCATCGAGCTGTGGCACGACTCACCGGCGCAGATCGCGGCCGGTTCGGTCGCCGCGCTGGTGCCGACTCTAGTGGTGATCGCCATGCTCGAGGGCCGGGCGTGGACCCGGCGAACCACTCAACTGCCATCACCGCACGCCGATTCTTCCGGTACTCCGGCGACCGCCGGGGCAGCCGCCCATGGGACGGCTTAGGGCGCCGAGAAGGTTGGCATGCGCATCCTGGTCCTGAACTGGCGTGACCTGACGCACCCCGCATCCGGGGGTGCCGAGGTCTACACCGAGCAGGTGCTGCGCCGCTGGGTCGCCGCCGGCCACGAGGTGACGCTGTTCGCCGCCGCGGTCGCGGGCCGTCCCGCCGAGGAGGTCGTGGACGGGTACCGGGTGATCCGGGCGGGCAGCAGGTTCACCGTGTACCGCGAGGCGCGGCGCTGGTGGCAACGCCACGGCCGGGGCCGCTTCGACGTGGTCGTCGACGAGACGAACACGGTGCCGTTCATGGCCCACGAGTGGGTCGACGACGGCGCCCGCACGATCGCGCTGGTGCACCAGACCTGCGAGGAGATCTGGCACCACAACGCGCCGTTCCCGCTGTCGTACCTGGGTCGGCTGCGGCTGGAGCCGCGCTGGCTGCGCCGCCTGGCGAACTCCCCCATCCTGGCCGTGTCCGGCTCCACCCGCGACGCGCTGGCCGCGTTCGGGGCCCGCGACGTCACCGTCGTGCCGGAGGGCTTCGAGCCGCTGGCGCAGACCCCGCAGGTCGCCAAGGAGGAGACCCCCACCGCGGTGTTCTGCGGCCGGATGGTCAGCTACAAACGGCCGTGGGACGTCGTGCGCGCGGTGGAACTCGCCCGCCGCGAGGTGCCCGGCCTGCGCCTGTGGATGATCGGCGGCGGACCGGAACTGGACAGGCTGCGCGCCGCCGCCCCCGCCGGGATCGAATTCCTCGGACGCGTCGACGAACACACCAAGCACGACCGGATGGCCCGCGCCCACGTGCACCTGGCCACCAGCGTCCGGGAGGGCTGGGGCCTGGTGGTCAGCGAGGCCGCCGCACTGGGGACCCCGACCATCGCGTACGACGTGCCCGGCCTGCGCGACTCCACCCGGGCCGCGGGCGGCGTGGTCGTCCCGCCGAAGCCGGAGGCGCTCGCCCGCTGGCTGGTCGAACTCATGCCGGGCCTGATCACCACCCGGCCCGAGCCGCTGCCCTACGGCGGGGCGCACTCCTGGGACCACGTCGCCGACACGCTGCTCGACGCGGTGTGCGCGCACGCCCGGGTGCCCGGCGCCGCGCCGGCGGCCACACCCCTGCCGCTGCCGACGACCGTCGAGCCCGAGCTGCGCCGCGCCGCCTGACCCTGACAACCCGTACGGAGCACACCGCATGAAGATCAGCTTTGTCGTCCCGACCCGGAACTCGGCCCGCACCCTGGAGGCCTGCCTCGGCTCGCTGCGCGGCCAGACCCACCCCGAGGTCGAGGTCGTCGTGATCGACAACAGCTCCACGGACGGTACGGCCGAGATCGGCCGCCGCCTCGCGCACACCTTCGAGCAGTGGGGCCCCGAACGCAGCGCCCAGCGCAACCGCGGCACCGCCGTCAGCACCGGCGACGTGGTGGTCTTCATCGACTCCGACATGGTCCTCGAACCGCACGTCGCCACGGAGATCGCCGCCAAGTTCGCCGCCGACGAGAAGGTCGGCGCGCTGATCATCCCGGAGCGCTCGTTCGGTGAGGGCTTCCTGGCCCGCTGCCGCGAGCTGGAGAAGAACCTGTACGTCGGCGACCCCGGCGTCGAGGCCGCGCGCGCGTTCCGCCGCCCGGTCATCGAGAAGCTCGGCGGCTGGAACGAGGCGCTGACCGCCGCCGAGGACTGGGACCTGGCCGACCGCACCCGGGCGGCCGGGGTGAAAGTCGGCCGCGTCGAGGCCTGGATCTGGCACGACGAGGGCCGCATCAAGCTGCGGGCCACCTTCGCCAAGAAGCGCTACTACGGCCGCTGGATAGACCAGTATGTCCGTATGCACGCTGACACGGGGAAGCGGAAGTTCGTCCGTACCTCCCTGCTCAAGCAGCCCACCCGGCTGCTGCGCCACCCGGTGCTCACCGTCGGGCTGGCCACCCTAAAGCTGACCGAGGCCGGTGGCCTGCTGCTGGGCGTACGGGACAGCCGGGCGGCACAGGGCACGTCGTGACCTACGGACCGCGGGTCGTCCACGTCATCGCGGAGTTCTCCAGCCACGAGGCCATGGGCCGCACGGTGACCGAGACCGCCCGGCGGGTCCCCGGCGAGCACCACGTCGTGACCACCCGGGCCCACGACGGCGCCGACGCGTTCGCCAGCATGCACGAACTGGGCGGGCGGGTCGCCACGTTCCCCGTCGGGCGCACCGGCGCGCTGGCCGGCGTGCTCGACGGGCTGCGCCCCGACCTGGTGCACCTGCACGCGGGCGCGCTGGGCCCCTTGCAGGCCGCCCTGACCGTGCTGCGCAGGCATCCGACCGTGCTCACCGCGTACGCATGGCCGACCGTGCCCGGGCCCGGCGCCTGGCGGCGGGCCACGCTGGCCGAGATGCGCGCCTCCAACGTGCTGCAGCCGCGCGTCGCGCTGACCACCCTGCTGCCCCCGCCGCTGGCCGTCGCCGCGCTGCGCTCCGCGGGCATCCGCACCGTGCTCACCCCCGACCCCCGGGTGGCCGCGCGGCTCGGCGGACGCCGCTGGCTGCAGGTGCGGCGACTGCCGTCCGGGGCGCCGCAGGACGACCGGCGCGCCACGTACCGCGCGGACCAGCCGGTGATCGTCTTCGCCGGGCGGGCGGAGAGCGTGCGCGGGCTGGACACGCTGCTGGCGGCGTTCCCGCAGGTGCGCAGCAAGGTGCCCGACGCGAAGCTGCGGCTGCTGCTGATCCCGCGCCCCGAGCTGCCCGCCATCCTCGCCGCCGCCGGACACGCCGACGGGGTCGAGGTCGTCACCGAACCCGTCAAGGACCTGCTGGCCGAACTGGCCGCCGCGCAGGTCGGCACGTGGCCGTTCAAGTTCGACTACACCACCTCGCCGCCCGCGATGGCGGTCGCCGAGGCGATGAGCGTCGGGCTGCCCGTGGTGGCCACGGACGTCGCATGCGTACGGGCCGTACTCGAACCCGGCGTCAACGGGCTGGCCGTGCCACCGGCGGACCCGGCGGCGCTGGCATCGGCGCTGACCGTGCTGCTGCGCGACGAGGCGTCGTGGCAGCGCTACGCCGACGCCGGGGTGCGTTCGGTGCGCGAACGGCTGGGCTGGGACCGGGCCGCCGCCGTCACCGCCGAGGCGTACGCCACCGCCCTGGCCTGACCCCTACCGCTGCACCGTCGAGGGCCCCACGTTCTCGTCGAGCCACCGGCGCAGCGGGCGGCTCGTACGGAGGAAGTCGACGATCCGGTTGCGCGCGGCCGCCGTGCCCAGCCAGGCCGCCGGTGCCCATTCCTGCCAGGTGACCAGCCCCTTGTGGCGCAGCAGGTCCAGCCGCGGATGGTCCTTCGGGTAGCCGCGCGGCACCGTCTTCAGGCTGCCGTGACCCTGCACGTGGATCCGGGCCTGCTCGATCGCCTCGATCACCGTGGTCAGCTCACGGCCGGCGCGGTCGTCGGCGACCGCGCGGCGGTAGCGGTCGAGCTGGTCGGAGGCCATCTGGTACATGCCGGAGCCGGCCGCCAGCCCGTCGGCGGACAGCTGGATGTAGCCACCGGCCTCCAGCCACGCCCCCAGGTGGGTCTTGTACGGCGACTTGTCCTTGCTGAACCGGACGTCGCGGTACGGGCGGAAGATCTTTCCCGGCCCGAACTCCGGCTCCAGGGCCGCCAGCAGCTCGGTCATGGGCTCGCGCACCTGGGTCTCGTAGACGGTCAGGTGGGCCGTCCAGTAGGTCTTCGAGTTGTCGGCGGTCAGGCCCTCGTAGAACTCGAGGGCCTCACTCGGCCAGCCACGGAACGCCACCAGGGAAGTCTCGGCCATCGCCCCGGCAACCACCAGCACTGTCGGGTCCGCGCGTCATCGGGTCCAGCGGATGAAGCGCTCGAACAGCTCCAGCGCCGGGCCGGGCGGCAGATCCCGTACGGCCTCCTCCAGGTTGACCCACATGTAGATCGCCAGGGCCACCGGGTCCATCTCGCCGCGCAGGCCCTCCCGAGCGGCATCGCAAGGCCACGGCCTGCCACACGCCCGGCAGTCCCAGGACGGGCGCTCAGCGGTGTGCCCACTGTCGGGCAGGACGACTGTCATGCCCGACAGCCAATCCCACCACCACAGGCCCGGAAATGTCCCGGTAGTGCACCGGCGGTGCACTACCGGTGCGTATGCCGCTCAGCCAACTCCTGGGCCAGGTCAAAGGCCATCTGCCACGGAAACAGTTGCTGTCGTTCACCACCGGTGCCGGGCGGATGCGGCTCCCAGCCCTCGCCGGGGCCGGAAATGATGCGTACGCCCTCCTTCCGCAGGCTGACCAGCGAGAGCCGGAAGGGTGCACGGGCAGCCAGGGCCGCGTTGACGAATGGCACCACCACGGTTGGGACGCCTCGACCAATGAGCTCCGCTAGCGATGTCAGCGGATAGGTGTCGGCCGTGCCGGACGCCAGCTTGTTGATCGTGTTGTAGGTGGCCGGTGCGACGACCACCGCGTCAACGTCCGGCAACACCCGGAACCCCGCAGCGGGTTGCTGGTACGACGTGCGAACGGGCTGTCCGGCGATTTCCTCGACTGCCAGCACGTCGATGAAACCCAACGCACTCGCCGTTGCGGTGATCGATGTCGTCCAGGACTTCCCGCGCGCGATCTTCAGCAACCGGCCGATGTCGGTGGCAGGCCCAGCGCCGCACACGAATATCTGCAGATGGCCACCGTTCACAGGCGAATGCCCGCGTCGGCGGCGAACTGGAGCACGTGGGTCCGGAGGGGTCCTCTGGACAGGACGGCGAGATCTTCGACGAGGCGATGGACTACCGGCCGCGAACGGATCTCCTCGGGCGCGATGCGGTAGGCGGTCCGCAGGGCTGACAGCCCTTGCTCACGACGGCCCCACTGCATAGAGGCTCGTGCCACGTCGACGAACAGCGACGCCTTCCGTTCGACGAGTGTGATCTTGTCTATCCGGACCCGCCGCGCGTGGTCGAGGGCGGTACCGGCATCGCCGAGAATGAGCGCCACGTTGACACGATGCTGCAGGACGTTGTTCGGACCGAACCCGGTCCATCGATCGTTTCCGTCGACGTCCAGCCGATCGGCGGCTCGCGTGGCTTCGTCCAGCATGGTGCCCGCGACATCGCGATCCTCTGCCCGCGCGGCGGCGATCGCGCCACGCAGAAGGAGCGCCCCGTAGATTGCCAATGACGCCCTGGAGCCGAGTCCCGTGACCCGCTCCAGGGCGACAGCGGCCTGCTGCGCCAGCATCACCGCCTGCCGGGTGTGACCGTTGCCCATCAAGGCATGCGTCATGATCCTCGCGCTCGACCCGATCGCGGTCGGATCACCGCTGTCCTGGCCGCACCGGGAGCTGCGCTCGGCAGCCATCAGGGCCATCGCCGGATCGCCGTACTTCAGCAGCACGCTCCCGACGACGTGGTACAGATCGGCGGCCAGCACGTTCAGCTGGGTGCGTGCATCACCACGCATCGGTAGCTGTGACCGCGTCGCATCCACCACGGGCAGTAGCGTCTCAACCCGGTCGAGCACTCGCTCGTATCGGCACGCCTGATAGTCGGTCTTCGCCTGCGCGACACCTGCGACGACCTGCATGAGGGACGACGGCGTGCGATGCCCATCCGCGCAGCTAGATGGCGAGATCAAGACATCGAGGAGACGTGCGACTGCCGGAGTGGCAATGACACCGCTTATCGCCACGCCGGCGAGAAGGCCTCTGCGCTGCACGCCGCCGTCCTGATCGAGCACACTTCCGCCCGAATCGAGCATCCCCCCTGCGTCCACTGCCGGGATGAGCTCGACGCGCGGCGCCAACACAGTGTCCACCTCTGAAAGCCTGAGCTGCGCGAAGCGCTCCTGCGCCTCCTCCGGCGCGCGCGTCAGCACAGTGTCCAATGCCGCCTGCATCTCCGCACGCAAGTGGATGTCGTTGCCACGACTGCTCCATTTGGCGACCGTGCGTCGTGCCGCACCCACATGTTCAGCGAAGTCGGTCACGGTCATCCGGAGTGCCTTACGCAGGGCGTTGGCCTCCCAGCCGGTCCACGTGGTCACCGTGGTCATCGCAGGTCCTCTCTGCAGCCAGCCGCAGACCATCGCGAACGATCGTAACCCTACGTAGGACTCCTGGTCTGCACTCTGCGCTGGGGAGCACCGCAGGAACGACGAATGTCAGATCGTCCAGCAACCAGCCGCCCAATGGTTGATCGCCGGGTTTCAACCGATCAACACGCGCTCGCTTCCGGCGGCGCCGCACCGCGCCGTCGCCGTGCTACGGTCCGCACAAGGCCGACGGTGGAAGGATGCGAACATGTACCGGCCCCACGCCTTTCCGGTTTCCGTCAAGGGCGTCTGCGTTCGCGGCGGCCGCGTCCTATTGCTGCGCAACGAACGGCAGGAGTGGGAACTGCCCGGCGGCAAGCTGGAGCTCGGCGAGGATCCGATTACCTGCGTCGGCCGGGAGATCAGCGAGGAGACCGGCTGGGTCGTCGAGGTCGGCCCGATACTCGACGCCTGGCAATATCACATCCGCGATGGCATCGACGTGCTCATCGTGACCTACGGTTGCTTCGTCGGCGATGCCTCACCGGTGACGGTGAGCGCGGAGCACACGGAGGCCGGGCTGTTTGGCCGCGACCAGATCGCGGCCCTGCTCATGCCCGACGGTTATCGGCGCTCCATCCACGACTGGTTCGCGCGTCTTGAAGCGCACGTGAACGGATAACCATGCGCTGCCGGGCGGGTGGTGGCCGACATTGAGATTCGCCGAGGACGGCCCGGAGGCCGAGTCCGGAGTGGAGTCCCCAGACCGGATGCTTCAGTTCTTCGAGGAGGATCGTGCCGTCGCTGGATGAAGCCGAGTTCGACCGGCTGCTCCGGGCCTTCGAGAGGTCGGCTGACCACCTCGAAATGCGAGACGCGTACGGCACGGCGGTGGAGCTGCCGCACCTGGCGAAGTGGGTGGCAGGGGAACCAGACGACTTGAGCTGGCTCGGTGACTGGTGCAAGGCCCTCCGGAAGCACGTCGCCGAGGGCCGGACTGTACGCCGCGCCCGGATTGTTTCGGAACCGTTGAGCGAGTATCAGCGGTGGTCGCACAGCATCGCCCAGCCGATGGTGGACGCCGGAGAGGACATCCGCTGGATTCCCCGCGCGTTGGTGTCCCCGGTGGCTCTCCCCGGCAACGACTTCTATCTGTTCGATGACCGGCTTGTCGTTTTCCTGCACTATGCCGGGAGCGGGCTCGGCACCGATCGGGTGACCTCCACCGATCCGGCCGACATCGGCCTCTGCCGATCAGCCTTCGATGGGGTGTGGAAGCTCTCGACGCCCCACCGTGACTACCGCCCCGTCTAAGTGGCCGACTCGGCATGACAGGCGCTAGGTGTCGGTGCCGCAGTCGCCGAGCGGGCTCAGCGTGGTTCCGGTCAGATAGCCACCGCGGATGTCGCGCTCGCCAGCGTCCCGATCCAGCGGCACGAGCCGCTCTGGACCCCGTTCCCAGAAGCCGACCCGGTCGTGGAAGCGCACGGCCCGCACCTCCCACACGGACAGGCCAGGCAGATCGGGTCGGCCCGTCGTGGCCACCGGAGCGCTCGGATATCGACTGACCACGCGAAGCTCGACGGTCAGTTCCGTACACGGTGGCACGTCGCTGGTGGGCAGCAACCGGGGACGGAAACCGCCGCGTTCAGGGGAACCGGCGACCACGGAGTTGCCGACAACGGGCACGGGCGAGCGGTTCTGCACGACCAGCACGTCGGGGTTCCGCCGGGTCCACCAGGCGACCCGTTCGGCATACCGTTGCTGGAACCGCTGATCCGCGCGGTCCTGCGCCTCCTGCTGACCACGCAGCGCCATGAGGCTCACCGCCAGCGCCGCGGCCGCGACGAGCGCGGCGATGGCCGTACCGGCGGCCTGCACCCGGTCCGAGGGCTTCGACGACGTCGCGGGCGCGCCCGGCGCGCCCGGCTCGGCGACCGGCAGGTACAACCCGGATTGCGTACGTTTCCACCCGACCATGCAACCCAGCATGACGGCGTCGCCCAAAGGAGGGACGGGCTGCTGTAGCACCTTTGCCTTGGCGCCGGACGCTAGGCTCGGCAGCCGCATCGCACCGGCGACATCGACGGGGAGTCATGGCACCAGATTCACCTCAGGCGACGACAGCCACGCTGACCGGCACATATGACCGTTTGTGGGCGGCCGGTGAGGCCGCGCTGCGTACCGGGAGTCACGTGCCCGACGCGATCCCGGTGCACGGCGATCCCCGCTGGGGCCTGAGCGTGGTGCTGCGCGTCGACGACGCGGTCGCCGAACGGGTCGCCGCGGAGCTGCCCGGCCTGGCCGACGCGGGCGAGGCCGCGCACCTGGTGTACCGGCCCGAGGATCTGCACTGCACGATCCGCAGCCTGGAAGGCTTCCAGGACGAGGTGCCACAGACCCAGGTCGATCGGTACGTCGACCAGCTCACGCGCGTCGCGGCCGGGCTCGGACCGGTCCGGGTCACCTACCGGGGGCTCGGCGGGGCGCCGGGCGGGGTGTTCGTGCGCGGCTTCCCCGACGCCGCGCTGTGGACGCTGCGCGAGCGTCTGCACGCCGACCAGCTCCCCCACGGCCCGTTCGGGGTGCCGAGCGTGGACACGGGCCGCATCCAGGCCACCGCCCACGTCTCCGTCGTGGTGTTCCGGCCGCCCGCCGTCGACGAGACGAAGCTGGCCGAGTACGTCGGCGCCCGCACCGAGCAGCCGTTCGGGACGGCCGAGGCGACGAGCCTGTCGCTGGTGCGCTACACGCCGACGGCGTCGGCCGTGGCGATGGAGGAACTCGCGCGGGTACCCCTGTGACGGGCCCTCAGTGGCAGGGTTCCTCGCCCTTGTCGAGCGGGTTGCCGACCCCGACCGCGTAGAAGCGCCAGCTCCACGAGTCCGGCTTGAGCTCCAGCTCCAGCACCCCGTGATGGTCGAAGTCCACGAACTCACCGATCGGGCGGACGGCCTTCTCCGACAGCTTGCCGTGCTCGTCACGCCCGCCGTCGCCGGGACCCGGCCGGTAGTGCGCCTGGCCGCCCGTGCCCACCACGTACTGGCGTACCCCGAGCGGGTCCTGCTGGCCGTCGGGGTTCAGCGGGGCGAAACGCTCGTAGTCGGCCTCGTGGCCCGACAGCACCAGCTCGACCTTGTACTTGTAGAGGGTCTTGAACAGGTCCGCGGTGCGCGGGTCGGGGCCGCCGATGCCGGAGGACCAGCGCGGGTGGTGCCACGCGGCGATCACACACTGGCTCTTGGTGTTCTTCAGGTCCTCGGCCAGCCAGGTCTCCTGCGGCGAACCGGCGCCGCAGCCACCGGCCACGGCGGCGCAGTTGGAGTTGAGCACGACCAGGTGCCACCGGCCGAGGTCCTGCGACCAGTAGCCCTTGGCGTCCTTGATCTGCTTTCCGAAGTACGCGGTGAAGGTGTTGGCGTCCTGCACCTTGTACTCCTGATTGCCGAAGACCGGCACGGTGCGGTCCTGCAGCCGCCCGAAGCTCGGCCCGTACACGGTGCGGTAGGCGTCCGTGGTGGGCAGCTCGTACTGGTAGTCGCCGAGGCCGAGCAGCACGGCCGGGTTCAGCCGGACCGCCAGGTCGGAGACCGCCTTCTGCTGGCAGTGGTCGTGCGCGCCGGTGGCGAAGTCGGGGTCGTCCGGATCGCAGGCCATGTCACCCACCGCGGCCACCCGGATCGAGTCCGGGTCGGTCGAGCAGCGGCCCAGCAACGCACCCAGGGCGAGCAGGAGCACCACGGCCAGCGCGAGCAGCATCCGCGACCGGCGGCGGCCGCGCGGCGCCGGTGCGGCGGGGTCACCGCCCGGCGGCGGCGCGTCGCCGTCGCCGCGCCCACGGCGCAGGAGGGCGGTGAGGCCGGTGAGCCACCGGTGGCCCAGCGCGGTCGTCGGCCGGGTCGGGTTGTCGGTCATCCGGCTCGCCTCCGCAGCATCCGCAGCATCGGGCGCAGTCGCGGCCGGCGCGCCCACAGCAGTTCGATCCGCCACCGGCGGCGGTGCCGCATCGGCCAAAGCTCGGGGCGGCCGGCGGGCAGGCGGAACACGTACATGAAGATCATCGACGCCACGACCGCGACCGGCAGCAGGTACAGCGCGTACCGGCTGATCTTGGCTGGGGTGTAGCGCATGGTCACGGTGCCGCCGTCGGGCAGCAGCCAGCCGTTCATCCAGCCCTGCAGGGTGACCTTGCGGGCCCCCTCGACACCGGTGAGCAGCCAGCCGGGGGCGGCGTTCTCGGCGAGCCCCACGGCGGTGTTCCCGGAGGCGGTGACCGCCGCGGTGAACTGGGCCGGGTTCTGCCTGGAGTAGTCGACCGTCGCGGTGGCGCCGGCCGCGTCGTCGCGCACCAGCACGACCGAGGTGGGGCTGGCCACCGGGCGCAGCCGCACCCCGCGATACTCCACCTGGGACTGCCGCTGCTCCTTGAGGTCACGCAACCCGTACAGGTAGAGCCGGGTCTCGACCGCGTTCGGGTCCGGTGGGATCAGCGCCTCGTACGGCGTCCACCCCTGGTACAGCGACACCGCCGGTAGCGTGCGGCACAGGTCGGGGCCGCGCAGGTACAGGCAGAACTTGGGGTTGCGCAGCGCGACGCTGCGGGCCTGCATGGACAGCTCGTACAGTGACGACGCGCCCATGTCGGCGGCGGGCGAGCCGATGCAGGCCAGGTGGCGTATGGCCTTGAGGGTGTAGGTGGTCTCCCCGTCCGCGCCGGTCTCCGCCTCGGCCGCCAGCCCGGCCTGCTCGGCGGTCTGGTCGTCGTAGCGGAAGCAGTCCTCCAGCGGCTCGAACGGCGCCAGCACCGAACCGGCCAGGCCGCCGTCGACGCGCAGCTCGTGCTTGCCGGCGGTGAGCTTCACCCTGGTCTCGGGAACGGCGGGCGGGAAGACCGTCTGTTCGGCGACCGGCTCCAGCGCGTCGACGCGCAGCCCGCGGTACTCGGTGACCGTCTTGGCCTTGAGCCGCTCGCCGACGTCGGCGTGCAGGATGATCTGCAGCTCGTCGGAGAGGCTGTCCATCGTGACGACCTTCTCGTACGAGGTCCACTCGTCGTCGATCACCGGGCGGGCACTCAGCTCACACCCGGCCGCCCCGGCCTGCCACAGGCAGATCTGCGGGCGGGACCCGGTGATGTGCCGGTATTCCAGCCGGATGCGGTAGATCTGCCCGGCCTTCGCCTTGCGCACCACCACCTTCGTGCAGGCGGCGTGGTCGGCGGCGCTGAGCCGCACCGTACGGCCCTGGGCGGTGTCGGTGATCGTCTGGTGGAGCCGCAGCTCCTTCCACGGCCGGGGCTCGTAGTTGTTGCAGTCGAAGACCGGCGCGTAGTCGGTGACGTCGGCCTTGGCCTTGGCCGCGGCCAGCAGGGTCAGCTTCGTGGCGGAGCCCACCGGCACGGTCGGCGGCGCGACCCCGGCGCGACCCCAGCCGTCCAGCGACACCGTACGGGTGCCGGCCTGCACGGCGAGGACCTCGCGCCCGGCGGGCAGCGGCACGGCCAGGTCGGAGCGCCGCGACACCGGCTTGCCGTCCACCTTCACCACCGTCGGGTCCGTCAGCAGCAGGCGGCGGTTCGCGGCGTCCATCCGCGGCGTCAGCACGGCCGCGGCCCGGGCCCGCTGGGCGACGGTGTACGTGCCCGCGGCCACGTCCACGGTCGTGGTGGGTGCGCCGGAGTCGACCGCGGGCACGGGCCAGTGCACCACGTCGGGGGTGGCGGTGACGGTGTCGTCGATGCGCGGGCTGTTGGCGATCGGGGTGGTGTCGGTGCGGGCGGCGATGGCCGTCCGCGAGTCGACCGTCGCCAGCACCGCGGCGCCCGCGTCGGCGCGGGCGGGCGCGTCCAGCACCCGGTCGTAGGTGCGCACGGTCGGGCTGGTGCCGCCGTTGAACTGAAACAGCTGCAGGGTGCCGTCCGAGACGAGCTCGGCCCCCGGCACCTTGGCCATGGCGGCGGCCAGCACCCGGTCGTCGGCGAAGTACCGGTTCGGCAGGCCACGCACCAGGTCGTGCCGCACGATCACCTTGCTGGCCCCGACCGCGTCGAGCAGTTTCGGTACGGCGGTGAGGTCACCGGCCAGCAGCGCCGTCTGGATGCCGTGCACGTTGGCGCTGAACCCGGCGCCGTCGCCGAAGTAGCCGTCCGGCTTGGGCTGGATCACCGGGTGCTCGATGAGCAGGTTCGCGATGCTGTCGACACCGAAGAAGCCCCACGTCGTGGGCATCTGGTAGTAGTCGTCCAGCGGCAGGACGAGCACCTTGCCGGGGCGTGGGTCGGCGTCGATGCGCTCGGCCATGTCCCACCAGTCCTGCGGCACCCGGACGTGGGCGGACGGCTGGGTGGGCCGCTCGTCCGGCATCACCGCGCCCGTGTAGAGCGGGAACGGGTACGCCAGCACCAGCACCAGCGGGGTCATCGAGAACGCGGCGGTCAGCCGGCGTGGCCAGTCCAGCTGGATGCGGCCCAGGACGGGCAGCCGCCGGGGCCGGACCCGCCGGAAACGGGTCGAGGCACGCAGCCACGTCAGCGTGCCTTCCACACCGATCGCCAGCATGACCCCGAAGAACGAGACCAGCAGCTGCCCGAGCTTGCTCATCGGCTCGCGGAACAGCCAGAAGCCGGGCGCGTGCAGATACAGGAACAGGTTGATCTGGTTCAGCGGTGGCCGCAGGCCCTTGGCCAGGAACACGAACACGAGAATCAGGGCCAGCAGCCCGAACGCCAGGCGGCGCAGCCGGCGCGGGGCCAGCAGCGGGGCCAGGAACACCAGGGCGGGCAGCAGGTAGCGGATCCAGATCCACGCGGGCTTGTCCAGGTCCGCGGCGAACGGCAGGTACTGCGGCCGGAACCACGCCCAGTTGGCCACCATCGTGAGGATGTTCTGCGGCGAGTTGTTGATCTGCGACCAGGACCAGTTCGTGGGGTCGGTGAAGGTGGCGTTCGCGGTGGCGCCACCACCACCGGTGAAGCCCTGGGCGAGCGGGATGAGCCACCACGCGTTGAGCAGGATCGCCCACGGCGCGGCCTTGACGAACCAGAAGAGCAGGCGCCCCGCCTCGCGGCGGCCGAGCACCAGCCATGCCAGCAGCGGCGTGCCGCCCACGGCCCAGGCGTACGCCACGACCAGCATCGGCGGGTTGAAGCCCAGGAACGAGGTCGGGATCAGCGCGAAACCGGCGATCGGGGTGGGCACCCGGCGGCCCATCGCGACCCGCATCGCGATGCCGGTGATCAGCGCGACCGAGCCCACCGAGATGATGTTCAGCGGGTTCGGCAGCCGGGTCAGGAAGAACCCGTTGAGCACGCCGAACGCCCCGGCCGCGACGATACCCACCTCGCTGCGCACGAACGCGCCCGCCAGGTACGCGATGCCGAAGCCGACCAGGCCGTAGATGATGGTGTAGAACAGCCACTGCGCGGAGTACTCGGTGAGCCCGACCGCGCGGCATGCCCAGATCAGCAGGAACTCGAAGCCGCGCGCCATGGTGTATCCGGCCGACCCGGCGCCGGTGGTCTGGTGGTTCCAGGACCAGGCCGCCTCGGGGGCCCAGCCACGGCGGATGAACGGGCCCATGTCGCCGGTCGCGATGAACGTGCCGGTTCGGAACCAGCGACTGACGATCAACGACGACAGTACGAGGACGATCACGTACGGGCGCGCGGCCAGCCAGCTGGCACGGCTGAGAATGCGCCGCACGCTGCCGTCCTCCTCCGATCGAGCTTGTCAGGCTGATCGGCCGATGCGCGGCCGCTCTGAGGGTTGCGAGCTGTGGGCCACCTGAGGGCTCATCGGCGGGGCGTGGCGCAGCGCCAGCAGGCCCAGCGGGACCGCGCATCCGCTGAGCGCCAGGCCGATGAGTACGGCGAAGTAGACGACATCGGTGTAGCCGAACGCATGGGCGGGGCCACACCCGACGAACAGCACGACCGCGAGGGCCAGCGGCGGACGCCAGCAGCGGTCGGCGAGCGCGGGCAGATCCCGCAGGCTGATCCGGCGGCGGTGCCGCGCCGGTGGCCGCTTCGACGGCACCGGGGCGTCGTCGGTCGCGTACCGCAGCGGCGACACCCGGGGGATGTCGGCGAGGGCGTGCGCCACGGCGGTGGCCGCGTCACGTTCCGCCATGACGGCCGCGTACCGCCGGGCGACCTCATCCTGGGTGGCGGCCGCCGTGAGCGGCGCGGCGTCGGCGGCGCCACCCGCCGGGGCGTCGGTGAGGTCGAGCGACATGGCGACCTCCCTCGGCGTCGGCGCGGTGGCGGACCGGCCTGGTCCGTGCTCTCCCCCATCGGCCAGGGCCGCCCCGCCCTGAGCGTTGCCCGGGGATGCTCAAGGCCGGGGTCGGGGGCTCAAGGTTGGGTCAACCGGCAGGCAAGGTTGCCTCGGGTCGGTGCAGGCGTCCGGCGCGGTGCCGAACCTCGGGACATGCGCATCATCACCGCCTCCGCCCGGACCGCCCTCAGCCTCCTCGTTGTGGCGCTCGGCCTGTGCGCCGCCCTGCTGGCGCACACCGCGCCGGCCGCCGCGGCGCCGAAGGGCGGCCCGGAGTCGCTGGTGCTGAGCTGGGTCAACGACGGTGAGCAGCTGCGCGTCGAGGGCTTCGCGTACCGGGCCCGGTCGGTGGTGGACGTCCGCCTGGGTGACCAGCCGATCCAGCAGGCCCGCACGGACGAGACCGGCCGGGTCGAGGTGACCGTCCCGGAGTCGATGATCGCGGCGGGGCAGTCCGGCGCCAGCATCATCGTCATCGGCCGTTCCGTCTCGGGCGCCTCCCGCGTACTCGTCTCCGCGGTGCCGCCGAGCGCCGCCGTGCGCGGCCCGGTCGACCTGCTCCCGTGGGCGCTGGGTGCGCTGGCCGTGACCGGCATCGGGCTGGCCGCGCTGCGCCGCCGGGGCCGGGCGACCGTGGGCACCCACCGCGCCGCGCGCTTCGCGTGATGACCGGCCGCACGGCACCTGATTCGCTACCGAACGCTCCCCGCGCCGCGCCCGCGCTTGCGCAACATGGTGCGCGGACCCGTCCGGGTCCGGCTCCCCGGAAAGGTCAGCGCATGGGATTTGCGGCGCGCACGCTCGTCGAGGCGGTACTCGGCCCGGCGGCAATCGTCGACCCGGACGGACGCGTCCTGGTCGCCAACGCGCGGTGGCGGGAATCCGAGCAGGACGGCCCGCTGCACGCGCCCGAGGGCACCGGCCTGGCCGGGTCCGTACCCGGCTGCGCGGCCCACGCCGGGATGATCAACGCGGTCCGCACCCTGACCCCGGGCACCCCGCCGGTCGTGCTGCGCTGCAAGTGCGCCGCGTCCGGTCAGCAGACCGTACGGATCTCGCACCTGGAGACCGACTGCGGCGACTACCGCCGGCTCGTGACGACCGAACAGCGCGTCGTCGGGCCCGTCGACACCAACGCCGACGACGCCGCGGCCCGCGCCAAGTCGCAGTTCCTGGCGCTGCTCGGCCACGAGATCCGCACCCCCGTGACCGCCGTGGTCGGCATGGTGGACCTGCTGCGCGCCCTGCCGCTGCAGCAGGACGTGCGCGAGGTCGTCGACGGCGTGCACCGCTCGACGCACGCCCTCAAGCATCTCACCGACGACCTGCTCGACCTCGCCCGGCTGGAGACCGGCCGGCTCAACCTCGACCGGCGGCCGGTGCCGCTGCGCCCGCTGCTGGAAGGCATCCTGGAGCCGCTGCAGCAGCAGGCCCGCAGCAAGGGCATCCTGCTGCTGGCCGCGCTGGGCCCCGACATGCCGGCCACCGTGCTCGGCGACCCGGACCGCCTGCGGCAGGTGCTCACCAGCGTCGTCGGCAACGCGGTCAAGTTCACCGAGCACGGCGAGGTCATCATCACCGCGGCCCGCGAGGGTGACGGCACGTACGTGCTGGCCGTCTCCGACACCGGGCCCGGCATGGACGACCAGGACCGGGCCCGGGTGTTCGCCCCGTTCGTGCAGGCCGACTCGTCGGCGGCGCGCCGCCACGAGGGTGCCGGGCTGGGCCTGGCCCTGGCCGCCCGGCTGGTGCACCGCATGGGCGGCGACATCGACGTCACCTCCGAGCTGGGCAAGGGTTCCGAGTTCCGGATCCGGCTGCCGCTGGAGCCGGCGACCACGCGCAAGGCGGACGGGGCGCGGCCGCTGGCCGGCCGGCGGATCGCCGTGATCGCCCCGTCGCCGCGCTCGGTGCAGGCGCTGTGCTGGCTGCTGGAGACCGCCGGGGCGCAGGCCAAGCCGACCGTGCTGGCCGACGTGGTGGTACGCCAGCTCGACGTGGACACCGTGCTGTGGGTCGACGACTCGCACGACCCCGAGGCGAACCGGCGCGTGGACACGATCATCGAGGCGGTCGGGCCCACCGGCCGGGCGCTGATGATCAGCACGACGGACCCGCGTACCGGCATCGTGCGCAAGCCCGGCGTGCTCACCGCCCCGCTGGTGCTCAAGCGCCTCGTCGCGGCGCTGAACCTGGAGCGCACCGGGGTGCGCGGCGCGCCGATCACCGTGCCGAAGCTGGCCGGCGGCCGGGTGCTGCTGGCCGAGGACAACGACATCAACCGCAACGTGTTCCGCCGCATGATCGAGCTGCTCGGCGTCGAGTGCGACGCGGTCCCCGACGGCGCCGCCGCCGCCGAGGCGGTGCTCGGCGCCCAGCCGTACGACGTGGTGCTGATGGACCTGCAGATGCCGGGCACCGACGGGCTGGAGGCCACCCGGATCATCCGGGCGGCGGGCAACGCCACGCCGATCCTGGCGCTGACGGCGACCGCGCTGCACGGCGACAAGGAGCGCTGCCTGGCGGCCGGGATGACCGGGCACCTCAGCAAGCCGATCACCCTGCCGGAGCTGCGGGCGGCGCTGCAGCCGTACCTGAGCGACCAGGCCCCGGTCGTGGAGGAGGCCGAGGCGGAGGCCGAGGCGGAGCAGGTCGAGGCGCCTGCGCCCTGCGTCGACCTGGGCAAGCTGCGCGAGCTGGAGGAACAGCTCGACGACCGGTCCCTGGTGGTGACCACGGTCAACACGTTCCTGTCCCAGCTGGACGAGCGCCGCTCCGCGCTCAGCGACGCGCTGCGCCGCCGGGACCGCAACGCGCTGCGGGCCACCGCGCACACCCTCAAGTCGTCCAGTGCCCTGCTCGGCGCGGACCCGCTGGCGTCGGCCTGCGCCCGGGTCGAGCAACTGGCCATCGCCGAGGCCGGTGAGCAGGAGCTGGCCACCGAGGTCGCCGAGGTCGAACGCGCCGTCGCCGGTGCCGTGCAGGCCATGAACAGCTACCTCGCCGACGCCGGCCGCGCGGGCTGATCGTGCGGCGGCAAAGGATCTACGTCACTTCGGATCACATCAGCGAGAACGGTAACGATATGGGACTCGTGTTCGGCAGCTGGCGGCAGTGGGCGCGGCGGGGACGGCAGACGATCCACCCCGACCGTGAGTCCACCGTGCCCGCCGCGGACCCCGGCTCCCCCGCCGACGACGACGCGCAGGCCGAGCTGGAACTCGCCCGCCAGCGCAACGCCGACCTCGAACGGACCGTACGGGAGCTGACCCGGTCCGTGGCCGAGCTGGAGGCCTTCTCCCGGGAGATCAGTCACGACCTCAAGAGCCCGCTGGCCGGCATCTGCGGATACGCGCAGCTGCTGGCGCACGTCGACTTCGGCGTGCCGCGCCCGGTCGAGTTCGACGAGTTCGTGACGCAGATCAGCAACGGCACCGAACGGATGCGCTCGCTGATCGACGACATGCTCACGTACGCGACGGCCCGCGGCGGCCACCTGCAGGTGGCGACGGTCGACCTGACCGCCCTGGTCGCCGAGGTCGCCGCCGCGCAGACCAGCGAGGTGCGGCACCGCTCCGGGGTGGTACCCCGGATCACGGTCGACCCGCTGCCCGCGGTGCGCGGCGACGAGATCATGCTGCGCCGGGTCTTCGACAACCTGGTGTCCAACGCGGTCAAGTACGTGCGCCCCGGCGAGGCCGCCCGGGTGCACATCTCGGCCCGCGCGAGCGCCGAGGGCTGGCTGCGCGTCGAGGTGACCGACGCCGGCATCGGCATCCCGGACGGCCAGCACGAGTCGATCTTCGGGGAGATGCACCGGGCGCACGCCGAGAAGGGCTACCCGGGCACCGGGCTCGGCCTGACGATCTGCCGCCGCATCGTGGAACGCCACGGCGGCGCGATCGGCGCCGACCCGACGTTCACCGACGGCACCCGCATCTGGCTCACCCTGCCCACGCCCGCCGCGCTGGACGCGTTCGAGCCGGGCACGGAGCACCTCGCGGTGCAGTGACTGCATTCTTGCGCCCACGCTGACCCGTCCTTGAGACCGGCTTGAGGTGGCGAGCCGATCAACTGAGCGACGACCAGATTCACAGGGGAGACGAGGCCACACATGGACGTCAGTCGACTGTCCGCCACGATGGGTGCCGCGCTGATCGGCGCGGTCGTGGCCACCGCGGGGCTGCCCGGGGTGGCCACCGCCGCCGCGCCGGCCGCACCCACCGGGTTTGCCGTGGCGCGCGCGGGCGACGACCCGCACAAGGTGCAGATGTCCTGGAAGCCGGTCACCGGCGCGGACCACTACACCCTCGACATCGTCGACCGTGACGTCCAGTCGGTCGTCACACTGCCGGCGAACGTCACCAGCTACACGCTGGACAACCCCGACCCGTGCTCCTCGTACAAGATCCGGGTGGGTGCCGCGGACGCCGCCGGCCTGACCACCAGCACCGGGTACACCACGCTGCGCTCGCTGACCCCCAGCGCGGTCCTGGGCCAGACCACCGGCCACGAGGACAACGGCGCCACCGGCCTGGTGACCTGGAACGCCCCGAACTGGTCCGGCTACACCGCCCTGACCGGCTACCACGTGGTCTTCACCCGGTTGTCGGACAACAAGGTGCTGGCCAACAAGCGCAGCACCGACCGTACGTTCCGCTTCGATGTCGACCCGGCGGGCACCTACAACGTCGAGGTGACCGCGGAGAACGAGTTCGGCGGCTGCCTGACCGCGAAGTCGCTGCTGGACAAGTACCGCCCGGCCGACCCCACGAACCTGGTGGTCGAGCGCAAGGCCGACGCCCCCGAGCTGGCCAACGTGACGTGGAAGGCGCCTTCGGGCCAGCCCACCCCCACCTACTACCAGGTCCAGTACGGCCTGACGGCTATGCAGGCGACGGTCAAGGTGGACGCGTCGTCCACCTCGACCGTGCTGAAGCTGGACCCCACCAAGGCCTGGAACCTGGAGATCCGCTCGTACAACGCCAACGGCGGCAGCAACCAGCTCAAGGGCACGGTCCCGGTCTGGGACGGCACGACCGCCGCGGCGAGCCCGGCGCCCAGCGCCTCCCCGGTGCCGACCACGGCGCCGACCACGGCGGCCCCCTCGCCGTCGCCGAGCCAGCCGGCCTCGACCGCGCCGTCGGGCAGCGACAAGACGCCGCCGACGATCACCGCCACGTTGTCGCAGCAGCCGGTCAACTTCTGGCACCGCGCCCCGGTCACCATCCACTACACCTGCTCGGACACGCAGTCCGGCATCGCCACCTGCCCGGACGACGTCACGGTCCGCACCAACGGCGCCGGCCAGACCATCGTGGGCACCGCGTTCGACAAGGCGGGCAACTCCGCCTCGGTGCCGGTGACGCTGAACATCGACCAGATCGCGCCGCGGGTCACCGCGAGCGTGTCCGGTGACGCGAACGGAGACGGCTGGTACACCCGCACGGTGACCGTCCACTTCACCTGCACCGACGAGGGTTCCTCGACGCTGCTGAGCTGCCCGCCCGACGAGAAGGTCAACACGGACGGCGTGGGCCGCACCGTCACCGGCACGGCGATCGACCGGGCCGGCAACACCGCCACCGCCACCCTGACCCTGAACGTGGACCTGGACGCCCCCGAGATCACCGCGAAGGTGATCGGCGACGTCAGCCCCGACGGCTGGTACCGCACCCCGCCGACGGTCCACTTCACCTGCAAGGACACCGGCTCCGGCATCGCCGACTGCCCGGCCGACCAGAAGGTCGACGGCGAGGGCGCCGACCGTACGGTCAGCGGCACCGCCACCGACAAGGCCGGCAACGCCGCGACCGCGTCGGTCATGGTCAGCCTCGACCGGACCGCCCCGCAGATCACCGCGACCGTGGTCGGTGAGCCCAACACCGACGGCTGGCACCACAGCGCCCCGGTCGTGCACTTCACCTGCACCGACTCGGGTGCCGGGGTGGCCAACTGCCCCGCGGACCAGCCGGTGTACACCGACGGCGGCAAGCAGCAGGTCACCGGCACCGTCACCGACAAGGCCGGCAACACCGCCACCGCGGCCGTGACCGTCGACGTGGACCAGGCCGTCCCGCAGATCAAGGCGACCGTGGTCGGCCAGGCCAACGCGGCCGGCTGGTACACCACGCCCCCGACGATCCACTTCACCTGCGACGACCTGGGCTCGGGCATCGCGAGCTGCCCCGCCGACAAGGTGGTCGGCTCGGACGGCGCCAACCAGGACGTGCTCGGCATCGCGTACGACCGGGCGGGCAACACCGCCGCGGTCACCGTCACGGTGAACGTCGACCGGACCGCGCCCAGCATCACGGCCGCGATCGTCGGCGACGCCAGCCCCGACGGCTGGTACCGCACCGCCCCGACCGTGCACTTCACCTGCACCGACGCCACCTCCGGCATGGCCAACTGCCCCGCCGACATCCCGGTCACCGCCGAGGGTGCCAACCAGCGGATCAGCGGCACCGGCGCGGACGAGGCCGGCAACCCGGCCAGCACCGCGATCACGGTCAACGTGGACCTCACGAACCCGGAGGTGACCGCCACGGTCGCCGGTGAGAAGAGCGTGGACGGCTGGTACCGCACCGCCCCGACCGTGCGCTTCACCTGCACCGACGTGCTGTCCGGCGTGGCCGCCTGCCCCGCCGACCAGCAGGTCACCAAGGAGGGCGCCGGCCAGAGCGTCACCGGCACCGGAACCGACAAGGCCGGTAACCCGGACAGCGCCGACGCGAAGGTCAACGTCGACCTGACCGCCCCGGTGATCACCGCCACGGTGATCGGGGAGAAGAGCGCGGACGGCTGGTACCGCAGTGCCCCGACCGTGCACTTCACCTGCACGGACACCGGTTCCGGTGTGGCCAGCTGCCCGGCCGACCGTACGGTCACCACGGACGGCACCGGCCAGGCGATCAGCGGCACCGTCACGGACAAGGCGGGCAACACCGCCAACGCGTCGGTCGAGGTCAACGTCGACCTGACCGCCCCGGCGATCACCGCCACCGTGGTCGGCGAGGCCACCGCCGACGGCTGGTACCGCACCGCCCCGACCGTGCAGTACACCTGCACGGACAACCTGTCCGGGGTGGCCGCCTGCCCGGCCGACGAGAAGGTCAGCGCCGAGGGCGCCGACCAGACCGTCACCGGCACCGGCAGCGACAAGGCGCGCAACGCCGGCACGGCCCGTACGAAGATCAACGTGGACCGGACCGCGCCGACGGTGACCATCACCGGCGCCAGCGACGGCGTCAAGTACGGCCCGGACGTCATGCCGACCGTCGGCTGCGCCACCGCGGACTCCGGTTCGGGTGTGGGCACCAAGGCCGAGGCCACGATCGACCTGAACGACCGCGGCGGCTACACGGTCACCTGCGTCGGCGCCAAGGACAAGGCGGGCAACGCCGCCAAGCCGGTGACGATCAGCTACACCGTCAAGCCGACCGTCGCCTGGCTCAAGGAACTGACCCACAAGTACCTGGCCACGGCGAACCGCGGAACGCTCACCGACCTGGACAACAAGCTCGACCACGGCCAGTTCGCCCTGTACTCGCTGAAGGTGCTGGGTGAGGCCCTGGGCAAGAAGCCCACGGTGACGCCGGCGAACGCGGCCGCGCTGATGTACTGGGCGGCCGTGCTGGACCGGCAGAACTAACCGCCGACCGCAACCGGCAGACCGGAGCCGGGGCCCGTACGGGCCCCGGCTCCGGCATGTGCGGGGCACCCGGGTTCCTGAGGATCCGCTGTCAAGCTTGTCGCCCTCTTGAAAGCCCACAGAGCCTGCGTTGAGCTGGCCCGCCGATCTACCCGGCATGACCGTCACGCTGCCCCCGCTCCCCGCCGACCGCACGGCGCGCCACGTGCTCAGCGCCCAGGCCGTCGAGATGGCTTTCCAGCCCGTCGTCGAGCTGTACGACGGGACCGTCAAGGCGTACGAGGCGCTGGCCCGCTTCGACCCGCACTTCATCAGCCCGGTCCACGCGTTCAAGGCCGCCAGCGATGCGGGCATCGGCGTGGAGCTGGAGCTGCTGGCGATCGAGCAGGCCCTGCTGAGCCTCGACCACATCCCGGCCGGTGCCTGGCTCAGCACGAACCTGTCCGTCGAGGCGCTGATGAACCCGACAGTGATCAACACGCTGCTGGCCCACGCCGACCGGGGCATCGGGGTCGAGCTCACCGAGCACACCCAGGTGCACGACTACGAGGCGCTGGTGCAGGTCACCAACGAGCTGCGCGCCGCCGGGGTACTCATCGCCGTCGACGACGCCGGTGCCGGGTTCGCCAGCCTGAGCCACATCCTGCAGCTGCGCCCGGACATCATCAAGCTGGACATCACCCTGACCCGGGGCATCGACACCGACCCGGTGCGGGGGGCGCTGGCCCGCTCGCTGGTCAGCTTCGCCGACGACATCGGCGCGATGCTCATCGCCGAGGGCATCGAGACCTTCGCCGAGCACGAGAAGCTGCGCGGGCTGGGCGTGCGGCTGGGCCAGGGCTTCTACATGGGGTCGCCGGGCCCGCTGCCGACGGCGCAGATCGCGGTCCCGGCGTAGCGCGACCGGCGATCGCCGGGCCCGGTCGAAAAGTTCAGACACTTGACGGTGAGATCCGCTCAACCCCCACCGGGGCCGGGCGATGGATGAGCATAGCGGCGATCCCGCCGCCCACCCGCTGCCTGAATGGTTCGACGATGCACGCTGCCGCAATCGCCGCCACACCGCGCTCCCGCGCGGACGCGCGCGCGGCGATCGTGCGCACCAGCAGCGTCCGCGCCATCATCGCCCCGGCCGTCGTGGCCCTGTACCTGCTGGCCACGCCACACCAGCCACACCGGCCGCTGATGTTCGGCGTCATCGCCGTGATGATCGCGGTCGCGAGCGCCACCTGGGGTCCGGCGGCGCGCATCGCCCGGTCCCGGGCACGGGTCGCGGTGCAGTCCGCGGGCGTCTTCGTCAGCCTGACCGGCGGGGCCACGCTGAGCCTGCTCGACGGCGGCATCCGCAGCCCGCTCGGGGCGCTCGTGCCGATCTCCGTCGCCTTCTACGCGATCATGATGCCGCCGCGGGCGTTCGTGATCGTTACGGTGCTGGCCGCACTGGAATACTGGGCCGTGGCGCTGCTGGGCGAGCCCGCCCCCGCCGGCTACGCCGTGGTCTACACGCTCTGCCTCGGCGGCGTCTCGACCCTGTGCCTGCGGCACGCCGCCGCCCTCGCCGCGCTGCGGCGCCGCCTGGCCGAGGTGACCCGCGTCGACCCGCTCACCCGCAGCCTGAACCGCCGCGGCTTCGACGAGCGCCTGGAACACGCGGTCGAGCTGGCCCGGGGCGGCGAGCCGGTCACCCTGATCCTCACCGACCTGGACCGCTTCAAACAGATCAACGACACGTGGGGCCACCAGGCGGGCGACGACGTGCTCGCCGCCACGGCACGCACCATGCGGGGCGCGCTGCGTGACACCGACGTGGTGGGACGCCTGGGCGGCGACGAGTTCGGCGCGCTGCTCACCGGCACCGGCCCGCAGGAGGCGCCCGCGATCGTGGAACGGCTGCGCGCCGCCCTGGAATCCGGCGCCCCGGCCAGCCTCGGCTACGCCTCCTGCCCCGCCGAGGCCACCACCGTCGAGGAGCTGCGCCGCCTCGCCGACGCCCGCGCGTACGCGGACAAGACCGCCCGCACCGGCCGCGCCCCCACCGAGACACACGTACGGCGGGCCCGGGAGCTCGGTGCCGCACCCGCGGCCGCCCGGGTCTCCGGCACTGAACGCCGCCGCCGTTCCATCGCGGACATGGGCCTGCTGTGCGCGTGCAACACCGCGGTCGGCATGGTGTACGCGGTCGGCTTCGGCCAACATCAGCCGCACCGGCTGCACATGGCCGTGCTCTGCGCCGTGGGCTTCGCGTACGGCGTCTGGTTCGTCCGGGCGGCCGGCCGGATGAGCCGGTCCCCGCGCGCGCGGCTGCTGATGGCGCTGCACGGCATCCTCATGCTGACCATGACCGCCGCCATGCCGATCCTCAACGGCGGTGTCGAGTCGGCGACCGGGCTGGGCATGCTGGCCCCGATGCCGCTGATCGCGCTCGGCGCGCACCTGCGCATGGCCCTGCCGCTGCTGGTGCTCAACGGCGCGGGCTACCTCGTGGTGGCGGCGACGTTCGGCGCACCCGGCGGCTGGTACGCCGTCCTGCACCTGCTCGGCTTCGCCTCGGTCGCGGCGGCCTGCGCCATCCAGGGCCGCGACAGCGCCCGGCGCCGTCGCCGGCTGACCGAGCTGTCCCACACCGACGCGCTCACCGGCGTACTGAACCGCCGCGGGTTCGAGCACTGCGCCGCCAGACTGCTGCACCCCGGCCAGGCGGTCGGCCTGACCCTGTTCGACCTCGACGGCTTCAAGACGCTCAACGACACCACCGGGCACGCCGCCGGCGACGAACTGCTGCGCTGGGTGGCGACCACGCTGACGGCGCACGCGCCGCCCGGATCGGTCGTCGGGCGCCTCGGCGGCGACGAGTTCGTGGCGCTGATCCCGGCGGCGGACCCGCGGGCGCACGCGGAACGGATGCGGGCCGCGCTGGGGCCACGCGCCGCCACCAGTGTCGGGACGGCCGCGCTGGGCTCCGACGGTGCGGACTTCCCCGCGCTGTACGCCCACGCCGACGCCGAACTGTACGCGGAGAAGGCGACACGCCGGCCCGCGGCGCCGGTCACGGTCCCGGCGCGGGTCGCCGACCCGGATCCGAGCCGGCGCTGCGGCAGCTCCCGGCTGCCGCGACCGGCCGCGTAGCCCGGCGGACGAATCGTAAAGATCCCGCGCGCGCGGGCGATGGATGAGCGTGGCGGCGCTGACGCCGCCCCGCCCGTTCCCTGGATGGTCGACGATGCCTGCTGACCTCGACGCCGACGCGCCGCGCATCCGCGCGGACGCGCGCGCGGCGATCGTGCGCTCCAGCAGCCGGCGCGCCCTGCTCGTCCCCGCCGTCATCGGCCTCTACGTCGCGGCCACGCCGCACGGGCCGCACCGCCCCGTCGTGATCGGCGTCGTGGCGGCCATGGCCGCCTTCGCGGGCGCCACGTGGTGGGCGGCGGCGCGGATCGCCCGGTCCCGGGCCCGGGTCGGGGTGCAGGCCGCGGCCCTGGTCGTCAACATCGTGGGCAGCTGTGCGCTGACCATGCTCGAGGGCGGCATCGCCAGCCCGCTCGGCGTGCTGCTGCCCAGCTGCGTCATCTTCTACGCGATCATGATGCCGCCGCGGATGTTCGCCGTGGCCGCCGCCCTCACCGCCGTCGCCTACTGGACCGCGGCGCTGCTGGGCGGGCCCGCCCCGGCCGGCTACGCGGTCGTCTACACGCTGGGCATGGGTGCGGTGTCGTACCTGTGTCTGCGGCATGCCGCCGCACTCGCCGGACTGCGCCGCCGCCTGGCCGAAGTCTCCCGCGTCGACCCCCTCACCCGCAGCCTCAACCGCCGCGGCTTCGACGAACAACTCGAACACGCCGTCGCACAAGCCCGACGCACCGGCCAACCCGTCACCCTCATCCTCACCGACCTCGACAAATTCAAACTCATCAACGACACCTGGGGCCACCAAGCCGGCGACGACGTCCTCACCGCCACCGCCCGCACCATGAACAACGCCCTACGCGACACCGACCTCGTCGGCCGCCTCGGCGGCGACGAATTCGGCGCCCTCCTCACCGGCACCGGACCCGACGACGCCCCCGCCATCGTCGAACGACTCCGCACCGCCCTCGAAACCGGCGCCCCCGCCAGCCTCGGCTACGCCACCTGCCCCACCGAAGCCACCACCGTCGAAGAACTCCGCCGCCTCGCCGACGCCCGCGCCTACGCCGACAAAACCACCCGCACCGGCCGCACCCCCGCCCAACGCCACGTCGAACAAGCCCGCAAGCACACCGCCACCCCCACCACCACCCGGGTCACCCGCACCGAACGCCGCCGCCGGTCCATCGCCGACATGGGCCGGCTGTGCGCCGCCGACAGCTCCGTCGCCGTCGTGTACGCCGCCCTGTTCGCCACGCACTCGCCGCACCGGTTGACCATCGGCGTGGTGTGCGCCCTCGGCGTGCTCTACGGCGTGGGCGTCGTCGCGGGTGCCGGCTGGCTGAGCCGCTCGGCGTACGTGCGCCCGATGATGGCGCTCAACGCGGTGCTGCTGTTCGCCCTGGCGATCGTCGTGCCGCTGCTGGACGGCGGCGTGGCCTCGACGACCGGCGTGGGCATGCTGGCGCCGATGCCGCTGATCGCGCTCGGCGCGCGGCTGCGGGTGGCGGTGCCCTGGCTCGCCCTGGACGCCGCGGCCTACCTGGCGCTGGCGGCGACGGTCGGAAACCCCGGCCTGGCGTACCCGATCATGCACCTGGTCGGTTTCGGCCTCGTCACCGCGGCCTGCGCCGTCCAGGGCAGCGCCAGCGCCGAGCGGCGCCGCCGCCTGACCGACCTGTCGCAGACGGACGCGCTCACGGGTCTGCTCAACCGCCGCGGTGTCGAGGACCGGATCACCGACCGGTTGCGCGGCGGCGACCCGGTGGGCCTGGTGCTGGTCGACCTCGACGGCTTCAAGACGCTCAACGACACCGCCGGGCACGCCGCCGGCGACGAACTGCTGCGCTGGGTGGCGACCACGCTGACGGCGCACGCGCCGCCCGGGTCGGTCGTCGGGCGCCTCGGCGGTGACGAGTTCGTGGCGCTGATCCCCGGTGCCGACGCCCAGGCGGTTGCCGAGGAACTCCGTGCGGCGCTCGCGCCGCGCACCGCGGCCAGTGTCGGCGTCGCCGTGCCGGACTCCGAGGGCACCGGCTTCGCGGAGCTGTACGCGCACGCCGACACCCACCTGTACGCGGAGAAGGCGGTACGCCGCCGCGGCGCCGCCCAGGACGTGGCCGGCGTCACCGTCACCTGAGTGATCGCGGACACCGCCAGTCGGGGTCCCCCCGCCGTACGCAAGTGAAGGTCAAGATCCGCTCAACATCAACTGTGTCCAGGCGATAGGTGAACCAGGCAGCGCCCGCTGCCCAACGCTGCCTGGATGGTCGCCGATGCACGCTGACGCAAGCGCCGACGCGCCGCGTACCCGTGGGGACGTGCGCGCGGCGACAGTGCGTTCCAGCAGCCTGCTCGCCGTGGCCGCCCCGGTCGTCGTGGCGCTCTATCTCGCGGCGACCCCGGGACCGGCCCGGCCGGTGATGTTCGCCGTGACCGCCGTGATGTTGGCGGTCGCCGCCGCCACCTGGCGTGCGGTGCCGCGGATCGCCCGGGCCCGGGCACGGGTCGCGGTGCAGGCCGCCGGCCTGGTCGTCAATCTGGCCGGCGCCGCCGCGCTGAGCCTGATGGACGGCGGCATCGCCAGCCCGCTCGGGGCACTCGTGCCGGTCTGTGTCGTCTTCTACGCGATCATGATGCCGCCCCGGGTGTTCACGGTCGCCGCCGGTTTCGCCGTGGTGGCCTACTGGACGGTCGCCCTGCTGGGCGGCCCCGCCCCCGCCGGGTACGCGGTCGTCTACACCCTGGGGCTGGGCGGGGTCTCGTTCCTGTGTCTGCGGCATGCCGCCGCGCTGGCCGGACTGCGCCGCCGCCTGGCCGAAGTCTCCCGCGTCGACCCCCTCACCCGCAGCCTCAACCGCCGCGGCTTCGACGAACAACTCGAACACGCCGTCGCACAAGCCCGACGCACCGGCCAACCCGTCACCCTCATCCTCACCGACCTCGACAAATTCAAACTCATCAACGACACCTGGGGCCACCAAGCCGGCGACGACGTCCTCACCGCCACCGCCCGCACCATGAACAACGCCCTACGCGACACCGACCTCGTCGGCCGCCTCGGCGGCGACGAATTCGGCGCCCTCCTCACCGGCACCGGACCCGACGACGCCCCCGCCATCGTCGAACGACTCCGCACCGCCCTCGAAACCGGCGCCCCCGCCAGCCTCGGCTACGCCACCTGCCCCACCGAAGCCACCACCGTCGAAGAACTCCGCCGCCTCGCCGACGCCCGCGCCTACGCCGACAAAACCACCCGCACCGGCCGCACCCCCGCCCAACGCCACGTCGAACAAGCCCGCAAGCACACCGCCACCCCCACCACCACCCGGGTCACCCGCACCGAACGCCGCCGCCGGTCCATCGCCGACGTGGGCTGGCTGTGCGTCTCCGACAACCTGGTCGGCCTCCTCTACGCGGCCGGTTTCGCCCAGCTGGCGCCGCAGCGGCTGGCCATCGCCGCCGTGTGTGCCTTCGGCCTGGTCTACGGCCTGGCGTTCGTCGCGGCGGCACACCGGCTGAGCCGGTCCCCGCGGATCCGGCTGCTGATGGCGATCCACGGCACCCTGATGCTGGCCCTGACCGTCACCGTGCCGGTGCTGGACGGCGGCGTCTCGTCGGCGACCGGCCTCGGCATGCTGGTGCCGATGCCGCTGATCGCCCTCGGCGCGCAGCTGCGGGTGGCGCTGCCGCTGCTCGCGCTCAACGCCACCGCGTACCTCGTGGTGGGGGCCACGGTCGGCGCCCCCGGAGCGTGGTACACGGCCATGCATCTGCTCGGCTTCGGCGCCGTCGCGGCCGCCTGCGCCGCTCAGGGCCGCGACAGCGCCCGCCGGCGCCGCCGGCTGACCGACCTGTCGCAGACGGACGCACTGACCGGCCTGCTCAACCGCCGCGGGTTCGAGGACCGCTGCGCCACGCTGCTGCGCCCCGGCCGGACGATGGGGCTGGTGCTGTTCGACCTGGACGGCTTCAAGACGCTCAACGACACCGCCGGGCACGCCGCCGGCGACGAACTGCTGCGCTGGGTCGCGACCACCCTGACGGCGCACGCGCCGGACGGGTCGGTCGTCGGGCGCCTCGGCGGCGACGAGTTCGTGGCCCTGATCCCGGCCGCGGACGTGCACGCGCAGGCGCAGCGGCTGCGCTCGGCGCTGGCCGCCCGCAGCCCCGCCAGCCTCGGCATCGCCGCGAACGGCACCGACGGCACCGACTTCGCCGCCCTGTACGCGCACGCGGACACCCACCTGTACGCGGAGAAGGTGGTCCGCCGCCGCGGCGCCCCACCCCGGCGGGTGGCCACGCCGCAGCTCAGCGCGCGGTCAGCGTGACCGTGGCCTGGGTGATCGCGGTGACCGCCAGCAACGCGGCAGGGCATCGGGCCCCTTGCGCGACTCAGCCCCGCTCCCCCGCCCCGGGCGCTATCCCGCGAACTGCGTAATGACCTCGGTGGCGAAGCGCTGCATCGGCTCGTGGTCGTACGCCACCCGGGGCACGTAGACGATGACGTAGTCGGCGCCCGCCTCCACCATGCGCTCGACGCGCCCGATCGTGTCCTGCGGCGGCTCCGTCAGATCCAGCTCCAGGGTGGTCGACTTGATGATCCGGTCGTAGTCGCGGCCGAGGTCGTCACAGTGGCGGCGCAGCACGCCCAGCTTGCGGGAGATCAGCTCCGGGTCGCCGCCGCCGACGTTGCAGGCGTCCGCGTACTTGGCGACCAGCTTCAGGGTGACCTGCTCGCCGCCGCCGCCGATCCAGAACGACGGGTGCGGCTTGCGCACCCCCTTCGGCTCGTTGATCGGCGCGTCGATCGAGTAGTACTTGCCCGAGAACGACGGCCGCTGCTCGGTCCACATCCGGTGCACGATCTGCACGGCCTCGCGGAACGCGCCCATCCGTTCGCGGGTGTCGACCCACTCGTAGCCGTACGCCTTCCACTCGTGCTCGTACCATCCGGCACCGAGACCGGCGTACAAGCGGCCCTTGCTGGCCACGTCCACCGTGGACGCGATCTTGGCGTAGAGCGAGGGCTGGCGGTACGCGTTGCAGCTGACCATCTGGCCGATGTGGACCCGGCTCGTGTCGCGGGCAAGTGTGGAGGTGACCGTCCAGCACTCGAAGACCGAGTTGATGGTCGGGGTGGGAACGGTGTGGAAGTGGTCGTACACCCACACCGAGTCCCACGGTCCGGCGTCCGCGGCCCGCGCGACGGCGGTCATCGCCTCGTACTGCTCGACCGGGTCGGCGATCTCGACCAGGTCCATCTTCCATCCCTGCGGCACGAAGACCCCGAAGCGCACACTCATGCCAGCAACCTACCTAATGATCGCGGCCGCTGCCGGGACGCCGACGGATTCACGAACGCGCCCGCAACATGCGGCCCACCTCGTCGGCGCGCTGCAGCAGCGTCTTGCGCACCACCGGGGCGGCGTGCGCGGCAGCGGCCCGCGCCCGGGGCAGGAACTCGGTGCCGACACCGACCATCGGGAACAGCCGGTGGGCGTAGAACATCGCCGGGACCATCCCGCCCCGGTGCATCTCGGGCAGCAGGGCGAGGTACTTCTGCGCGTACGGGGTGAGCAGACCGTCCTGGCCGGGCTGCCAGAACGCCGTCGTGACGGCGGGGACCGAGCCGATCGGCACGGACCGCCGCACCGCCAGCTCCTGCCAGACCGCCTCCTTCTCCCCGGCGTCCGGCGTGGCCGCGCGTACCGCCAGCGCCCGGAACCGGGCGTCCGGATCGGGGTCGCGCGCCAGCAGCGACTCGGCCTCCCGCGCGGTGTCGCCGCCCAGCGCGGCGGCGCGGATCAGGGCCCGCCACCGCAGGTCCACATCGTCGTTCGCCTCGTCGCGCAGCCGCGCCACCGAGGCGAGATCCGCGACCGTACGGGCCAGCCCGCGCAACCCCACCCGGCGGCGGCCCGGCTGCCCGGCCAGCCGTGCGCAGACCTCGGCCACCTCGGCCGTCAGCGCGGCGCGGCGCGATTCCGGGGCCCACCACTCGGCGGCGTCCATGGCCAGCCGCAGGTACGGTTCGATCACCGCGTCGCTGGTCTCCACGGCCAGCACCGCGGTCAGGCAGCGCACCGCCTCGGCGGCGTCGGCCTCGCCCGTGGTGAGCATGTCCCACACGGTGGCCACGGCGACCCCGCGCGACACGGCGGTGGGTAGCTGCGCGGCCGCCGCCAGCAGCGCGGCCCGCCCGGCGGGGTCCGGCCGGGTGGTGGCGAACGTGAGGTCGTCGTCGTTGACCAGGTACAGGTCGGCGCCGGACGGAAGGCCCACGGGGGTGCGCGGCCCGCGCACCTCCACCTCGGCCAGCGCGGTGCGTTCCAGGCCCGCCGGGCCGCGCCGGTAGGCGCCCACGGCCAGCACCTGCGGCCGGGGCGGCCCCTCCGGCCCCCGCGCCGCCAGCACCGGGGCGTCACCGTCGCGGTCCAGCGTCAGCCGGTCGGTGCCCGCCGTCTCCAGCCACCCGGTACGCCACGGCCCGAGGTCGCGGCCGGACGCGGCGGCCAGCGCGTCGATCAGGTCCTGCAGCGTGGTGTTGCCCCACGCGTGCCGGGCGAAGTAGGCCCGCATGCCCGCGGTGAACGCCGCCTCCCCCACGTACGTCATGAGCTGGCGCAGCACCGCCGCGCCCTTGGGGTAGGTGATGTCGTCGAAAATGGACGCCGCCTCGGCGACGTCGCGCACGGGCTGGCGGATCGGGTGGCTGGTCGGGCCCTGGTCGGCCAGGTAGGCGGCCAGCTTCTCCCCGGCCAGCAGTCCGGCCCACGCGTCGGTGTAGCGGGTGGCGCCGGTGGCGGCCCAGTAGCAGGCGAACTCGGCGAACGCCTCGTTCAGCCACAGGTCGTCCCACCAGCGCATCGTGACGATGTTGCCGAACCACATGTGCGCCATCTCGTGCAGCAGCACGCAGGCGAGGCTCTCCCGTTCCGCCGGGGTGGGGGTGACCCGCCGCAGCCAGGAGTCGGACCAGGTGACGCAGCCGTAGTTCTCCATGGCGCCGCCGAACTCGGGCATGAAGACCTGGTCGTACTTGCGCTGCGGGAACGGCATGGCGAACGCGTCGGCGAAGAACGCCAGCCCCTGCCCGGTCACGGTGAAGATCTCGTCGGCGTCGCGGTCCAGCACCGCGGCCAGCGAACGGCGGGCGTACAGGCCGAGGTCGTGGCCGCCCACCGTACGGCGCAGCTCGTGCAACGGCCCCGCGTTGACCACCGTGTTGTACGGCGACAGCGCGGGCGTCGGCGGGAACGTCCAGCGCCGGGCGGCGCCGAGGTCCTCGACGCGCGGGTCGCCGGTGTTACTGAGGACCGTCCACGTGGCCGGGGCGGTCACGGTGAACGCGTGCGGCGCCTTGAGGTCGGGCTGGTCGAAGCAGGCCCAGACGTACCTCGCCTCGTCGGGCTCGAACGTCGTCCACACGTACACCTCGCCGTCGGCGGGGTCGACGGCCCGGTGCACGCCCGGCCCGTCGCTCGTGTGCTCCTGCACGGTCTGCACCCGCAGGGTGTTGTGCGCGGCGAGGTCGGGCAGGGTGATCCGGCCGTGGGCGGCCGGGGGCAGCGGCGCACCGTTGAGGGTGGCGGCGACGACCGCGGCCGCGCAGTCGACGAACGTCTCGGCGCCGGGCTCGGTGCAGGTGAAGGTCATGGTGGACACGCACCGGACCTGTGGCCCGGTGGGCAGGTCGGTGAGGTCGACCGCGATGTCGTAGCCCTGCACCCGCAGCAGGGCGGCGCGGCGTTCGGCCTCCGCCTGGGTGAGACTGGGGGTGGTCAACGGTCCTCCTCGGATCGGTCCCGTCGATCCGCGGGACATCGGTGCGCCGATCGTGCCACCACCCTCGCCTACACGTCAGACAATTTGCGGCCGGGTCGGCGAATGCCCGGCGCCCTCGCACCCGACCGTTATGATCCGGGGCGAGCGCACCGGGGAAGGACGACGTCATGCGGATCCTGCTGGTCGCGCCCCCCGGAGCGGGCAAGGGCACCCAGGGGGCGCTGATCGCCACCCACTTCGACGTGCCGCACATCGCCACCGGAGATCTGCTGCGCGACCATGTGGCGCGCCGCACCCCGCTGGGCCGGGCGGTGCAGGGTTGCCTCGACCGGGGCGAGCTGGTTCCGGACGAGATCGTGCTGGACATCGTGCGCGGCGCGGTGGAGGAGGCCAAGCGCCAGGGCCGTGGGTACGTGCTCGACGGCATGCCGCGCAACATGACGCAGGCCCGGGCCATCTACCAGATCGCCCGCACCCTCGACATGACCGCGAACGTCGCGCTGCACCTGGTCGCCGACGACGACGAACTGGTCCGCCGCCTGCTGGCCCGGGCCGCGCTGCAGCACCGCACGGACGACACCGAGGAGGTCATCCGCCGCCGCCTGGCGATCTACCACGAGGTCACCCATCCGATCGTGGACTGGTACGACCAGCGCGGCATCCTGGTGGCGGTGGACGCGATGCAGCCGGTGGAGCGGGTGGCCCGGCAGATCCTCACCGCCCTGGAGGCCATGCGCCCGCTGGTCAACCTGGTGCCCGAGTCGGCCCGGCAGTCCATCGACCTGACCGGGCTGGGCAAGGCGTTCGGCAGCCACTGACGGTGCAGCCGCGCCGGGCGCCGCCGTGCGGGGCACCGCGATCTGATCTAGGGTCGGTGCATGGGTCTGCGCACGTGGATTCGCGACTGGCCGGTGTACCGGCAGCTGACCGGCACCGACCCGCTGGGCCGGGGCGCGGCGGCGCAGTCGCCCCGGACCCGGGCGCTGAGCCCGCGTACGCAGACCGCGGACTCGGTGACCCGCTCGGTGTGCCCGTACTGCGCGGTCGGCTGCGGGCAGCGGATCTTCGTCAAGGACGGGCGGGTCACCCAGATCGAGGGCGACCCGGACAGCCCGATCTCCCGGGGCCGGCTGTGCCCCAAGGGCTCGGCCAGCAAGAGCCTGGTGACCAGCGACCGGCGGCTGCGCAAGGTGCTGTACCGGCGGCCGTACGGGACCGACTGGGAGGAGCTGGAGCTCGACACCGCGCTGCGGATGATCGCCGACCGGGTGCTGGCGACCCGTGAGTCGACCTGGGAGGACACCGACGCGCACGGCCGAGCGCTGCACCGCACGCTGGGCTTCGCCAGCCTGGGCGGCGCGACCCTGGACAACGAAGAGAACTACCTGATCAAGAAGCTGTTCACGGCGCTCGGGGCGATCCAGATCGAGAACCAGGCACGCATTTGACACTCCGCCACCGTCCCCGGTCTGGGGACCAGCTTCGGCCGTGGCGGGGCCACCGGATTCCTCCAGGATCTGGCGAACGCGGACTGCGTCATCATCCAGGGCTCCAACATGGCGGAGGCCCACCCGGTGGGTTTCCAGTACGTGGTGGAGGCGAAGAACCGCGGCGCCACGGTGATCCACATCGACCCGCGCTTCACCCGGACCAGCGCGCTGGCGCACCGCTACGTGCCCGTGCGCGCGGGCGCCGACATCGCCTTCCTCGGCGGGGTGATCAACTACATCCTGAGCAACGAGAAGGACTTCCGGGAGTACGTGCTGGCGTACACGAACGCGTCCATGATCGTGAGCGAGGACTTCCGCGACACAGAGGACCTCGACGGCCTGTTCTCCGGATACGACCCGGAAACCCACACCTACGACCAGAGCACCTGGACGTACGCCGGGCAGGAGCAGCACGGTCAGCAACCCGGCGACGCGCACGACGACCGGGAGACCGCGTCCGGCCTGGAACAGGAGTCGCACGGCCCGCCGATCCCCGCCGACGCGCCCCGCGACCCGACCCTGCAGGACCCGCGCTGCGTGTACCAGATCCTCAGACGCCACTACGCCCGCTACACCCCCGAGGTGGTGGAGCAGGTGTGCGGGGTGCCGCAGGAGCAGTTCCTGGCGGTGTGCGAGGCGTGGACGGCCAACTCCGGCCGGGAACGCACCACCGCCCTGGTGTACTCCGTGGGCTGGACCCAGCACTCCGTCGGCGTGCAGTACATCCGCACCGGCGCGATCATCCAGCTGCTGCTGGGCAACATGGGCCGCCCCGGCGGCGGGGTGATGGCGCTGCGCGGGCACGCCAGCATCCAGGGCTCCACGGACATTCCGACGCTGTTCAACCTGCTGCCCGGCTACCTGCCGATGCCACACCACGAGCGGCACGCGACGTTCCGGCAGTGGATCGACGCGATGCGCCACCCCCGGCAGAAGGGCTTCTGGGCCAACGCCGAGGCGTTCGCGGTGAGCCTGCTCAAGGCGTACTTCGGCGACGCCGCCACCGCGGACAACGACTGGGGTTTCGACTGGCTGCCCCGGCTCACCGGCGACCACGGCACGTACCGTCAGGTGCTGGACATGATCGACGGGAAGATCAAGGGGTACTTCCTGCTCGGCCAGAACCCGGCGGTCGGCTCGGCGCACGGCCGCGCCCAGCGCCTCGGCATGGCCAACCTGGACTGGCTGGTGGTGCGCGACCTGTTCCTCATCGAGAGCGCCACGTTCTGGAAGGACGGCCCGGAGGTGGCCACCGGCGAGATCGTGCCGCAGCAGTGCCGCACGGAGGTGTTCGTCCTGCCCGCCGCGTCGCACGTGGAGAAGGAGGGCACCTTCACCCAGACCCAGCGGCTGCTGCAGTGGCGGGAGAAGGCGGTCGAGCCGCCGGGCGACTGCCGCAGCGAGCTGTGGTTCTTCTACCACCTCGGCCGCCTCGTCCGGGACCGGCTGGCCGACTCCACCGCCCCCCGCGACCAGGCCGTCCGCAACCTCGCCTGGGACTACCCGCTGCAGGGCCCGCGCGGCGACGAGCCCAGCGCCGACGCCATCCTCAAGGAGATCAACGGGTACGACGTGGCGAGCGGCGCGCCGCTGCCGAACTTCACCGCCCTGGCCGCCGACGGCTCCACCGCCTGCGGCTGCTGGATCTACTCGGGCGTCTACGCCGACGGCGTCAACCAGGCCGCCCGCCGCAGACCCCGCACCGAACAGGACTACGTAGCCCGCGAGTGGGGCTGGGCGTGGCCCTCCGACCGGCGGCTGCTCTACAACCGCGCCTCCGCCGACCCCGACGGCAAGCCCTGGTCCGAACGCAAGAAGTACGTGTGGTGGGATCCCCGGGCCGGCGCGTGGACCGGCTACGACGTGCCCGACTTCGAGAAGACCAAGCCACCGTCGTACCGGCCCCCGCCGGGCGCCAGCGGGGTCGCGGCCATCGCGGGCGACGACCCGTTCATCATGCAGGGCGACGGCAAAGGCTGGCTGTACGCGCCCAGCGGCCTGATCGACGGCCCGCTGCCCACGCACTACGAGCCGGTCGAGTCGGTGGTGCGCAACCCGCTCTACACCCAGCAGGCCAACCCCACCCGCAAGACGTACGAGCGGCCGGACAACCCGCTCAACCCCAGCCCGCCGCAACGCCACACCGAGGTGTACCCGTACGTGTTCAGCACCAGCCGGCTCACCGAACACCACACCGCCGGCGGCATGAGCCGGCAACTGGCGTACCTGTCGGAGTTGCAGCCGGAGATGTTCGTCGAGGTGTCGCCGCAGCTCGCGGCCGAGCGCGGGCTGGCGCACCTGGGCTGGGCGCACGTGGTCACCGCGCGGGCGGCCATCGAGGCGCGGGTGCTGGTGACCGAACGGCTGGTGCCGCTGCGCATCGAGGGCCGGACCGTGCACCAGATCTGGATGCCGTACCACTGGGGCGGCGAGGGTCTGGTGACCGGCGACTCGGCCAACGACCTGTTCGGGATCACCCTGGACCCGAACGTACTGATCCAGGAGAGCAAGGTCGGCACCTGCGACATCCGGCCCGGCCGCCGCCCCACCGGCCCGGCCCTGCTCGACCTGGTGCGTGACTACCGGCGGCGGGCCGGGCTCACACCCGACCACCACACCCCGATCGTGACCAAGGACGCCGACGATGGGCAGTAACCGACTGTACGGACCGCTGGACCCCGCACCCGACGCCGGCTGGGTGCACGCGCCGCCCCGGATGGGCTTCTTCACCGACACCAGCGTCTGCATCGGCTGCAAGGCGTGCGAGGTCGCCTGCAAGGAGTGGAACCACGTCCCCGACGACGGCTTCGACCTGCTCGGCCGGTCATACGACAACACCGGCGGGCTGAGCGCGAACTCGTGGCGGCACGTCGCCTTCATCGAACAGCCCGGCACGCCCCCCGACACCGCGGCCGAACGGCCCGGCCCGCAGTTCCTCGGCATGCCGCAGCGCGACCTCCCCGGGCGCACCCCCGACGCGCCCCGCACGGACTTCCGCTGGCTGATGATGTCCAACGTGTGCAAACACTGCACCCACGCGGGCTGCCTCGACGTGTGCCCCACCGGTTCGCTGTTCCGCACCGAGTTCGGCACCGTGGTCGTGCAGGAGGACATCTGCAACGGCTGCGGCTACTGCATCCCCGCCTGCCCGTACGGGGTCATCGACCAGCGGGCGGACGACGGCCGCGCCTGGAAGTGCACCCTGTGCTACGACCGCATCGGCGACGGGCAGACCCCGGCCTGCGCGAAGGCCTGCCCCACCGAGTCCATCCAGTACGGCGAGCTGGACGAGCTGCGCGAGCGCGCCGCAAGGCGGGTGACGGCCCTGCACGACCAGGGCGTCGCCGAGGCCCGGCTGTACGGCAACGACCCCGACGACGGGGTCGGCGGCGACGGCGCGTTCTTCCTGCTGCTCGACGAACCCGAGGTGTACGGCCTGCCGCCGGACCCGGTGGTCAGCACCCGCGACCTGCCCGCCATGTGGAAGCAGGCCGGGGTCGCCGCCGCCGCCATGGTCGCCTCGGTGCTGGTCGCCTTCGCCACCCGGCGGCGCCCGTGAACCCGCGCGGCAGCGACGCGCGACGCGGTGGCGGGGACCGGTCGATGGTGCCGCCCGCCCAGTTCCGTTCGTACTACGGCAGGCCGATCGTCAAGGCGCCGGTGTGGCGTCACGACATCGCCGCGTACCTGTTCACCGGCGGCCTCGCCGCCGGGTCCGCGCTGCTGGCGGCGGGCGGGCAGGCCACCGGGCGGCCAGCCCTGCGCCGGGCCGGACGCCTGAGCGCGCTGGGTGCGCTGGGCGCCAGCACGTATTTCCTGATCAACGACCTCGGCCGCCCGGACCGGTTCCACCACATGCTGCGGGTCGCGAAGCCGACCTCGCCGATGTCGATGGGCACGTGGATCCTCACCGCGTTCGGGGCGGCCGCGAGCACGGCCGCCGTGGCCGAGGCGGCGCCCCTGCTGCCCACGCGCGGACCGCTCGGACCGGCCCGCCGCCTGCTACCGCCGGTGGGCACGGCCGGCGGGTACGGCGCCGCCGCGCTCGCGCCCGCGCTGGCCACGTACACGGCGGTGCTGCTGGCCGACACGGCGACGCCGAGCTGGCATGCGGCGTACCCGGAACTTCCGTTCGTGTTCGCGGGCAGCGCCCTGGCCAGCGGCGCCGGGGTCGGTCTCATCGCGGCGCCGTGCGCGCAGGCCGGGCCCGCGCGCCGCCTCGCGGTGCTCGGCGCGGCGCTGGAGCTCTACGGCGCGCACCGGGTGGAGACCACCAAGGGCATTCTCAGCGAACCGTACGCGCAGGGGCGGCCGGGCCGGCTGCTGCGGGCGGGCCGGGTGCTGACCGCGCTCGGGGTCGCCGGTGGGCTGCTCGGCCGTCGCAGCCGCGTGGTGTCCGCCCTGTCGGGGTTGTCGCTGCTGGGGGCGTCGGTGCTGACCCGGTTCGGCATCTTCGAGGGCGGTGTCGCCTCGGCCCGCGATCCGAAGTACACGGTCGTGCCGCAGCGCGAACGCCTGGCGCAGCGCAGGCCTGAGCCCTGACCCGCGCTTGTCGTCGACGGCCCCGGCTCGCCGGTCCGGATGGCCGGTCACTCGCCGGAGAGGGCGATTGCGTTTCCAGCCCGCCGCGGCCACATCATCTCCGTGCTGCCGGGGGCGCGGACGGTAGGGTCGTGCGCGGAGGCGTTCAGGTGGCTGGTGCCCCTCCCGGTCTTCAAAACCGGTGCGGCCCGGTATCCGGGCCGGGCGGGTTCGATTCCCGTCCGCCTCCGCTGATTTGCCCGCACCCCGGTTGAGCTGCGCGTACGCGCTCACGTGGTGCACCTGCGAGGGCACCGCCCACTTCTTCAGGACGGGCCTGCGGTGCGGTTATCACTACACGTACAGCGACTATGGAGTCGTCTACTACACCTGGCAGCGAAGCAGCTCATCATCGCCCATCTCGGGAAGCCTGACCGGCGGCACCACGAGCGGTAGCAGCTACAACCCGCCCGGCGTCTGCACTTGATCCACAGACCCCGGCAGCCCTCATCCGGACGGCTGGCGGGGCCTCCTATTACCGCCCATAGGCTCTATCGTGCACCCAATGGAGCCCAACCAGGACGTTCGCATCACCGAACACCCACCGCCGGCGTCGCGCGGGACGCTTCTACGGTCCGACGCCGTTCTCGGCAGGTCGGACAGCGCCGCCATCCTGCTCCGGTCGATGGTCGGCTACGACGAGGGCATCAAAATCGAAACCGAGTTCCTGCTGCGCCAGCCCGGCGCCGAGAAACGGCCGCTGCGCGGCGCCACGGATCCACAGCGCGCCGATCCCGCGATCTCGTACGGATCGGGTGCGCCTGGCGAGTTCCGGTCACTCACCTGGAATGTGGAGGACGAAGGCTTGAGCATCTGGACGCTGGGCGCCGACGAAGCCCATTCCCGGCTGACGATCAGGACGTGGATCGAACCGCCGCCCGACGAACTGGTCATCGGTGTGCGTTGGCTCTCGGAGGATATTCAGCCCACATACCTGCGGGTCGACTGCCGGCAACGGACGGGTGGCTGGTCCGCCCCGATCTGGCCGGACAAGGTGGAACAGCGGCCCGGTTGACCTACCGTGTGCGGCCGACGATGAAGTAGGCGGCGGGCAGGATCCCGGCGGAGTTCACCAGCGCGCTGGAGGCCCACAGCCACTTCGGCCCCCGGACCTGATCGGCGGGGCGCCGCTTGAGATCAATCAGCATGGCCGCCTTGATCGCGCTCTCGGCGACCGCCGCCAGGATGATGAACCCGCGTTGTCCCTGGCTGAGCTCGTTCCAACGTCTGCCCATGAGACCCACCCTACGGCTCACGCCCGCCCGCCGGGTACCAGGCCGACTGATCCCCCAGGCTGACGCACGGTCTCAGCGGTCGCTGTCCGGGGCCGATGGGAGAAGGAAGAGGACTGGCCGGGGGTGGATCGATGGGCGGTAGCGCGCTGGATGCCGAGGCGTTGTCGGCTGCCCTGCTGGCGATGGAGGAGGAGTTCATCTCCGACGCTGCGGCCGCCCTCGCCGCCGCCGTCGAGCTGGAGCAACAGGCCACCGCGCTGGGCGACGACGGCCTGGTCATGCGCGCCCGGCTGTGTCGCGCCCGCATGGGCGTACGGATCGGCGAGATCACCGAGGTCGCCCGCGTGATCTACGACGTCCAGCAGTGGGCCGCCGAGCACGGCGAGCGCCGGCTGGAGGCCCGCGCCTACGCCGCGGGTGCGACCATTCACCAGTATTCCGGTGACGCCGCCAAGATGCTGGAACACTCGGTCAGCGCGGTCGAACTGCTCGACGAGACCGCCACCGTGTTCATGCAGGTCTGGCATCGGGCCAGGCTGGGCGACGCCCTGGCGGAAACCGGCGCGATGGACGCGGCACGGCTGCGCTACCGGCAGGCCGAGGAGATCGCCCGGAAGACGCAGCAGTGGGAGCTGCTGGGAATCCTGTTCAACAACTGGGCCTCCTACGAACACGAATGTGGAGATCTTGTCCGCGCCCGCGAGGTCATCGGCCGGATGATCGCGAATGCCGACGCGCACGGTCTTGCGCTTGATCCCCCGACCCTGCACACGGTCGGCGAGGTGCAGACCGCCAACGGCGAGTACGCCGCGGCCGAGCAGACGATGCTCACCTGCATCACCCGGTACGAGGCCGGCTTTGTCGAGCACGTCGGCGACCTGGCCTATTACCAGCTCACGCTTGCCCAGGCCCGGCGCGGCCTCGGTGACCTGGTCCGCGCGCAGGAGAGCCTGGACGCCTGCCGTGAGCTGGGCGCCGAGCTCGGGCTGCACGCCTTGCTGGTTCAGGTGCACAAGGAACAGGCCGACCTGCACGCCGCCCGCGGCGACAACGCCGCCGCGTTCGCTGAGCTGAAAGTGTTCTTCGCGGCCCGGGAAGGCCTGCGCTCACGGGAGCGGGAGGCCCAGGCACAGGCCCGGCAGGCCATGTTCGAAACCACCGAAGCCCGCGAACAAGCCGAACGATTCCGCGAACAGGCCCGCCGCGACCCCCTCACCGGCCTCCACAACCGCCGCTACGCCGACGAGGAACTCCTCACCCTGATCACCCAGGACCCCGAACTCACCCTCGCCATCGCCGACATCGACCACTTCAAACGCATCAACGACCAACTCTCCCACGACACCGGCGACCAGGTCCTCATCCAGGTCGCCCACCTCCTGAACATCGGCCTCACCGCCGCCGTCCCCCACGGATTCGTCGCCCGCCTCGGCGGCGAGGAATTCCTCCTCGCCCTCCCCGCCACCCCCCTCACCACCGCCACCACCATCCTCGACGACATCCGCCAAGCTATCGGCGGACACGACTGGCACGACATCACCGGCGGCCTACCCGTCACCGTCAGCATCGGCGCAGCCACCGCCGACGAAACCTCACCACCCAACCAAACCGCCACCCTCGCCGCCGCCGACCGCAACCTCTACGCCGCCAAACGCGACGGACGCAACCGCGTCATCGCGGGCACACAATCGGAGAACCCGGTCTAGCCCGGTCAGCGCACGATCAGGGTCACGCCGTCCGCGCGGGCCGGGATCAGCTCGCCGACGACGGGATGGCCGGGCAGCTCGCCCGCCACCAGCAGCCCGCCCGAGGTCTGCGCGTCGGCCAGCAACAGCAGCTCCTGCTCGGCGACCCCGGCGGTGTCCGCGTACGGACGCACCCAGTCCAGGTTGCGGCGGGTGCCGCCGCTGACGTACCCGGCGGCCAACGCGTCCCGGGCCCCCTCGAGATACGGCACCGCGGCCGCGTCGAGCCGGGCGGTGACGCCGCTGGCCCGGGCCAGTTTGTGCAGGTGGCCGAGCAGCCCGAACCCGGTCACGTCCGTGCCGCACACCACCCCGGCGGCGAGCGCGGCCGCCGACGCGGCCCGGTTCAGTTCCGTCATCGCGGCGACCGCCTGCGGGAACGCCTCGCCCGTGGCCTTGTGGCGGCTGTTGAGCACACCGATGCCCAGCGGCTTGGTCAGGGTCAGCGGGGTGCCGGCGGTCCCGGCGTCGTTGCGGATGAGCCGTTGCGGGTCGGCCATGCCGGTGACGGCCATGCCGTACTTCGGTTCCGGATCGTCGACGCTGTGCCCGCCCGCCAGGTGGCAGCCGGCCTCGCGGGCCATCGCCAGGCCACCGCGCAGCACCTCGGCGGCCAGGTCCATCGGCAGCACGTCGCGGGGCCATGCCAGCAGGTTCACGGCGACGACCGGGGTACCGCCCATGGCGTACACGTCGGAGAGTGCGTTGGCGGCCGCTACCCGGCCCCAGTCGAAGGGGTCGTCGACGACCGGGGTGAAGAAGTCGGCCGTGGCGACGATCGCGGTACCGCCCGCGAGGCGGACCACCGCGGCGTCATCGCCGTCGTCGAGCCCGACCAGCAACTCCCCCGCCCCCGCCGGGGCCGACTCGCCGGTCAGCCCGGCGACCACCGCCTCCAACTCCCCGGGCGGGATCTTGCAGGCGCAGCCACCGCCGTGTGCGTACTGGGTCAGCCGTGTCGTCGTCACGGTGGCACCCTCGCACACGACACGCTTCCGGGCGCGCGAAAGGCGGCGGTGACCACGGTGCCCGTTCGATGACGGCCGCCAGGCCGGCTGGGGGGCGTGACCGGCTGAAGGTATGAGACGCAACCTGGCGGCACCCGTGCGGGACCGCAGGGCGCACCGGCGCAAACGGAATCTCGTTCACGTGCCCGGCTGACAAGCGGCCGGACCGACGGGGGAGATTCACTGTGAACCGCAGGAAGGTGCAGAAGTCCGTTGCCGTGGTGGGTGCGGTGCTGGCGGGTACGACAGCCGCGCTGTCCGCCCCGATGACCGCGCACGCCGCACCGGCGGGCAAGCAGCTCAAGCTGGCCGCCACCGACGACGCCTACACCTCCAGCGCACGCCGCACCACCGTGTTCGGCCAGGACGAGAAGATCGCCGTCGGCAAGCTGGGCAGGGACACCAAGGTCGGCTACCTGAAGTTCGTGGTGCCGGCCGGCACCAAGGTCACCGGCGCGCAGCTGAAGCTGGCCGCCGACAGCCTGCCGTCCGGGTCGCTCACGGTGAGCCGGGTCACCAACACCGGGTGGACCGAGAAGAAGCTGTCCGCGGCCACCGCGCCGGCGATCGGCGCGACTGTCGGCACCATCAAGGCCACCGGCAAGGACCTGAGCCTCGACCTCAGCAAGGTGGTCACCAAGCCCGGCACGTACGCGTTCGCGCTGCGTTCGTCCGCCAAGGACGTGACGCGGCTGCGCTCGGCGGAGAACAAGGCCGGCGGCCCGCAGCTCGCCGTGACCACCAGCGCGCAGACGACCACGCCGCCCACGACCACGCCACCCACCACGCCGCCGACCCAGGAGTGCGTGACCGACGCGTTGCTGGTGCCCAGCTGTGGTGTGTTGTGGGGTGCCGCCGCCGGTGGCTTCACCAGCACGCCGCGGGATCAGGCGCTCAAGGACTGGGAGGCGAAGACCGGCCGTACCGCGGCGATCTTCCACACCTACCACAAGGGCGACGAGCAGTTCCCCACCAAGGCCGAGATCGCGATGACCCAGGACCCGGCCAAGCCCCGCGTGCTGCTGCTGAACTGGAAGGTCGCCTACGGCACCACCTGGGCCAAGGTCGCCGCCGGGCAGCAGGACACCCGCATCGACAACTGGTCCAAGTACGTCAAGGCCAACTACCAGCAGAAGTTCTACCTGGCCCTGCACCACGAGCCGGAGAACGACGTCAACCCCACCGCCGGGTCCGGGATGACCGCCAAGGACTACGCCAACATGTACCGCCACGTCATCGAGCGGCTGCGCGCCAACGGCGTCACCAACGCGATCAACGTGCTGGCCTACATGGGCAACGAGAAGTGGATGGCCCAGTCCTGGTGGAAGGACCTCTACCCCGGCGACGACGTCGTCGACTGGATCGGCCTGGACTCCTACGTCAGCGTCGAGAAGGGCTACTACCACTACGGCGACTTCGGTGACCTCCTCGACCGCCAGCCCACCGGCGGCGGCCTGGGCTTCTACGACTGGTCGGTCACCAACCACCCCAGCAAGCCCATCATGCTGGCCGAGTGGGGCATGTACCACCGCGTCAAGTACCCCACCGACAAGTCCGCCGCGTTCAACACCGTGCTTCCGGAGTTGACCCTGCACCCGAAGGTCAAGGCCGTCGTCTACTTCGACACCGCCGCCGACAACGAAGGCGACCGCAACATCGCGGTCGACTCCACCCCCAGCAGCCTGACCGCGTTCAGGGCCCTCGCAGCCAACAAGATCTTCGACGTGAAGATCGCCTGATCCACCCGCAGCACCACGAGCCGCCCGGCACCGCGCCGGGCGGCTCGTCGCGTCCGCCCCGCGGCGGTCACCAGGGTGCGGGCGCGGCAATCATCCCGCGGGGGTGATCCCGCCGCACCCGGCCGCAACCAGGCTTGACGCATGACAGCCCAGCCCTCGACCCGCCGGGTGGCGATCGCCCCCGCCGTGGCCGGGGCTGTCGCGCTGATGGTGGCCGTCTCCCTGATCGGACGGTACGGGCCGGCCCACTCGATGCTGGTCGCCGGACCCGTCGGCGCCCTCCTGCTGCTGCTGTGGGCCCGTGCCGCGGGCCTGAGCGCGGACGACGTGGGCCTGGGCCGCGACTCCTGGCGGCGCGGCGCCGCGTACGCCGGGGTGTGCGCGGCCGCCGTCGCCGCGGTGTACGTCGTCGCGGCCCTGCTGCCCGCCACCCGCGACGCGTTCCGTGACGAGCGCTACGACAACGGCCCCGGCGCGGCGCTGCTGACCGCGTTCGTGGTGATCCCGCTCGGCACGGTCCTGTTCGAGGAGGTGGCGTTCCGGGGCGTGCTGTGGGGGCTGGTGCGCGTCGCCCGGGGGCCGACCCTGGCCACGCTGGTGTCGTCGGGGCTGTTCGGGCTGTGGCACGTGATGCCGTCGTTGCGCCTCAACAAGGTCAATCCGGCGGTCACCGCGCTCGTCGGTAGCGGCCGGACGGGGCAGGTGCTGGCGGTGCTGGGGGCGGTCCTGTTCACCGCTGCGGCCGGCGCCGTGCTGTGCGAGCTGCGGCGGCGCAGCGGGAGCCTGCTGGCCCCCGCCGGACTGCACTGGGCGATCAACGGGCTGGGCGTCCTCGTCACGGCGGTGGTGGCGCGGTGAGGGCGGGCATGGCAGGACCGAGGAGGGCGAGGACGCGATGACGGCCGCGACACCCCGTACGGAAACCAAGGCGGAGTCCGCACAGCCGGCGGCGCCGCGACGTGGCTGGTGGTGGCGGCTGTTGCACCGGTGGCACTACGGCTTCGTCGGGACGGTCGGGGCGGTGACGCTGTTCTGCCTGTCGCTGACCCCGTCGCTGCTGCCGCGCGGGTTCGTGCTGCAGGGCCTGATCAGCGGGATCTCCGCGGCGATCGGGTACGGCCTGGGCGTGCTGGCGGCGTGGCTGGCCGGCAAGCTGGTCAACCGGCCGTTGCCGCACCCCGAGCGGTTCGCCTGGCAGGTCCTCGGTGGTCTCGCCGCGATCGCGGTGGTGGTCATGATGTTCCTCGGCTCGGGCTGGCAGCACGACGTCTACCGGCTGATGGGCATGGACCCGCCGCCGCAGCCCGGGTTCCTCGTGGTGTTGCCGATCGCCGCGCTCACCGGCGCGGGTCTGGTCGGGCTGATGCGGCTGCTGCGAGATGGGGCCCGCGCCGCCGGGCGGCTGCTCGGCCGGTGGATCCCGGCGTCCACCGCCGCCGTGATCGCGGGCCTCGTGGTGATCGCGCTGGCGCTCGGGGTGTTCAACGGGGTGGTGCTGCAGGGGCTGTTCACCGTCACGGACAACAGCTTCAAGGAGATCAACGGCGAGACCGAGCCGGGTGTCGCCGCGCCGCAGGATCCGACACGGTCCGGCGGCCCCGGCTCCGTGGTGTCCTGGGCGTCGCTGGGCAAGCAGGGCCGCAACTTCGTCTCGGGCGGCCCGAGCGACGACGAGCTGCGGGCCTTCGGCGGCCTCGGCGTCCGTCACCCCATCCGGGTGTACGCCGGGCTGGACTCGGCCGCGGACTCCCGGGACCGGGCCGCCCTGGCGGTCCGGGAACTGCAGCGCACCGGCGGGTTCGACCGCGAGGTCCTGGTCGTGATCACCACGACGGGTACGGGCTGGGTGAACGAGCAGGCGATCGAGCCGCTGGAGTACATGTACGGCGGCGACACCGCGATGGTGAGCATGCAGTACTCGTACCTGCCGAGCTGGATCTCGTTCCTGGTGGACAAGGAACGCGCCCGGGCGGCGGGCCGCGACCTGTTCAACGCCGTGTACGGCGAATGGTCGAAGTTGCCGCTGAACCAGCGGCCGAAGCTGCTGGTGTTCGGCGAGAGCCTCGGCTCGTTCGGTGCGGAGTCCGCGTTCGGCGGCGCGGACGACATCCGCAACCGGGTCGACGGGATGCTGCTGACCGGCCCGCCCAACCGCAACGAACTGTGGCGCGAGTACGTCGCCGACCGGGACCCGGGCAGCACCGAGATCCTGCCCGTCTACGAGCACGGCGCCACGGTCCGCTTCGCCGGTGACCCGGCAACCGACCTGGCCAACCCGCCGGACGCCTGGGAGAACCCACGGGTGGTGTACCTGCAGCACCCGTCGGACCCGATCGTGTGGTGGTCGCCGAAGCTGATGGTCAACCGGCCCGACTGGCTGGCGGAGCCGCGCGGCGGCGACGTGTCCCCCGCCATGCGCTGGTACCCGTTCGTGACGTTCTGGCAGGTGACCGCGGACATGGCGTTCTCCACCGGGGTGCCCGCCGGGCACGGGCACAGCTACGGCGCGGCGCCGGTGGACGCCTGGGCCGCCATCGCCCCGCCGGACGGGTGGACGCCGCAGCGCACCGCGGACCTGACCGCGATCGTCGCGGGCATCAAGGACGACTGAGCGGGCCCGGCGGTACCGGACCCACGCGCCGCCGCGGCTACGGTTTGTCCGAGGCGGACGCCCGGTCGCCTCGGCGGTGAAGGAGGCGGCGCGTGCCGGAGGCCACGGTGGACCCGCGACGGCGGGTGCCGCGTACCGATGCGGTGCTGACGGATCCGCGCCTGGTCGACGCGGTCGCGCGGCTGGGCCGTACCCCGGTGAGGGCGGCCGTGGCCGCGGCCCAGCAGCGGGCCCGCGCGGGCGAGCTGGCCCCGGAGCAGGTCCCGGACGCCGCCGTGGCGGCGCTGCCGCCCACGCCGGGCGGGCTGCGGCCGGTGCTCAACGCGACCGGCGTCGTGCTGCACACCAACCTCGGGCGGGCAGATCTGTCCGAGGCCGCCCGCGCGGCCGTCGCGGCCGCCGCCGGTCACACGGACGTCGAGCTGGACCTGGCGTCCGGACGCCGCGCCCGCCGGGGCCGCTCGGCGCTGGCCGCGCTGGCGGCGGCGGTCCCCGACGCGCAGGACGTGCACGTGGTCAACAACGGCGCGGCCGCGCTGGTGCTCGCCGCGACCGCGCTGGCCGCGGGCCGCGAGATCGTGCTGAGCCGTGGCGAGCTGGTCGAGATCGGTGACGGGTTCCGGCTGCCCGAGCTGCTGGTGTCCACCGGCGCCCGGCTGCGCGAGGTGGGCACCACGAACCGCACCACCCGCGCGGACTACGCCAACGCGGTCGGCCCGGACACCGGCTTCATCCTCAAGGTGCACCCGTCCAACTTCGTGGTGCGCGGCTTCACCGGCGCCGTCGAGGTGGCCGGGCTGACCGGGCTCGGCGTACCCGTGGTCGCCGACATCGGTTCCGGCCTGCTGGCCCCGCAGCCGCTGCTGCCGGACGAGCCGGACGCGGCGAGCACCCTGCGCGCGGGCGCCGACCTCGTCATCGCCAGCGGTGACAAGCTGCTCGGCGGCCCGCAGGCGGGCCTGCTGCTGGGCGAACGCGCGGTGGTCGAGCGGCTACGCCGCCACCCGCTGGCCCGCGCGCTGCGGGTGTACAAGCTCACCCTGGCCGCGTTGCAGGCCACCGTGACGGGACCGGAGACACCGACCTGGCGGGCGTTGCGCGCGGATCCGGGCGCCCTGCGTACGCGCACGGAACGCGCCCGGGCGCCGCTCGCCGCGGCCGGGATCGACGTCACCGTGGTCGAATCCGTCGCGGTGGTCGGCGGGGGCGGCGCGCCGGAGGCCGAGCTGCCGTCGTGGGCGCTGTCGCTGCCCCATGAGTACGCGGCACCGCTGCGCCAGGGCGCCACCCCGGTGGTCGGGCGCATCGAGCGGGGCCGCCTGCTGCTGGATCTGCGCTGCGTGCCCCCCGACGCCGACCCGGCGCTGGTGGCCGCCGTACGGGCCGTGGCGGGGCGCTGAGGTGCACGTCGTCGCGACCGCCGGGCACGTCGACCACGGCAAGTCCACACTGGTGCGCGCGCTGACCGGGATGGAACCGGACCGCTGGGCCGAGGAACGCCGCCGCGGCATGACCATCGACCTGGGCTTCGCCTGGACGACACTGGCCTCGGGCGCCACGGTGGCGTTCGTGGACGTGCCGGGCCACGAACGGTTCGTGCCGAACATGCTGGCCGGGGTCGGCCCGGTGCCCGCCGCGATGGTGGTGGTCGCCGCCGACGAGGGTTGGATGCCACAGTCCGCGGAGCATCTGGCCGCGCTCGACGCGCTCGGGGTCCGGCACGGGCTGCTGGTGGTGACCCGCGCCGACCTCGCCGACCCCGGGCCCGCCGTCGCCGAGGCGCGGGCCGAGATCGGCCGGACCGCGCTGGGCACCGTGGCGGCGGTGGCGGTCAGCGCGGTCACCGGCGCGGGCCTGGACGAGCTGCGGGCCGCGCTGGACCGGCTGGTGGCCCGGCTGCCGGAGCCGGACCGGGAGGCGCCGGTGCGGTTGTGGATCGACCGGGCCTTCACGATCAAGGGCGCGGGAACGGTGGTCACCGGCACCCTGGGCGCCGGGCGGTTGCGCACCGGCGACGAACTGGAACTCACCGGCGCGCACCGGCCGGTGCGGGTACGCGGGCTGCAGGCGCTCGGCGTACCCGTGGACGAGGTGGGCGCGGTGGCCCGGGTCGCGGTCAACCTGCGCGGCGTCGAACGCGCCGCCGTCGGCCGGGGCGGCGCGCTGCTGACCCCCGGCCGGTTCCGCGGCACCGACCTGATCGACGTACGGGTGCACGGCGGCCCGGTCGCCGCACTGCCCGCCACGCTGACGCTGCACACCGGGGCGGCGGCCGTACCGGTCCGGGTGCGGCCGCTCGGGGCCGACACCGCGCGGCTGCGGCTCGGTGGCGCGCTGCCCCTGCGCATCGGCGACCGGGCGCTGCTGCGCGACCCGGGCCGACGGTACGTCGCGGGCGGGGTGACCGTCCTCGACGTCGCGCCGCCGGGGCTGGCCCGGCGCGGCGCGGCGGCGGCCCGGGCGGCGCAACTGTCCGGGATGGACGGCACCGCCGATCTGGCCGGTGAGCTGCGCCGCCGCCTGCTGGCCCGCCGCGCCGACCTGGCCGCGATGGGCGTGCCCGGCGCCGACGAACGACCCGCGGGTGAGTCCCCCGACGCGAGACCCGGCGCGATGACGAGACCCGACGCGAGACCCGGCGCGATGACGAGACCCGGCGCGAAGGCCGGTCCTGCGATGGCGGGAGCCGGCGCCGTCGAGGCTCCCGTGGCGGCCGGTGAATGGCTGGTGGATCGGCGGCACTGGGCGCGGCTGCAGGAGCGGCTGGCCGAGGAGGTGGACCGGTACGCCGGTCAGCGCCCGTGGGAGCCGGGCATTCCGGCGGAGGCGCTGCGGCACCTGCTCGGCCTGCCGGACCGGGCGCTGGTCGGCGCCCTGGTCCAGCCGCCGCTGGTGGTGCGGGGCGGGCGGGTCGCCGCCGGGACGGCCGGGGTGCCGCCGGAGCTGGTCACACTCGTCGACACCGCGTTCGCGGACCTCGGCGGGCGGCCGTACGCGGCGCCGGAGGCGCACCGGCTGGCCGAGCTGGGCCTGGGAGCAAGGCAACTCGCCGCGGCGGTGCGTGCCGGGCTGGTGGTGCGGCTGGCCGACCAGGTGGTGCTGCGGGCCGGAACGCCGGAGCGGGCGGCGGGCGTGCTGGCGGGGCTGCCCCAGCCGTTCACGCTGAGCGCGGCGCGGCAGGCGCTGGACACCACCCGCCGGGTGGCGGTGCCGCTGCTGCAACTGCTCGACGCCCGCGGCCTCACCCACCGCCTGCCCGACGACCGCCGACAGGTGGCGGCGGTCGTCGAGAGTCGCCGATCTTGAAGAGTTCGGGTTCACTGCTGACCCGGACTCCACATCGTTGCCGGGGTTCAGTCGTCCTTGCCGCTGGCCAGGAAGACCACGAAGTGGCCGACGTTGACGGCGTGGTCGGCGTACCGCTCGTAGTAGCGACCCAGCAGCGCGCCGTCGATGGCCGCCTCGACACCCAGTGGCCAGCGCGGGCTGAGCATGACGCTGAACAGTTCCCGGTGCAGGTGGTCCATGGCGTCGTCGTCGCGGTCGAGCTGGGCGGCCAGCACCGCGTCCTGGTCGGCCAGCGCCGAGACGATCTTGGCGGCCAGCCCGTCGGCCACCGTACTCATCTCGCGGAACAGGTCGGCCAGCTCCGGCACGACCGCGGGCGCCGGGTGCCGGCGCAGCGCGGCGCGGGCCACGTGTACGGACAGGTCGCCCATGCGTTCGAGGTCGGCGGCCACCTGCAACGCCGTGAGGACCTTGCGCAGCTCACCGGCGACCGGCTGCTGGCGGGCGACCAGGTCGTAGACCCGGTCCTCGACGACGCGGTAGAGCACGTCGATCTCGGCGTCGCGGGCGGTCACCTGCTGGGCCATCGTGTGATCGGAGGTGAGCAGGGCGCTGCTGGCCTGCCGCATCGCCTCCCGCACGGCCTTCGCCATCGTGACCAGCGTGCGGTTGACCCGGGTGAGTTCGTCCTGGAAGTCCTCACGCATCGCGCTCGCCGCCTCTCCTGGCGCTGCGGCGTCCGCCCAATTCAGCGCAGGGCCGGATCAGGGTCCCGGGGGTTGGGCGGGTCCGCAACAGGGTGGGTGTCGTCCACGTTGGATCCTTTCAGACGATTTCCCACCGGTTCGCGGGGGATGCCGTCAGCCGGTCGTCGCGGCGGTGTGGTGGTGGGCGGTGTCCGTGGGGGCGGGCAGGCGGCGCAGCCGGTGGGCGGCGGTGCCCGCCAGCACGGCACCGACCGTCACCAGCACCACGCTCTGGATCACACCGATCGTGACCGCCACGGCCGTGTCGTGGGTGTAGGCGCCCATGCGTACGTAGTCCAGCACGGTGATCACCCGCAGGGCCAGCACGGGCGGCACCAGCAGGGCCAGGGCCAGCGGCCAGACCGGCAGGCGGTCGCGGCGTCCGACGCTCAGGCAGGCCACGGCGGCGGCCGTCACCCCGGCGGACCACAGCCCGGGCCAGTCGGCGAGCGCCAGGACCAGTTGCTCCCGGCCCGGCCAGGGCTGGGCGGCCAGTCCGACGGCGACCAGGACCACCGTGCCGACGGGCAGCGCGATCAGCCACGGCCGGGTGCGCATCCGCGGTGCGTCCGGGCCGAAGGCGGCCAGGGCGAGAAGCGGCACGGCGGGCAAGACCAGCCAGGCCACCCGCGTGGCGGTGACCCCGCCCTGCGCCGCGTCGGTCATCGTCAGGACGCCGCCGACCAGCACGGGCAGGAAGGCCACCGCGGCCAGGAGGCGGGCCGCGCGGTGATGGCCGTGCACCGCCGACAGGTACGCCGGGAGCCACAGCAGAACCGTGAAGCTCCACAGTGCCAGCCAGCGGTTGCCCCCGAACGCCGGCGTCGCGTCGGGCAACGGCATGGCGCCCGGCAGCTGCTTGAGCGCCCAGGTCAGCAGGATGACGCCGGACAGCGCGCCGGCCGCCTGGGCCAGCAGCCCGATCAGCGCGACGCGGCGTACCGCCTCGCCCCAGGAGAACGGGCGGGGGGCCGCGCCGGACCCGCCGAGGCGCAGGCGCAGCGCCAGGGCGGCGATGCTGGCCGCCTCGGCGAAGCTCGGCCGGCTGATCTCCACGCCCTCGGGGTCCTCGGGGGCGGCGGCGTACGCGGCCTGCATGAAGGAGGCCACCATGTCGTCACCCCAGGCCTGCCGGTAGTCGGCGGGCAGCAACCGCAGCACCGTGCGGTACCGCTGCTCCAGCAGACTGCTCATCCGATTCCTCCTGCGGTGGCGGCGCGGTGTGCGCCCAGCCGCCGGGTGGCGGCCTCGGCGTTGGCGGCCTGCCGGGTCGCCTCGGTGCTCAGCGCGTCGAGACCCGAGTCGGTGAGCCGGTAGTAGCGGCGCAGCCTGCCCTGGTGCGGTTCCTCGCGGTCGAGTTCGACCAGGCCGTCGGCGACGAGCCGGTCGAGCACCCCGTACAGCGTGCCGATCTTCAGGCGGACGCGGCCGCCGGACAGGTCGACGACCTCGCCGACGATGCCGTAGCCGTGCCGGGGCGCGTCGACCAGCGCGGTGAGGATGAAGAACGCGGGTTCGGTCATCGCCCTGGCAGCCATGACCACAATATATTGCCTAACAAGATATCCGGCAAGACAGGTCAGTAGATCCACCGCAGCGCGGCCGCCACCTCCTCGTCGGACGCACCGCGCAGGCGCTGCGCCTCCGCCCGGCGCACCGCCAGCACCGCGTCGGCCAGCAGATCACCCAGCGCCTCCCGCAGCGGCGGCGCGGCGGCGAAGGCGTCGGCCGCCTCGTCCAGGCTCGTCGGCAGCCGCCGGATCCCCCGCCCGGCCAGGTCGTCCGCGGCGAACCGGGCCGGGTCGCCGGTAACCGGCGGCGGCAGCCGCAGCTCCCGGCGCCGCCCGTCGAGCGCCGCGCCGATCAGCGCACCGAGCAGCAGGTACGGGCTGGCGGCCAGGTCGACGCACTTCACCTCGAGGTTGGCCGCCGAGTCCTCCGCGCCCGCGTTCCCGGTGATCAGGCGCAGGGCCGCCTCCCGGGTCTCGTGGCCCCAGCAGGCGAACACCCCCGCCCAGTGCGACGGCACCAGCCGCAGGTAGCTCGCGACCGACGGCGCGCCGATCGCCAGCAACGCGGGCAGCAGGTCCAGGATGCCCGCCGCGCACGCCTCCGCCTCGGCGGTCAGCCCGTGCGGACCCGGGCCACCGGTGAACAGGTTGCGGCCGTCGCGGGTGGCGGACAGGTGCACGTGGCCGCCGTTGCCCACCCGGCCCGCCAGCACGGACGGGGCGAACGACGGGCGCAGCCCGTGCCGGTGCGACACCGCCCGGATCGTCTGGCGTACCAGCAGGCTGTCGTCGGCGGCGCCCACCGGGTCACGGGCCGCGACCGACAGCTCGAACTGGGCGTCGGCGTACTCCGGGTGCAGCTGTTCCACCTCGACACCCTGAGCGTCCAGGGCGGACAGCAGGTCCCGGGCGTAGTCGCTCAACTCCACCAGCCGGGTCGCACCGTACGCGGGCCCGGCGCAGGCCGCGACGAACTCGTCCGTGCCCGCCCGGCCGAGCGCCCACTCCACCTCGATCGCCATGGTGAAGCCCAGCCCGGCGGCGTCCGCGCGCTCGGTCATCGCCCGCAGGAAGCCGCGCTGGCAGCCGGGCCAGGCCTGCCCCGCCTGGGTGTACCGGTCGACCGGCGCCCACGCCCAGCCGGGCTGGGCCGCCAGGACGGTCAGCCGATCCAGGTCGGGCACCAGGCGCAGGTCGCCGTCAGGGCCGCCCAGCCGGTCCGTGGCGGTGATCGAGTCGTCGCTGAGGAAGACGTCGAAGACCGGCGACATCCCGACGCCCCAGCGGGCGGCCCGGGGCAGCCGGGCGACCGGCACGGTCTTGATCCGGGTCACCCCGGCCGTGTCGACGTACGGCAGCACCACGCCGTGCACGCCGTCCAGGCGCAGCCGTCCGGCCAGTTCCTCCGCGCGTGTGGCGCCGCCCTCGCCCATCCGGTCCGCGAACATGCTCCGCTCCTCTCAGTCGCCCAGCCGGTACACCCGTGCGGCGTTGCCCGCGCCGACCATGTCCGCCACCCGGCGCGCGTCGGCGCCCGACCACCGGCCCGCCGCCACCCACCCGTCGAGCACCTCGGCGAGGGCCTCCCGGAACAGCGCGGCGCCCAGCAGGTGCAGTTCGGGCAGCCCGAACGCGTCCGAGGAGTACAGCACCTGGTGGAACGGGGCCAGTTCCAGCGACTCGGCCAGCACCGCGGGCGCCCGCGCGCCGACGTGGTTGAGCGCCAGCCCCACGTCGAGGTACACGTGCGGGAAAACCTGGGCGAGGTAGCCCGCTTGCCGGTGGAACGGGTAGCAGTGCAGCAGCATGATCGCGACGTCCCGGTCGGCCACCGCGCGCAGGAAGCCGGTCAGCAGCGCCGGATCAGCGCGGGCCAGGTCGAGGTCGGGGTCGCCGAATCCGGTGTGGATCTGCACCGGCAGCCCGCGCTGCACCCCGGCCCACAGCACATGCCGCAGCAACACCGGATCGTCCAGCCGCAGACCCCGGGCGCCCGGGCTCCCATCACCCGGGCTCCCATCACCCGGGCTCCCGTCGCGCGGGCCGGGCGGGAGTGCGGCCTCGGCCCGGCGCAGCCAGCGCCCGGCGGCCGTCCGGACCTGCGAGGCCGTCGGTGGCTCCGGCGCGATGTCCAGGCCGTGCCGGTAGGCCAGCACCGACTTGACCGCCACGGCGTCCGTGGTGGCGGTGGCCAGCGCGTCCGCGTACGCGGCGGCGAAGCCGTCGGCGCTGACCCCGCCCTCGGCGACGCGTTCGGCGACGGCCTCCAGCCGGACCACCTCCGCCGCCGAGGCACCGGCCGCCGCGCCAAGCTCGGCCGGGGTCAGCAGGTCCCCGGCCCGGAAGCCGGTGTCGACCAGAAACGTGGCGACCCCGGCCGCGCCGAGCAGACGCCGGTTGACCTCGGCGGGTCCGAGCTGGTCGCGCCGTGCGAGGTAGTCCTCGGCGGGGGCGTGCGGGGCCAGCCCGAGCAGCGGGGCGCACCAGCGGCGGATGGCGAAGCCGAGCTGCGAGTCGAGGGTGGTGCATCCCGGCGGGGCGGGCCGGTCGGACTCGGTGGCCAGCAGCTCGAAGGCCGCGCGGTCCAGCGGCCCGCGCACCACGCCGTGACAGTGGTGATCCACCAGCCGTACGCCTTCCAGCATCGCCGCCCCTGATCGGCCCTTCACCGCGTCCGCGCGCAGATTGTCCCGCGCCCGCGCCTCGATCGCGGCGGGGACTCGCCGCCCCACCCGGCCGGGCGCGGCGATCCGCGCTGGTGTCGAATGGGAACGGCCCAGCGGGGAACTCCACAGGTTGGCGGCGGGGCACGGGTAGGCAACCCGGCGACGAGGGGAAGGGGTGTGCCGGATGGCGATCGCGACGACGAACCCGGCGACGGGCGAGGTAATCAAGGAGTTCGACCCGATGCCGGCCGAGCAGATCGACGCCGCGCTGGCCCGCTCGGTGAGCGCCTTCCGCGCGCTGCGCGCCACCACATTCGCCCAGCGGGCGGCGTGGCTGTGCCGGGCCGCGGAGCTGCTGGAGGCCGACCAGAACGACCTGGCGGCCCTGGTCACCCTGGAGATGGGCAAGATCCTGCCGGCCGCCCGGGCGGAGGTGCTCAAGTGCGCGGCGGCCTGCCGGTTCTACGCCGAGCACGCCGAGGGTTTCCTCGCCGACGAGCAGGCCGACGCCGGGGCGGTCGGCGCGGCCCGCGCGTACGCCCGGTATCAGCCGCTGGGTCCGGTGCTGGCGATCATGCCGTGGAACTTCCCGCTGTGGCAGGCGATGCGCTTCGCCGCCCCGGCGCTGATGGCGGGCAACACCGGCCTGCTCAAGCACGCGTCCAACGTCCCGCAGACCGCCCTGTACCTGGGTGAGCTGTTCACCCGCGCGGGCTTCCCGGCGGGCGCGTTCCAGACCCTGCTGATCGGGTCGGAGGCGGTCGCGGACGTGCTGAGCGATCCCCGGGTCCGCGCGGCGACCCTCACCGGCAGCGAGGCCGCGGGCCGGGCCGTCGCCGCCAGGGCCGGGCAGGCGCTGAAGAAGACCGTGCTGGAGCTGGGTGGCAGCGACCCGTTCGTGGTGCTGCCCTCGGCGGACGTGGACCGTGCCGCCCAGGTGGCCACGACGGCCCGCTGCCAGAACAACGGGCAGTCGTGCATCGCGGCCAAGCGGTTCATCGTCCACACCGACGTGTACGACGCGTTCGTGGACCGGTTCGTCGCGCACATGTCGGGCCTGCGGGTCGGTGACCCGGCGGCCGCGGGCACCGACGTGGGGCCGCTGGCCACCCGGCAGGGCCGCAGCGACGTGGACGCGCTGGTCCGCGACGCGGTCGGCCGGGGCGCCACGCTGCGCTGCGGCGGCGAACCACCCGCCGGACCGGGCTGGTTCTACCCGCCGACGGTGCTGACCGACGTCACGGCGGAGATGCGCATGTTCGCCGAGGAGGTGTTCGGCCCGGTCGCCGCGGTGTACCGGGTGGACTCGTACCGGGAGGCGGTCGCGCTGGCCAACGCCACGCCGTTCGGGCTGGGCGCCAACGCCTGGACCAGCGACCCGGCCGAGCAGGAGCGCCTGATCACCGACCTGGAGGCGGGGGCGGTGTTCGTCAACGGCATGGTCACCTCGTACCCGCAGCTGCCGTTCGGCGGGATCAAGGACTCCGGGTACGGCCGGGAGCTGTCGGCGGCCGGCATCCGCGAATTCTGCAACCTCAAGACCGTCTGGGTGGGCGCCCCGTCCTGATGCCCGGGAGGCACCGGCCCGGCTATCCGGTGATCACCTGGGCCAGCAGGGCGCCGGAGCGGCCGGGCGCGCCGGTCGCCTCCGCGTGGTCGGCGTCGGCGATCAGCGCCGCCCACCGCGGGGGTGCGCCCCCGGCCTCCGCCCGCGCCTGGGCGGCGTCGCGCAGCACGGACAGCACCGCGTCGCGCCCCGCAGCGGTGGTCCCCGGCGCGGTCAGCGCCCGCCGCGCCACATCCACCGTGTCCGCGTCGGCGCGCAGGGTGGCGTCGGGCTGCCACCGGCCGGGCGCCAGCAGCGCGGCGAGCGTCGGGGCCGGGTTCGCGCCCCCGGCCGAGGCGACCCGGTCGCGGCCCGGATCGGTGCGCAGCCCCCATCCGTACGGGAAGAGCGGCCGGTAGTCGGTGTCGCCCACGTTGATCGGCACCTGGTCGGCGGTGCGGGGCCAGGTCATCGGCAGCCGTCCGGTGAACGGGCGGCGGCCGAACAGGACGTCGGCCACCCCGGCGCCCTCGCCGCCGGGCAGCCACGATGCGACCAGCGCGTCGATGTCGCCGAGCTGGTCGGTGACCAGTTGCGGGCGGCCCGAGACCAGCAGCACCACGCAGGTGGGCAGCGCGGCGCACACCTTGTCGACCACCGCCCGGTCGCCCGGCTGCAGGCTCAGCGACTTCGGCTCGGCCTGCGGCGGGGTGCACCAGGTGCAGGCGGGGCCGCCCACGTCGCCGTACCCCTCCGCGTACGGGGTCTCCCCCACCACGACCACGCCGATGTCGGCGCCCGCGGTCGGGGCGGACGCGTCCGCGCTGAACGTGACGGTGGCCCGGGGCGCCACCTCGCGGATGCCCGCCAGGATCGTGGTGCCCGCGAAGGCGGCCCCGGAGCGGCCCTGCCAGTCGAGCGTCCAGCCGCCGGCCTGGTTGCCGATGTCGTCGGCGGTACGCCCGGCCAGGTAGATCCGCGCGTCGGGGCGCAGCGGCAGGGCGTGCCCCCGGTTCTTCAGCAGCACCTGGGACTGGGCGGCCGCCCGCCGGGCCAGCGCGCGGTGTGCGGCGCTGCCGACCTCGCCGAGCCGGTCGGCGGGCGCGTACGGATGCTCGAAGAGCCCCAGCGCGAACTTGGCGCGCAGGATGCGCCGCACCGCGTCGTCGATCCGCGCCGTGCTCACCCGCCCGGCGGTGACCTCGTCGCGCAGCAGTTGCTGGAACCGGGCGGCGGTGTGCGGTTCCATGAACATGTCCGTGCCCGCGTTCACCCCGGCGCGGACCTGCCCGGCGGTCGGCTTCGGTTCGCCCGCCGGGGCGGCCGGGTCCGGCAGCTGGTGGATGGCCTCCCAGTCGGAGACCAGGAATCCGTCGAGCCCGATGTCGCGCTTGAGCACCCCGGTGATCAGTTCCCGGTTGGCGTGCATCTTGACCGGGTTGCCGACCCCGTCGGCGGTCCAGTCCACACTCGAGAACGACGGCATCACGCTGCCCACGCCGTGCTCGCGCACCGCGGCCCGGAACGGCGCCAGGTCGACGCGGGCGAAGTCGGCCCGGTCGGTCACGGTGACGCCCTGGTCGATGGTGTAGTTGCCGGAGCCGGTGCCGTACTCGGTGTCGCCGTCCCCGGCGTAGTGCTTCGCCGTGGCCAGCACGCCGTCCGGGGCGGCCAGCCGGGAGCGGCCGGGGCCCTGCAGCCCGTCCACCGCCGTGGCCATCCGGGCCACCAGTGCCGGATCCTCCGCGAAGCTCTCGTACGCGCGGCCCCACCGCTCGTCGCGCGAGACGCACAGGCACGGGGCGAAGTTCCAGGGGATGCCGGTGGCCCGCACCTCGGCGGCCGTGGCGTGGTAGACGTCCTGCACCAGGGCCGGGTCGCGGCTGGCGCCCAGCCCCACGTTGTGCGGGAAGATCGTCGCGCCGGACACGTTGCCGTGCCCGTGCACCGCGTCGATGCCGTAGATCATGGGGATCTGCAGGGGGGTGCTCAGGGCGTACGACTGCAGGGTGTTGACCAGCTGCACCCACGCGGCCGGGGTGTTCGGGGTCGGCACGGAACCGCCGCCGGACAGCACCGAGCCCAGCCGCCACTGCGCCACCAGGCTGGGGTCCTTGGCGACCGCGGCGCGCTCGGCCTGGGTCATCTGCCCGATCTTGTCGGCCAGGCTCATCCGGCCCAGCAGGTCGGCCACCCGGCGCTCGACGCCGAGCCCGGCGTCGAGGTACGGCAGCCCGTTGGCGTCGATGATCACGACGGGCTGCCGGGTCACCGTCGCGCCCGCCGCCGCGCGCAGGCTCACCGGCACGGTCTCGGCGGTCTCGGCGGCGCCGTCGCGCGGCACGGCCAGGGTGAACCGCTGCGCCGAGCCGGACGCGCTGCCCGCGGGGAAGGTGAGGGTGCCGTCGGTCACCGGGAAGTCCACCCCCGCCGTGGCGGTGCCGGAGCCGGTGGCGTAGCGCACCGACGCCGGGGCGGCCAGGGGGCTGCCGTCCGAGGTGGTGACGACGACGGCGACGGCCGCCTGGCCGCCCTCGGCGGCGCGGTAGACCGGCTGCTGGGCGGCGACGGTGACGGTCTGCGCGCTGGGCCGCGACGTCGCCTGCGCGGGGCCGAGGGAGACCGCCAGCACGGCCGCGGCGAGACCCGCGACGCGACGCCGGACGACGTGGTGCGGCGACGGGAACCGTGGGCGCATGCCGTCCTCCTTCGAGGTCTTCCGGCCCACCAAGGGGCATCACCGCCCGATACTGCTCAATCACTTCCGGTGAGGTCAATATGACGGGTACGTTTCGCGGCGGTGCCTACCCCGATGGGAGTCATGGTGCGCCCATGCCCCGAGCGGCCGGCTACCGGCCGGTCGTACTGAAGTGCTGGTAGTCCTTGAGGGTGCGCCACCGCCCGCCCCAGGCGAACCCGTTGCCGGTCAGCGCGCGGACCGCGCCCTCGGCGTGCACCATGCCGATCAGGTACTGGTTGCGCCGTACCCAGCGCCCGGCGGCGGGCGGGTCGAGCAGGGCGCCGCGCACCATCGGGTTCTGCAGCGGGTTGAGATCGATCGCCACGCCGTACGCATGCTGCGACCAGACCCGGCTGCCCGCGACGCGGCGGCAGGCGTACCCGGAGGTCGCGATGCTGGTGTCGGTCTGGCCCGGCAGGTTCAGCCACAGCGGGGCCATCGCCATGATCCGGAAGCGCCACCGGAACAACGTCGCGAACGCCTGCTGGGTCTGCGTCACCAGGTTCTTGTGCATCACGATGCTGCCGTCGTGGTACTCACCGCGGAAGTCGATGTAGGACACCCAGATCCGGCGCAGGTCCTGCGGCGGCACAGGGCACCGGTAGGCCGGATTCCAGCTCACGGACTCGGGGGTGACCGGCTCGACCCGGGTCCGCCAGCTCGGCATGCGGGAGGTCGGCGGGGTCAGCCGCAACGTCTCGTCCACGTGCACCGGGTAGGGCGGGACGATCTGGTTCCACCGGCCGACGTCGGCGACCCGCAGCCCGTTGGCGGCGGCGATCCCGGCCATGGTCTCGCCGGGCGCGACCACATGCCACACCGAGCGGCGGGCGGTCCCGGCCGCGGCGGGCCCGGCGGTGGCGGGAGTGGCCGCGGCGGGCCCGGCGGCAGCGGCGGCGGGAGTGGCCACGGCCGCCGCAGGACCGGCGAGCAGCAGCACGGTCGCCATGATCAACAATGACTTCGGCACGGGGCCGACGCTACGAACGACCGCGCCGGTGACGGCGACCGAACCAGCGAACTCACCCCATGGGGCGACCCACGGACGGGTGCGGTTGCCAGCGTCGACCGGTGGACGTGGACCTCCCACCACAAGCGGGAAACCCGCGTCGCCGACCTGAGCCGTACTGTGCTGCCATGAGGTTGTTCGTCGCGGCCTACCCGCCGCCGGAGGTGTGCGACGACCTGGCGCTGCGGCTCGACGGGCTGCGGGTGAGCGCGGCGGCACGGCAGGGCGTCAACATCCGGCTGGCCCGGCGCGAGACCTGGCACGTCACGCTGGCGTTCCTGGGCGAGGTGCCCGACGAGCGCGCCCCGGCGGTGTCCGAGGCGCTGCGGCGCACGGCGGACGGCTGGCGGGCGGCCGGGTCTGGTGCGCCCCGGCTGCGCCTGTCCGGTGGCGGCCGGTTCGGGCGGGGGCGGTTCACCGTGCTGTGGGTGGGCGTGGACGGCGACCTCGACGCGGTGCAGCGGCTGTCGAAGCAGGTGCGGCGGGAGTTCAAACGCGACCGGCTGCCCTACGATGAGCGGCCGTTCAAGCCGCACCTGACCGTGGCCCGGCCGGGCGAGAGGCTGGACCCCGCCGAGGTCGCGGCGGACCGGGAGGACTTGGCCGGATACCACGGTCCGCAGTGGTCGGTCGACAGCATGGTGCTGGTGCGCAGCCACCTCGGCCCGCAACCGACGTACGACCATCTCAGCGCTTGGCCGCTCGCCTGAGGGTGCGCCGCTGCGCCCGGCGGCCGAGGGTGCACGACCGGACGGGCCGCTCAGGTCTCGGGGGTCTCGCGGCGCAGCACGTCCAGCACGAACCACTCGTCCTCGTGGTGGACCAGCCGCCGCAGACCCGGCCGCGCGGCCAGGGTCTCGTGCACGTTGAAGCCGTCGTAGTTGCCGCCCTGCCGGTCGCGGAAGTGGACCGCCACCAGGTCACCGCCCGGCTCCAGCCGGTCGAACAGGCCGTCGAGCAGGGCGCGCAGGTCCCCGGCGGACAGGTAGTACAGCAGGTCACCGACGACGATCAGGTCGAACGTGCCGTCCGGCAGGTCGGCGGGCAGCATCGCCTGCCGGACCCGGACGTGCGGAAACTCGCGGACCGCGCCGGCGGCCTGCTCCACCGCGGCGCTGACGCAGTCGACCGCGAGGATCTCGTCGCAGCGCGGCGCCAGCAGGCGGGTCAGCAGCCCGATCGAGCAGCCCGGCTCGTAGCAGCGGCGGTACCGCTCGCGCGGCAGGCTCGCCACGGCGACCGCGTACTTGCGCTGGTCGTGCCACTTGGTCGCGGTGTCCCACGGGTCGTCCTTGGCCAGGTACAGGTTGGTGAAGTGGTCGAGCGAGGCCGTCTGGTGTGGCGCCTGGGCGTCACCCTGCGTTCGTGTCACCCCGCGATTGTGCCCGACCCCTGGCGGGTGGCCCGGGCGAGCCGCCCCCGCCGCACGCCGCAGCGTGACAGGATGATCACTGTCCGAGTCGTGAGGTCAGGGGATCATGGCGTACCAGACGTGGGCGATTCTCGTCGCGATCGGTCTGGGACTGGGTCTGGGCGCGCTGGGACGTCTCGTGCTGCGCAGCCGGATCAGCCTGTCCTGGTCCGACGCCGTCGTCGCCGGGCTGCTCGGCGCGGCCTGCGGAAGCGTCGTCGGCGGCGTCGGGCGCAGCGCGGACCGTCAGCTGCCGGTGGTCGCCGGGGCGGTCGCGGTCGGCGTCACCGTGGCGGCACTACTGGGGATGGAACGCTGGCAGGCCCGGCGGCGGCTGCCACGCGGGACGGTGCCCGAGCTGATCGCCGGTGGCGAGTCCCACCACATCGAGTTCAAGTCGTCGGCCCGCTACAACCGGCACACCCGGCAGCGCGACGAACGCGTCGAGCAGGTCATCGCCAAGTCGGTGGCCGGATTCCTCAACGCCGAGGGCGGCATCCTGCTGATCGGCGTCGCCGACGACGGCACGATCACCGGCATCGAGGACGACTATCCGCTGATCAAGGCGCCGAACCGGGACTACTTCGAGCTGTGGCTGCGCGACATGCTCATCGCCTGCATCGGCGCTCCCGCCTGCGCCGCCATCCAGGTCAGCTTCGCCGCCGTGGACGGACACGACGTCTGCGTCGTCACCGCCCCGCCCGCCGCGCACCCGGTGTTCCTGCGGCCCGGCAAGGGCCAGCCGGTCACCCTGTACGTGCGGGTCGGGAACTCGACCCGGGAACTGGCCCTCGACGACGCGCTGAGCTACTGCGTCGACCGCTGGGGACGCCAGGCGCTGCGGGGCCGTCCCGGCACGGTCTGACCCCCGCCGCGAGGTCGGGAATGCGGCCGGCTGGTGACACCCCCGCCCGGCCGTGGCACGATACCCGCGGGTAACAAGGCGTGGGCCGCGGTGTGGCGGCCCGGAAGGCTGGTGACACCATGCCCGGCGAGACCCGTACGGCGTACCGGACCTGCCCGCTGTGTGAGGCGGCCTGCGGCCTGGAGCTCACGGTCGCCGACGACCGGATCGTGGCGGCGCGCGGCGACTCCGCGCACGTCTTCAGCCACGGCTTCGTGTGCCCCAAGGGCGCCACGTTCGGGCAGCTGTCGGCGGACCCGGACCGGCTGCGCCGCCCGCTGGTGCGCCGCGGCGAGCGGCACGAGGAGGTCAGCTGGGCGGAGGCGTTCCGCGCGATCGAGGCGGGACTCGGCCCGATCCTGCAGCGCCACGGCCCCCAGTCGGTCGCGGTGTACCTGGGCAACCCCAACGTGCACACGATGGCCGGCGGGCTCTACCTCTCGCCGCTGCTGCGTGCCCTGGGCAGCCGCAACATCTTTTCCGCCAGCACGGTCGACCAGATGCCCAAGCACGTGTCCTGCGGCTATCTGTACGGCAGCCCCCTGGCCATCCCCGTGCCCGACGTGGACCGTACGGATCTGCTGCTGATGCTCGGCGCGAACCCGTGGGAGTCCAACGGCAGCCTGGCCACCGCGGCGGACTTCCCCGGCCGGCTCAAGGCGCTGCAGGCGCGCGGCGGCCGGTTCATCGTGGTCGACCCGCGCCGGACCCGGACGGCCGAGCACGCCGACGAGCACGTCGCGATCCGGCCGGGCACCGACGCGTACCTGCTGTTCGGCATCGTGCACACGCTGGTCACCGAACACCTGGTTAACCTCGGCGCGCTCGCCGGCCATGTCACGGGCCTGTCCCAGGTCGGTGAGCTGGCCAAACCGTTCACCCCGGAACGGGTGGCGGCGGCGTGCGGGGTGCCCGCGCAGCGGATCCGCGGCCTCGCCCGCGAACTGGCGGCCGCACCCACCGCCGCGGTGTACGGCCGCATCGGCACCTGCACGGTCGAGTTCGGCACGCTGACCAGCTGGCTCGTCGACGTCGTCAACGTGCTCACGGGCAACCTCGACCGGCCCGGCGGGGTCATGTTCCCGCTGGCCGCGCACCTGCGCCCGCACGCGCGCTCCGGCGGCAAGGGGTTCACGGTGGGCCGCTGGCACAGCCGGGTCCGGGGGCTGCCCGAGGTCAAGGGCGAGTTCCCGGTCGCCACGCTCGCGGACGAGATCGAGACGCCGGGCGACGGGCAGGTCCGGGCGTTCGTCACCGTGGCCGGCAACCCGGTGCTGTCCACGCCGAACTCGGGGCGGCTGGACCGGGCGCTGGCCGGGCTGGACTTCATGGTCAGCGTCGACCCGTACCTGAACGAGACCACCCGGCACGCCGACGTGGTGCTGCCGCCCACCGACGCCGCCCGCAAGGGGCACTACGACTTCTCGTTCCTGGCGCTGGCGGTGCGCAACTTCGCGGCGTACTCGCCGCCGGTGCTGCCCGCCGACGGCGGGGGGATGGACGAGTGCGACATCCTGGCGCGGCTCACGCTGCTGGTCACCGGCCAGGGCGCCGACGCCGACCCGGCGGTGCTGCACGAGCGGATGCTGGAACAGGCGCTGCAGCGGGTCGTGGCCGCCGCGCCGTCGGCCGAGCGTACGGTGGCCGAGCTGCGGGCCATGGTGGACGGCGAGCATCCCGCGGAGCGCCTGCTCGACGTGGCGCTGCGCACCGGCGCGTACGGTGACGGTTTCGGTGCCCGGCCCGACGGGCTGTCGCTGGCCCGCCTGCTGGCCGAGCCGCACGGGGTGGACCTGGGCCCGCTGCGCCCGCGCATCCCGGAGGTGCTGCAGACCCCGAGCGGCACGGTCGAGCTGTGCCCGGCGCCGATCGCGGCGGACGTGGAACGGCTCCGCGCCGCCCTGGACCGCCAGCGCGACGACCTGGTCCTCATCGGCCGCCGCCACCTGCGTTCCAACAACAGCTGGATGCACAACGTGCCGGCGTTGGTGAAGGGACGCGACCGGTGCACGCTGCAGATCCATCCCGACGACGCGGCCCGGCTGGCGCTGACCGACGGCGACGACGCCCGGGTGGTGTCGCGGGCCGGCTCGGTGTCGGCGCCGGTGGAGGTCACCGACCGGGTGATGCCGGGCGTGGTGAGCCTGCCGCACGGGTGGGGTCATGACCTGCCGGGGACCCGGATGGCGGTCGCCGCCGCCCACCCGGGGGTGAACAGCAACGTGCTCACCGACGAGTTCGCGATCGACCCGCTGTCGGGCAACAGCGTGCTCAACGGCATCCCGGTGGAGGTCAAGGCCGCGGGCCGGCCCTGAGGGGCGGGCCCGCGTCCCGATCACGCACGCTCAGAGCGTGAAGCGGTCCACGATGCGGCGCAGGTCCGCCGACATCGTGGCGAGCTGACCCGCGGCCTGGTCGGCGTCGCCCAGACCCGCGGTGATCCGCCGCATGGAGGCGGCAACGGCGTCGATCGTCTCGGCGACCGTGCCACCCGCCGAGGCGGCCTCGGAGACGTTGCGGGTCATCTCGCTGGTCGTCACGGTCTGCTCCTCGACCGCCGACGCGATCGTGGTCTGGAACTCGCTGATCCGCCCGATGATCTCGCTGATCTCCGCGATCGCCGCCACCGCGCCGGCCGTGTCCTCCTGGATCGCCGCGACCCGCTGACCGATGTCCTGAGTGGCCCGCGCCGTCTCCTGCGCCAGATCCTTCACCTCACCGGCCACCACCGCGAAGCCCTTGCCCGCGTCCCCCGCACGCGCGGCCTCGATCGTCGCGTTCAACGCCAGCAGGTTCGTCTGCTCCGCGATCGACGTGATCACGTTCACCACGTTCCCGATCTCCGTCGACGACTCACCCAGCCGTGCCATCACCGTCGAGGTGTCCGCCGTCACCTCCACCGCCCGCGCCGCCACACCGGCGGCATGCGTGGCGCTCTGCCCGATCTCCCGGATCGACGCACCCATCTCCTCGGCCCCGGCCGCCACCGTGTGGATGTTGGTCGACATCGTGGCCGCCGAGTCGGCCACCGCCGCGGACTGCCGCGCGCCGTTCTGCGCGTCGGCGACGCTTTGCCGGCTTCCCTCTGCCAGCCCGTCGGCCGCTCCACCCAGGGTGGTGGAATGGTCGGACAGCTCCGTGACCGTCTGGCGCAGCGTGCCGATCGCCCGGCGCAGCATGTCGGCCATCTTGCCCAGCTCGTCCTTCTGGTTGACGTCCGGGTCGTGGGACAGGTCGCCGTCGGCCACCGCCTCCAGCACCCGCGACACGCGGCCCAGCGGGGCGACGATCTGCCGGGCGATGAAGAGCGCCAGCAGCACCGCCAGCGCGACCGCGACCGCGAAGACCACGGCGATCCAGGTCCGGGTGGCGGTCACGGTGGCGTCGAAGTCCTTGCCCGCCACCAGGGCCTTGTTCGCCCGGGCGATCTCGGCCGAGAACATTGCTTCGTACGCCTTGCGCAGCTCCCGGTTGGGGCCGAACGCCGCGGTCAGCGCGGCGGCGTGATCACTGGGATAGATCGTGAACTCGGCCTGCAGCGCCACGAACCACGAGCTGGTGGCCTTCTGGATCTTGTCGATGGTGGCCCGGTCGGCCCCCTGCGCGAGGCTGCGTGCGCCGGCGAGTGCCTCCTTGATCTTCTGCTGGCGCCCCAGCGCCTCGTCGCGGAACTTCACGTCCCCGCCGATGAGGTAGCCCCGCTCGTCGTTGGCCGCCGCCTTGGCCGCCAGCGCCGCGCTGTTCAGGTAGTTGATGTACGGCACGGCCCGGTTGAGCTCCTCAGTCCGGGTGCTCTGCAGGCCGCTGATGCCCGCCAGACTGATCACGCCGGTGATCACCGTGCCGGCGATCGCCACCGCGGCGACCGTGAGAACCTTCGTCGAAACCCTACGGTTGCCGACCCACCCAGCCAGACCTGCCATCTACCGTGCTCCCCCGTGACCGACGACCGGATGGACCCGGTCTCGTTTCACAGCGATCGGCAGGTAGCGCAGCGGGCTGACCCTCCCGGCACGTGGCTGAGAGAATTCACCCGGCGTTCACGAGACGCCGCTCGGGAACGCCGGGTGCGCGGTCAGAGCTGGAAGCGGTCCACGATGCGGCGCAGGTCCGCCGACATCGTGGCGAGCTGCCCCGCCGCCTGGCTGGCGCCGTCGACCCGGGAGTTGATCCGGCCCACCGCCCCCGCCACGTCGTCGATGGTCTGGGCGACCGCGCCGCCCGCCGAGGCGGCCTCGGTGACGTTGCGGGTCATCTCGCTGGTCGTGACGGTCTGCTCCTCGACCGCCGACGCGATCGTGGTCTGGAACTCGCTGATCCGCCCGATGATCTCGCTGATCTCCGCGATCGCCGCCACCGCGCCGGCCGTGTCCTCCTGGATCGCCGCGACCCGCTGACCGATGTCCTGAGTGGCCCGCGCCGTCTCCTGCGCCAGATCCTTCACCTCACCGGCCACCACCGCGAAGCCCTTGCCCATGTCACCGGCCCGCGCGGCCTCGATCGTCGCGTTCAACGCCAGCAGGTTCGTCTGCTCCGCGATCGACGTGATCACGTTCACCACATTGCCGATCTGGGTCGACGACTCACCCAGCCGCGCGATCACCGTCGAGGTGTCCGCCGTCACCTCCACCGCCCGCGCCGCCACACCGGCGGCATGCGTGGCGCTCTGCCCGATCTCCCGGATCGACGCACCCATCTCCTCCGCGCCGGCCGCCACCGTGTGGATGTTGGTCGACATCGTGGCCGCCGAGTCGGCCACCGCCGCGGACTGGCGGGCACCCTCCTGCGCGTCGGTCACGCAGTGCCGGCTGGTGTCCGACAGGTTCTGGGCGGCTCCGCCGAGCGTGGTGGAATGCTCGGACAATTCCGTGACCGTCTGGCGCAGAGTTCCGATCGCCTGGCGCAGCATGTCGGCCATCTTGCCCAGCTCGTCCTTCTGGTTGACGTCCGGGTCGTGGGACAGGTCGCCGTCGGCCACCGCCTGCAACACCCGCGACACCCGGCCCAGCGGGGCGACGATCTGCCGGGCGATGAAGAGCGCCAGCAGCACCGCCAGCGCCACGGCGATCGCGAACACCACGCCGATCGACCAGCGGGTCGCCCGTACGGTGGCGTCGAAGTCCTTGCCCGCGACCAGCGCGTCGTTGGCCCGGCTGATCTCGGCCGCCAGTTTGGTCTCGTACGTCTTGCGCAGCTCCCGGTTGGGGCCGAAGGCGGCCTTCACGGCGGCCTCGTGGTCACTCTCGTACGTGGTGAACTCGGCCTGCAGCGCGGCGAACCAGGCGTCCATCGCCTTCTGGATCTCGTCGATGGTGGCCCGCTCGCTGGCGGTGCCCCGGGAACGCGCCCCGGCGAGGTCCACGTTGACCGTCTTCTGGCGACCGAGCGCCTCGTCGCGGAACTTCGTGTCACCCGCGATCAGGTAGCCCCGCTCGTCGTTGGCCGCCGCCTTGGCGGCGAGCGCGGCCGAGTTCAGCTCGTTGATGTACGGCACGGCGCGGCTGAGCTCCTGCGTACGGGTGCTCTGCAGGCCGCTGATCCCGGCGAGGCTCACCGCTCCGGTGACCACCGTGCCGGCGATCGCCACCGCGGCGACCGTGAGAACCTTTGTCGACACCTTGCGGTTGCCGACCCAGCCTGCGAGACCTGCCATCTCCGTGCTCCCCCGTGACGAGACCGGACGCCCCGGCCATGTGCCACAGCGATCGGCAACCGGCCGGGACGCCTGAGAGCCGTCTCACATATCGGGGCGACCCTCCGTGGTGATCATGGAGCGCTGACGGTAAACGTCCAGGCCACAGGCCACAGGTCCAGCACGAAACGCAATGGACAGACCTTTCGGCCGCGCGCCGCCGAAAATCCCGCCACCGTCGGATGGCTCTGACCCGATAGGACCTCCCCGTCAGTCCGACCTTTCGCGCTCAAGCAGCGCAGGCGATGGCCTGGTCGATGTCGGCGGTGACCGCTCCGGCGCCAGGGTGGCGGGCTGCGGCGGCGCGCATCGATCGCAGATCCCTGGTGATGCGGGCCGAGCGCAGGCCCGGCACCGCCGCCAGGGCGACCCGGCTGGCACGGTCGGCCTCCGCCAGATGCCCGGCCCGGAAATGCAGCGCGGCCAGGCGGGTCGCGCACAGCGCGACGGCGCGGGCACGGCCACCGGTGAAGCCGCGTACGGCTCGGCTCAGGCGTTCCCCGGCGTCGTCGCTGAAGGCACCGGTCGCGGCCGCCAACGAGTACGCGGCCTGGCCGGTGACGCTGTCGACGTGAGCGTCGTTCAGGAACCTGGTCATCCACTCGGGCGTGGTCTCGGGAGTCACGTCGGCGTATGCGTCCTCGGCGAGGCCGATCTGCTGCCGCGTGCCGTCCGCGTCCGCCAGGGCTCCGAACGCGCGCGCCTTGACGCCGTGCAGCGCGAAGCGTACGGCCGGGCTGACGCGGTCGTCGCCTTCGGCCATGCGGATGATCTTCAGGCACTCGTGCGGCGATCCGAGGTACAACTGCTGCGTTGCGACGTCGGACAGGATGTGAGCGCGCAGATCGCTGTCGTCGGCGTCGGTCGCGGCGTACAACGCCAGTTTGAAGAGGGTACGGGCACCATCCTGTTCACCGGCGTCGAAAGTAGACCATGCGGCGCGTTCGGCGAGACTGCCGACCGCCGAATTGAGCCGATCACGGACCGGCTGGCTCATGTGCGCAGGCAACAGCCCGACCGCCCAGCGGAGCTGGGTACGGGCCATCTCCCGCGCCAGGCCCCCGCCGAAACGCAGGTCCCAGGTGGTGAACATGTCGGCGGCCTGCTCCACCTGTACGACATCGGGCAGGCCGACACGGTGGGGAATCGTGGCCGACCCCAGCGCGGCGACAGCCCTGCTGACCGGCTCCCCCAGCGGCCCTCCCGCTGCGATCGCGGCGACAGCGGCGGTGAACGCGCGTCGTTTCATGGTGTCCGCTTCCTCACCGGTTCCGTACGACGCCAGCCTAGCCCCGTCCGGTTCCCGGTGGGGCACAGCGGCGCCACGCAGGCGGACCTTCAAAGCGCTCTCGTAGCCGGTGACGACCGCCGGGGAGACTGCCCGGCTGCCGGTCTCGACTCGGCTGATATGGCCGACGGACACCCCGGCTTCCCGGGCGACGGTCGCCTGGCTGACGTGCGCCTTCTCTCGGAGCTGCCGCAGGGCGGCACCGTCCAGACCGTCCACCTGAATCCCTTCCGGGGTTGCCGCAACCGTTTGCCGCACCACGTGCCGCAGTGAAGCAACGCTGACCCGCTGCCGTCGCTGCGCCACGGTGGTTCCAGTGAACCACCGCGACTGGTGGGCGCGCAGGACCCCGAGGGGTGTCGGCACCGCGTCCACAATCGACCAAGGAGGACGGATGCGCACGCTGCCAGCTCTCCGACTCATCGCGTACGCCCGGAAACAGATCGTCACGGCAGACACGACGGGTTCCGCGTGAGCGCGGCACCTGGTGATCGTCTCCCGGAGCCGCACGACGCGGCCCTCCCCGCTGGGGTCGATCTCGTCCGCAGCCCGCTTGGCGGGTTCGCCGTTCGCCTCGACGGCGTCCTTGTCGGTTGGATCCACCAGGACCGGCACGGCGGGTGGAGGGCCTACCAGCGGACCGGACCCGCCACGACCGGGCGTCTTCTCGGAACGTACCCAAGAAACACGGCGGTGCAGCGGATCATCGCGGCCGAACCGGCATGACGGGACGACGCAGCCCTCCGGTCAGTTGTCGGTCGGTGCCGGGTCGATGGTGAGGACGAGGATCGCGACGTCGTCGGTCCGGGGGTGCGGGCCGACGTTGGCGCGGACAATGTGGTCCAGCAGGCCGCCGGGTTCCTGCGTCGGGGCCGACGACACCGCGTCGCACAACTCCGCCAGTCCCTGGTCGACGGTGAAACGGCGGTCCTCGATCAGGCCGTCGGTGTAGAGCACGAGGCTGCACCCGGCGGGCAGCGGCACGGTGACATCCACGTACTCGGCGTGCCGGATGCCCAGCGGCGGTCCCGGTTCCAGATCCAACGGTTCGGCCGTTCCCCCGGCCCAGCAGATCGGCGGCGGGTGACCGGCCAGGACCGCAATCGCGGTGTGGTCCCGCAGGTGGACTTCCAGATAGCAGCACGACGCCATGGCGTCCGGTTCGTAGCGCAGCAGCAGCTCGTTGGCGCGGCGCATGACGTCCGCCGGGCCGTACCCGTCGGCGGCGTACGCGCGCAGCGCGCTGCGCAGTTGCCCCATCGTCGCGGCGGCCTGGGAGCTGTGCCCGGCGACGTCGCCGATGACGACCGCGGCCCGGTCGGCGTCGATGTGGATCACGTCGTACCAGTCGCCGCCGACGTCGGCGCCGCGTGTCCAGGGCAGGTAGCGCACCGCGTGGCGGGCACCGTCGAGGGCCGGCAGCGGGTCGGGCAGCAGCGCCTGCTGCAGGTCCGCGGCGATCGACAGCTGGGATTCGTAGAGCAGGGCCCGCTGCAACGCCTGGGCGGCCAGGCCGCTGAACGCCACCAGGTTGGCGCGCTCGTCGTCGTCGAACTGGCGGGGCTCGCGGTACCCGATCACCAGGGTCCCGAGGACCTGCCCGGCGGTGCTCAGCGGCAGGAACGCCCACGCGTGGCGGCCGCCACCGGAGATGGCGCGCATGGGGTCGGGCTGGGCCGCGGCGAACTCCTCCGGGGAGCACAGGTAGCGCGGTTGCCCGGTGGCCGCGACCATGGTGGCCGGGTAGGGGTGGGTCATCGGCAGCTCGCTGAGCTGGTCCACGACGTGCTCCTCGTACCCGGCGTGGTAGCGCAGGACCAGCCGGCCATGCTCGATCAACAGGACGGCCAGGCCGTGCCCGCGGGCGGACGGGCGCACGACGGTGCCCATCGCCTGGTACACCTCCTCGGCGGTGCTCGCGGCGACCAGCGCGGCGGTGACGGCCTGCAACGCGCTTGTCCAGTACGCCGCCGCCCTGGCCTGGGCCGCGCTGCGTTCGAGCTGGCGCTGGTAATCCACCGACTCGGTGACGTCGCGGTACGACACCGCGACGATCCCGGCGCCGACCCGGACGGCCTTGAGCTCCCAGACCGGCGCCGTGCTCGGCGCGGTGATCTGCTGGTGCCACATCTCGCCGGTCTCGGCGACCTCCCGCAGGTACGGAAACAGTTGCACCTCCCCATCGCCGGAGAAGTCGGCGACGATGCGGTGCCCGATGAGTTCCTCGACGGTGCGCCCGGCGAGCTTGGCGCCGATGTAGTTGGTGTAGTCGCAGACGAAGTCGATGATCATGCCGGAGTCGTCGTGGACGGCGCGCAGCAGGGTGAACCCGTCGAACGCCGCGTCCAGCGCGTCGTACAGTCGGGTTCCGCCCTCGGTCTGCGACCCCATGGTCAGCTTGCTCAGGTCGACGAACCGGGCCACGAACCCGTCCCCGAACGGCACGATCCGGATCTCGAAATGACCGGTCAGGTTCGTCCGGTCGTAGTACACCGTCCGGACCGCCGGCACCCGCTGCTCCACCACGCGCCGGTACAGCGGCAGCGTGCCGTCCGTGACCGTCTCCGGCCACAGCTCCCGGTACGTCCGCCCGACCAGCTCGGCGCGGGGCCGGGCGAGAAACCGGCAGCCGGCCTCGTTGAGGTAGGTGAGGGTGAAGTCCACGATGCCGCCGCCGGCGTCGCGCACCGCCGTCGCGAGCGCGCAGCCGTGCGGATCCGCCTCCATCAGGGCCACGACGTCCGCAGACGGCTCCCCAGCGCGTGCCTCGCTGCTCATCATCGGCCCCTGCGGCACATGCGCATCAGGGTAGCCGTCCCGGCCCGGCCGGTCGCCGTCTTCACCCCTGACCTTCGGCCTGCCACCCGGGTGGGGGGTCGCCATCACCACCCGCCTACCGCACCCCACGGGGGAGGGTGCGGTAGGCGCCGCCCGCCGTCAGACCGTGAACCGGGTGGTCAGCGTACGGATGGAACCGGCCAGTTCGGCTAGTTCCGCCGCCGCGACGCTGACCTGCTCGGCGTGGGTGGCCGCGGAGCCGGCCGCTCCGGCCACCTCCCCGATCACGGCGTTCATGTCGGACACCTGACCGCTGGTGCTGGCGGTGCCGCTGGACAGCAGGTTGGTCGTGGTCTCCTGCTGCTCCACGGCGGCGGCGATGGTGATCTGGTAGTCGCTGATCTTGTCGATAACGGCGGTGATCCCGCCGATCGCCTCGACCGCCGAACCGGTGTCCTCCTGGATCGCGGTGATCTTCGCGGCGACCTCCGCGGTCGCCTCGGCGGTCGCGTTGGCCAGCGTCTTGACCTCGGTCGCGACGACCGCGAAGCCCTTGCCCTGCTCACCGGCGCGGGCCGCCTCGATCGTGGCGTTGAGGGCCAGCAGGTTGGTCTGCTTGGCGATGGAGTCGATCAGCGCGATCACGTCGCTGATCTCGGCGCTGGAGGCACCGAGCCGGGAAACCGTGGCGCTGGCCGAGTCCGCGGCGGTGACCGCGTCGGCGGTGACCCGGGCGGCGTCGGCGGCGCTGCTGGCGATCTCGGCGATGGACGCGTGCATCTCCTCTGCGCCGCTGGCCATGGTGCCGACCTGGACGGCGACGCCCTCCGCGGTGGCGTTCATGCGCTTCGCCTGCTGCGCGGTGTCCGCGGTGACGGTGCTGATCTCGGCGCTGGCGGCCTCCAGCTGGGCGCTGTTGGCGGCGACCGCCTCGGCGGCGTCGTGCAACTGCCCGATGGCGGCGCGGTTGTTGGCCACGGCGGCGTCCACGGCGGCCGCCATGCGGGCCAGATCGTCGTTGCCGTCGAGGTCGACGCGGGCGGTGAGGTCGCCCGCGGCGACCCGCTGCAGGGTGCGCCGGATCCGGCCGATCGCCGAGGAGATGCGGCGCACGATGCGCCACGCCGTGACCGTCAGCAGCAGCAGGCCGATGGCGCCGACGATGCCCGTGGTGCGGGCCTGCGCGGCGGCTGCGGCGTCCACATCGTCCACGTACACGCCGGAGCCGATGACCCAGCCCCAGTTCGGGACGCCCTGCACATAGGACACCTTTGGCTGCGGGTCCTTCTTGCCGGGCTTGGGCCAGTAGTACTCGACCGTGCCCGCGCCGTCCGCCTTGACCACGTCGACCATCTCGACGAACAGGTGCTTGCCGGTCGGGTCCGTGTTGCCGGTCAGGTCCTGGCCGTTGAGTTCGGGCTTCATCGGGTGCATGACCATGCGCGGGGTCATGTCGTTGATCCAGAGGTAGTTGTCGCCGGCGTAGCGCAGGGTCCGCACCGCGGCGATGGCCTGGCGCTGGGCCTGCTCACGGGTCAGCTCGCCGGTGGCCTCCTTGGCGATGTAGCCGTTGACGACGCCGGTGACGGCCTCGACGACATGGCGGGTCTGCAGCTTGCGTTCGGCCATGAGGCTGTCGCGGGTCGTGACGAGCGACGAGATCACCACGGCCACGATGCTCGTCAACGCGAGCAGGATCATGACGGCCAGGCGCGCGGTCACGCCGGGTTTGGTGAGCTGCCGCAACCGCATCGTCACAGCATTCATCGGGGAGTTCTCCTTCATACCCGGCGGGAACGCCGGAGTGGCCCGTTGGGGGGATGGGACCGGTGCGCACGCGCTGGATGAGGTGCTGATCCACGCAGCGTGCGGACACGATCACGCCTATCGGACCCGGCCCGCCACAGCGGACGATTTCCCTCCGGTGGTTTCCGTGACCCCCACCACCGGTGCGGAATCAGCCGGGCCGGGCGGCCAGCACCCCGGCGGCGTGTTCCATCAGCGCGGACACCGCGGCGGCCGGATCGGCGGGCGCGGCCGGGAACGGTACGGGGTCGAGGCAGCGTTCGAGCAGCAGCTCGACCACACCGGCCCGGTCGAGCACGGCGTCCGCGTCGATCGCCCCGGGCAGGATGCGCACCTCGACCGTGTCCCGCACCGGGGTGTCGGTCAGCAGTTGAGTCAGGTTGACGTCGAAGAACTTGGTCAGGCCGCCGTCGGCCGCCGCCCGGCGCAGATCCCCGTACGTCGGGGCGCCGTCGGCCGCCGCGACCAGGGCGTGCGGCAGCGGGGCGAGGCGGCGGCAGGCCGGGTTTGTCCCCAGCAGCGCGCGCAGCGGCTCCCGCCAGTGCGCGAACAGCCGGATCAGGTTCGCGAGGGCGGGCGCCGACCGGAACGGCGCACCGTCGACGTGCAGGTGGACCGCGGCCTCCCGGGCAACGGTGAAGCCGAGGTCGCGGGCCGGGCCGAGCAGCCGCTCCAGCGCGGCCCGGTGGTCGCCGGTCAGCGGCGGGGTCACGATCTCGCAGGGGCGCTCGCGTTCCCCGCCCAGCGGGGCGGCCAGCGCGATCGTCACGCCGGCCGGGTCGTCGAGCCGGTACACGTCGCCGTGGCGCTGCACCGGGCTGCGCCACAGCCGCGCCGTCGCCTCCAGCGCGGCGTCGAGGGTGCCGCCGGGATCGCTGTGCGCCGCGATCAGCCGGGTCAGCCGGGGGTCGTCGCTGAGGATCCGGAACCAGCCGGGACGGGCGGGGGCCCGCGGGTCCAGGTCGGCCAGCAGCGTGACGTCGTCCACGAGCGTGCACAGCGGGGCGCCGCCGCCGTCGCGTACCTCGAAGCCCTGGGTGAGGTGCAGGAACCGTCCCAGGCCGGGGACCAGGGACGGTTCGCTGTCGTGATGCCACACCGGGCGCACCGAGCCGCCGTACCGGCGGGCCAGTTCCCGGGCGAGGGTGCGCCGGCTGCGGCCCGGCGGGGCCATCAGCTCGATCTCGAACCCGGTTCGCCGGTGCAGCCGTGCGGTCACGGCTTGATCGGCAGGGGTTCGCCGGCCAGCAGCCGCTTGCCCGCGGCCACCTTGGCCGAGTACGGATCGGGCAGACGCCACAACTTGGCCAGTTTCACGGCGTCGTTGTAGTCGTAGCCCGCCCCGAAGAACGCGTCGAGCTGCGACTGCTCCCTGCTGGGCGGCGCACTGGTGACGGCACCACCCGGGGTCGGCGCGAACGGCAGGGTCTGGCCCGCCAGCAGGCGCCGCCCGGCCTCGGCCTTGACCGAGCCGATGTCGCCCGTCGAGTTCCACAGCTTGGCGAGCTTCACCGCGTCGTCGTAGTCGTAGCCGGCCGAGAAGTAGGCGTCGAACTCCCGCTGCAGTTCGGCCCCGGACGGCGCGCTGGACGCCGACGCCGAGGGCGCGGCGGCGGGCAGCACGATGCTCACCCCGTCGGCGGGGCGGCCGGGCAGGAGGGTGGGCAGGTTGATGGCGCCCGCGATCAGGCCGGCGCCCAGCACGGCACCGCCCGCGGCCTGGACGCCACGACGGCGCCGCCGATACGTACGGGACAGCTGCTGTACCCGGGCGTAGACCGCCCCCGGGTCGGGAGTCGGGTGTTCGTGGGCCTCGAACGCCCCGCGCAGTTGCTCTTCAAGGTGGGTCACGACGCCTCCTGGGCGTGGATCATGTGGGGTCGCTCCGACGACAGCCGGAGGTTCTTCAGTGCCCTCGAGGCGTGGCTGCGCACCGTGGCAGGTGAGCAGCCGAGCAGTTCGGCGATCGCGTCGTCGTCCAGATGCTCGTAGTAGCGCAGCACGAGCACCGCGCGCTGTTTGCGGCCCAGCGTGGCCAGCCGGTGCCACAGCGCGTCGGCGTCCACGACGCCCTGGGCGTGGTCGGGTGCCCCGCCCCGGGCGTCGTCGAGCTCCACCAGCCGCTCACCGACGGCGTGCACGTTGCGCGCCGCCCAGCTACGCCGCCAGGAGAGGTACTCGTTGAGCACCATCCGGCGGACGTACGCCTCGGGCGAGTCGGCGCCGGTGATCCGCCGCCACTTGACCTGGGCCCGGGCCAGCACCTCCTGCACGATGTCCTGGGCGAGGTCACGATCGCCGGTCAGGACGATCGCGTAGCGCAACAGGCTCGGTATCCGGGCTATGGCGAACTGCTCGAAGGTCACATCCATGAAGACGTACGCGGACCCTGCGGATGTGCACCCATGATCCAAGAATTTTCGCGCCGCCGTGGCGGCGAGGTCACCAGGCCCGGCTCACCACGACCTGGCCGAGCCGCTCCACCTGGCCGCTGATCGCCCCGGCCGCCGCGCGGACGGTCTCCGCCGCCTGCGCCGACGCCTGGACCGACTCCGCGACCGAGCGCACGCCGCCGGACATCTGGGCGGTGGTGGCGGTCTGCTCCTCGATCGCCCCGGCGATCATCGTCTGCTGCTCGGCCACCCGGTCGATCAGCTCCACGATGCCGGCGATCGCGCCGTCGACCTGCGAACTCTCGCCCTGGATGGCGTCGGCCATCGCGATGATCTGCTGGGTCGCCTCGGCGGTGCGCGCGGCGAGGTCCTTGACCTCACCGGCGACGACGGCGAAGCCCTTGCCGCTCTCCCCGGCCCGGGCCGCCTCGATGGTCGCGTTGAGCGCCAGCAGCTTGGTCTGGTCGGCGATCGAGGTGATCAGGTTGGTGACGTCGCTGATCTGGCGGCTGGACTCCTGCAGCCGGACCATCGTCTCGGCGGCGTTGCGGGCCGACTCCACGGCCGCGCCGGTGTCGGCGGCCGCGGCGCTGACCCGCGACGAGATCTCCCGGATGCTCTCGGTCATCTCGGCGGAGCCCTGCGAGATCAGGTGCGCCTGCTCGGCGGTGTCGCCGGAGGCGGCCGCGAGGTGGTCGCCCAGGTTGTTGAGCGAGTGCACCGCGCCGTCGAGGTCGGAGGCGAGTTCGGACGTCACCGCGGCGGAGTGCTCCCGGGCGGTCACGTCACCCCAGGTCGCGACGTACCCGCCGCCGGGGATGCGGTCGACGATGACCTCGGCGTACACGTCCATCTCGCCGCCCTCGATCTTGCGGGTCTCGGTGTACGGGAAGTCGGTGACCTCCTTGACCACCTTCTTGAACGTGTCCCGCAGCGCCTGCAGCGCCGCCGGTCCCCGCTCGGTGGCGACGCGGGTCATGAGTTTGGTGCCGAGCTCGTTGCGCCAGACGACGTCTCCGTTGTCGTCCACGACGATGATGACGGCCGGAAGGGCCGCGAGCACCGCCCGCATCGCGTCGGCCGAACCCACCAACGGGTGCACGGACTCGCCCTTGCTGAATGACCCGAACCGCGCCACTTGCACTCCCCTAACTCGCTATCGGACGGGGAAACAATCGGCCGGTCCGGAACCGAGGCCAGTACTTCGCGCCACATTTTTGCCACCCTTGCCGGTCGGCACCGGCGGCGGCGGGCCGAACCGGTCGAATCAGCTCTTCGGGGCATTGAGCGGCCAGTCAGGGCACCCGCTCCCAGCCGCGCCGCCCGGGGCGGCTGCCCAACTGGGCATCGCGGCTGCGGTAGACGATGTACGGGCGGGTGAGATACCCCAGCGGCGCCGAGAACACGTGCACGAGCCGGCTGAACGGCCAGAACGCGAACAGCGCCCACGCGCATAGGGCGTGAATCCGGAAACCGATCGGCGCCTGCAGGATCAGGCCCGGGTCCGGGTGCAGCGCGAAGATCGACCGGAACCACGGCGCCACGGTCAGCCGGTAGTCGTGCGGGTGTGCGGTGAGGTTGCCCAGCACGGTGGTGCCCAGGCCCAGCACGATCGTGCCCACCAGGAGCACGTACATGATCTTGTCGTTGCGGGTGGTGGCGGAGAAGACCGGGCCGACCGTTCGGCGGCGGTAGACGAGGATGGCGGCACCGGCCAGGGTGCAGAAGCCGGCCACCGTGCCGAGGCCGACCGCGACGGCGTGGTAGGCGGTCTCGCTCACCCCGGCCGCGTCGGTCCACGACTCCGGGACGAGCAAGCCTCCGATGTGGCCGACGGCGACCAGCAGGATGCCGAAGTGGAACAGCGGACTGCCGATGCGCAGCAGGCGCCGCTCGTAGAGCTGCGACGAGCGGGTCGTCCAGCCGAACTTGTCGTACCGGTAGCGCCACACGTGCCCGGCCACGAAGACGGTGATGGCCACGTACGGGACGACCACCCAGAGCAGGATGTTGAGGGTGCTGTGCGGATCGGTCGTCATCGCGACGCCCCCTGCGGTGTGAGCCTCGGGTCGGGCATGTACTCCGGGGGCGCGAACGGGGCGAGCCCGACCTGTTCCTCGGGCGGGCCCTCGGCGGCGAGGCGGGCGACCGCGGCCCGCAGGTCCGCGCCCAGCGGCGGCAGCGTCGCCGACACCGAGTCGAGGACGCCGGCCCACGGGGATTCGGCGTCGCGCAGGGCCAGACGCAGCAGTTCGATCGCCGCCCGGTGTTCGGCCAGCAGGGCGCGGCCCTGCCGTGGGTCGGTCGCGGCGTACTCCAGCAGCACGGCGAGGTGGTCGGGCAGTTCGTCGTCGACCAGGCGCAGGCCGGCCGCCGCGTACGTCTGCTTGAGCCGCAGCAGGGCCATCCCCCGCTTGCGGGTGTCGCCGTGGGCGTAGTACGTGAGGAACAGGCAGCAGCGTTTGCGGTGGTCGAACGTGGCCACGTAGTCGGCGGCGGCCCGGGCGGGGGCGGTGCGCGCCAGGTGGGCGACGAGGCGCCGCAGAGGCCCGCCCACCGGGTCGTCCAGGGTGGCCGCGACCCGGTCCAGCAGGCCGAGCCGGGCGTAGAGCTGCTCGTCGGGGTATCCGACCAGCAGCGACTGGGCCTGCCACGCCCGGGCGAGCGCGTCCGCCTTCATGAGCCCTGCTCCGGTCCATCGTCGGGGCGGGGCGGGAACAGCCCTTCGGGGCGGCCCTTGCCGTCCCAGTTGAGCAGGTTGACCCGGCGGACCTTGTCGCCCGGGTCGACGATGGTGTCGCCGGTCTGGCGCTCGCGCAGCATGTGGAAGTTCTCCACGGCGATGGGGGCGGCGCCGCCGGACGACTCGCCGAACGGGCCGGAGCCGCCCATGCCGGGCCCGCCCTCGTAGTCCAGGCTGCACCCGGTGGCGAGTTCCTCCAGCTGGTGCGCCTGCTCGGCGTGCGCGGGCGGGATCACGTACCGCTCGTCGTACTTGGCGAGCGCCAGAAGCCGGTACATGTCGTACATCTGCTCGCCGGTCATGCCGACGGCGGCGGGGATGGACTCGTCGGCGTCGCGGCCCAGGTTGATGTCGCGCAGGTACGAGCGCATCGCGGCCAGCCGCCGCAGCACCGCGTCCACCGGGGCCACCTCGCCCGCGGTGAACAGCTGGGCCAGGTAGTCCACGGGGATGCGCAGCGCCTCGATCGCGGCGAACAGGTTCCCGGAGTCCTCGGCGTCGTAGCCGGTGTCGCGGACCACGTCCACGACCGGGGACAGCGGCGGGATGTACCAGACCATCGGCATGGTGCGGTACTCCGGGTGCAGCGGCAGCGCGACCCGGTACCTGTTGATCAAGGCGTACACCGGGGAGCGTTGGGCCGCGTCGATCCAGTCGCGGGGGATGCCGGCGCGTTCGGCCTCGGCGATGACGGCGGGATCGTGCGGGTCGAGGAAGACCTGGCGCTGCGCCTCGTACAGGCCGTGTTCGTCGGGGGTGGACGCGGCCGCGAGGACGCGGTCCGCGTCGTACAGGATGAGGCCGATGTAGCGCAGCCGCCCGACGCAGGTCTCGGAGCAGACCGTGGGGATGCCGACCTCGACGCGCGGGAAGCAGAATGTGCACTTCTCGGCCTTGCCGGTGCGGTGGTTGAAGTACACCTTCTTGTACGGGCAGCCGGTGACGCACATCCGCCAGCCCCGGCACCGGTCCTGGTCGACCAGGACGATCCCGTCCTCGGCCCGCTTGTAGATGGCCCCGGACGGGCAGGAGGCGGCGCAGGACGGGTTGAGGCAGTGCTCGCAGATGCGCGGCAGGTAGAACATGAACGTCTGCTGGAACTCGAAGCGCACCTTGTCGGCGATCCCGGCCAGCAGCACGTCCTTGTCGCCGTGGTCGGGTGCGCCGCCGAGGTCGTCGTCCCAGTTCGCCGACCAGGAGATCTTCATGTCCTTGCCGGAGATCAGCGACTTGGGGCGGGCCACCGGGGTGTGTTCCTGCAGCGGGGCGCTGGTCAGCGTCTCGTAGTCGTACGTCCAGGGTTCGTAGTAGTCACCGATCGCGGGCAGTTTCGGGTTGGCGAAGATGGTGAACAGCTTGCGGAACCGGCCGCCGTCCTTGAGCGCGAGGCGCCCCCGGCGGTTCAGCTTCCAGCCGCCGCGCCAGGTCTGCTGGTCCTCGTAGCGGCGCGGATAGCCCTGCCCGGGGCGGGTCTCGACGTTGTTGAACCAGACGTACTCGACGCCGGTGCGGTTGGTCCACGCCTGCTTGCAGGTGACCGAGCAGGTGTGGCACCCGATGCACTTGTCGAGGTTCATCACCATCGCCATCTGCGCCATGACCCGCATCAGTACTGCACCTCCTGTGCGCGGCGGCGGATCACGGTGACCTCGTCGCGCTGGTTGCCGGTGGGGCCGAGGTAGTTGAACGCGAACGACAGCTGGGCGTACCCGCCGACCAGGTGGGTGGGTTTGATCAGCAGCCGGGTCAGCGAGTTGTGGATGCCGCCCCGGCGCCCGTTGGTCTCGGTGCGGGGCACGTCGATGAGTCGGTCCTGGGCGTGGTGCATGTACACCGTGCCCTCGGGCATGCGGTGTGACACGACCGCGCGAGCCACCACGACGCCGTTGCGGTTGACCGCCTCCACCCAGTCGTTGTCCGCAACGCCGATCTTCGCGGCGTCCTCCTTGGACATCCAGATGCTCTGTCCGCCGCGCGAGAGCGACAGCATGAACAGGTTGTCCTGGTACTCGGAGTGGATCGACCACTTGTTGTGCGGGGTCAGGTACCGCACCGTGACGCCCAGCTCGCCGGTATCGCCGACGGACGGCTCGCCGAACAGGGCGTGCATGTTCAGCGGGGGCCGGTAGACGGGCAGCCACTCCCCCAATTCCGCCATCCAGTCGTGGTCGAGGTAGAAGCTCTGCCGCCCGGTCAGGGTGTGCCACGGCTTGAGCCGTTCGACGTTGATGACGAACGGTGAGTAGCGGCGGCCGCCGGACTCCGACCCGGACCACTCCGGGGAGGTGATCACCGGGGTCGGCCGGGACTGGGTGTCCGCGAAGGTGATCTGCTTGCCCTCGTGCTCGGCGGACAGGTCGGCCAGCTTGACCCCGGTGCGGCCTTCGAGGGTACGGAAGCCCTGGGTGGCCAGGTGCCCGTTGGTGGTGCCGGACAGGGCGAGGATCGCCTCGCACGCCTGCACGTCCCGGGCGATCGACGGGCGCCCGTCGGCGACCCCGCCGCGCACGGTGCCGTTCTTCTGCCGCAGGTAGTCGATCTCGCGGCCGACGTCGAAGGTCACGCCCTTGGTGGTGGCGCCCAGGGTGTCGAGCAGCGGGCCCAACGCACCCATCTTCTGCGCCACGGCCGCGTAGTCGCGTTCGACGGGTACGAGTTTCGGCATGCTCACCCCGGGGACGGGGTCGGTCGCGCCGGTCTTCCAGTCCCGGACCCGGCCGTGCGGGTTGGCCAGCTCGTCCGGGGTGTCGTGCAGCAGCGGGGCCGCGACCACGTCGGTGCGGGTGCCCAGGTGGGTGGCGGCGAGCCGGGAGAACTCCCCGGCGATCGCCATGAACGCGTCCCAGTCGGTACGGGTCTGCCACGGCGGGGCGATGGCCGGGTTGAACGAGTGCACGAACGGATGCATGTCCGTGGTGTTCAGGTCGTGCTTCTCGTACCAGGTGGCGGCGGGCAGCACCACGTCGGAGTAGACCGTGGTGGAGGTCATCCGGAAGTCCAGCGACACCAGCAGGTCGAGCTTGCCGGTGGGTGCCTCGTCGTGCCAGCGCACGTCGCGGGGGCGGACCCCGGGCGGAGCCTCGTCGGCGCGCACGGCGTGGTCGGTGCCCAGGAGGTGCCGCAGGAAGTACTCGTTGCCCTTGGCGGACGAGCCGAGCAGGTTCGCCCGCCACACCGTCAGGATGCGGGGGAAGTTCTCCGGCGCGTCCGGGTCCTCGCACGCGAACCGCAACTCTCCCGCCTTGAGCAGGCCGACGATGTGGTCGGCGACCGGCACTCCGGCGGCCTTCGCCTCGTCGGCCAGTTCCAGGGGGTTGCGGTCGAACGTGGGGTACGACGGCATCCAGCCCATCCGCGCCGAAGCGGCGATCACGTCGGCCGTGCTCATGCCCGCGAACGCGCCGCCGTCCTGGCCGGTGGAGAGCGTGGCGGCGGAGAACGGGTCGTACCGGAACTGGTCGGTATGCAGGTACCAGTACGCGGTCTGGATCATCTGGCGGCCTGGCCGGGACCAGTCCGCGGCCGTGCCGAGCACGCTGTACCCGGTAATCGGGCGGACCTTCTCCTGGCCCACGTAGTGCGCCCAGCCGCCGCCGTTGACCCCTTGGCAGCCGGTCATGGTGGTCAGCGCCAGGAAGGAGCGGTAGATGGTGTCGGAGTGGAACCAGTGGTTCGTCCCGGCCCCCATGATGATCATGGAACGGCCGCGGGACTGCTCGGCGTTGGCCGCGAACTCCCGGGCGATGCGCGCCGCCGCGGGCCCCGGCACGCCGGTAATGGCCGCCTGCCACGCCGGGGTGTAGGGCTGCTCCGCGTCGTTGTACCCGGCGGGCCACTGGCCGGGCAGGTCGACACGGCGAACCCCGTACTGGGCCAGCAGCAGGTCGAAGGCCGTCGTCACGAGCCGTCCCGCGACCCGGCGCACAGGCACGCCGCGGCGCATCGGCCCGGCCTGCCCCGAACCGCCGTCGAAGCGCGGCAGCAGCACCTCGACCGGGGGCTCGTCGCCGCCGTCCACGCTGAGCAGGGGCCGCACCCCGGCAAGATCCAGGTTCCAGCGGCCCTGGCCGGTCTCGCCGTAGCGGAAGCCGAGCGAGCCGTTGGGCACCAGCGGGGTGCCGTCCGCGTCGAGCAGCACGGTCTTGAACGCGGCGTGCTCGGAGTCGGCATGCTCGTCGAGGTCGGCGGCGGTGAGCATCTTGCCGGGCCGGTACCCGCCGCCGTCGGCCTCCTCGAGGGTGATCAGGAACGGCAGGTCGGTGAAGCGGGTGACGTAGTCGGTGAAGTACTCGACCTGCCGGTCGACGAAGAATTCTTTCAGCACGACGTGGCCCATGGCCATGGCCAGCGCGCCGTCGGTGCCGGGCTGGACGGCCAGCCACTCGTCGGCGAACTTGACGTTGTCCGCGTAGTCCGGGGCTACCGCGATGACCTTCTGGCCCCGGTAGCGGGCCTCGGCCATCCAGTGCGCGTCCGGCGTGCGGGTCACCGGCAGGTTCGAGCCCCACATGATCAGGTATCCGGCGTCCCACCAGTCGCCGGACTCCGGCACGTCGGTCTGGTCGCCGAACATCTGCGGGGAGGCCACCGGCAGGTCCGCGTACCAGTCGTAGAACGACAGCATCGCGCCGCCGATGAGGTTGTAGAACCGCGCTCCGGCCGCGTGCGACACCATCGACATGGCCGGGATCGGGGAGAACCCGGCCAGCCGGTCCGGACCGTACGCCTTGATGGTGTGCACGTGCGCGGCGGCGATCAGTTCCGTCGCCTCCGCCCAGGTGGCCCGCACCAGGCCGCCCTTGCCCCGCACCGACTTGTACCGGCGGGCGGTCTCCGGGTCGCTCACCAACTCCCGCCACGCGGCGACCGGATCGCCGCCGTGGGCGGCCTTCGCCGCCCGGAACATCTCCAGCAGCACCCCGCGCACGTACGGGTAGCGCACCCGGGTCGGCGAGTAGGTGTACCAGGAGAAGGCGGCGCCGCGCGGGCAGCCGCGCGGCTCGTACTCGGGGCGGTCGGGGCCCACGCTCGGGTAGTCGGTCTGCTGGGACTCCCAGGTGATGATGCCGTCCTTGACGTACACCTTCCATGAGCAGGAGCCGGTGCAGTTGACGCCGTGGGTGGAGCGGACCACCTTGTCGTGTGACCAGCGGTCCCGGTAGAAGGTGTCCGCCTGCCGCCCACCCACCTGGTACAGCGCCCGCCGGTCGGGCGAGACCTCGCCGCGGGTGAAGAACCGGCGGGTCGAGACGAGCGCGTCGGTCAGGGGATCGTCCAGCCCCGCCGGATGCGCGGCCGTGTCCGGTCGAGTCGTCACGGGTCACCTCTCTTCGCAGAGCAGCCCTGATCGACACATTAGCCCCGGGCGGGTGGACACCGCCCGGAAACGCCGATCACCGCCCGCGGCCCGGGCCGGGGGCGGTCACGTCCGGCTCGATCTCCCGGGCCAGCTCCGGACTGCGGGCGTTGAGCATGCGCATCACGGTGAGGTGCATCCACAGCGCGCTGACGGCGGTGATGACGAACAGGATGAAGAACGTGCTCTGCGGCAGGCCCGTCCACTCCTGGGTGTAGGCGAACAGCGGGGGCAACACGAACCCGCCGAGCGCACCCAGCATGCCGACCAGGCCGCCGACCGCACCCACATCCTCCGGAAAGTACTCCGGGATGTGCTTGAACACCGCCGCCTTGCCGACGCCCATGGCGATGCCGATGACGACCACGCCGATCGTGAACGGCAGCAGGCCCAGTTCGTACGGCAGCACCTCACGCACGCCGTCCGCCTCGTACCTGGTCGGCACGTAGAGCACGATGTGCCCGTACGGCATGGACAGGAACAGCGTCGAGACGAGCATCGTGGCGAACGCGCCGTACATGACGCGGCGGGCGCCGTAGCGGTCGGCCAGCCACCCGCCGAGCGGGCGCAGCAGGCTGGCGGGGAAGATGAACAGCGCGGTGAGCAGGGCGGCCTGGTACAGCGGCACCCCGAACACATCCACGTAGTACTTGGGCAGCCAGGCAGCGAGCGCGACGTACGCCCCGAAGACCACCACGTAGTACAGGCTGAACCGCCATACGCGCATCTGCCGCAGCGGGCGCAGCATCTCCCCCAACGGCCGGTGCTGACCGGGTCGGCGGTCGGGGCGCGGCGCGAACAACCACACCGCCACGCCCATCAGCACCAGCAGCACCGCGTAGAGGAAGGGCACGAAGCGCCAGCCGCCCGGGATGAGCCCGCCCGCCCAGCCGACCACGGGTACGGCCGTGATGAGCGCCGGGCCGATGAACTTCGTGACCGAGGCGCCGACGTTGCCCGCGCCGAACACGCCGAGCGCGAAGCCCTGCCGCTCGCGCGGGGTCCACGCGGACACCCAGGAGATGCCGACGGTGAAGCTGTTGCCCGCGAACCCGACCAGGAAGGCGTACAGCAGCAGGGCGCCGTAGCTGTGCGCCTGGGAGACCAGGTATGCCGGGATCGCGGTGAACAGCAGCAGCGCGGTGAAGACGATCTTGCCGCCGACCCGGTCGGCCAGCACGCCACCGGGCAGCCGCCAGGCGGCGCCGTTGAGGATCGCCAGCGAGGACAGCCAGGAGAGTTGCACGTCGGTGAGGCCGAACTCGGCGCGGATCGGGATGCCGAGGACGCCGAACATCAGCCACACCGCGAACATGAGCGTGAAGCCGATCGTGGACAGGCTCAGCACCGACAGCGCGCCGCGGGGCCAGGCACTCGGGCGCACCTGCTCATCCGCCGGGTCGGCGGTGCCGGATGTGGCGGTCATGACTCTTCGTCTCCCACTCTTGGTCGAACATCTCGGTGAACCTGGCCGCGCGGTCTGCGGTCCGCGGCCCGCCGGTGAGGCCGCAGGGCTGCCGCACCGTGCCGTCGCGTGCCCGGGGTACGGCCGGTCGCCCTGCGGCGACCCGCTGCCTCAGCTGGGGCGTTCGGCGCCCTTGCGGGCGTAGAAGTGCCAGGCCAGCCACACGCAGAGGGTGAAGAAGACCGTCCAGCCGCCGAAGAACACCACCGGCGAGATGCTCGCGAGGCCGACACCGAACAGGAACGGTCCGAACGCGGCGATCGCGGCCGTCCAGCCGATCACGCCACCCGCCTGCCGCCGCTCGAAGATCATTGGCATCTGCTTGAACGTGGAGGCGTTGCCGACCCCGGCGAAGAAGAAGATCCCCAGCATGCCGGCGACGAACCACTTGAACTCGCCGACCGAGGCCGGTGACAGCCACAGCGCGGTGAAGATCGTCGAGACCGTCATACCTACGCCGGCCACCACGGTCCAGACGGCGCCGCCGAACTTGTCACACAGCGGCCCCCATGCCACCCGCGCGGCCGAGCCGACCAGGGGGCCGAGGAAGGCGAACGCGAGCGGGTCCGGGGCGCCCGGGAAGCCGCCGTACAGGTTCTTGATCAGCAGGCCGAACTGCGCCGCGAATCCGGAGAACGCCCCGAAGGTCATGACGTAGAGCGCGGTCATGATCCAGGTGTGCTTGTTGCGGAAGATGTCCAACTGCTGGCTCATGCTCGCCTGCACCGGGACGCTCTTGAGGAAGAACCAGGCCAGCGCCGCACCGGCGATCACCCACGGGATGAAGACGATGCCGGCGTTGTGCAGCCAGATGGAGTCGCCCAGCCCCTTGGCCGGCTTGACGACCGTCTCCGGGGCGATGGACGCGGTGCCCAGCAGCGCGAACCCGACCACCCACGGCACCAGGAACTGCACGACACTGACGCCGAAGTTGCCGATGCCCGCCTGAATGCCCAGCGCGACGCCCTGCTTACGCCGGGGGAAGAAGTACGACGTGCTCGGCATGAAGCCGGAGAACACACCGCCGCCGATGCCGCAGAGGAACGCCAGGGCCAGCAGCACCGGGTACGACGTCGAGCTGTCCTGCACCGCCCAGCCCCATCCGGCCAGTGGAATGATCAGCAGCAGCGTGGACAGGGACACGAGCTTGCGGGTTCCGAGGATCGGCGGCAGGAACATCCAGACCAGCCGCAGCATTCCGCCGGCCAGTCCGGGCATCGCGGCGAGCCAGTACAGCTCGCTGACGCTGAGCCCGAAACCGATATTGTTCAGCCGCGGCGCGATGGCGGATACCAGGAACCAAGTGATGAACGCCAACGTGAGGTTGTACGTCGTGATGCCGAGTGTTCGCCAGGCGAGCCTGCTGTCCCACGACCGCTCGTCTTCCGGGTCCCAGACGGCGAGCCATTCGCGGCCGCGTCGCCGCGGCTCCGCCTGCACAGCGATGGCCGGTGGCCGTTCAGCCGCAGTGCTCATGTCGATCCGCTCCCGAGATTTAGTCGAGCCACCGTTCTGGGGGCTCTCCGCCCTCAACAATCGATCAGCGAAATCCGAACTACATGGCCGCATGGGCACCGGCTTGCGGGACCAAAGTCATGACCGGAACGGGACTTCTGCTCCGTGCGTGGCGCGCCGGACCGCACCCCACGTCCGACCTGGTCACAGCGGTCACATCAGCACCGTTGGCAGCACATCGCCGCCGGTGGCCGGGCACGGAAGGCGGGCGCCGGTGGCCTCCCCCACTCGCGCCGGTGAACTCCTCATCTCGCCCGGCCGAGAACCGATTTCGTAGCTCGAGGGCGACGGTCAGCGTTCCCTCGATGGCAAGCGGCGGACCGCACGGCCGGCGGACCGTGGCCCACGGCCCGCCGTCCGGAAAGGGATCGCCAAACCACGGCGAGGAGACAGGACGTGGCCTGGGACTGGTTGAAGCGCAAAGGCGGAGTCGACGAGGTCGACCCCGACCTCGAGCCGGACGCTGCCGAGAGTCTGCTGTGCCGCCGTGGCAGCGATGCCACGATCCTGGTCGCCACCGCCGACGAGCCCCACGCGGCCACGATCCACGGCACGGTGGCCATCGTCGATGACAACCGCCTCGTGATCACGAACACGGGTGGCGCCGAGAAGCCCGCCGACGACGCGACCGTGACCCTGCAGTGGCCGGTCGACACCGGCCTGCGCCACGTCGCGGTCACCGTCGCCTCGACCACCCCGACGGCCTGGAACCTGGTCGTGTCCGGCGACGTGGTGCACGAGCAGCGGCGCCGGTGGATCCGGGTGCGCACCAACCTGCCGGTCTTCGTCCGCCTGCCCGAGCAGGAGGAGTGGCTTTCCGGGAACACGATCAACCTGTCCGCGGGCGGGATGGCCGCGGTCCTCGAGGCGACCAACGGGCAGCTGAACGCCCCCGCCAAGGTGGACATCAGGCTCAACCTGCCCGACGGCGCCCTCACCCTGACCGGCACCGTCTCCGAGATCATCGAGGACGAGCCGGGCAGCATGGTCCGGGCGGACTTCTCCGAGGTCGAAGAGGCGTGCCACGAACGGCTGGCCGCGCACGTGTTCCACGTCCAGCGCGAGGAGCTGGCGCGCCGCCGCCAGCAGGGCGCCGCGTAGCACGACGGCTGCGGGTAGTAACCAAGAACACCGGACCGGCGCCGCGACAAGGCAAAGGTCACCCCGCCGCAGGCCGATGGTCGATGCAATTCGTACGACCATTCTGGAGCCGTCATGTTCAGTCGCCTGCGGGTAGGCCATCGACTTGCCGTCTGCTTCGCCTTGTTGATCGCCTTGCTGTCGGCCACCGCCACCGCCGGGTGGCAGGGCATGCACACGCAGAACGAGGTCGAGCAGCGCATCGCGGAACTGAGCACCGCGCGCGAGGCGATGCAGCAGTTCATCTACGAGGTCGCGGACGTCACCGGCTGGCAGGGCCTGCTCATCGCTGACGCCTCGGTCGTCGGCGGCGTCGCGGCCACCGACCCGAAGTCGTACAACCGCGCGGGCGAGCTGGAGGCCAAGGACGCCCTGTACGCGGCGATCGACGCGGCCGAGAAGGCGCCGTTCACCGCCGCCGAGCACGCCGAGGTGGCGAAGCTGCGCGGCATCTGGGACGGCTTCTTCGTCGACGACGACCGGATCGTGACCCTGCTGCGCCAGGACACGCTGGCGGCGCGGGCCGAGGCGCTCAAGAGCATCAACGAGGGTGTCTCCAACGACGCGTACACCAGGAGCATCGAGATCAACGACCGGGTACGCGAGTCCACCCAGGCCCGTACGGACGCGCTGAAGGCCGAGGCGGCGCGGGCCCGGACCATGGGCAACGTGATGCTGGGCAGCACCCTCGCCGCGGCCGTCCTGCTGGCCGTGACAGCCGCGGTGGCCGTGACCCGCTCGATCGTTCGTCCACTGCGCACAGTGACGCAGACCCTCGGACGGCTGGCGGAGGGTGACCTGACCGCGCGCACCGGAGTGCAGCGCCGTGACGAGCTGGGCGCCCTTGGTACCGCCGTGGACGCCAGCGGGCAGGCGTTGCAGACCGCGATGCGGCAGGTACTGACCGGAGCCGGGGCGGTGGCCGAGTTGTCGGGCCGGCTGTCCGGTGTGGCCGAACGCATGGCCGCCTCCGCCTACCAGGCCCGGCGCCGCGCCACGGACGTCTCGGGCGCCGCGGACAACGTCCGCACCAGCCTGCGCACCGTCGTGGCGGGCAGCGGCGACGTCGGCACCGCGATCGCCCGCATCGGCTCCAGCGCCGAGGCGGCCGCCCAGATCGCCAGCGAGGCGGTCACCACCGCCACTGACACCGCCGCCACGATCACCCGGCTCGGCACCTCGTCGACCGAGATCAGCAACATCGTCGCGCTCATCGACGGCATCGCCGCCCAGACCAACCTGCTGGCGCTGAACGCCACCATCGAGGCCGCCCGCGCCGGCGACCAGGGCAAGGGCTTCGCCGTGGTGGCCGGGGAGGTCAAGGACCTCGCCCAGGAGACGGCCCGGGCCACCGGCGACATCAGCGGCAAGGTCCGCACGATCCAGACCGACACCGGTTCGGCGATCCACGCCATCGACGCCATCAGCGACGTCATCCGCCGCATCGACGACTTCCAGGAGACCGTCGCGACCGCGATCGACGAGCAGACCCACGCCACCCGGCTGATCAACGACAGCCTGAACGAGGCGGCGGACAGCAGCGATCAGATCGCCGCCACCATCGCCGAGCTGGCCGAGACGACCGAGAACACGGCCCGCGAGGTCGAGGAGGCCGCCGGGACCGCGACGGAACTGGCCGCCGCCAGCACGGCGCTGCACACGGCGATCGCCGAGTTCACCGTCTAGGTCCCGCATAACCCGGCCCGCCGCCGGTCGTTGAGGTCCACGACGTCACGTCGGAACCACCGTCACGGGCCCGGCGGCAGCAGGTGACCGGGGGCCGGGTTGAATCCGCAGCAGCAGTATCCACGGCAGAGCGACAGGTTCGTGAAGTCGTACCGGTATCTGCGCTCCGCCCTGGTCGGCCTGTTGCTCTGCCTCGGGGTGGCGGTGTTCTTCCAGACCGCGAAGCAGGGTCTGCACCCGCTGGCCTCGGTCAGCGCCTACTACTACACCCCCGCCCAGGCGATCTTCGTCGGCGCGCTCATCGGCATGGCCGTCTGCATGATCGCGTTGCAGGGCACCACCGGCGTCGAGGAGATGTTCCTGAACCTGGGTGGCATGTGCGCCGCGGTCGTCGCGATCGTGCCCACCTCCCGGGGCGAGGACTACCGCACCGCGGTCGACGCCTGCGCGGACGCGGCCGGCCCGCTGATGACCGAGAAGGCGGCGGGCGGCGCGGACTGCCCCACGGTCCTGGCGCTGGCCGACGCCACCCGGGCCAATGTGGAGAACAACATGGTCGCGCTGCTGGCCGTGGGCCTGCTCGGGCTGGTCGCCGCGGTGCTGTTCGCGCGCCGCGACGGCGCGACCGGCCGGGGCTTCCGGTGGGCGTTCGCGGTGGCCGCGACGGCGTACGCGGCGGCGGGTGTCGCGTTCGCGGTGAGCGTCTCGTGGTTCGTCGACTACGCCCACTACGTCTCCGCGATCGGCCTGTTCCTGTGCATCATCGTGGTGACGGTGGCCAACGCGCTGCGGCACGGGGGCACCGGGTCCGGCGGCGCCGCAGGGGTGGCGCGGACACTGAGGGCCGCGGGCGGTGTCCTGGTCCGGCCGCCGCACCGCTTCGACCGGTACGCCTGGATCGCGTGGGCCATGGTGGTGGTCGCGGTGGCCGGTGCCGTACTGGTGATCGTCAATGCCTTCGCGCTGTTCTGGCTCGAGATCGCCGTGGCCCTGCTGTTCGCCGTGTTCTGGACGGTGCAGACCATCGAGCAGCTGCCGCGGCCGGTCGCCGCGGCGGGCACCGACCCGGCCTGACGGGGCACCCGCCGGGCGGATCGGCGCTCCGTACCCGATTCGTCGCGCGCTGTCGGGTTGGCGAGGCGCGGTCCAGCCAATCAGGCTAATCGCTCTTATACGCATTCATACGTTACGACCGGTCGATTCCCCCCAGGGCTCTCCGTGTCAGCGCGTCGCATCTAAATCAGCTTAAGCGCGGACATGTCACCCCGACTTTTCGGGCATCTCTGTCACCCGATCACCATGAGCTAGTCACGTAGAGAGACGAGTTTGTTTCACTCGCGTCTAGTTACTAGATTCGGGGCCCACCACGGAAAGTGGCAGACGTAACGGGGGTCCGACCGAGATGTGTCACGTCACCCCGGAGAGCGCGGAATGATCGCCCTCCGGCTCTACCGACTGCTGCCGAAGAGCCACCGCCTGCGGATGCTGGAGGTGCTCCCGCCCCACCGGCAACTCTGGCTGGTGCGCCGGCTCACGCGCCAGCGCGCGCTGGGCCGCCCCGCGCAGCCCGGTGCCCTCATTCGCGCGCGCGACCGGGGCCGGACCATCCGCGCCCGCGTGGTGAACGACATGACCCCGGCGGCGGCGTGGCGGCAGAACCTGGACGTGGTGACCGGGGCCCTGGACCGTGCCGGAATTGACTACTTCTGCGTGCGTCCGCTGCAGCACACACACAGCGTTGTTGCAGTCAATGCTACGGACAGTAAGCGGACGCTCGACGCGTTGCGTACCGATGAGCAACTGCGCGGGGCTCAGGTGCTGGTGGGCCGGATCGACGACGAGGGCTTCCGGGCCGGACGGCACCTCAGGAACGGCATCCAGGTCCACTTCCCGATCACCGACCCCAGGGGCACCACGGTCCTCGGCAGTGGTTCGGCCTGCGAGATCGAGCTCTGGCGGGAGGTGCCCAGCCAGCTCGGCGAGCCCGCCACGATCGTCGGCCCCCGGCGCAACCGGGTGGCCAGCACACTGCCCCTGCAGGGCGAGCCGGCCCAGGTGGAGGCGGCGGCCCTCAACAGCATGCTGCCGCCCGACGGCGGCGCCCGGTACCGCTCCCGGTCGGAGTTCGCCGTCCCGCTGCCCGACGACGTCCGCTTCCCCATCGACGCGGTCTTCACCTGGGTCGACGGCGACGATCCGGACTGGCGGGAACGGAAGAACGCCGCCCTCACGGCATTCGGCCACCAGAAGATCAACACGATCGCCACGAACCACTCCCGGTTCATCAGCCGCGACGAACTGAAGTACGCGCTGCGCTCGATCGTCTCCTTCGCCCCGTGGATCAGGCACATCTACCTGGTGACCGACGACCAGATCCCGCCGTGGCTGGACGCTTCCGCGCCCGGGCTGACCGTCGTCAGCCACCGCGAGCTGTTCGGCGACACCGGCGTGCTGCCGACCTTCAACTCGCACGCCATCGAATCCCGGCTGCACCTCATTCCGGGCCTCGCCGAGCACTTCATCTACTTCAACGACGACATGTTCATCGGCCGGCCGATCGCACCGACGGCGTTCTTCCACGCCAACGGCATCGCGAAGTTCTTCCTGTCGTCCGCGCAGCTCGAAGCCGGCCCGGCCACGATCTACGACGCGCCGGTCACCGCGGCCGGCAAGAACAACCGGCGGCACATCCTGGAGCGGTTCGGCCGCGCCATCAGCCAGAAGATGCAGCACGTCCCGTACCCGCTGCAGAAGAGCGTGCTGCAGGAGATCGAGGACACGTACTCCGAGGACGTGCTGCAGACCGCGTCGCACCCGTTCCGGCACCCCGAGGACCTGTCGATCCCGTCGTCGCTGCAGCACTACTGGTCGTACCTGACCGGGCGGGCCGTGCCGGGTCAGATCAAGTACACGTACGCCGATCTCGCGCACCCGTCGACGCCGGTCCAGCTCGCGTTCCTGCTGGCGCGGCGGCACTGCGACGTCTTCTGCCTCAACGACACCGACTCGGCGACGGTGGCTCTCGGCGAGCAGGAGGCCATGATGGAGGGCTTCCTGCCGCAGTACTTCCCGTTCCGTTCCCCCTTCGAACTGCCCGACGACGTCGCGGCCGCCCGGGCGGAGTTCAGCGCCACCGAACTGGCCAGGGCCGGGCGGGCCGGCCAGCCGGTCCTGCCCCGGCAGCTCGCCGCCGCCGCGGCGGAGACGCGTTCCGCCACGCCGTCCACCGTCGACGAATCCCCGGGGCGCGGCGAGACCGGCAGCCGGCGGCAGAAGCAGGAGTCAGCGTGAAACCCGCAGCACCGATCGGCCCCGCGTCCGGCAGGCCGGGAGTGATGCGCAAAATCGCCGCCCGGGCCCGGCGAAGCGCGGGTGCGCTGCCCACCGCGTGGCAGGCCGCCCGTGCGCTGCTGCCGACCCGGCCACTGAGGAACACCGCCGACGTGCGCTACGCGGCCGTCCTCGACGGCCGGACGCTGAACCTGGACATCGCGCTGCCCGCCGGCACGGCGACCCCGCCCCGCGACGCGGCGATCGTCTTCACCGGTCGCCGGCACCGGCACACCGCCCCCGCCCGCATCCGGACGGTCGAGGACGGCGTGGTCCGCCTGTCCGCGACCGTCCTGCTCGGCGAGGACGGCGTCGGTGTGCACACCGAGGGCCAGTGGCAGCTCTCCTGCGTGATCACCGACGCGGCGGGCAGGCGCAGCACCCATCCCCTGATCGGCGCGCCCGAACCGCGTTGGCCGTCCGACGGCCCGACCATGCTGGCGCCGCTGTGCCCCCGCACCGGCCGCAGGTACGAGGTGATGACGCTCCCGGACGGCCGGACCGGCCTGACCGTGCGGCGTTCGGGACGCCTCGCCGAGGTGGTCGACATCCGCGCGGGCTGGACCGGTAACGCGCTGGAGATCCGGACCACCGGATTCCGGTACGGCCGGGCACCGGAGCTGCGGTTCACCCTGCGCGACGACGGCGCCACCCACACCGTGACGACCACGCTCGACGGCGACCGGATCTTCGCTGATCTGCCGGTGCAGCGGCTCGCGGAGACGGTGACCACGCAGGAACGGCTGTGGGACCTGCACCTGATCGCCGACGGGCGCACCGTGCGGCTCAACAGCGTGCTCACCGACCTGACCCGGCCCAAGACGGTGTTGCGCCCACCGACGAGCATCGTCTCGGTCGGCAGCGGCGTGGCCGTCCGCGTCCGGCCGTACTTCACCCCGCGCGGTCATCTCGTGCTGGCCTGCCTGCGGCTCGCGTCCGCGCCGGCCCCCCGCCCGGCATCCGACGACCCGGAGATCATCCCGGCCGGGGCACGGACACGTACTGACTGAGGAACAGACCAACGGTTCCGGGTCGGCCGGCCCGGACCACGTACCCGGCGGCCGTACTCGCGCGGATCGCAAGCTTCGGAAAGTGGCAGCATGAAGATCACGTTTTTGCTCACCTGGGCTGACGCCGTCGGCGGCACCGAGCGCATGATCCTGCGCCAGGCCAGCTGGCTGGCCCAGCGGCACGACGTCGAGGTCGTCAGCGTCTTCAAGACCCGGTCGGCGCCGGCGTTCGAGGTCGACGACCGGGTCCGGATGACGTACCTCGTGGACGCCACGACGCAGATCCAGCGCGCCATCCACAACGACGCCCTCGACGAGCAGACCTGCCGGGCGCTCGCGGAGTCGCCGAGCACCCTGGTGGACCCGGGCTGGGAGGGTGCCTTCAACGCGCTCGCCGACCTCGAGCTGGAGCGTGTCCTGCCGGCCTCGGACACCGACGTCATCGTGTCCAGCACGCCGGCCCTGCTGGCCGTCGCCGCCACCCTGGCGCCGCAGGCCGCACTCGTACACCAGGAGCACCGGGTCACCGAGCTGCGCGGCCCGTCCGGCGGCCCGTTCCGCATCTTCACGCCCCGCGCCGACGCCGTGGTGCTGCTCTCCCAGCCGACCCGGGACTGGTTCGCCAACCTCCTGCAGGACGCCGCTCCCCGCCTGGAGATCATCGCGAACACGCTGGAGCCGGGCTACCGGCCGCTGTCGAGCCGGGCGACCGACACCATCCTCTGGGCCGGACGCCTCACCGCGGAGAAGCAGCCGCTACATGCCGTCCGGGCCTTCGCCGCGATCGCCGCCGAGCACCCCGGCTGGGTGCTGCGGTTCTACGGTGACGGCCCCGAGGCCGACCGGATCCGCCGGGAGGCCGCCGCGCACCGCCTCGGCAGCCGGGTCCAGGTCGCCGGCAACAGCCCCGTGCTCGACCAGGAGTGGGCGAAGGCGTCGATCGCGCTGCTGACCTCCCGCACCGAGTGTTTCCCGCTGGTCATCATGGAGGCGATGGCGGCCGCCGTCCCGGTCGTCGCGTACGACTGCCCGAACGGGCCGCGGGAACTGATCCGCGACGGTGAAACCGGCTTCCTCGTCGCGCCGGACGACACCGACCAGCTCGCCGCCACGCTGAGCAAGGTGATGGGCGACGCCGAACTGCGCCACCGGATGGGCGAGGCGGCGCTGGAACACACCGCACGGTTCGAGATCGACCCGATCATGCGCCGCTGGGAGGAGCTCTACACCGACCTGGTCGCCGAGCGGGCGCAGCCGGGCTGGCGGGACCGCCGGCTGCGGCGGATGGCCGCCTTCCGGGCGCAGCGGGCCGCGGCCGGCGCCCGGGACACCGCCCCCGTGGCGGGCAGCCAGAGCGCCGACGTGGAGACCTGGGCGGCGACCGTCCAGGAGTCCGTCCCGGGTCTGGTGTGGTCGAACGCGCAGCTCACCCGCGTCGAGGACGATCTGTCGGCGGCGGACGTCGCGGCGCGCAACCTCGCCTTCGCGGCCGACGCGCTCGAGGCCGCCGACGTCGACTTCTGGCTGGTGCCCAAGCCCTGGGCGACGCACACCGTGGGGGTCGCCGCGACGGACCGCGACGCCGCGATGGACGCCCTCACCAGGTACGGCACCGACCGGCCCGCCTACGGCGAATTCCTCGACCAGCGCGGCCGGGGCCTCGGCGTCAAACCCGTGATCGAGCTGCCCGGCCTGGTCGCCGCCGACCGTTCCCGGGCGGTACGGGTCTTCGAGCCGGTGGTCACCTCCGGCCGGACCCTGCGTTTCGGCAGCGTGTACGGCTGCGTAGTCGAGTTCTGGGACGAGTCCGAGGACGGCACCCGGCTGCGGGCCGTCCGCCGCACCCCGGTCGGATACTCCGTGCCCAAGGCCGCGACGACCCGGGCGTCGGCGCACGTGCAGGACCGGCGGTACCCGACCCTGGAGCCGTTCACCCGGACCATGGTGAACGACGTCGACTTCCCCATCGACGTCGTCTACACGTGGGTGGACGGCAACGACCCCGCGTGGCGCGCCAAGCGCAGCGACCGGCTCGGGACGGCCGGCGCGTCCACGGACGGCACCTCCGACGCCGCCGAGGGTTCCGCCCGCTACCGCGCCCGCGACGAGCTGCGCTACTCGTTGCGTTCGCTCGACCTGTTCGCGCCGTGGGTGCGCAACATCTGGCTGGTCACCGACGACCAGCGCCCCGCATGGCTGGACCTCGACCACCCGCGGGTGAAGGTCGTCGACCACCGGGAGATCTTCACCGATCCGGCCGCGCTGCCCACGTTCAACTCGCACGCCATCGAGAGCCAGCTGCACCACATCCCCGGCCTCGCCGAGCATTTCCTCTACCTCAACGACGACTTCTTCATCGGCCGCACCGTCCGGCCCGACACCTTCTTCACCCCCGGCGGGCTGCCGAAGTTCTTCACCTCGCCGACGCTGGTCGACCCGACGCCGATCAGCGACGACGACGAGTTCAACATCACCGCGGCGAAGAACAACCGGGATCTGTTGAACGACCGCTTCGGCAAGACGCTCACCCAGGGTCTGCTGCATGCCCCGTACGCGCTGCGGCGCGGCACGCTGACCGCGATCGAGCAGGAGTTCGCCGAGCCGTTCCAGCGCACGATGCACAGCCGGGTCCGGGCCGCCTCCGACATCTCCCTGGTGTCGTCGTTCGCCCACTACTACGGACTGATCACCGGCCGGGCGGTCACCAGCGGCGACCTGAAGGTGGGCTTCGTCAACGTGGGCCTGCGCGAGCACCACGCCCGGCTGGACCGGATGCTGCTCGCCCGCGGGCACGACGTGTTCTGCCTCAACGACTTCCACAACGCCGACGTGCCCGACGACGAACAGAGCCAGCTCATCGACGCGTTCCTGCAGGCCTACTTCCCCGTGGCCAGCCAGTTCGAGCTGGGCAGTCCCCGCAACCGCCGGTGCACCGCATGACCGGCTCCCTCGCGCCCGCCGCCACCCGGCAGGGGACGTCCACGGCCGTCCAGGCTCCCGACGCGACCCCGGCCACCACCGGGCGCGGCGGATACCGCGGATACCTGAGCCGGATCCCGGTCGCGGCCCTGGCCGCCGCGGTGACCGCGATGGTCGGCCTGCTGCGGATCGGCCGGCCGGTGCTGTGGCGCGACGAGATGGCGACCCTGAGCGCGGCGACCCGGTCGCTGCGCGACCAGATCCGCCTGGAGAGCAGCGTCGACGCGGTCTTCGGCGCGTACTACGCGCTCATGCACGTCTGGGTGAAGGTGTTCGGCACCTCGGCCTTCGCCCTGCGACTCCCGTCGGTTCTCGCGATGGCGGCGGCCGCCGCGCTGGTCGCGCAGCTCGGCACCCGGCTGTTCGACCGGCGGGCCGGTCTGCTGGCCGGCCTCGTCTTCGCCCTCGTGCCCGCCGTGTCGCGCTACGCGCAGGAGGCCCGCCCGTACGCCGGGGCGATGGCGGCCACCCTGCTGGCCACGCTGTTGCTGCTGCGGGCCGTGGAACAGCCCCGGTGGACGCGCTGGGCCGCCTACGCGGGCTCGATCCTGCTGGTCGGTGCGGCACACTTCTTCGCCCTGGACGTGCTGCTGGCCCACGCGGCGTTCGTCGGCTACCTGTTCTGGACGGGCCGCCGGGCGGTCGCGTACCAGTGGCTCGGGGCCACCACGGCGGCGGTGCTGACACTCTTGCCACTGACCCTCGTGGTCGCCCGCCAGCGCGGCCAGGTCGACTGGATCCCCGAGCTGGACTGGGAACTGGCCGGGCGCTGGCACGAGGATCTGTTCCTGAACGCCTCGGTGGGCGCCGCCGTCGTCGTGCTCGCGCTGCTGTCGCTGCGCCGCAGCGTACGGGCGAGCGTGCTGTGTCTGGCGCTGGCCGTGCTGCCGATGTTGGCGCTCGCGGCCGCGTCGCTGAGCGTCGCGCCGTTCTGGGTGCCGCGGTACGTCCTGTTCACGCTGCCGGGCTGGGCGATGCTGGCGGGCGCGACGCTGGCCCGGATCGGGCGCGTCCAGGCCGTCGCGGCGCTCACCGCGATCATGCTGTTCGGCCTGCAACAGAATCTCGAGGTACGGGCGGACAACGGCCACGACGACATCGACTACCGCGCGCTCGCGCAGATCGTCGCCGTCAACAGCGACCCGGGTGACGCGGCGTTCTACCCGCACTGGGGCCGCATCCGCGAGGGGCTCGGCTACTACCTGGCGCCGAGCCTGCACCTCGACGACGTCCTGGCCACCGGCACCGTGGCGGAAGCCGGCACGCTGGAGGCCCCGGAGTGCCGCAAGCCGAAGGAGTGCATCGGCCGGGCCGTCCGGATCTGGGTGTTCTGCGACGGCGACTGCCGCGACGAACCGGATTCCGGCTTGGAGGACGAGAAGCGGGACGCGTTGCGCGACGCCGGATTCCGGCTGCAGCAGACCTGGCGCGTGTACAGCGGCACCGCGGCGGTCTACCAGCGCTGACCGGTGGAGCGCGCGATCGACGGCGAACTGAGGCAGCTCACCGCGCCCGTGGCGCCGGCCCAGCGCGTCGCGCCCGGCTGAGGGCTACACCGACCGCCAGGCCTGCAACGCCATCGTGGCGCCCGTGCCGTCCTGGCGGGCGGTCCACAGACCCCCGTCGGCGGTGAACGCGCCCAGCACCAGAGCGCCGGAGGCGTCGACCCCCACCGAGGGCGCGTGCACGAGTTGCGGGCCGGTGCGCTTCCACTGCCCGTCGGCGAGGTCCGCCGTGTAGCGCAGCGTCAGGCTGGTGCGGCCCTCGTCGTTGCGCTGGCTGATCGCCAGCATGTCGTCGCCGTACGCCACCGCGGACAGCGGCCCGTAGCCGCCGTGCCCGCCGAGGTCGATCGGCTCGGTGTTCCACTCGCGCTTCGCGCCCTGCTGGAGGTACGCGAGGACGTTGCTGGTGTGTGCCTGCCGGACCAGCAGCACGAGCCGCCCGTCGGGCAGCCGTACGACGGTCGGTGGCCCGGCGGGCGCCGGCACGTCGAGCCGGTCCTGCTTGAAGCCGGCGCCGCCCGCCTTGCGCTGCAACCAGGTCCGGATGCCCTCATGCGTGCTGGCGAACAGCTGGATCCGGCCACCCTTGGTCGTCACGGCGGCCAGCCCGTCCTGGGTGTCCGAGCCGCGCAGGTCGGTCCAGGCGCCCCAGCCGCCCGTGGCGCTCAGCGCGCGGGTGCACACCCCGCCGAAGAAGTTGCGGACGAAGACCTGCACGCGGCCGTCCTGGTTGACCGCGACCACCGGCATGCCGATACCCCGCCGCCGGATGGGGTCGGCGCCGGGAGTGTCGGCCGGATTGCCCAGCGACGTCCACGGCCCGAACGTGCCGCCGGGCTCGACCTGCGCGGCGGTCACCAGGTCGCGCCGCTGGGCGCGGTCCGTGGCCGCCAGCGTCATCCGGACGCCGAAGATGTGCCACCGCCCGTCCGGCGACTGCGCGGCGGCCGTGTACGGCACCAGGCCCGCGCCGTCGAGCACCTGGGGCCGGCTCCAGTTCCCGCCCGCCCCCTCGGTCCACACCGCCGCCCGGGTGCCGACGACACCGAACGCGGCCAGCCGCCCGTCGGCGCCCCGGGTCAGCCAGCTCGCGCCGACCGCGTACCGGTGGTGGGTGCCCTGGCCGTACCCGACCATCGAGACCGGCTTGCCGACCTTGTAGTCGCCGCACCCGGCCGGGATGTCGCACCGACGGCCGTCACCGCCACCGTAGGTGGTCACGTAGGTCAGTTTCTCCAGCGTCTCGGCACGGCTGAGGTTCACCGGCCAACGCCGGTTGTAATAGCCCCGGTAGCTCTCGACCAGGACGCGGCGTGGACCGGCGGCGCACCACTGCTGCAGTGCCGCCCACGCGAACAGCCCGGCCGGGGTGTGGTCGATGTGATCGGAGAAATCCCCGAAGTCCGAATACTGCGGGCGGTCCGCGTCGTGCACCTGGTGGTCGGGGTCGGGGTCCAGGGTCCGCACCAGCGTGGGCTGGTAGCGGTCCAGCAGCTCGACCAGGGTCTTCAACAGGGAGGCGCGGGTGTACGGCCGGGCGCCAGTCGCCGCCGAACCGGGCACGGTGATCACCGGCTGCTCGTCCGTCTCGCCGGTCCACAGCGTACGGAGCCGGGCCGGCCGGCCGCCCGGGGCGCGGCCCCCGTCCTGCCACATGTTCAGCAGGATCAGCTGGATCCGGGGCGCGGCCCGCAGCGTGCAGAGTTCGGCCACGGCGCCGGACGCCAGGACCAGCCTGGTGTGATCCCAGGGGCTGGCCGGATCCCCGGTCGCGCGCCGGGCGTACGCCGCGCGCAGGCCGTTGTAGCGGGCGGCCACGTACTCGGGGAACCTGACCGGTGTGGTGGCCGCGGCCGGGTCGCCGTCGAGGACGTTCTTCCCGTCGGCCTCGGCGCCGGTGAGGCAGATGGTCACCAGGCGACCGGCGCCGTCGATGGCCCGGAACAGGTCCGGGGAGAGGAAGTACAGGTCGTCGTCGGGGTGGGCGATCACGTGCACCTGGTTGGCCGGCACCGGAACGACGGGATCATCGTCGCCGGCCGGGGCCGATCGGCGGTGGCCCAGCGCGACGCCGAGGCCGGTGACCGCGGCCGCGCCACCCAGGGCGGAGCCGATGATCAAACTCCGCCGCGAGATCGCCGCTCTCATGAGCCCCCGTTTCACCACAGTCCCAGCCGATGCGCGGGCAACCGGTCCGCCACGCGCCGGAAATCTACCAGCAGGTCACCGCCGGGGTGGTAACGGCATTCACCGAGGTCGCTGCCAGCTCGCGGCGAACCGGCGCCGTGTCCGCCGGGCGGGCACCCGGCGGCGGTACGGTGCACCCGTGAAGGTGCTCATTTCGGGCGCCAGCGTGGCCGGTCCGACGCTGGCGTACTGGCTGCACCGGTTCGGATTCGAGCCGACCGTGGTCGAGCGGACGCCGCAGCTGCGCCGGGGCCTGGGCGGGCACGCCGTGGACCTGTTCGGCCCCGCCGTCGACGTGGTCGACCGGATGGGCCTGCTGCCGACGGTCACCGAGGCGCGGACCCGGACCGAGCAGATCTCGTTCGTACGGCCGGGCCGGACGCCGATCGACGTGGACATGCGCGGCCTGGTGGGCATGATCGCCGACCGGCACGTGGAGATCATGCGGGGCGAGCTGGCGTCGATCCTGTACGAGGCGACCCGCCACGACGTCGAATACGTCTTCGGCGACTCCATCAAGGCCATGGACAGCTCCGGCGACGGCGTCCGGGTCAGTTTCGAACGCGGGCCCGCCCGCCGTTTCGACCTCGTGGTCGGCGCCGACGGCCTGCACTCCAACGTGCGCGGCCTGACCTTCGGCGACGCGGGGCGCTTCCGCCGCTACATCGGCGGCTACCTCGCCGTGTACACCGTGCCGAACCATCTGCGGCTGGACGGCCGGATGCTGACCTACCTGGCGCCCGGGAGGCTGGCGGGCCTCTACCCCGTCTGGCAGACCGGGGCGGCGCGGGCCACGTTCCTGTTCCGGCGCGCCGAGGAGTTCCACTACCACCACCGCGACCTCGACCGGCAGCGCACGCTGCTGCGGGAGAGCTTCGCGGGCGACGGGTGGGAGGTGCCGCGCCTGCTGGCCGAGCTGGACGCGGCGGACGACTTCTACCTCGACTCGATCAGCCAGGTCGTCATGGACACCTGGTCGCGCGGGCGGGTCACGCTGGTCGGCGACGCGGGCTACTCCCCCGGCCCGGCGGTCGGCGGCGGCACCAGCACCGCGGTGGTCGGCGCGTACGTCCTCGCCGGTGAGCTGCGCGCCGCCGACGGCGACCACGACACCGCGTTCCCGGCGTACGAGCGGGAGATCGGTGAGCTGGTGCGGCGCGGGCACGCCATGGGGCCGGCCATGATGAAGACGCTGATCCCGCGTACCGCTCAGCAGGCGTGGCTGACCCCGCGCGGGGCGTGGCTGCTGCCGAGGCTGCCCGCGCCGCTGCAGCGCGGCCTGCTCTCACTGCAGGGCGGCCCGGTCCGCGCGCTGAGCGCGGTGCGGCTCAAACGGTACGGCTGAGCGGTTCAGCGACCGAGCCCCGCGACGCCCGGAAGGCGCGCGTCGACCGGCGGGAGCTTCTTCGGCGCGTTCTTGGCCGGGTGCGGGCGCACGGTGAACGCTTCGGCGCCCGGCGCGGGGTGGGTGGCGGCGCCCTGGGCGGCGGCCGGCACCCCGGCGAAGGGCTGGATGTCACCGGTGCACACCGTCCCGGCCGGGGGCAACTCCCGCCGCACCAGGTACGCGTCCACCGCGTCGGTCACACACGCCGACGTGCCGTACGCGGTGTGTCCCCAGCTGTCGCTGGACAGCAGGCGGCTGCCGGGCAGCAGCTTCGACGCGCTGACCGCCTCCCGGTAGTTGGTGGCCGGGTCGTAGTAGTCGCCGACGAACAGCACGGGCGCGCTGGTGCGCCGGTCGAACGGCCCGGTGTACGCGTCCTCGTCGCGCACCGTCCAGCTGTCGCGGGCGCACGCCACGGTGCCCCACGCCCACGCCCGCCCGAAGTACGGCGCCCGCCGGTCGGAGTGCGCGGCGCGCGCGGGCCACCCCGCCGCGTCCGCGGGGTTCTGGGTGTCCGTGCAGGTGACCCCGAGGAAGGCCTCCAGGCTGTTGTCGTACGGGAAGTCGCGCCCCGGCCGCCGGTCGCGCAGCCCGTGCAGTTGCGCCGCCAGCGCGTGCCGGGCCCGGCGCCGTGCCGCCGCGTCCGTGCCGGCCGGTGGCTCGGTGAGCAGCAGCAGGTTCAGCGCCATGGTGACGATGCCGTCGTAGCCGGCCGGGTCGTACAGCATGACCAGGGTGCTGGCGACGAAGTCGGCGTAGGTCACCGTCGTGGTGCCCAGGTCCGGGTCCTCGTAGACCAGCGGCTCCGCCCGCAGCCGGCGGGCGATCAGGGCGAAGTTGGCCACCGGGTCGCCGAGCGCGAACACGCAGGCGGTGCCGCCCGCCCGGTCGCAGCGCACGAGGATCTCGTGCAGCGCCTTGTACGCCCCGTCCGCCGAGCGCAGCCGGTCGTCGAGGATGGTGTCGCGGGTGGCGGCCGTGCCGGTCCACGAGATCGGGTTGATGACCCCGTCGAGGGCCAGCGCGCGGACCCGGTCGGGGAACATGTTGGCGTAGTACTGGCCGAGCGCGGTGCCGTAACTGAAGCCCAGATATGTCAGCTTCTGGTCGCCGACCGCGCGGCGCAGCACGTCCATGTCCCGGGCGACCTGGGCGGTCGACATCGCGCCGCTCAGCGGGCGCCCCGTGCTGGAGCACGCCCGGCCGTACTGTTCGGCGGAGGTGACGTAGGCCTTCTCCTGCGCCCGGGTGACGGGGAACGGGACGTTGAGCCCGGCCAGCGTCGCGCTCTGCTCGCGTGGGGACCGGAAACACTTCACGTTGTCGCTGAAGCCGATGCCGCGCGGGTCGAAGCCGACGATGTCGAAGCGGTCGAGCACGCTGTCGCCCAGGAAGTACGGCGCGAAGTAGGCGATCGCGGTGCCCTGGCCGCCCGGGCCGCCCGGGTTGACGAACAGCGTGCCGATCCGGTGGCGCTGGTCGCGGGCCTTGACCCGGAGTACGGCCAGTTCCACCTGGGCGCCCGTGGGCTGGTCGTAGTCCAGGGGCACGTCGACCGTCGTGCACTCGGCGTAGTCGAGGCAGCGGTACCAGTCCAGGCCGGGGGTGGGCACTCCGTCCACGCGCCGGGCCTCGAGCGCGCTGGTGCGATCGGTCGGTGCGCCGACGGCCGCGGCGGCGGGTGCCACCGGCGCCGCAAGCAAGGTGGCGAGCACGGCCGCGACGATGCCGAGGGGCCGTCGCGAGATTGTCCGTGGCGAGGGCATGCCGGAAGGCGGCACAGTTGCGGGACGCAGGGACATGCGCGCGCCTTTCTGCTTGCTCCGTTGGCGAACGTACCCGGTTCCGGTCGCGCCGGAGGGCATTACCCGGATGCGGTCGCCCGCACGTGACCTGCGGGAAACAGGATGCATCTTGAGGTCATCTTGAGCTGATCTTTAGGTGGCATTGCGTCAAGGCGGCGCCCGGTCGATCCGATGAAGAGCTCATGATCGTTCGCCTGCTTGCGCACGCCGCGGCCGCGCCTCTCGCCGTCGGCGGCATGATGTTCATGCCGACCGCCGCGCTGGCCGCCGCCCCGGCCGCCTACACGACGACCGTGCTCGGCACCTACACCCAGGTGCTGCCGGACGACATCAGCCCCGCTCCGGGGACGTCGGCCGCGCCCACCGCGATGGTGACCATCGGTGACACGATCGTGCGGCTGCCCGCGGGAACCACCGCGGGCCTGGCCAGCGGCGCCGAGGTCGCGGTCACCGTCTCCGCGCCGGTGAGCGCCGACACCACCGCCGAGGTGGCGGCCGCGGTGGCCACCGGCCAGGCGACCGTCCTGAGCACCACCGCCGCCGGCGGCGTCGCGCCCATCGCGGCGTCGGTCGCGGGGGCACACAGCCTGACCGTGGTGCCGGTGTACTGGGGCGCCAAGGACGCGCAGACCACCACCACGCTGCGCGCCACCGCGGACAAGGTCGCCGCGTACTGGAGCGCGCAGACCGACGGCGGGATCACCATCAGCACGATCGACGTCCGGGACTGGACGGTCATCCCGAAGCCGGCGTCGTGCAACGACTACGGCGCGGCCACCAACGCGGCGCTCGCCGCGACCGGCGTGTCGGGGGCGACCCTGCGCAACCACGTGCTGCTGTACTGGCCCCGGATGGGCTGCTCCTGGGCGGGCCTGGGCTCGGTCGGCGGCGGCAACATCTGGATCGACGGCACCACCGCGCCGGACGTCTGGGAACACGAGTTCGGCCACAACCTGGGCCTGTCGCACGCCAACGCCGCCACCTGCGGCTCGGTGCCGCTGAGCGCCAGCTGCACCGTCCGCGAGTACGACGACCGGGACGTGATGGGCTTCGGCCGCGGCGGCGACGGCTACAACCTCAACTCCGCGCTCGCCGACGTGCTGGGCGCCCTCACGAACCCCGCGGTGGGTGTGGACGGCACGGTCGTCACGCTGCCCCCGATCACCTCGGTCTCGCAGACCCGCGCCCTGAAGATCCCGCTGACCGGCTCCACGCTGTACGTGGACTACCGGCCGCAGACCGGCCGGGACGCCGGTCTGCCCGCCGGCTGGGCCGGGGTCCAGGTCCACCAGCGGCTGACGGACAAGATCGACTCGCGAAGCCTCAACATGAACCCGGCAGTCGCGGACTCGCGGGCGATGCCGGTCGGCAAGGCGTGGGCGATCCCCGGCACGCTACTGACGCTGACCGTCGAAGAGGTCACCGCGAGCGGCGCCCGGGTACGGGTCGGCAACATCTACAACGACACCACCGCCCCGTCCACCCCGGCCGCCCCGACCGTCACCGGGACCGCCAAGTCCGGCGAGTACGTCGCCGGGCCGGTGAAGTTCTCCTGGCCCGCGGTGACCGACGCGGAATCGGGCGTCGCCGAGTACCGGGTCTCGATCAACGGCCAGACCACGGTCACCAAGACCCCCAGCCTCAGCGTGCCCGCGCTCACCGGCACCGTGGCCGTCAGCGTCACCGCCGTGAACAAGGTCGGCAAGGTGAGTGCTGCCAGCCCGACGGTGACCGTCCGCGGGGACAACACCGCGCCGAGCACCCCGGCCCTCACGACGCCGAGCAACGCGGCGACCGTGGGCAACGCGCCCCGCCTCGCCTGGAGCGCCGCCACCGACGACGGCGCCGGCCTGGACCGCTACGAGCTGTTCCTGGACAAGTCGAAGGTCGGCACCGCCGATCGCGCGGCCACCTCCGCCACGGTCACCCTGCCCGGGACCGCCCTCAACGGCCAGCACACGCTGTCCGTGGTGGCCGTCGACAAGGTCGGCAACCGCTCCGCAGCGGACGCCCGCACCGTGGTGCTGGCCAAGGCCACCGTGCCCGCCCCGACCAAGCCCACGATCACCAACGACGCGTCGGGCACGAAGATCTCGTGGACGCCGCCCGCCCAGGCGGCCGCCGGGTACGACGTGCTCGTCGACGGGGTGGTCCGCGAAGGGCTGGCGGGCAGCGCGACGTCCTGGACGCTGGCGACCGGCGCGGCCACCGAAGGGGCACACCAGCTGGGCGTCCGGGCCCGTGACTCGGTCGGCAACGCCTCGGCCGTGATCGTCGCCAAGGGCACCCTGGACACCTCCGCGCCCACCCAGCCCAAGGTGGCCCCACCCGCGGTCAGCACGTTCACCGGCAACCTCGCCCGAATCACGTGGGCCACGGCGACCGACGCCCAGTCAGGCATCGGCAAGTACGCGGTGCTGGTCGACGACGTCGAGGTCATGCGGACCCTGGGCACGGTCAGGTCGGCTTCCGTACCGGTACCCGACGGTGAACACCGGATCAAGGTGGTCGCGATCAACGGCAACGGGCTGCCCTCGGCGGACGCCGACGCACTCGGCGTCACCGTGACGGCCACCCCGACGGCGCCGACTCCCGCGAAGATCACCGCACCGGCGGCCAACGCGGCCATCAGCGCGCAGAGCACCACGGTCACCTGGGCGGCGGCCGTGGACCCGGGCGGCCTCGACCACTACGAGGTGCAGGTGGACGGCGTGACGGCGGCGACGTCGACCACGACCAGCGCGAGCGTGTCGCTGGACGCCGGACCGCACAGCCTCAAGGTGGTCGCCGTGGACAAGAGCGGGCTGACGAGCGCCTCGGCGGTGGTCGCCATCACCGTGGACCGGACCGCACCGACCGTCTCCACCCCGGCCGTCACGCTGCGGGCGGGCGCTGCGGGCGCGGGTGTGCCGGTGATCGTGACGGCGACCGCCACCGACCCGAGCGCGATCTGCGCGGTCACCGTCGCCGTCGACGGCACGCCGAAGGTCACGGGCAAGACCGGCACCGTCCGGGTCGAGACCATGCTGCCCCGGGCGTCGTCGGCCACCGTGACGGTGACGGCGACCGACTGCGCCGGCAACTCGGCCGTGGGGACCCGTGAGGTCAGCCTGACCTCGGCCGCAGAATCGGCGGGCCAGTTCGCCGGTACGTGGGCGGTGGCGCAGGCCGCCGGCTACCTCGACGGGGCGGCCCGCACGACCACGGCGGCAAACGCGTCGGTGAGCTGGAGCTTCACCGGCACCCAGGCCGCCTGGATCGGCTCGCGCAGCGCGACCGGGTACGGCGTGGCGTACGTCTACCTCGACGACAGGAAGGTGGCCACCGTGGACACCAAGGCCACCACGGCCCTGGACAAGCAGGTGCTGTGGGCCGGCACCACCACCCCGGGTGAACACACCCTCAAGATCGTGGCGGTGGGCACCCCGGATCGCCCGAAGGTCGTCGTGGACGGGTTCACCAGCCTGAGCTGACCTCCCACACGGACGGGTCCGCCGACCCCCGGCCAGGACAGCCGGGGACGGCGGACCCGTCCGGATATGCGCCGCCCGGCTACCCGGACGCGGGGTCGGCCGACGTGTGTGCCAGCGCGGTCAACGCGAGGACGTGCTGCGCGGGGCTGCCCGGCGCGGCGTACAGGCGCAGGAGTCCGCCGTGCTCGCGGCTGCGGCGCAGCGCGTCCTGCAACCCCGCCACGCCCACACTGGACAGCAGCGTGACACCGGTCAGGTCGACGGTCAGCGACCGGGTACCGTGCCGGGTCAGCCGTTGCAGGGCCGAGGTCAGTTGCCCGGCGGTGGCGGCCGTGATCGGGCCGTCGACCCGGACACGCGGCCCCGGGGCGGACGGCTCGTCCAGGATCAGCAGCAGGTCGGAGTCGCGCGGCGGGCGGACACCCGGGACACCGGCGGTGACCTCGTCGAGGGTGAGCAGGCGGCCCGGCGTACTCAAGGCATGCCGGATCTCGGCGGTCGTGCCGTGCGCGGACGGACGCAGCCGGAGGGAGTCGACGAGCTGGTCGGCCAGCACCAGACCGAGACCGCCGGTCCGCCCGCTCGTCGCGGGTGGCCGTTCCTGCCAGCGCCCCTGGTCGGACACCTCGATCCGGGCCGCGCCGTCCGGCGCCAGCTCCGCCGCCAGCGTGACCTCCCCGGCCTCCTGCCCGGCGTACGCGTGCTCGACGCAGTTGGTGACCAGCTCCCCCACGGCGTGCCGCATCGCGGAGACGTCCTGCGAACCCACGCCGAGCTGCTGCAGCCATCCGCCGACGGCCCGGTACGCCTGCGCGATCACCCCGGGCCGGGCGGGCAGCCGCAGCCGCAGCGGCGGCGGCGGCGCCACCCGCTGCACCGCCAGCATCGTCACGTCGTCGGTGTGCGATGCCTGGCGCACCAGCAGCTCCAGGGTCTGGGTGCACACCCGCTGCACCGCGGACAGCCCGGAGCCGAGCAGCACCCGGTCCGCGGCGGCGTCCGCGGCGACCTGGGCGACCTCGACGAGGCTGCCGGCGTGGTCGCGGCCGGGCCGCTCGATCAGCCCATCGGTGAACAGCACCAGCAGGTCACCCTCGGCCAGCCGGGCCGTGCCCACCGGGAACGTCGCGTCGCCGCCGAGCGGCCCCGCACCGGTCGAGGGCAGGTACCGGCCGGGGCCGTCCCCGTTGATCAGCAGCGGCGGCGGGTGCCCGGCGGTGCAGTACGTGACCGCCCCGTCGGCCGGGTCGAGCACGGCCACGCACACGGTCGCCGCCCGCGCCCCCGGGGTGCGCCGCGCCAGCCGATCCACCGCCGCCAGCGCCCCCGCGATGTCCCCGTCCCCCAGCAAGCGGTCCTGCAGGACCGCGCGCAGCTGCCCCATCACCGCCGACGCCGCGACGCCGTGGCCCACCACGTCCCCCACGGTCAGCGCCACCCGCCCGCCGGGCATCGCGACGGCGTCGAACCAGTCGCCACCGGCCGCCGTGTCCGCGTCGGCCAGCAGGTACGTGGCGGCCAGCCGGGCGCCCGGCAGCACCGGCAGCCCCGCCGGCAGCAGCTCCCGCTGCAGGGTGACGATGGTGTCGCGGGCGGCGGCGTAGCGGCGTTCGGCGACCTCGGCGCGTTCCTGCGCGGCCTGCCGTTCGAGCACCCGTTGCGTCACGTCCAGGCTGACCAGCGTCGTGCCGACGATCTCGCCGTCCGGGCCCCGCCACGGGGTGACCGTGAAGTCGTAGTACCCGTCCGTCCGGACGCCCTCGACGTCCATCTGCACGTGCCATTCCCGGGCCACCTGCTGCTGGCCGGTCCGGTACACCCGGTCGTACATCTCGTAGACCTGCTGGCCCTTCATCTCCGGGAAGGCCTCGACGAGGGTCTGGCCCACGTGCCCGGTGCGGCCCGTGGTCGCCCGGAACGCGGCGTTGGCGGCCACGATGCGATGCTCCGGGCCCGCCATGCCGAGCAGCAGCACCGGCATCTCGTCGAAGACCGCCCGTACGGTGTCGGCGTCCCCGACCTCGCCGGCCCAGTCTCCGTCGCGCCTCGGCACACTCGCCATGAGCCCTCCACCGGTCCGCCGGTCACCCTTGTGCCCGGCGAACGCGGCACGCCGGTGTGCGACCGGGCTGAGTGCGGGCCGCGGTACCCGCGTTCCTATCACGACACAGCGCCCGTGCGAACCGTCGCGGGCCGGGGGTAACCCCACGGCCTGACGGGTAGGGCGGCCACCAGGGCGACCACCCGGTATTGATCAGGGCCGCTGCAACCGGTCGCGCGTTCGCCCGCCCGGCGGAAAAGCCCGGCCGCGCGCTCCGGGGATCCGTCGGAGCGCGGCCGGGCCCGGAGCCGGTGCAACCGGGTGGCGACCCGCGCGCACCGGGTCCCGCTACGGCACACCGGCACGGTGAAGAAGACCACGAGAAGGCTCCGCACGTCGGAAGGGACTCTGGGACATGCGCACCGAGGACACCGGAATCCGCCAGACCGCATCGCACGCGAACCTGCCGGGACAGCAGGCCGGTCGCCCTCTGGTCCGCGCCGAGGCCACCACCGACGAGGCCTACCCGTACGCGCTGCGGGTCGGCGACCACGCCACCGTTCGGGTCCCCATGACGGCCGCCGGACTGCGCTCGCTGCGCGACGCCCTGACCGCGCTGCTGGACAGCGCGGAGCCGGCCGAGGCGGACGACTTCGTCACCGTCTGGGCGCGGGCCAACGGCGCCACCGTACGCGGCGGCACCGCCAGCGCCACGGCCGGTCGGTGCACCGAGCCCACCGCCGAGATCATCCCGCTGCCGGCCCGGCCCGCCCGCTTCCTGCTGGCGGCCTAGGAGCGTCCGGCTCACCACCGAGGTGCAGGTGGCCGAGCGCCCCGGGAGAGGCGGCCGTGTCAGCCGACCGGCAGCGCCCGGCCCGGCCCGTACGTGGTGCCGGCGCGGTCGCGCTCGAGCCAGCCGGTGTCGACCATCATCCGGCGCACCCCGGCGACGTCGTCGGTGACCTCCGCCAGCCGGTGGTTGATCTCGTCCTCGTCGTGCAGGCCGTCGAGATCCAGGAACCGGGCGAGCAGTTCGCCGAGCAGCGGGGTGCGGTCGCTCAGCGTCGGCGGCATGCTGGTGAGCCGCCCGTGCGAGAAATACGGGCGCAGCCGTGGATAGCCGGCCAGCAGCGGCGCGATCGGCTGGAGCCGGTCGACCGCGGCGGCCGCCTCCCGCAGGCCTTCGGGCCGGGCCCGGTAGACGCCGTCGCCCGTCCCGGTGGCAAGCCCGAGGGCGACGAGCCGGGCGCAGGCGTCCCCCGTCTTCGGCAGGGGCAGATCGAGCGCATAGCTCAGCTCGGCGAGCGTGGCACCCTGCTCGCCGCGCCTGGTCAGCTCGGCCAGGGCGAGCAGTTTCGTCGGGCTGGACAGCTGGGCCAGGACATCGGCGGCACGGGCGGCTGGCACGGACATCGCACCAGCGTATGAAGACCTCGCGGCGCGGCGCATCCGATATCCGCGCCAGGCGGCCGCCGGCGCCGGACTCGCCGGTCAGCTCAGGCGGCCAGCACCCGGGCGGGAGCGCTGAGCAGTTCCTGGAAGGCCTCCGGCGCAACCGGCTTGGCGAACCAGTAGCCCTGGCCGTACTTGCAGCCGAAGTCGCGGACGCGGCGGGCCTGCTCCGCGGTCTCGATGCCCTCCGCGACGGTCTCCAGGCCGAGCAGTTCGGCCAGGCGCAGCACGGCCTCGCACACCCCGTCGTCCGCGGCCACGAACGACCGGTCGATCTTGAGCTGGTCGACCCGGAACCGCTGCAGGTGGGTGATGGAGGAGTAGCCCGTGCCGAAGTCGTCCAGGGCCACTCCGAAGCCGAGCGCACGCAGCCGTTCCACCTGGGTCGCCACCAGCTCGCCGTCGTGCACCATCGCCGACTCGGTGATCTCCAGCATCAGCGCGGCCGGCGGCAGCCCGGCCCCGTCGACCACGGCGCAGATCTCCTCGACCATCCCCCGGTGCTGCAACTGGTGCACGGACAGGTTCACGCTGATCACGAAGTCGTTGCCGGGCCGGTCGGCCAGCCACCGGGTGGCCTGCGCGCAGGCGAGTTCCAGTACCCGCCGGCCCAGCGGCAGGATCAGCCCGCTGGCCTCGGCGACCGGCAGGAACGCCGCCGGGGACAGCATCCCCTGGCTCGGGTGGGTCCAGCGGACCAGCGCCTCCGCCCCGACGATGGCGCCGCTGTTGAGGCAGACGATGGGCTGGTAGGCGAGGTGGATCTCGTCGGTCTCGAGCGCCCGACGCAGATCGACCTCCAGCCCGACCCGGCTGCGCACCCGGTCCTGCATGGACTGGTCGAAGACGACGAACCGGCCCTTGCCCCGGTTCTTGGCCGCGTACATCGCGACGTCGGCCTGGCGCAGCAGGTCGGTGCCGTCACGGTCCGGCCCGGCGACCGCGATCCCGACGCTGCCGCGGGTGAGGACCTGGGTGCCGCCGGTGTCGACCGGCTCGGCGAGCGCTTCGATGATCCGCTGGGCGACCGAGATCGCCGTGTCCGCGCCGCCGTTCTCGATGAGGATGGCGAACTCGTCGCCGCCGAGGCGGGCCGCGGTGTCGTTGTCCCGTACCGATCCGCGCAGCCGCGCGGCGACCTCGACCAGCAGCGCGTCGCCCGCGGCGTGGCCGAGGCTGTCGTTGATGCGTTTGAAATCGTCGAGGTCGACGAACATGACGGCGGGTTCCCCGGCCCGCAGGGCCTGCTGCATCCGTTCGATGAAGAGCTTGCGGTTGGGCAGACCGGTGAGCGCGTCGTGCTCCGCCTGATGCCGGATGGTCGCGGCGTTCTCGTTGGCCAGTTGCAACGCCGCGCGTTCCTGGCGCAGCAGCTCCGCGGCGGAGGCGGCGGCGGCGCGGTGGGCCCGGTCGAAACGGCGCAACAGCGCGCCGATCATCGCGGCGGTGAGGATCATCGCGACGACCAGGACGTAGTTGGCCGTGGCGGACGCCTTGCCGGCCTCGGCGGCGGCCGTCTCCGCCAGTTCGCCGATCCGGTCGCTGAGCGCCCGCAGCTGCGGGCCGGTCTTGCTGCGCTCGACCTTGATGGCCTCGTTGGTGTTGTCCACGATCAGCAGGTCCTGCTGCTCGTCGAGGACGGCGTGGTAGTCGCTGATCAGGCCGACCAGTTCGCGGCTGGTGGCGGCGGGCATGGTCGCCGCGAGCCGGGTGAGGACCTGGCTCTCCCGGCCCCGGATGGCGCCGGTGTCGCGGGCCACCCGGGCCCGGATGCTCGGATCGGCCAGCGTCTTCCACTGCAACGAGCTCTCCTCGTTGAGCAGCAGGACCAGGCTCTGCAGCCGCGCCGAGGTCTGGTTCTCCGCGATGCCCCGCCGGTGCTGGATGATGTTGACGTAGGTGACCAGGGCGAGGACGACCAGCACGGCCGCGAGGACGTTCGCCCAGCGGTTATGGCGCCAGCCGTGCCGGAGGGCGCTGATCATGACGCTTGCTGGATCGCGTTGCGGACGTCGTCGTCCGCGGTGCGCAGCAGGGCGCGCAGGCGCTGTTCGGGCAGCGGGGCCCCGGTATGCGTGATGGTCTCCCAGAGCGTGCTGAAGTCCTTCGTCAGCGCCGCCTCGATGTCCACCCACGCGGCGACCGCCGGGTACTGCCTACCGTCACGCTGCCCGTCGACGAAGCCCCGGTACGCGGGGTCGGCGTCGAGGCGGGTGCTGCGCATGACCTCCGTACGGGCGGGCCAGATGCCCAGCTCGCCGACCACGTACCGTTCCTGGCTCTGGGCGCCGGTGAGGAACCGTACCCATTCCAGGGCGGCGCCCCGGTGCGCCGAGCCCTTGAAGACGGCCAGGTCGCTGCCGCCCAGGAACGTGTACCGGCCCTTGGGGCCGGCCGGCATCGGCGCGGTCGCCCAGCCGGCCCGCAGGCCCGGCCGGTTCGTGTCGGCGCGGAAGGTGGCCACGGAGTCGGGGCCGTGGAACAGGACGGCGGTCTGCCCGTCGGCGAACGCGGCGACGGCGGCGTCGGAGTTCTTCGCCAGCAGATCCCGCTTGTTGTACGTGCCCATGAGGCGCTGGTAGAAGTCGATGCCCGCGGCCGACTCCGGGGTGGAGAGCATCGGCGTCCTGCCGTCGGCGGACAGCAGGTCCCCGCCCGCGCCCCAGATGAACGGGGCCACGTTGTGCACCACGTTCCAGTCATTCTTGCCGGGCTGCCCGAGCGGCGTGATCTTGCCTTCCCGCTTGATCGCGGCGAGGGTCCGCTCCATGGCGTCCCAGGTCTCGAACGCCTTCGCCGGGTCCAGGCCCAGGCGGCGCAGCACGTCGGTGCGGTAGAACAGGGCCCGGATGTCGACGAACCAGGGCACCGCGGTCACCGCGTCGCTGCCGACCAGCTTCGTGGCCGTCCAGCTCGCCGGCAGGAACGACGCCCGGCCGCCGAACGAGTTCAGCTCCGCGTCGGAGTACGGCGCCAGGGCACCGGTCTGCGACAGCCCGCCCACCCAGGTGGTGCCGAGTTGCGTGACGTCGGGCGCGTCTCCGCCGGCCGCGGCGGCGCTGATCCGGTTCAGCGCGGCGGCCCAGTCGAGCATGGTCAGCTGCACCGTGATGTTGGGGTGCAGGCGGTGGAACTGGTCCGCCTCGGCCTGCATGGCCTTGTGCGCGTCCAGGCCGTTCGGCATGAACCAGAACTTGATGGTCACGGGGGGCGCGGACGCGGCGTACCCGGTGGGTGCGGCGGTGTTCTCGGCGCGCTTGCCGCAGGCGGCGGTCGCCAGCATCAGCGGCACCACCAGCAATGCGATCGGCCTCAGGCATCGAGTCACGGTCCTGGTCATCATCACCCTCACCCGCCCATCGCCGACCGCATGACCGGCGCCTCATCAATCGGCCGGGGGGTAGCAGCCTTTAGTCAGCCGGACGTGACCCGGTGTGGGGGCGGGCGGCGTGGCGCGGATCGGTAGGGTTACCCGCCATGCTGATCAACCTGGGGTGGCGGCGTGCTCCGCAAGCACCCGTGCCCGCGGCGGCCGGAGCGCGGCCCGCGTCCGGCGGTGGCCGCCTGGTCGCGCTCGACGGCCTCCGGCTGTTCGCCGCCCTTTTCGTGGCGTTCTTCCACTACACCGGCCGTGAACCGAGCGTCGAACGCGCCTGGGGGGTGGGTTCGGCGACGGCCTTCCCGGGCCTGCGCGAGATCAGTTCGTTCGGCTGGATGGGCGTCGAGCTGTTCTTCATGATCAGCGGCTTCGTCATCTGCATGAGCTGCTGGGGCCGCAGCACGGGGGACTTCTTCCGGTCCCGGATCGTGCGGCTCTTCCCCGCGTACTGGGCGGGGGTTCTGATCACCTCCGCCGTGCTGTTCATCTGGCCGATGGTGGTCGAGCCCCGCACCCCGTCCGAGATCCTGCTCAACCTGACCATGCTGCAGCGGCCGCTGCACGTGGCCCAGGTCGAAGGGGTCTACTGGAGCCTCTGGGTCGAGGCGCGGTTCTACCTGCTGTTCTCGTTGCTGGTGTGGCGTGGGCTGACGCTGCGCCGCACGGTGATCTTCTGCTACGCCTGGCTGATCGCCTCCGTGCTCGCCACCCGGGCCGACGAGCCGCTGATCGCCACGATGCTCATGCCGCAGTACGCGCCGCTGTTCGTGGCCGGGATCGCCTTCTACCTGATCCACCGTTTCGGGTCGGACATCCTGCTCTGGGGGCTGGTGGTCTTCTCGTACCTGCTGGCGCAGCACAACATGATGCTGCGGGTGATCGGGGTCAGCGCGGACGACGTGCAGCGGCCGCTGTCGTCGAAGGTCGCGGTCGGCCTGCTCACGCTGTTCTTCGCGGTGATGGCGGCGGTCGCGCTCGGCTGGACGTCGTGGGTCCGGGGGCGGTGGCTGACCACGGCCGGACTGCTCACCTACCCGTTCTACCTGCTGCACGAGAACATCGGGTGGACGATCATCCACGCGATGCGCGACGTGCGCCCACGCTATCTCACCCTGGCCCTGGTGCTTGCGGTGATGCTGCTGGCGTCCTGGCTGCTGCACCGCCTGATCGAACGTCCGCTGGCCGCCGTGCTGCGCGGCCGGTTGAAGGCCGCCTTCGCCGGGTTCGGCCGCCCCGACCGACGGTACGGCGCGGGCCCGCCCGCCGGGCGCCGCCCCGCAGCTCGTACACCTGCCGGTCCGACCCGCGAGACGGGGACCGCGGTGACGGACGCCACAGCGGCGGTGCCGGATCAGCGCTCGCGAGCCGAGCCCCGCCAGACAGCGGACGTCGTGGATTAGGTAGTTAGGCAAGGCTTAGCTTAGGGTCGGCGCCATGCCGCCCCCGCTCGACCGCACCGCCGCGCACCCGCTGCTGGGCCGCGACCTGGCCGCGTTCGGCGACCGGACCGCCCTGGTCACGGCGGACGAGGAGATCTCGTACGCCGCACTCGCCGAACGGGTCGAGCGGGCCGCCCGCCGCCTCGGCACGGGCCGGCGCCTGGTGCTGGTCGCGGGCGCGAACTCTGTCGACGCGGTGGTGGGCTACCTCGGCGCCCTCGCGGCGGGCCACGCCGTGCTGCTGACCCCGGACGACGACGCGGTCATCGGGTCGCTGACCGCGGCGTACGACCCGGACGTGGTCTGCCGCACCCGGCGCGGCCGCTGGCAGTGCACCGAACGCCGCGACGGCTCGGCCCACGAGCTGCACCCGGAGCTCGCGCTGCTGCTCAGCACGTCGGGCTCCACCGGGTCACCGAAGCTGGTCCGGCTCTCCTACGACAACCTGCGCGCCAACGCCGAGTCGATCGCCGACTACCTGGGCATCCGGCCGACCGACCGGGCGGCCACCACCCTGCCGCTGCACTACTGCTACGGCCTGTCCGTGCTGCACAGCCACCTGGTGCGCGGCGCCGGGCTCGTCCTGACCGGGCTCTCGGTGGCGGACACCTGCTTCTGGGAGCTGTTCCGCCGGGCCCGGGGCACCAGCCTCGCCGGGGTGCCGTACACCTTCACCCTGCTGGAACGCGTCGGTTTCGCCGCCATGGACCTGCCCGACCTGCGCTACCTCACCCAGGCGGGCGGGCGGATGGCCCCGGAGCAGGTCCGGCACTTCGCCCAGCTCGGCCGCCGCCGCGGCTTCGACCTGTTCGTCATGTACGGGCAGACCGAGGCGACCGCGCGGATGGCGTACCTGCCGCCGGACCGGGCGCTGACCAGCCCCGCCGCGATCGGTGTGCCGGTGCCCGGCGGCGACCTGCGCCTCGCGCCGGTCGACGACCTGCCCGGCGCCGACGTCGGCGAGCTGGTCTACACCGGACCCAACGTCATGCTCGGGTACGCCGAGACCCCCGCCGACCTGCGCCTCGGCCGTACGGTGCGGGAACTGCGCACCGGCGACCTGGCCCGGCGCACCGAGGACGGCCTGTTCGAGATCGTCGGACGGCGCAGCCGCTTCGCGAAGGTGTTCGGGTTACGCATCGACCTGCAGCGGGTGGAGGCGGGCCTGGAGGCGGACGGGGTCCGGGCGTGCTGCGTGGCCTCCGAGAACGAACTGGTCGTGGTCGTCGAGCAGAGCGGGCGCGACGAGCAGCTGCCGCGCCTGATCGCGAGCCGCTGCGCCCTGCCGCCGCGCGCGGTGCGGGTGCTGGCACTGCCGGAACTGCCCCGGCTGGCCTCCGGCAAGGTGGACGTCCCGGCGGTCGCCGCGCTGGCCGCCAACCCCGGCCAGGCGACCCGACCGGCGGGCCATCCCGGCCGCGGCGACGGCCGACCGGCGGGCCATCCCGGCCCGGCGACCCGACCGGCCGCCGGTCCCGGCCCGGCGACCCGACCGGCCGTCGCCGCGGCCGCCAGTGTCGGTCCGGCCACCGTGGCCGAGGACGATGGGGCGCGGCTGCGCGAGCTGTTCGCGGAGATCCTGGACCGGCGCGACGTGACCGACGACAGCAGCTTCGTCGGCCTGGGTGGCGACTCGCTGTCGTACGTCGAGATGTCCGTACGCCTGGAGCAGCTGCTCGGGCCGCTGCCGGCGGGCTGGCACACCATGCCGATCCGCCGGCTACGCGACGGCGCCCGTCCGGCCGTACCGCGACGCCGGCGCACCCTGGACACCGTCGTGGCACTGCGCGCCGCGGCGATCGTGCTCATCGTCGGCTCCCACATCGAGCTGTTCACCGTGCGCGGCGGCGCCCACCTGCTGCTGGCGGTGGCGGGATTCAACTTCGCCCGGTTCCATCTCACCGACATCGCGCGGCGACGGCGGCTACGCCACCTGGGTGCCTCGGTGGCCCGCATCGCGGTGCCGTCGTCGCTGCTGCTGGCGCTGGTGGCGCTGCTCGACCACCGGTACGGCTGGCAGAACGTGCTGCTGCTCAACGAGGCGCTGGGCCCGCGCACCGGCCCGCAGCGCAACTACTGGTTCGTCGAGACCCTGGTCTACACGCTGCTGGCACTGCTGGCGCTGCTGGCGCTGCCGGTGGTGGACCGGTGGGAGCGTCGCGGGCCGTTCGCGCTGCCGCTGGCCCTGCTGGCCGCCGGGCTGACCGTCCGGTACGGGCTGCTGCCGCTGTCGCCGTGGGACAACCTGGCCACCCCGGTGCTGCTGTTCTGGTTCTTCGCCCTGGGCTGGGCGGCGGCCAAGGCCACCGCGTGGTGGCAGCGGTCGCTGCTGGCCGTGGTCGGTGTGACGGCGGTGGTCGGCTACTTCGGCAATCCGCTGCGCGAGGCCGTGATCGTGACGGGTTTCCTGCTGCTGACCTGGCTGCCGCGGCTGCCGAGTGTGGCGGCGCTGAACCGGGTCGCCAGCGTGCTGGCGGGGGCTTCGCTGTACATCTACCTGATCCACTGGCAGGTCTATCCGCTGCTGCAGTCGTACTCGCGGCTGCTGGCGCTGGCGGCCTGCCTGGCCGCGGGCGTGCTGTTCGGCACGCTGGTCGGCTGGGCCACCCGGTGCCTGCCCCGCCCTCGGGGGCGGCTGGCCGCCTCCCCGCCCGCAACCGCCCTGGTCACCTGAGGTTAGGCTCTGCTAACTTCGGCCCCGAAACGCCGTTCCGTGAAGGAGAACCCCGTGCCCCGTCGTGCAAGTTCCGCCCTGGCGACCACGCTGTGCGCCACGCTGCTCACGGGCGTCGCCGCATGCGGCGGGGAGCCCGCGAACGAGCCCGGCGACAAGACGGTCATGCTGTACAGCGGCCGGAACGAGACGCTGGTCAAGCCGATCCTCGACAAGTTCACCCAGGCCACCGGCATCAAGATCAAGGCCCGGTACGGCACGACCGCCCAGATGGCGGCGCAGCTGGCCGAGGAGGGCGAGCGCTCCCCCGCCGAGGTGTTCCTGTCCCAGGACGCGGGCGCGCTCGGGGCGGTGAACAAGAAGGGCCTGCTGGCCGGGCTGCCCGCCGAGGTCACCGCGAAGGTGCCCGAGGCGTACCGCGCCAAGGACGGCAACTGGGTCGGCGTCACCGCGCGCTCCCGGGCGCTGGTCTACAACCCGAAGCTGATCGCCAAGGAGCAGCTGCCCAAGTCCGTCTTCGACCTGGCCGACCCGCGCTGGGCCGGCAAGATCGCGATCGCCCCCACGAACGCCTCGTTCCAGACGTTCGTCACCGCGGTCCGGGTGCAGCACGGCGAGCAGAAGGCGAAGGAGTTCTTCACCGCGCTGAAGACCAACAACCCGCAGATCCGCGAGAACAACATCGCCATCGTCGAGGACGTCGACGCCGGGAAGGTGCCCGCCGGCCTGGTCAACCACTACTACCTCGGTGAGATCGCCAAGGAGCGCGGCACCACCCCGGAGAAGCTGAACGCGAAGCTGCACTTCTTCGCGGCGGGCGACACCGGCGCCATGGTCAACGTCTCCGGGCTCGGCGTGCTGCGCCGCTCCGCCAACGACCCGGACGTCCGCACCCTGGTCGATTACCTGCTCGGGCCCGAGGCGCAGCAGTACTTCACCCAGCAGACGTTCGAGTACCCGCTGGCCAGCGGCGCGCCCGCGCCCTCGTACGTGCCGCCGCTGGCGGAGCTCAAGGCGCCCGCCATCGACCTCAACGACCTGGAGTCGCTGGAGCAGAGCATCGCCTTGATCAAGGAGACGGGGTTGACGCCCTGAGCACCTCGACCGTCCCCCGCCCGCACGCCACGGCGGCACCCGCCTGGCGGCGGGCCGCGCGGCGGTGGGCCCCGCGCCCGCTGCTGCTGGCCATGGCGGGCGTCGCCCTGCTGGTCGCGCTCCTGCCGCTCGGGTACCTGATGCTGCGCGCCGGTCAGGCCGGGGGCGAACGGATCGCCGCCGAACTGCTCACCGCCCGCGTCGCCCGGCTGGCGGCGCTCAGCGTGGGCCTGGCCGCCGTCGTGACCGCCGCGTGCACGGTGCTCGGGGTCGCCACGGCGTTCCTGGTGACCCGCACCGACCTGCCCGCCGCGCGGGTGTTCGCCGTGCTGGCCGCGCTGCCGCTGGCGGTGCCGACGTACATCGCCGCGTTCGCGTGGATGTCCTCGGTCGACGGTTTCACCGGCTTCTGGGCCAGCGCCCTGGTGCTGACGCTGTGCTGTTACCCGTACACGTTCCTGCCGGTCGCGGCCGCGCTGCACCGCGCGGACCCGGCGCAGGAGGAGGTGGCCCGCTCGCTCGGCCGCCATCCGTGGCGAACCTTCCGCAGCGTGACCCTGCCGCAGCTGCGCCCGGCGATCGCCGGCGGCGCGCTGCTGGTGGCGCTGTACGTACTCTCCGACTTCGGCGCCGTGGCGCTGCTGCGCACCGACACCTTCACCCGGGCGGTGTTCACCGCGTTCGAGCTCGGTTTCGACCGCACCGGCGCGCTGGTACTGGCGACCGTCCTGGTCGTGCTGACCACGGTCCTGCTGGCGGCCGAGTCCACCACCCGGCGGCGCGGCGCCCGGTACTCCCCGGTCGGGGCGGGTGCCCGCCGCCCGCACACCCGCGTCCCGCTCGGCCGGTGGCGCTGGCCCGCCGCGGCGCTGCTGGCCGGGGTGTCGGCGCTGGCACTGGGCGTACCGGCGCTGAACCTGTCCCGGCGGCTGGCCGCCGGGGTGTCCCGGCCCGGCTCGCTGGCGGAGATCGCCACCGCCGCGGGCAACTCGCTGAGCGTCTCCGCCGCCGGCGCCGCCCTGACGTTGCTGCTGGCCCTGCCGATCGGGCTGCTGGCGGCCCGCGCGCCCGGCCCGGTCGCGTCGACGGTCGAGCGGCTCAGCTACCTCACCCACGCCCTGCCCGGGGTGGTCATCGGGCTGTCGCTGGTCTTCTTCGGCGTCCACGTGGCGTACCCGCTGTACCAGACCCGCTGGCTGCTCACCCTGGCGTACGCCGCGCTGTTCCTGCCGCTGGCCGTGGCCGCGGTCGGCGCCGCGGCGACGCAGGCCCCGCCGGTGCTCGACGACGTCGCGCGCAGCCTGGGACGCTCACCGCTGCGCGCGTTCGCCTCGGTCACCGCGCCCCTGGTCGCGCCGGGTCTGGCCGCCGGCACCGCGCTGGTGTTCCTCACCTGCATGAAGGAACTGCCGGCCACCCTGCTGCTGCGACCGACCGGAATGGACACCCTGGCCACCGAGCTGTGGACGCACACCGGCGTCGCGGCGTACGCGGCCGCCGCCCCGTACGCCGCGCTGCTGGTGGCCCTGTCCGCGGTCCCCGCCTGGTTCCTCGCCGCCCGCTCCGGCGCACTGGGACCGCGCGGCGCGGCCGGATACCATGCCGCGCCGCCGACCTCCGCACCGCCGACCTCCGCACCGCCGACCTCCGCACCGCCGACCTCCGCACCGCCGACCTCGGCCTCGGCCGCGGTCACCGGCGACGATCTGCCCGCACCGACCGCCCGCCCGGGAGGAGCCCGATGACCGCCCTCACCGTCACCGCGGCGCGCAAGAGCTATGGCGCCGTACCCGCCCTGGCCGACGTGCACCTGGCCGTGCCGACGGGCGCGCTGGCCGCCGTGCTCGGGCCCTCCGGCTGCGGCAAGACCACCCTGCTGCGCTGCGTCGCGGGCCTGGAACGCCTGGACGCGGGCGAGATCCGGGTGGCCGGCACGGTGGTCGCGGCGGGACGCACGCACGTGCCCGCCCACCGGCGCCAGGTCGCCCTGGTGCCGCAGGAGGGTGCACTGTTCCCGCACCTGTCCGTCGCCGCGAACGTCGCGTACGGGCTGGACCGGGCCACCCGCCGTGACGGCCGGGTCGACGAGGTGCTGGCCCTGGTGGGGCTCGACGGCTATCAGCGCCGGATGCCGCATGAGCTGTCCGGCGGGCAGCAGCAGCGCGTCGCCCTGGCCCGCGCGCTGGCCCCCCGGCCACGGCTGGTCCTGCTGGACGAGCCGTTCAGCGCGCTGGACGCCGGCCTGCGGGCCAGCCTGCGCCAGGACGTACGGGCCGCGCTGCGCGCCGACGGCGCCACGGCGATCCTGGTCACCCACGACCAGGGTGAGGCGCTGTCGCTGGCCGACCACGTGGTGGTGATGCGGGACGGGACCGCCGTGCAGGACGGCCCGCCCGCCGAGGTGTACGCGTCCCCCGCCGACAGCTGGGTCGCCCGCTTCGTCGGCGACGCGATGCTGGTGCCCGGCGTGGTCCGGGAGGGCCGGGCGCACACCGCGCTCGGTGCGGCGCCGCTGCACGGCGACGCCGGTGCCGGCGCGGGCCGCCCGGTGACCGTCCTGCTGCGACCGGAACAGGTCCGTCTGAGCCCGGTCGAGGCGGGCTCGGCGGGTCAGGTCACCGGCCGGGTGCTGCGGCACGACTTCCACGGCCACGACACCCTCACCCTGGTACGCCTCGACGACGGCACCGAGCTGCAGTCACGCCGGCTCAACGACGGCCCCCCGATCGGCGCGGGCACCGAGGTACGGATCACCATCCACGGCGCGGTCCGGGCGTGGCGCTCCGAGGCACTGCCCGCCACGGACTGACCGCGCGGCGACCTTCGGCCGGGACGCGGGTCGACTTCCCGGCGGGTGGGGTGGGGTGAGCCCGGGTCAGTCCGCGAACCAGACGTACATGTCGTGACCGGCGGCGGTGTGGAAGGACACCAGCAGGGGGATGATCGCGAGGCCGAGCGCGATCAGTCCGGCCCGGGCCCGGCGGCGCAGCGTACGGGTGGTGGCACCCAGGGCGACGGCCGCGACGCCGAGCGCGACCAGAATGGGATCGCTGGTCGGGAGGTCCCAGGCGATCGACATGACGAACAGCACGGCGCCGAGGAACGCCGCGAACAGTCCGATGAGGGCGAGGGCGCCCAGGTGCGCGGGCCGGCGCCCGTGGCGCAACGCGGTGGCGGTGCCGCCCACCAGCGCGACGATCGTCAGCAGGAACGGCCCGAACGTCGCCGCGATGGCGCCGAGATGCGGCACCAGCCAGATCACATCCAGCCAGCCCGGCGTGCCGTCGAGCGGCCACACCGTCTTGGGGTCGATGAGGAACTCGTGGTTGCCGCGCTCCAGCCGGCCGGGAATGTCGAAACCGTAGTAGCGGGCGGGAATCCAGAGCAGCCACGACAGGATCGGCCAGAGCAGCCCGAGCAGCAGCACCCGGGCGGCGGTGTCGCGGACACCGCCGGGCAGCGCGACGGGCGTGCCGCCCGCGCCGCCGTGGCGGACGAGGCGGCGCAGGCTGGGCAGGGTGCGGGCCGCGCCGATCAGGTACCGGCGGCGGTCCTGCGGGGCGCTGTCCGCGAGGGCCAGCAGGTCGCCGGTCCACTCGGCGTGCTGCCGGTCGCGGAACCCGGCGGGCAGCAGCGCGGCCAGCAGGCGGAGCGCGGCGTGGTCGGTGCGGCGCAGGCCCGGCGCGGCGGGGCGCGCGGCGGGCGTACCGGTCACCACGCCAGCCGCCCGGAGGTGGCGCGGCTGGTCCGCCGCTGGGCGGCCTTCGCGAGGGCGGCGCGGGCGGCGTCCGCTCCGGCGGGGGTGAGCCGGTAGTAGCGCCGCCGGGGGCGGCCCTCGGCGTGCACGTCGATGTCCTCCGCGCGGCTGGTGAGCCAGCCGGCGTTCTCGAACGCGACCAGGATGGGGTAGATGGTGCCGGGTTCGAGTCCCGCCTCCTTGGCGAGGTCGAGACCGTACCGTTCCGTGTCGAGATCGTTCAGTAGCGCCTGCAGCACGAGCAGGCGCGGAGTGGTCATCCGCAACTCAGCCATGACCGTACTCTATATAGCTATTCCTAGTTCTGCATAGCCCCGGCCCATGCGGCCGAGGCGCGCTCACCCCGACTCGGGCGCGGTGGCGCCGTCCGCCCCGGACCGCTGCAGGCGGCTGATCTCGGTGACGATGCGGGCCAGCGAGCGCCGACCGGCACCGTCCAGATGCACCGCGCGCAACGCGATGTCCCGCACGTCGGCGTCGCGCAGCGCGAGCACGAGGGCGAGCTGCGCGTTGACATCCTCGACGACCTGATCGTCGAAGAAGTAGGCCACGGGCACGCCGAAGAAGGCCGACAGGGCCTCGAGGTGGCGCTTGGTGGGATTGTCGCGCTGACCGGTACGCAGCTGCCAGACGTACGTCTTGGAGAAGGTGCCGGCGGTCAGGGCCTCACATCCCCGGGCGACCTCTTCATAGCTGTACTCGCGCCCCTTCGGCTGGACGGCCTTGAAGAGGTAGTCGATCCGGTGTGCCAGCGATCCCGTGACCGGCCGACCCCCGCGTTCGCTGTCGTGAACATCCGGCATGGAATGCACCGTACCATCCGCGTTGACAAGCGGGGGTCGTTCGCTATGGTGGACTCCGAGCGTTAGCCAGTGTGGACGGACGAAGGGGATGTCGTCGGCACGGTCCCACGCGACCGCGTGCGCCGGCCGGCATCGGCAGCACGGGGGTGCCCGATGCCGGCCGCTCCCTGCGTGCCGACATGCCGTGCCCCTGTTTCGCTGCGCCCGCCCCGTCTTGTATAGTGACAAATCGATGTGGCCGACTCCTTCCCCCGTGGGAGCCGGCCACATCACCTTCTCATCGCCGGCGGGTGTCCACTCCGATGGGACTCAGCGCATGGTCCTGGCAGCTCGACAGTGGAAGGCCGCCTGGCGGTTCCGCGTCCTGCGCCGCCGCTGCGCCGCCCGGCTCACGGATCTCGACCTGACTCCCGCCACCACCATGGCCGCCCTGTGCCAGCAGCTCGGCCGGCGACGCAACCGGCCGATCCGGCTGATCCCCCTCCCCCTGCCCGAGGCGGGCCCGTGCGGCATCTGGCTGTCGCTGCCGGAGGTCGACCTCATCGCGTACGAGGCCGGCACGAACCGGATGCACCAGGACCACATCATCGCGCACGAACTCGCCCACCTGATCTGCGGACACTCCACCGTGGACACCCGGCGCGGGCCGGACACGCGGGCACTGTTCCCGGATCTCGATCCCGCCCTGGTGCGCGCCATGCTGCACCGCGCCCACTACCCGGACGCACAGGAGCAGGAGGCGGAGGTCATGGCGTCGCTGCTGCTGAGCCGCGTGAGCCGGACCCCGCCGGAGCCCGGCGGCACCAGCGAGCTCACCATCCGACTGGAGCAGGCCCTGCTCCCACCGCACCGGCGAGGACGGCCGCCCGATGCATGACCTCATCTACGGTGTCGGTGCCCTGGCCGGCTGGATCGCCTTCGCCTACAAGGCGAACCACCTGCGCCACGACCGGTCCAACCCCGCACTGCGGGCCATGACCGCCGCGTTCGGCTTCGCCGCCGTGGCGTTCACCCTGACGGTCGGGCCGGTGTACCAGCCGATCGACGCGGCGCTGGGCGTACCCAACCTCACCAAGCTGCTCATCCATTCCTGCATGGTGCTGTTCAGCGTCTTCGCCCTGCAGCTGCTGGCCTACTGGCGCTATCCGGCGCGCCGGGCCAGGCGGCGGGCCCGGATGCAGCTGGTGGCCGGGCTGATCGTCCTGGCCACCATGGCGACGCTGATCCTGCTGGCCCCGATCCACGACCGCTACACGATCCACTTCTGGAAGACCCACGCCGGGCAGACCCTGATGCTGGGGTATCTCACCCTCTTCCTGCTGGCGCTCAGCAGCGGGCTGCTGGTGATCGCCTGGCGGGCCGGGCAGTTCGCCGCGCTCGCGCAGGACCTGCCCTGGCTGCGCCGCGGGCTGCGGATCACCTCCGTGGGCGCCCTGCTCAGCTTCGGCTACTGCGTCTGCCGCGGCGGCTACCTGGTGCTGCTCGCCGCCGGCGTCCACGCCGACCCGCTGGTCGACATCGCCGAACCGTTCGCCACCGCCGGGCTGATCGTGTTCCTCGCCGGGCTCACCATGCCGAGCTGGGGGCCGCGTACCAGGCTCGAACAGCGGGGCGCCTACCGCGCCCTCGAACCGCTGTGGTCCGCGCTGCACCGGGCCTTCCCGGAGATCGCGCTGCACGGCTCCCCGCACGGCGACGTCGCCGCCGTCGGTGACCTGGACTACCGGCTGTACCGCCGGATGGTCGAGATCTGGGACGGGCGGCTGGCGCTGCGGCCGTACGTGGCGGACCCGTACCCCGAACCGGAGCCGGACCTGCGCCGGCGCGCGGAGGCCGAGGCCCGGGCGATCCGCGACGGGCTGCGCAACCACAGCGAGGGCCGCACGTTCGCCGTACCGGCCGGCGAGGAGCGGCACGAGGCACGGGGGCACGAACTGGCCTGGCTGGTCGCGGTGAGTCGGTCGTTCGCACACGCCACCGACACCAGGGAACTGGATCATGCCTGAGTCCTTGCCCGCCCGCCCCACGGTCTCGGCCGGGGCGGTGTTCTTCGACGACCAGGGGCGCGTGCTGCTCGTCGACCCCACGTACAAGCAGTTCTGGAATCTGCCGGGCGGTGGGGTCGACACCGGCGAGACGCCGCGGGCGGCCTGCCTGCGCGAGGTCCGGGAGGAGCTGGGCCTGATCGTCGGAGTCGGCGCGCTGCTGGTGGCGGCGTGGACCCCGGCCGGGCCGGACGGCAAGCTCTACTTCGTCTTCGACGGCGGGGTGCTCGACGCGCGGCAGCGTGACGCCATCGTGCTGAACCCCGGCGAACTCGCCCGCCACGCCTTCGTCGACCCCGACGAGGCGGACCAGATGCTGTCCGCGCCGCAACGGGCGCTGATGACCGAGGTGGTCGCCGCCCGCGCCGCCGGTCACACACGGTACGTCGAGCTCGCCGAGGCCATGCACGCGCGCTGAACCGGCCGGCCGACCGCGAACGGATGAACGGTCCCGTGTCCCGCCCGCCGAACGGCCCGCCCGGTGCGAGCATGTGCGGTGTCCACGGGGGGAGAGTCCTGCGCATGTTGTCGAACACCGCTCGGCCCATCATCGAGGCGACCCTGCCGGTCGTGGGGGCGAACATCGGCACCATCACCCAGCGGTTCTACGGGCATCTGTTCACCGAGCACCCGGAACTGCTCGACGGCACCTTCAACCGCGGCAACCAGGCCGCCGGCACCCAGCCGCAGGCGCTGGCGGGCTCGGTGGCGGCGTTCGCCAGCGCGCTGGTGACCAGCCCCGACCGGCATCCGGAGCAGTTGCTGTCCCGGATCGCGCACAAGCACGCCTCGCTGGGCGTCCAGCCGGAGCAGTACAAGGTGGTGCACGACCACCTGATGTGGGCCATCGGCGACGTGCTCGGCGACGCCGTCACCCCGGCCGTGGCGGCCGCGTGGGACGAGGTGTACTGGCTGATGGCCAACGCCCTGATCAACGTGGAGCGGGACCTCTACAGCGCTCGTGGGGTGCAACCCGACACCACCTGGCGCCGCTGGCGGGTCGAACACAAGATCGCCGAGACCGCCGACGTGAACACGTTCGTCGTGACGCCGGTCGACGGGCTCCCCGCACCCACCTCGCTGCCCGGCCAGTACGTCACGGTGCTGCTGACGATGCCGGACGGGATGCGCCAGCCCCGCCAGTACAGCCTCACCCGCGCCGATGACGGCCGGAACTGCCAGTTCACGGTCAAGTGGGTGCACGGCGACGGGTTGCCCGACGGGGAGGTGTCCAGCCTGCTGCACCACACGATCGACGTGGGTGACGAGCTGACCCTGTCCCCGCCGTACGGTGACGTGGTGCTCGGCGACGCCGCCCGGCCGGTGGTCTGCGCCAGCGCCGGGATCGGCATCACCCCGATGGCCGGGATGCTGTCCCATCTGGCCGCCACGGGTTCCACCGCCCGCGTGATGGTGCTGCACGCCGACCTCGACGAGCGGTCCTTCGCGCTGCGCCGGCAGGTGGTGGGCGACATCGCGGCGCTGCCCGGCGCGTCGGTGCACGTCTGGTACGAACGCGGCGCCGAGACCGAGCTGCCCCTGACCGACGTGTTCGCCGGGACGATGGACCTGTCCCGGGTGCCGCTGCCCGAGGGCGCGATCTGCTACCTGTGTGGCCCGCTGCCGTTCATGCAGGCGATCCGCGGCTCGCTCATCGAGCGCGGCGTGCCGGCCCGCGACATCCGGTACGAGATCTTCGGCCCCGACCTGTGGCTGGCGAACACCGACTGAGCAGCCGCACGGGATCCGCGAGGTGGCACGGACCGGGCCGGACCGTCCGGGCCTGCCCCACCGCGCCAATGCCAGTACGATGCCCGCATGAGCGCTGAGGCTGTCGGCAGGTACATGCCACCGGTCGTGTCGCTCGACGACCTGACGGCGATGATGGCCGCGGACGACCATCACCGGTACGAGATCAGCCCTGAGGGAGTCCTCTCGATCATGCCGCCGCCGGGGTACGCCCATGCGATCATCGCGACCCGGCTCATGGTGTGGCTCGCCACGGGTGGTGTCCCGGCGGACCGGATCGCCCAGGCGGTCGGGCTGCGAATCCCCGGTCGCGATGGTGGAGTCGGTGGACGGATCCCCGATCTGATCGTGTGGAGCAGGGCGCAGGCCGACGGCGTCTGGCTGCCGGTCACCGACGTACTACTGGTCGTCGAGATCGTCTCGCCGGGCTCCGAGGGTATCGACACCGTGACCAAGCGCGCCGAGTACGCAGCCGCCGGCATCCCCCAGTACTGGATGGTCGACCAGGATCCCGCCCAGACCGTCACCATGCACCACCTGGACGGCGACCGCTACGCCGTGCGGGCGACCATGCCGCTCGCCTGGCTTCTCCACACCGGCACCGCCGAGCACGGCCTCAGCTGACGCGTCGGCCGGCGACCGCGTCGCGGTGAGTGCCCGCACTATCACCCATGGTGGATGGCCGCCCGGGTAGTCGATCAAGCTGACCGTTCGGATCTACGCCGGTTGGCGGGCGGCTGCTGTACTTCAGCGCATGGCGGAAGTGATCATCGAGCGCAGCGTGCTGTTCCGCACGCGGCGCTGGTCGACCGCCCTCGTCGTCGTCGCGATCCTCACCACGGCGGTGGCCCTGGTGCTGACCGCGTGCGGCGCGCTCCTCGGTGCGGTACCCGCCCCCGACTGGGGTCTGCTCCTCGTGCTGGCCTTCCCCACGTGCTGCGGCCTCGTCAGCACGGTCGCACGGTGGCACCGGCCCGTGTGGGTCCGGGTCTGCGACGCCGGCATCGAACTCGCCCAGGGCGGGGTGCCCATCTTCGTCGCCTGGGACAACGTGGCGAGCGCGGTCGTGCGCCACCGGGGCCTGTTCGCGGTGCTCGACGTGGTCCCGGTCGCGTTGGATCAGGTGTCCACGTCCGCGCCGCAGGGCAACGTCCCGCCGGTGCAGCTCCTGCCGCAGGGCGCGGGCTTCCGCGTCGACGTCGGTGAACTCTGCCCGGGACCCCGGGCGTTGCGGCGGGTGCTCGCCGAGTACCGCCAACACCTCGGCTGACATCCGCGGGCCCCGCTCCTTTGGTGGAATGCGGCGCGGGACACGCCATCGGCGAGCGAGGATCATCAACATGGCCCTTTCCCGGCGGCTCACGGCGGAGTTCATCGCCACCTTCTGGCTGGTGCTGGGCGGGTGCGGCAGCGCCGTGCTCACCGCCACCTTCCCCGAGGTGGGCATCGGCATCCTCGGGGTCGTCCTCGCGTTCGGCCTCACGGTGCCGACCATGGCGTACGCGTTCGGGCACCTCGAATAGGAGAGAGATGACCCTCCACCTCGAATCCGACGCGCCCACCGCGGGCCGCGGCGGCTGGCACGCGATGGCGGTCGACGACGTCGCCCAGGCGCTGGGCGTCGACGTCGCACAGGGCCTGCCCGCCACCCAGGTGGTCGACCGTCAGGCCCGGTACGGACCCAACGCGCTGCGCTCGACCCCACCGGCACCGTGGTGGCGGCTGCTGCTGGCGCAGTTCACCGACGGCCTGATCCTGGTGCTGCTCGGCGCGGCGGTGTTGTCGCTGGCGATCGGCGAGATCGAGGAGGCGGCGTTCATCGCCGTGCTGCTCGTCTTCAACGGCCTGCTCGGCTTCTGGCAGGAACGCCAGGCCCAGCAGTCGCTGGCCGCGATCCAGGCGCTGGTCGTGCCGCAGGCCCGGGTCCGCCGCGACGGCGCGGTGCAGCAGATCCCCGCCGACGAGCTGGTGCCCGGCGACGTGGTGCTGCTGGAGGCGGGCGACACGGTGCCCGCCGACGGGCGGCTGGCGGGGGCCTTCCGGCTCGCGGTCGCCGAGGCCGCGCTGACCGGCGAGGCGGTGCCCGTGGACAAGGGGACCGCGCCGGTCGCGCAGGACACGGCGCTCGGCGACCGTACGGACATGGCGTTCACCCACACCGCGGTCACGGCGGGGCGGGCGGAGGAGATCGTCACCGCGACCGGGATGGACACGGAGATCGGCAAGCTGGCCGCGCTCATGTCCGAGGTCGAGCCCGAGCCGACGCCGCTGCAACGCCAGACCGCCCAGCTCGGTCACCGGCTGGCGCTGATCGCGGGGGCGGCGGTGCTGGTGCTGCTGCTGATCGGGCTCGCCCAGGGAACGCCGTGGCACGAACTGGTGGTGGGCTCGATCGCGCTGGCGGTCGCCGCGATCCCCGAGGCGCTGCCCGCGACCGTGACGGTGACCCTGGCCGTGGGCATGAGCCGCCTGGCGAAACGGCGGGCCGTGGTCAAGCGGCTGCACGCGGTGGAGACCCTCGGTTCGACGTCGGTCATCTGCAGCGACAAGACCGGCACCCTCACCCTCAACCAGATGACGGCCCGAACCCTGCTGCACGGCGGCGAGGAACTGACCATCGAGGGCCAGGGGTACTCCGGCGAGGGGCGGATCACCACCGCCGAGTTCGACCGTCCGGTGCCCGATCTGCGGCAGGTCGCGGCGGTGATGGTGCTGTGCAACGACGCGGTGATCCGCGACGGCGCCTGCATCGGCGACCCCACCGAGGGGGCTCTGGTCGTGCTGGGCGGCAAGGCCGGGGTGGATGTGGACCGTACCCGGCAGCGCTTTCCCCGGGTCGGTGAGGTGCCGTTCGACTCGGCGACCAAGTACATGGCGACCTTCCACGAGGACCGCTCCGGGGAGCATCAGGGGCTGATCCTGGTGTGCGTCAAGGGCGCGGTGGAGAGCGTGCTGGAGCGCGTGGACCGCGTCGTGGACCGCAACGGCGTACGCACCGCCATGGACGACGCCGGGCGCGAGGCGGTCCGCGCCGCCGCGGACCGCCTCGCCGCCCAGGGCCAGCGGGTGCTCGCGGCGGCGGGCGGGTGGATCACCCGCGCCGGGGCCGACCTGGAACGCGACCCGGAAGGCGCCGCGAGCGGCCTGGCACTGCTCGCGCTGGTCGGCATCGTCGACCCGCCCCGCACCGAGGCCCGGGACGCGATCGCCGCGGCGCACCGCTCCGGCATCGCGATCAAGATGATCACCGGCGACCACCCGACGACCGCGCGCGCCATCGCCGGGGCGCTGGGCATCACCGGCGAGGTCGTCCGGGGATCCGACCTGGAACTCATGGACGACCGGCAGCTCGCCGCCCGGGTCCGCGAGATCGGGGTGTTCGCCCGGGTCGCCCCCGAGCACAAGCTGCGCATCGTGCGGGCGTTGCAGTCAAACGACCTGGTGGTCTCCATGACCGGGGACGGGGTCAACGACGCGCCCGCGCTGGAGCAGGCGGACATCGGCGTGGCGATGGGGATCACCGGCACGGAGGTCACCAAGGAAGCCGCCGACATGATCCTGCTCGACGACAACTTCGCCACGATCGTCTCGGCCGTGCGTGAGGGACGCACGATCTACGAGAACATCGTGAAGTTCGTCCGCTTCCAGCTGTCGACCAACCTCAGCGCCATCCTGACCGTGCTGTCCGCGACGCTGCTGGGCATGGCGGCTCCCTTCACGACGATCCAGATCCTGTGGGTGAACCTCATCTGTGACGGCCCGCCCGCGCTGGCGCTCGGCGTCGACCGGCCCCGCCCGCAGGCCATGGCCGAGCCGCCGCGGCCGAAACGGACCCAGATCCTGCCCGCGCGGCGGCTACGGGTGCTGCTGTGGCTGGCCGCCATCATGGGGGCCAGCACCCTCGGGATCATCGGGTGGGCGGGGCAGGCGTACGACGCCGCGACCGCGGCGACGATGGGGTGGACGACGTTCGTGCTGGCCCAGCTGTTCAACGTGTTCAACGCGCGGGCGGAGCACAGTTCCGCGTTCGGTGCGGGCTTCTTCTCGAACCGCTACCTCTGGCTGTCCGTCGGAGCCGTCGCGGTCGCGCAGCTCGCCATCGTCAAGGTGGAGTGGATGCAGCACTTCTTCGACGCGTCCCACCTGAGCGCCGCCCAGTTCCTGGTGTGCGTGGCGGCGGGCTCGCTGGTGTTGTGGCTGGAGGAGCTGCGCAAGCTGGTCCTGCGCCGCCGCCGGTGAGCCGCTACAGCCCGGTACGCCCGTCGACGCACTCACGCAGCAGGTCGGCGTGGCCGCAGTGCCGCGCGTACTCCTCGATCATGTGCAGGAGGATGTCGCGGGTGCTGAGCCGCTCGCCGCGCGGCGTGGGCGACGTCGTGTCGAGGTTCACCGGCCCGTCCAGCCACCGGTCCGCGGCCGCGATCTGCGCGCGCCACTCCGCGAACGCCTCGTCGACCACCGCCTGGTCGGCGGTCGCCTCGTCGAAGTCGAGGTCGAAGTGCTCCGGGGACCAGTAGATGCGCGGCACGTCCAGATGGCCCTGCAGCACCCGGTGGAACCAGTGGTGCTCCACCCGGGCCATGTGCCGGATCAGACCGAGCAGGCTCATCGTGGACGGCGGCACCGAACGGGCGGCCAGTTGCGGCGGCGAGAGGCCCTCGCACTTCATGGCCAGGGTGAGCCGTTGGTTGGACAGGTATTCACGGATGGTCGCCAGCTCACCGACCGGGTTGCTCGACGCCCGGGGGTCCTGCTCGGCGCGCACCCACATTCCCTCGAAACCGGCCACCGGCTGACTCGTCATCCCCCCACCCTCGCCGACGCGACGGATCCGGCCAACCTCATTCCGGCGCGTGTCCCTACGCGACGATGGCCGTCAGGATCAGGCCGTCCGCGCACAGCCAACGGCCGGTGAACCGGTCGACCGGCCCGGCCACCAGCAGCTCGGCGGTGAACTCGCGGGCCTGCGCGTCGACGCTCAGCCGGGCCTGGTGGAATTCCAGGAAGGTGCCCGCGAGCGGGAACCAGGCCTTGTAGACCGACTCCTTGGCCGAGAACAGCAGCCGGTCCCACGGCACCGCCGGGTCGGCGGCCGCCAGGCGGGCCACCATCGCGGCCTCCTCGGGCAGCGCGATCGCGTCGAGCACGCCGTCGGGCAGGGCGGCGGCCGGTTCGGCGTCCACCCCGATCGTACGGACGGGGCCGCGGCGCGCCACCGCCGCGGCGCGATACCCGGCGCAGTGCGTCATGCTGCCGACGATCCCGGCGGGCCAGCCGGGGGCGCCCCGCACGCCGGGCAGGATCGGTTCGGGCGCGACCCCGAGGCGGGCCAGCGCGGCGCGGGCGCACCACCGTACGGCCGCGAATTCGGTACGGCGCTTGGCGACGGCGCGGGCGACGACCGCGCGCTCCTGCGGGAACAGCTCGTCGCCGCCGCGGTCGTCGCGGGTCTGCGCCCAGCTGACGTGATCCGGCACGATCGCGCCGAGCAGGTCGGTCATTGCCTTTGTCCCTCCCCCGCCGGTCCACAGCAGACGCTGATGGCGCAGGCTAGCCCTGCCGCACCGCCAGCGGAACCCCTATCCGGCGGGGTAGGGGTGTACCCGCCGCGACCGGGCGGCATAGTCTCGGTGGGTGAATCCGCCGATCGCCCGGCCATCGTGACCGCGCCCGCCCGGCTGCGCGCCGTCAGCGACCTGCACATCGCGTACGCGGAGAACCGCGCCTTCGTTCAGGAGCTGCGCCCCGGCAACGCGGACGACTGGCTGATCGTCGCGGGCGACGTCGCCGAGACCTTCGCCGACATCGAGTGGGCGTTGCGCCTGCTCAGCGCCCGCTTCGCCAAGGTGATCTGGGTGCCGGGCAACCACGAGCTGTGGACACCGCGGCAGGATCCGGTGCAGGCCCGGGGCGTGGCCCGCTACCGCCTGCTCGTCGAGCTGTGCCGGGAGCTGGGCGTCGCCACGCCGGAGGACCCGTACCCGGTCTGGGAGGACGACGACGGCGCCGCGGTCATCGCCCCGCTGTTCACGCTGTACGACTACTCGTTCCGCGCCCCGGGTGCCACCTCGCAGGAACACTCGCTGCGCCTGGCGCACGACGCCGGGGTGGTGTGCACGGACGAGATCCTGCTGCACCCCGACCCCTATCCGACTCGGGAGGCGTGGTGCGCCGCCCGGATCGCGCAGACCGAACGCCGGCTCGCCGAGGCGCCCGAGGACCTACCGAAGGTGCTGGTCAACCACTATCCCCTGGTCCGGGAGCCGACCGACATCCTGTGGTATCCGGAATTCGCCCAGTGGTGCGGCACCACCCGGACCCGGGACTGGCACCAGCGGTTCGGCGCGGTCACGGTCGTCTACGGGCACCTGCACATCCCCCGCACCACCTTCTACGACGGAGTGCGCTACGAGGAGGTGTCGCTGGGCTACCCGCGGGAGTGGCGCCGGCGCGGCGAGATTCCCGACCCGGTCCGGACCATCTCCCCGGGCGCGGATCTGCGCCGGATGCGGCAGTCCCTGCGGGGTGCCACACCCTGAGGCCCGCCGTGGTTCAGACGCCCTCGTCGAGCAGGGTGTCGGGGTCGAACAGGTCGATCTCCAGCCGGGCCAGCAGGTCGATGTCGATCAGTTTCGCGACCGGCCCCGCGTGCGAGGCGGTCACGAGGCTGACCAGGTCCTCGACGTTGGCCAGGGTGATCAGCGGCGCGGCGGGCACGGCGGCCGCGTCCGGGCCGCACAGCACGGCGTGGTAGGTGGCGATGTCGATGGCGCCGGTGTGCGGCAGGTGCACGTGCCACCGGTAGCCCGACGGCAGGATCACCGCGACGCCGGACTCGGGGTGGAAGACCTCGGTGCGGATGCCCTCGTGGCCAGTGAGCAGCAGGGCGGCGGCGTCGTGCAGCGCGCGCACCGCGGTCGCGCCGGTGCCGGTCTGCCGCGGGGTCCGCGGGGTGTTACGAGCCGACATCGGGCACCTCCTCGAGGGATCGCGGGCCGGAGCGCCCGGTGGCGTCCCGCACGTCATCAGCAGGTCAGGCGGGGCGTTCGACCCCACCTGACCCCACCAACGGCGTGGCAGCGGCGAACCTGAGAGCCAGATACCCCGGAGTCAGCAGAGCAACCCGGTTGCCACCGTCCGGGCCGCGTCGAGCGTGGGCAGCCCCATCGAGGAGGAGCCGGATCCGCTCGTCGCCGCGGCGATGAAGCCACCGCAGACGCAGAGCAGAATGATCAACGCGATCACGAGCAGGACGATCGTCACCGCCATGCCGGGGTACTTCTGCGGCGGCGCCCCCAGGGCACCGTTCATGAACGCGACCATCGGCGCCCGGTACTCGAGCTCGACGGTCTGGCCGGGCTGCACGGGCACGGCGAGGTCCGCGTTGCCGATCCGGCTCGGCAGCAGGTACGGCACGTGGATGTGGAGGTGGTGCTGCCCCGGCTGTACGGGGATCACGTGCCGGCCCCAGCCCGTGGCGACCTCGTGGCCGTTGAGGTGCACCGGCGGCTTGAAGAGCCCGAGCAGGAACCCGATCGGGTGGTACTTCAGCGTCACGGCGATCGCGCCGCCCGCGCCGCCACCCTGCGGCGGCCCGGCCGGCGGGTACGTTCCGGGCTGCCCGGCACCTGGCTGCTGCTCGTACATGCTTCCTCCCCAAGATTGCGCGAGCCGCAGGATACGGGCCCGCGGCGGCCCGCGCGAGGCCAGGGGACGAGGCAACGATCCGCCACGCTCGGTGAGCACGGCGGGTCGTCTCGTCCGGAGTGTCCCCGGACGAGACGACCCGGCGAATTCATGTGGGGCGGATGATGTCAGCGGGGCGGCGGCCCCGGTGCGGTCGGCGGCGCGCTCGGCGGGGGCCACTCCGGTGGGGGCCCGTTCGGTGGGGGCGTGCCCGGCGGGTGCGCCTCCGGTGACTGCTGGAGCACGGCGCGCAGCGCCTGCTCCGCCCGATCCACCCGAGGACGCAACAGCGTCCAGTCGCCCCCGCCGGCCAGGGCCTCATTCTCCGCGTCCAGGGCCGAGATCAACTCCTGGAGCAGCCCGCCGAGCCGCGCCGACCAGTCCCGGCGCGGCTGGCCGGGTGCCTGCTCGGCCAGGCGGTTCCACCCGACGGCGAGATCGACGAGGCTCGCCCGCACCGGCGGCCACGCCAGCCCGCGCGGCCCGACCTCCGTGGTCGCCAGCACCGACGGCAGCCGCATGTCGGTGACGCCGCTGGTCTCGGCCTCCAACGCCCGGGCCTCGGTGTCCCAGGCCGAGGTCCGCCGGGCCCGGTACACCAGGACACCGCCGACGATGGCCGCCGTGACCAGCGCGATCAGCACCAGCCAGAACACCGGCCCGGTCGACGATCCGGCGGCCGCGGCCGGCGACTGCCCCACGGTGGGCGTCGGCGGGGGCGTGCTCGGCGGCGTGGTCTCGGCCGGTGGGGTGACCTCGGCCGGTGCGGTCGTCTCGGGCGGCGGGGTGGTCGTAGCGGCCGTCGTCGTCCGGGTGGTCGTCGCGGTCGTGGGGGTCCTGGTGGTCGGCGACGGCGTACCGGCTGTCGTGGGGCGGGTCGTGGCCTCGGCGCTCGCCGTGGTCGGCTCGGACTGGCGCGACCGGGTCGGCTGGGCGGCTTCGCTGCGGGTCGTCCGCCCGGGCGAGGTGGGTACACCCTCGGCGTCGCCCTCGGCCGGTGACTCCGTGGCCCGTGGCGAGGTACGGTCCGACGGCCGGATCGCCGGTTCACCGTCGCCGCAGGCGCCCAGGCCGAGCGTCGTCGCGATGAGGAACCCGATCAGGGTGCCGGCGGTGGCCGCCCGGCGGCGGTCGCGGGGGGATCGCATGCGCGGCTCCTGCACGTCACCGGCCGCGCGTCAGGCCGACGCGCCGTCGGCGGCCTTCGCGTCCTGCTCGATCTCCGCGGTGTCCGCCTTGAGCTGCTTGGCCTCGACCTTCTGCGCGCGGCGCATCGCCTCCTGCACCTTGGCGCCCATGTCGGACACCGCGACCACCACGAGACCGGCCTGGCCGGCGTCGAGATGCTCGCCGAGCTCCTTGAGGTCGTGCCGGCTCATTCCGGCCGCGGCGTGTCCGGCGACGGCGCCGAGCACCGCCCCGCCGCCGGTGGTCGCGGCCAGCAGGCCGCCGCCGATCGCGGCGAACGGGAACAGCGCCACCACCAGGCCGGTCGCCAGCCCGACGCCGCCGCCGAGGACACCGCCGACCCGGGTGGGGGTCTCGTGCCGCTTGACGATCCTGGTCTTGCCGTCGGTCCGCCGTTCGACCACCGCGGCGTCGTAGGCGTCGATGAGGCCGACCTTGCGGTGCAGGTCCTTCACGAAGTCGTAGTCCGCCTCCGCGTCGTCAACGCTCGAGTACACCCCGACATAGGCGAGGAACGTGTCGACAGCCATTTCCTACCTCCGATTCTCGGAACGGCCAGGCACCACACGGGCGCCAAGGGACCGGCCGAGGGCGGCCCGCACGGCCTGGGATCACTGTGGCGCCCGGGCGGGGCTGCCGCCCTCATCCCGGGGAGATGACTGGGCGGCCGGGAGAGCCGGATCCCAGCGCCGCGGCTTCTCGACGGCCCGCCATATCGACCGTGACGAGGCCCGGCCGCCCGGAATTGGCAAGTTCGCCGGGCTACCGGGCCCCGCGTGCCATCCTGAGCAGATCAGGTCTGCTGGGCGAACGGGCTGGCCGGGGAGCAAGCCGGACGGCTCGGCGTCCGCGCCAATGCCGTGTCGGAGATTCCGGGAGGTCGGCGCTGGGCCCGGGGGGCTGCATGCGGTACGAGAGTTGGCGGCGGGAACACGGCTCGCTCACCCATGGCTGGTGGCGGGTCGGGGTGGTGTCGTTCTCCGTACTGATCATCATCATGGCCAGCCTGGTGGACCTCGCCACGCCCCGCGAACTGACCGCGTTCGGGCTGGTGATCGCGGCCGGTCCGGTGCTGGCGGCGGCCTCGGCCCGCCCGTGGGCGGTGGCCGCCGTCGGCGCGTTCGCCTGGGTGACGGCCTGGGCCACCTCCTCCTGGGAGGGCCTCGGCGGCACTACCTACCAGCAGGTACGCCTCTGGGTGATCGTCGGCATGACGGTGCTCAGCGTGGCCGTCGCCTACAGCCAGCACGTCCTGGAACGCCGCGCCAACCAGGGAGCGGCGTACGAGTCCACGCTCGCCACGATCATCGAATCCTCCGAGGACGCCATCATCGCCATGGACATGAGCGGGATCATCGTCTCCTGGAACCCCAGCGCCGAGCGGATGTACGGCTACGCCGCCACGGAGATGATCGGAAAGCCGGTCCACGGCTATCTTTCGCCCGAGCGGGCAGCCATCTTCCCCCAGATCATGGAAGACATCAGGCAGGGAGGTCGCATCTCGCATTTCCAGACCCGGCGGCTATGCCGCGACGGCACCTACCTCGATGTGTCGACCAGCGTCTCGCCGATCCGGGACCGGCACGGGACCGTGGTCGGCATGGCCGCGATCGACCGGGACATCACCACCCTCAAACGCGCCCAGGATCAACGCGAACAGATCCTCGAACGCTCCGCCCGCGCCGAACGCCTCGAAAGCCTCGGCCAGCTCGCCGGCGGCATCGCCCACGACTTCAACAACCTGCTCGCCATCAACCTCAACTACCTCGAATTCGCCCTCGAACAAACCACCGACCCCGACACCCACCACGACCTCACCCGCGCCAAAGCCAGCGCCGAACGCGCCCGCGACCTCACCCGCCAACTCCTCGTCTTCGCCCGCAAACAACCCACCACTGCCGAAACCATCGACCTCAACACCGTCATCACCGAAACCCGCACCCTGCTCGACCGCACCATCGGCGCCAACATCGAACTCATCACCCACCTCCACCCCCAACCCCTACCCATCCGCGCCGACCGCGCCCGCCTCGAACAAGCACTACTCAACCTCGCCATCAACGCCCGCGACGCCATGCCCGACGGCGGAATGATCATCATCGAAAGCGGCACCACCACCATCGAGGACAGCCCTCATCCCCACGCCCGCCTCAACATCACCGACACCGGCACCGGCATGCCCCCCGACATCGCCGACCACGCCTTCGAGCCCTTCTTCACCACCAAGACCAAGGAACGCGGCATCGGCCTCGGGCTCGGCCTCGCCGCCGTCTACGGCATCGTCACCGAGGCCGGCGGCACCATCACCCTCGCCACCCAACCTGGCGTCGGCAGCACCTTCCGCATCCTGCTGCCGCTGAGCATCGCGGACACCGGCACGGACACCTCGGCCACCACGGGCAGCTCCGATCCCGCCGAACTGCCGATCCGCTGATCCGTCTCCACCCGAGCGTCAAAGCCACCGCACCTGGGGGCTTGATGAAGGACGGGGAACGGCCGCGCACCCGCGGCTCGCTCACCCAGCGGTGGTGGCGGGTCGGCGTACTGTCGCTGTCCGTCCTGATCGTCCTGTTGTCCGGCGTCGCGCAGCTGCTGACGCCGCCGCAGCTGATGCTGTTCGGGCTGGTCGTGGTCGGCCCGGTGCTGGCGGCAACGGCGGCCGATGCCCCACGACGACCCCCGACACCACACCAGCGCGCGGCGCGTGAGCATCCGCCATAGGGCACGCAGGCCATCGCGGGCAACCCGCGTGAGGACGAACAGAAGCGCCGCCCACGGCACCCCCGCCGTGGCGGCGCTTCACGTTCCTACGGGTAAACGGCCGTCGGCCTCACCGCGGCTCGTACGTCTGGCAGTCGGCCTGGTCCTGGCCGGGCCCGACGCGGATGGACGGCGCGCGGCACTCCAGCTCGGAATTGTGCCGGCAGTCGGTCCGCATGCAGGCACCGACCTGGGCGATCACCTTGTCCAGGCCACCCTTGGCCGCGGTGTCGATGAAGGTGGCACAGTTCGCGTTCTCGCGGCCGATGGTGATCGCGAAGGCGTGGCATCCGCCGTGGTTGTACCCGCAGCCGGTCACCGTGCATTCGTGCACCAGCGGCATCTGCAACGTGTCGGTCACGACAACCCCTCCTTCCGGTGGCCCCTGGTCCTTCCCACTATCCGTCCGCGAACCACGGGCCTCCGGCCAGATCCCGGCTTTGGTGCAACCGGTCAACCACTGTGACCACAGTGCCTGGGACGGCCGTTCGCCCGCACGGCGGGCGGGAGGCCACCGGGCTTCACCGCGAGTGGCCGGCCCAGCGGGACAGGGGCGCCCAGGTCGACCGCTGCACGACCCCGTTCCTCACTCCATGCACACAAGAGCCATCACTGTGGGTATTCGCCGATCCACCATGAGATCGGGAGACACGTGCTTTGTCCCTGGAAGCCACTCTTCGGGCGGCCCCGTTGGCGAGGTCACCCCCGGCCGAACGGCCATTTCAACTACGCAGAGCTTCCGAGCCGGACATATCATCACGTAGCGTGATTTCACCCGAGCCACCCGCCCCCGCCAGGAAGGCCCCCCGCTGATGAATCTCCCGAAGAAGCGCATCGCCATCGCCGCATCGGCTTCCGTGCTCCTGCTGGCCGCGGGCGGCGGTGCCGCCGCAGCCGCGAGCGCGCAGGCTTCCGCGACGAAATTGATCTACGCCTGCAGCAACAAGAAGACCGGCGCCATGCGGATGATCAACTTTGCCGGCGGGAAGCGCTGCACGTCGGCGGAGACCCTGATCTCCTGGAACAAGGTGGGACCGACCGGAGCTCGCGGCCCGCAGGGGCTGACCGGCGCGACGGGCGCCACGGGCGCTATCGGGGCCACGGGCGCTATCGGGGCCACCGGAGCCACGGGCGCCACGGGCGCGATCGGCGCCACTGGCGCGGCCGGCCCGATGGGGCCGATGGGGCCGCAGGGTCCGGCGGGCGCCGCCGGCAGTGACGGGGCCGCCGGATTGTCCGCGTACGAGCTGTGGGCTCAGACGCACACCGGCAGCGTCGAAGACTTCCTCGCGTCGCTGGTCGGCCCGCAGGGCGCCCAGGGATTCGACGGCAAGTCCGCGTACGAGCTGTGGGCCGAGACGCACACCGGGACGGTCGAGGACTTCCTCATCTCGCTGGTGGGTGAGCGCGGCGAGGCCGGCGGGAAGGGTGACACCGGCGCGACCGGCGCCTCGGCGTACGAGGTGTGGCGTTCGCTGGACGGCAACGCCGAGGGCACCGTGGAAGACTTCCTGGCCTCCCTCGTAGGGGCGCAGGGTGCGGTCGGACCGCAGGGCCCGATGGGACCCGAGGGCCCGATGGGACCGCAGGGCGAAGTCGGCCCGGCCGGTCCCGCTGGCCCCGCCGGTCCTGAAGGACCGCAGGGCGAGAAGGGCGACACCGGCCCGGCCGGCCCGGCTGGTCCCGCTGGCCCGGCTGGTCCCGCTGGTCCCGCTGGTCCGGCGGGTGACACCGGGGCGACCGGCCCCAAGGGTGACACCGGCGCCACCGGCCCGGCCGGCGCCAACGGGGTGAGCGGCATCGTCACGGTCTCGAACTCGGGTACCAACACCGCGGTCGCGACGTGCCCCGCCGGCAAGAAGGTCATCGGCGGCGGCGGCGACATCTCGGGCAGTTCGGCGCTCGGCGCCAGCTACCCGTCGTCGGCGACGACGTGGACCGTCACGAAGTCCGGCACCGGCAGCGCCACCGTGACCGCCTACGCCATCTGCGCCACCGCCAGCTGACACTCGGCGCCCGGCACACAAGCACACGACGATGCGGTACCGGCTCGGCAGCCGGTGCCGCATCGTCGTGGTCGGCGTGGAATCCGACTTCTCGTAGAACTGCCTGGCCCGGTCGGCACCGGTGACCGGAACGGGAATCAGGTCGATCTTCCGGTCCATGGCCTGATGCGGAGCGGGTACGACAGCCTCAGGAACTCCGGTCAGACGGCCAGCAGGTGGTGCACCGTGGGGTCGGCCAGGTCGTCGCGGTCGCCCGCGCGGACCACCTCCCCCGCGTCGAGGATCACGTACTGGTCCGCCAGCCGCAGCGCCAGGTCCAGGTACTGCTCGACCAGCAGGATCGCCAGCCCCGCCTCGGTGTGCAGCCGGTGCACCGCCTGCTCGATCTCCCGGATGATCGACGGCTGGATGCCCTCGGTCGGCTCGTCCAGCAGCAGCAGCTTCGGGCGGCAGACCAGCGCCCGCGCGATCGCGAGCTGCTGCTGCTGGCCGCCGGAGAGGAACCCCGCGCGGCGGCGCAGCAGCGGGCGCAGCGCCGGGAACAGGTCGAGTGCCTCGTCGACCGCCGCCCGCGTGGCCCACGGCGTGACGAACAGGTTCTCCCGTACGGTGAGCTGCGGGAACGTCTCGTGGCCCTGCGGCACGTAGCCCAGCCCCCGGCGGACCCGCTCGTGGGTGGGCAGGCGGGTGACGTCCTCGCCGTCGAACAGCACGCGGCCGGCGCGGGCCGGTAGCACCCCCATGATCGCCTTGAGCAGGGTGGTCTTGCCGACCCCGTTGCGGCCCATGACGCACACCAGCGCGCCCGGCCGGGCCCGCACCGACACCCCGAACAGCACCTGCGCCCGGCCGTAAGCCACGTCCAGATCCTCGACGGCCAGCATCTACGCGGCCACCTCCTCACCCGAGCGGCCCAGGTAGACCTCCTGGACCTTCGGGTCGGCGCGCACGGTGGCCACATCGCCCTCGCACAGCAGCCGGCCCTCGTGCAGCACCGTCACCGTGCTGGCGAAGCGGCGCAGGAACTCCATGTCGTGCTCCACGACCACCACGGTGTGCTCGCGGGCGATCTCGCGCAGCAGTTCGCCGGTGCGGTCCCGCTCGACCCGGCTCATCCCGGCCACCGGCTCGTCCAGCAGCAGCAGGCGCGGGCGCTGGGTGAGCAGCATGCCGATCTCCAGCCACTGCCGCTGGCCGTGGGAGAGCACCCCGGCGGGCCGGTCGGCGAGGGCGGCCAGGCCGGTCGTCTCCAGCGCGGCGGCGACGCCGGCCGCGACCCCGCGCCGGCGGCGCAGCAGCCCGGCGGTGCGGCGGCGGAAACTCGCCGCCAGATCCAGATTCTCCAGTACGGTGAGCTGCTCGAACACCACCGAGGTCTGGAAGGTACGGCCGACGCCCAGCCGCACGATCCGGTGTTCCCGGCGGCCGACGAGCTCGTGGTCGTCGAAGCGCACCGATCCCCCGGCGGGTTTCGTGCGCCCGGTGATGACGTCGACCAGGGTCGTCTTGCCCGCGCCGTTCGGGCCGATGAGGAAGCGCAGCTCCCCCGCCCGTACGGTGAAGTCCAGATCGGACAGCGCGCGGAAGCCGTCGAAGTCGACCGTGAGTCCGCGTACCGTGAGATCTCCGCTCATGATCCCTCCCCCGCGCCGACCGGCACCGCAACCGCGTCCGGTTTCGCGCGTGGCACCGTGGCGGCCGAGCGGCGCCGCAGCGCCGCTGCGGCGTCCGCGAGCAGCCCGGCCAGGCCGCGCGGCGCCCACATCATGACCGCGACGAACATCGCTCCCAGCAGGTAGAACCAGCCGGACGGGAACTGCTCGGACAGGGTGGTGCTGGCGTAGTTGTAGAGGATCGCGCCGCCGACCGCGCCGGCCAGCGAGAACCGGCCGCCGATGGCCACTGCCACCACCATCTCCAGGGACGGCACGACGCCGAGGTCCGCCGGACTGAGGATGCCCACCATGGGCACGAACAGGGCACCCGCGATCCCGGCCAGCGCGGCGGAGGCCGCGAACGTGGCGGTCTTGACGATCGCCGGGTCGTAGCCGAGGAAACGGACCCGGTCCTCGCCGTCGCGGATGGCGACCAGCAGCCGCCCGAACCGGCTGCGCGACAGCTGCCAGGCCAGGGCGATGGCCGCCAGCAGGGTGAGGGCCACGATGGCGTACACGATGCGTTTCTGGGCCGGGTCGTAGAGGTCGAGGCCGAAGAAGTACTGCACGTTGGTGAGGCCGTTGGTGCCGCCGGTCAGACCCTGCTGGCCGACCAGCAGGATGACGAACGCGGCGGCCAGGGCCTGCGACAGCACCGCGAAGTACGCGCCCCGCACCCGTTGCCGGAACACCAGCAGGCCCAGCAGGGCGGCCACGGCGGTGGGCAGCACCACCACCATGGCCAGGGCGAAGGCGGGGTTGCGGAACGGCGCCCACAGCGCGGGCAGCCGTTCCACCCCGCTCCACACCATGAAGTCGGGCAGGTTGCCCGCGCCGGCCTCGACGAGTTTGAGGTGCATGCCCATGGCGTAGCCGCCGAGGCCGAAGAACACCCCCTGCCCGAGGGTCAGCATGCCGCCACCGCCCCAGGCCAGGTAGATGCCGACCGCGACGATCGCGTAGCAGAGGTACTTGCCCAGCAGGTCCAGACGGAACGGGGTCAGCACCAGCGGGGCGACGCCGAGGAGCAGGATCGCCGTGACCGCGTACGCGGCGGGCGCGGACCAGCGTGCCCTCATGACAGCGCCCTGGTACGCAGCACGAACAGGCCCTGGGGTCGTACCTGCAGGAACGCGACGATGACCATGAACACCACCACCTTGGCGAGGCTCGCGTCGGTCCAGAACTCGACGTAGCTGTTGAGGATGCCCAGGGCGAGCGCGGCCAGCACGGCGCCGCGCAGCTGGCCCAGCCCGCCCGCGACGACGATGAGGAAGGCGTCCACGATGTAGTAGGTGCCCAGGTTGGGCCCGACCGGGCCGATCAGGGTCAGGGCCACCCCGGCGACCCCGGCCAGCCCGGAGCCGAGGAAGAAGGTCGTCTGGTCGACCCGTCCGGTGGCCACCCCGCTGACCGCGGCGAGCTGGCGGTTCTGCATGACGGCCCGCATCCGGCTGCCGTGCCCGGTGCGGGTCAGGTAGAGGCCGATGGCCACCACGCAGCCGACCGCCACCAGCAGGATGAAGATCCGGTTGTACGGCAGGCGTACGCCGGCGAGGTCGACCCCGCCGGTGAGCCAGCCCGGCGCGGTGACCTGGACGTTCGGTGCGCCGAAGATGTCGCGGGCGAGCTGCTGCAGGATCAGGCTGACCCCGAACGTGAGCAGCAGGGTGTCCAGCGGGCGGCCGTAGAAGCGGCGGATCGCCAGCCGTTCCAGCAGCAGCCCCATGAGCCCGGCCACCACGAACGCCACCACGAGGGCGGCCGGGACGGCGAGCGTCCCGGCCACCGGTTGCACCAGGTACGTGGTGTAGGCGCCCGCCATGATGAACTCGCCGTGGGCCATGTTGATCACGCCCATCTGGCCGAAGGTGAAGGTCAGGCCGAGCGCGACGAGCAGCAGCACCGCCGCCATGCTCGCGCCGATGACCAGTTGGTTGAGCACCGCCATGGTCGGACGCCTTCCGCCGTCAGGACAGTCCCGTGGCCCAGCTGTAGCCCTTGAGGTACGGGTCCGGCTTGATCGGTTGGCCGGAGTTCCACACCTCCTTGATCTGCCCGTCGGGCTGGATCAGGCCGATGCGGGCGGTCTTGTAGACGTGCTGGTTCTCGCCGTCCACGGTGACCTTGCCCTCGGGTGCGTCGATGACGATGCCGCCCGCGGCCTTCTTGACCGCCTCGACATCGGTCTTGCCCGCCTTCTTGACGGCCTCGGCCCACAGGTACACCGCGTTGTAGCCGGCCTCCATCGGGTCGGAGGTGACCTTCGTGGCGCCGTACTTGGCCTTGAACGCCTTGACGAACTTGTCGTTGGCCGGGCCGGCGGTGGTCTGGTAGTAGTTCCACGCGACGAGGTGACCGGCGACGTTGTCGGGGCCGATGCCGACGACCTCCTCCTCGGCCACGCTGACCGAGACGGTGGGCATGGTGGCGGCGGTGATCCCGGCGCTGCGCAGTTGCTTGAAGAAGGCCACGTTGCTGTCGCCGTTGAGGGTGTTGAACACCGCGTCCGGCTTGGCCTGCTGGAGCTTGTTGACCACGGTGGAGTATTCGGTGTGCCCGAGCGGGGTGTACTCCTCGCCGAGGATCTGCATGCCGTTCGCGGCCGCGTACGCTTTGATGATCTTGTTGGCGGTGCGCGGGAAGACGTAGTCGCTGCCGACCAGGAAGACCCGCTTCTTGCCCTGCTGCTTGAGGTAGTCGAGGGCGGGCACGATCTGCTGGTTGGTGGTCGCCCCGGTGTAGAAGATGTATGGCGAGCTCTCCAGGCCCTCGTACTGCACCGGATACCACAGCAGCGCCTTGTTGCGTTCGAAGACCGGCAGCATCGCCTTGCGGCTGGCCGACGTCCAGCCGCCGAAGACCGTGGCGACCTTGTCCTGAGAGATGAGCTTCTGCGCCTTCTCGGCGAAGGTGGGCCAGTCGGAGGCGCCGTCCTCGACGACGGGTTCGATCTTCTTGCCCAGGACGCCGCCCGAGTTGTTGATCTCCTCGATGGCCAGCAGTTCGGCGTCGCGGACGGTGACCTCACTGATGGCCATCGTGCCGCTGAGTGAGTGCAGAATGCCGACCTTGATCGTATTCGAATTCGCTCCGCTCGCCACCGGATCATCCGCGCAACCTGCGAGGACAGCGGTGACGGTCAATGCCATGGCAACGGTCCACGATCGACCGAGAACTCTCAACATGCAGGACGTCCTCTCAGCCAGTAACCGGGGTACCCGGAAAGCTAGGACGCCGCGATTTCACGGCCCGACCGTGGTGATGTCCAACACGTTACGCAAACCTCACTGAGCCCTCACGCAGAGTGTGAGTTCACGGCGCCTCGCCGCTAATTGCCAAGCTTTTGCAACAGCGAAGATCGCCTAATATGCTGAGGCCAGTCGGAGGCTTCTCCACCCCGATCTGCCCGGGAGGCAGCATGGACGTGCGGGCGATGCACATCGCCAACGGGATCGTCGACGGCCCCGTGTCCGGCGCCTTCGCGGTGTTCGCGGTGGCGGCTCTCGCGTTCTGCGTCCGGCGCTCGCGGGCCGACCTGGACGAGCGGCTCGCGCCGATGGCCGGGCTCGTCGCGGCGTTCATCTTCGCGGTGCAGATGCTCAACTTCCAGGTCCTGCCGGGCGTCTCCGGGCACCTGCTGGGCGGCACCCTCGCGGTGATCCTGGTCGGGCCGTGGGTGGGCGCGCTGTGCGTGTCGACCGTACTCATCGTGCAGTGCCTGCTGTTCGCCGACGGCGGGCTGACCGCCCTCGGGCTGAACATCACCAACATGGCGCTGATCGGTACGGCCGCCGGATACCTGCTGGTGGTGGGGCTGCTGAAGGTGCTGCCGAAGACCCCGGGCGGGCTCGCCGCCACCGCGCTGATCGCCTCCGTCGTCAGCGTCGTGGCCACCTCCCAGGGCTTCGTCCTCGAATACGCGCTCGGCGGCACCACCCAACTGTCGCTGCCCGCGGTCTCCGGCACCCTGGCCGGCGTCCACATCCTCATCGGCATCGGCGAGGGCCTCATCGCCGCCACCACGGTGGCCACGGTCGCCCGGATCCGGCCCGACCTGGTGTACGCCCTGCGCCGCTTCCGCACCCCCGCCGCGCCGGTCACCCAACCCGAAGCACCCTCCCGGAAGGCGGCCACCCCGTGAGCAAGCGACTCGGCTGGTTCCTCGCCGGCGGCCTGCTGGTCGCCCTGCTGCTCGCCGGAGTGGTCAGCAACTTCGCCTCCGGCAGCCCCGACGGCCTCGACGCCACCGCCCGCGAGGGCTGCACCGTCAACGCCGACGACGAGATCACCGGCGGCACCTGCATGGCCCAGCAGGAACAGGACCACCAGATGGCCGGCAGCCCGCTGGCCGACTACGGCATCCGGGGCATCGACAACGCGTACCTGTCCACCGGGCTGTCCGGGGTGGCCGGGGTGCTGATCACCTTCGCCGCCGGTGGCGGCCTGTTCTGGATGGCCCGGCGGCGCCGGCAGGAGGCCTGATGGGTGCGGGCCACGCCCACCCGCTGCACCTGCCCCGGGACAGCCCGGTGCACCGGCTGGCGGCCGAGACCAAGATCGTGGCGGTGCTGACGTTCACCATCGTCGTGGTGCTGACCCCCCGGACGGAGTTCGCCGCGTTCGCCGGGTACGCCGTCCTGCTGGCTCTGGTCGCCGCGGCGGCCCGGGTTCCCGCGCCGTGGCTGCTGAAACGCTCGACGATCGAGCTGCCGTTCGTGCTGCTGGCGGTCGCCCTGCCGTTCGCCGGGCACGGGGAACGCGTCGACTGGCTGGGGATGTCGCTGTCCGTCGACGGGCTGTACGGGGCGTGGAACATCGTCGCCAAGGGCACCCTCGGCGTCCTGGCCTCGCTGCTGCTGGCCGCGACCACCACGATGCGCGACCTGATCCTCGGCCTGGACCGGTTGCGCTGCCCCGACGTGTTCACCCTGATCGCCACGTTCATGCTGCGCTACCTGGACGTGCTCACCGAGGACGCCCGCCGGATGCGGATCGCCCGGCTGTCGCGCGGCTACGATCCGCGCTTCCTCTGGCAGGTCAGGGCGTTCGCGGTCGGAGTGGGCTCGCTGTTCCTGCGGGCGTACGAGCGCGGCGAGCGGGTGTACCTCGCCATGGTGTCCCGTGGCTACACCGGCCGGCTGCCCCGCCCCGGCGACGACCGGGCACCCCGGGCCCACTGGATCGCCGCCGCGCTGCTTCCGGCCGCGTCCACCGGCATCGCCGTGACGGCGGTGCTGTCATGACGCCCTCGCTGCGCATCGACGGCCTGCACTTCGCCTATCCCGACGGCAGCGTCGCCCTGCGCGGCGTCGACCTCACCGTGCGGCAGGGCGAGCGGGTCGCCCTGCTCGGCCCCAACGGAGCCGGCAAGACCACCCTCGTGCTGCACCTCAACGGCATCCTGCACGGCGGGGCGGGCACGGTCACGGTCACCGGGCTGCCCGTGGACCCCGCGGACCGGGCCCGGCTCGCCGACATCCGGCGCCGGGTCGGCATCGTCTTCCAGGACCCCGACGATCAGCTGTTCATGCCCACGGTCGCCGAGGACGTCGCGTTCGGGCCGATCAACCTGGGCCTCCGGGGCGCGGAACTGGACGACCGCGTCGCGCGGGCGCTGACGGCGGTGGGCATGGCCGACTACCGCGACCGGGCCCCGCATCACCTGTCGTTCGGGCAGCGCCGCCGGGTCGCGGTGGCCACCGTGCTGGCCATGCGGCCCGACGTGCTGGTCCTCGACGAACCGTCGTCCAATCTGGACCCGGCCAGCCGCCGGGAACTCGCCGAGATCCTCGAAGGCCTGCCGATCACCATCCTCATGGTGACCCACGACCTGCCGTACGCCCTGCAGCTGTGCGAGCGCTCCGTCATCCTCGACGGCGGCCGGATCGCCGCCGACGCGCCGACCGAGGACGTGCTGACCGACCCGGAGCTGCTGCACCGGCACCGGCTGGAGCTGCCGTTCGGGTTCGACCCGGCGGTGGCCGCCGCGCAACGCGGCAGCCCGCCCACCCGGATCCCGCGCGCGCGAGTGCCCTGATCACCAGGTGTTCTCGTGCCACACCGACTCGACGGGCTCGCGCCTGGCGGGCCGGAACGTCGTCCCGGTGAAGTACGCGGTCGGCAGCAGCGCACCCTGGTGCACGCCGTCGGGGATGCCCAGGATCCGCGCCACCTCGGCCTCCTGCCCGAGGTGCAGCGTCGTCCACGCGGTGGCCAGCCCCCGCGCCCGGGCGGCCAGGCAGTAGCTCCAGGCGGCCGGCAGCAGCGACCCCCACAACCCGGCCTGGTTGCCCTGCGGCACCGGCTTGCCCGTACGCAGGCAGGGGATGACGAGCACGGGCACCCGGCCCATGTGCTCGCCCAGCCACAGCACGCTGTCGCCGACGCGCTGCTGCACCGCGGAGCGCTCGGGCCGGTCGGCGAACATCCGGCCCGCGAAGCGGCTCGAGTCGGCGTAGCGGGCGACCTGCTGGCGGTAGATCTCCCCCACGGCGGCGCGCTTGTCCGCGTCGGTGACGACCATGAAGTGCCAGGACTGCTCGTTGGAGCCGGACGGCGCCTGCAGGGCGATCTCCACGCATGCGCGGATCAGCTCCAGCGGCACGGGGCGGGACAGGTCCAGCCGCTTGCGCACCGTGCGGGTGGTGGTGAGCAGCTCGTCCGGGGTCAGGGGCAGCGTCATGACCCGATCATGGCATCGCGCGTGGTGGGGAGACCGCACGGCCCGCGAACTCATCCGGCGATGGCCACGAGCTCGACCTCGAAGCCGTCCGCGTCCTCCAGATAGGCGGCGTAGTGCCGCTCGCCGCCCGCGTACGGGTGGCGGTCGGGGAACAGCAGCCGCCAGCCGTGCCCGGCCGACTCCGCCACCAGCGCCTCGACGCGGCGGGCGTCCTCGACGTGGAACGCCAGATGGTTGAGCCCGGCCCGGCGGCGCTCGTGGCCACCGGGCGTCAGGTCGGGTGACCGCTCGAGGACCAGGTAGGTGTCCCCGAGTCGCCAGCTGCGCCCGGCAGGCCAGTCCTGGAACGCCGTGTACCCCAGCGCCGACAGCAGCCAGCCCCAGCTGGCGACCGCGCGTTCCAGGTTGGGCACCCACAACTCGATGTGGTGCAGCGCACCGGGCACGGGGGGCGTCACGCCGCCGAACGCTACACCTGTCCGGTTCGGGCGGCGGGGCAACCCGGACGGCACCCGGGCGGCAACCCGCGGGGACGGGTGGCTGCTTGGCACGGCCGTCCCGCTGCCGATCGTGACGGAGGAAATGGGTCCGCCCGGCGCGGCGGCGTCGCCCCGACCCGGACGAGACAGAACGGATGGTCATGGCCCGACGATCGCCGCTGCGGCGGGTCGCGGTGGCCGGGGCGCTGGCCGTGTGCCTGGCGACCGGTGCCGGGGCGGTCCCGGCCGCCTCGGCGGCGGTGACGCCGAGTTCGAGCGACGGCACTCAGCCGGGCGAGGTCGCGGCGGCGCCGCTGCGGATCATGCCGTTGGGGGACTCCATCACCTACGGGGTCGGATCGCTGACCGTGGACTCGTACCGGGAGGATCTGCGGCGGCGCCTGACCGCCGCGGGCCTGAGCGTGGACTTCGTCGGCTCCCAGGCCTCCGGCCGCGGCGCGGACCGCGACAACGAAGGCCACCCCGGCTGGACCATCCAGCAGATCGCCGCCCAGGCCGACCGATGGCTGGCCACCCAGCGGCCGGACGTCGTGCTGCTGCAGATCGGCACCAACGACATGGTGCGCAAGGTCGACGTGGCCGGGGCACCGGCGCGCCTGTCGGCCCTGATCGACCAGATCCGGGCCGCCCGCCCGTCCGCAGAGATCTTCGTCGCCAGAATCCCGTCCGCGAGACTCGCCGGCTACCGGACGCGCATCGCCGCCTTCAACGCCGCCGTCCCGCGCGTGGTGGCGGGCAAGGGTGCGCGGGTGCACCTTGTGGACCAGTCCTCCATCGGCGGCATCGACCTGCGCGACAGCGTGCACCCGCACGACTTCGGCTACGCCAAGATGGCCTTCAACTGGTACCGGGCGCTGCGCGCGGTGTACGGCATGGCCGCGCCGGGCTGGCCGGAAGGGACCAACCCGTACCGGGCCACCCGGGCGTACCGATGTGTGCTGAGGGTTCTGCCGGGCGGGAAGGGCAACCGGGTCGGCTGCGCCTGGACCCACCTGCGCCCGGTGCGCTCCACAGTGCACGGCGTGACCCGGACGACGCGCGTCTGGCAGGTCCGCCGCTCCGTGGTCGGGAAGCACCGCGTCGTCGCGGTGCCCGCCCACTACGCGTACCGGACCAGGCGGGTGAAGAGGGCCGACGGCACCTACGTCACCAGGACGGTCCGGGTGCACGTCGCCGCGACGTACGCGACCAGGACCCGGCGCGTCACCCGATGGGTCACCTACTGAGCACCCCACCCCTGGTCAGGAGTCCACTGTGATGTCTCGCTACCGCGCCGGGGCGGTCCGTCGCGCCGTGCGCGCCCAGCTGTCCCTGCTGGTCGTCGGCGTGCTCGGGGTGTCGGCGACGCTCGCGGGCGGGCCCGCCACCGCCGCCCCCGGCGTGGACCCGGCGGCACCGGTCAGCGCCGCGCCCGCCCCGGCACCCGCCGCGCCGGTCACCCGGGCCGCGTCCACGCCCCGCGGCGTGTGCCCCGCCACCTCGATGCAGGTGGTCGCCCACCAGGACGACGACATCCTGTTCGTCAACCCGGACCTGCGGACCGACATCAGGGCCGGACGGTGCATCGTCACCCTGTTCCTGACCGCCGGCGACGCCGGGCGTTCGGTCGCCTACTGGCGCGGCCGGGAGGCAGGCGCGATGGCCGCGTACGCCACGATGGCCGGGGTGCCCAACCGGTGGATCCACCGGCCGGTCACGCTGGCCGGGCACCGCATCACCCGGGTCGCGCTCGTCGGGCGCAAGATCTCCCTGCTGTTCCTGCGCCTGCCCGACGGCCACGGGTACGCCAACCACGACTGGGAGACCATCGCCAAGCTCTGGAAGGGCACCATCCCGGCCGTCCACAGCATCGACTCCGGCACCGCGTACACCAGGGACGGGCTGGTGGAGACCGTGGGCGCCGCGATGCGCACCTGGCGCCCGGACGTGGTCCGGACCCTCGACTACTCCGCCCGCTACGGGCGCGGGGACCACGGCGACCACATCTCCGCCGGGTACGTGACGTACACCGCGCACCTCTCCTACGCCACCGCCCACCGGCTGTACGGCTACCGGGGCTATCCCATCTCGGCCGAGCCCGCGAACCTGTCCCCGATCGCCGCGCGGGCCAAGCGGGCGGTGTTCTTCGCGTACGCGCCGCACGACGCGTCCGTCTGCAAGACCGAGAAGGCGTGCCGGAAGAAGCCGTACTGGTCGTGGTTCGCCCGGCAGCACCGGACCACCGCCCCGCCCCATCCCGACGCGCTGGCCACACCGCCGGTTCCGGCCGACGCCGCGCCCGCCGGCCCCTGACCTCGACCGGCGCGGCCGGCGCCACTTGCCGCGCCCGGCGCTGTTCGGCCAGGACGGGGCGCCTGCCCGGCGACCGGCTGGGGCCGTTCCGGCGAATCCGGCGGCTGCCGATCCGACTATCTTTGCCCGGCGCCCCACGATCAACCGGAGTGAACCGCCATGTCCCAGCCGCCGGAGTCCGGCCCGCCCCACGAGCGCCCGGACGAGCCGCCGCAACCGCCGGCCGCCGCGCAGCAGCCGTTCGGGGGGCTGCCCAGCTTCCCCGGCGTCGGCTGGGATCCGGCGCGGGCCGCCGCGGGCCACGGCCTGCCGTACGGCCAGCCCTGGTTCGACCCGGCGGACCCGCTGGTCAGCGACAGCTACGCGGGCTGGTGGCAGCGCGGCTTCGCGGTCGTCCGGCGCGGCTGGCGGCCCCTGCTGCTGTGCCAGGCCATCGTCGCCGTCGCGGCGCTGGTGCTGCTGATCCCGGCCCAGCTCTTCGCCGACCTGGCGACGGCCCGGGTCATCGACGACCCGGCCCGCTTCGACGAGCAGAGCTTCGCCAGCTTGTTCATCCCGATGGGCGTCTCGACGCTGGGGCTGCTGGCGTCGTATCTGGTCACGTCCGTGGGCACGCTGGTGACGGCACGGCTGGCGGTCATCGTGGCCACCGGCGGCGTGCCCCGGGTGGGTACCGCGCTGCGCGGCGTGCTGCCGCGCGTACCCGCGCTGATCGGATGGTCGTTGGTGGCCGGCCTGATCTGCCTCGCGGCGCTGCTGGCCTGCTTCGTGCCGATCCTGTACGTCGGGGCGGTGTTCGTCCTGCTTCCGATGGTGGTGCTGTTCGAGCCGGGTGAGGGCATCGGCCGGTGCTTCCGCCTCTTCCACACCGACATCGGCGTCGCCGTCGGCCGGATCGCCACCGCCGTCGTGCTCAGCTTCGGCGTCGCTCTGCCCTTCGTCGCGCTGAGCGCGGTGGCGGCGATGCTGGGGTCCCCGGGAACGGTGGCGGGCACCGGCGCGCTGATCGCGGGGTCGGTGACCTCGACGGTGCTCAGCCAGCTGGGATCGTTGGTCGCGGGGGTCGTGGTGACCCCGCTCGTGGTGGCCGCGTACGCCGACCTGCGGGCACGCAGGGAGCCGTTCAGCACCGCGCTGCTGGTCGCCTGAGCCGGTCGCGCCCGGGATCCGGGCGTGACGCCGGTCAGGCGGCCAGGGCGACCCGCTCGGCGGTGACGGTCCGCAGCGCCCACCGCATCCGCGCGGCGGCGATCTCGGGGTGCTCGCCGTACTCGACGGCCACGACTGCCGCACAGCCGGGCGCTCCGCCGTTGGTGAGCAGGCTGGCGCGGATCGCGGCGGCCACCCCGGCGTGACCCGGGTGCTCGGACGGCTGAAGTCCGCTGGCGAAGAGGGCGGCGGCCTGGTCGGTGAGACTCATCGTGATCACGTTCCTCGGGAAAGTGTTCCGATGGTTGATGGGTTGACGGTTACAGCGTGCGCCCGTGGCCCGGGCCCGCACATCCGTAGAAATCCCTATCCTTACCCCCAACCAGCGGCGAGTATCAGACGATCAGCCGGGGTATGCCTGGTACGTCGTTCGCCGCACCTGTCACGCCGACGCCAGCACCTCCTGTTCGATCAGGTCGAATATGTCGGCGTCGGTCTGCTGCTGCCAGGCCGGCAACTCGTCCCAGTCGGCGAGGTAGCTCGGCCGGGGCGCCGCGAAATGCCGGTGGACCTGCGCGATCCAGCACAGCGCCACGAACCGGCCCCGCTGGGCGCGGCTGAGCTTCGCGGTGCCTCCCCCGCTGGCGAGGACGAACTCCCGGATCGCCGCGAAGACCGACGCGGCGCTGACCTGCTCCCACTCCTGCAGTTCCTCCCACGGCGCGATGTCGGAGGTTCTCGGCTCACCTTGGAAGTAGTTCTGGACCCCCTCGATCCAGGCTTCCCGGAAGATCTTTCCACCCTCGGCCGCTTCCACCCCTTGCGTACCCTTCTGTCGTGCCGGTCTCGAATCCCGCGGTCAGTCCCGCGGGAGCGTCAGGGGTACGGGTGCCCCCGTGGCCGCGTTCCGGGCCCCGTCCAGCAGGTCCTCCCACGCCTTGCGGGCGGGCACCCGCCCGGGCACGGTCCGCTCGGCGATCGCGGCGCTGACCAGGGCGGAGGAGAAGGACGTCCCGCTCCACACCGCGTACCCGTTGAACGTCTCGGGCCGCCGCTCCGGCTTGGCCGGGCCGGGGCCGTCGGGGTCCTCCCACACCTGCACGGTGCCGTCCATGAACGTGCTCTCCAGGTTCTCCCCCGGGGCCAGCACGTCGATCCACGGGCCGTCCGGGGAGAAACTGGCCGGCTGCCCGTCGTTGCGGGCGCTGAGGGCGCCGACCGCGACGACGTCGGGCGACGCGGCGGGCCAGGCCGCCTTGCGCCGGTTGCCGTCGGGCAGGTAGCCGTGGTTGCCGGCGGCGGCCACCACGACCGTGTCCGGGTCGAGCCGCTCCAGAGCGGCGGTGAGCACCATCGGGGCGTGCGCGTCGGCGGTGTAGCAGACGAACGACAGGTTGAGCACGTCGATCCCGGCCTGGCCGGCCTCGACGATGGCCAGCGCCGCGTCCCACACGGTGGCGGCGGCGTCGGCGTCGAGGACCGGGCGCATCTGCAGCGTCACGCCCGGCGCGTAGCGGCGCAGCAGGCCGGCGATGAAGGTGGCGTGGCCCTGCTCGGCGTGCACGGGGCGGCGGATCTCGGCCGGGCCGACCCAGAACCCGCTGAGGCTGTCGTGGGCCACCATGCTGGTGTCGACGACGCCGACCTGCACCCCGGTCGGCCGCCGTACGGGCAGGTCGTTGGCCCAGGCGGGGACGGTCCGCAGGGCCTGGGGTGGCTTGCCGCCGCCGTGCGAGACCTCGCCGACGCCGCCGACGCCGCCGTCCCCGCCGTCGGGGTTCTGCTTGCCGGGCACCCAGCCGACCACGCGGTTCTTGCCGACCGTCGGGGTCCAGTTGCAGTACTGGGCGCCGAACCCGGCGCGCAGACTCCACAGCACCCGGTCGAGGGGGTCGGCGTCCGCGCCGGGGCGGGGGAAACCGTTGAACACGGGGCCCGCGCCCTCGCTGTCGGCCCACCCCTCCAGGGCGGTGGCGAGGCCGTTCATGTCCGTGACGGCGACGCGGGCCAGCCCGAGTGCCGTGCTGCGGTCCGCGCCCTCCGGGTCGGTGTAGAGCGGCCGCGAGTCGCCCGGCCGGTCATCCCATTTGCGGGCGACGTCGAACGCTCTCAGCACCGTGTCCAGGTGCGGCAGAGCCACTATGACCTCATCCAGCCGTTGTTGCGTCAACGTCATCAACCCCTCAGTACACGGGCGCTCGGGCGCACGGTCCAGGCTACTGACTGATGGGCGACCTGGCATGATAAGTACTGTTTGTGACAGATCCTGGCGCGTATCCTTCACCCAACGCTTCCGCGGGACGGTGATGGCCCGATGACCGCAGCACCTGCACTCCTCAGCCGGGCGGAGGCGCCCTCGGCCGAGGCGATGCGGCTCGCCACGGTGCAGCCCGGCCACGCCCGCCGGCTGGCGATGGAGGCCGAACGCGCCGCCCTGCACACCGGCGACTGGGCCGACCTGAGCGTGGCCCGGCGCGCCCACGGGGTCGCCGCCATCCAGCTGCGCGACCTCGACGAGGCCATGACCCAGCTGCGCGGCTCCCTCTCCGCCGCCCAGCGCGCCGGATCGGCGCAACTGGCCGGCGAGGCCCGGATGAGCCTGGCCTCGGCGCTGGCCCTGCGCGGGCGCGCCCTGCACGCGTTCCGGGAGATCGACGGCGCGCTGCGGGAGCTCAGCGGAGTCTCCGCCGCCCGGGCGATGGTGCAGCGCTCCGCCATCCTGCAGGAGATGGGCCGCGTCGACGAGGCCCTCGAAGCGGTACGCCCCGCGCTGCCGCTGCTGCGCCGCTTCGGCGACGCCCAGTGGGAGACCCGGGCGCTGAGCAACCGCAGCCTGCTGCACCTCGAACGGCGCGCGTTCGCCGCCGCCGAGACGGATCTGCTCACCGCGCTGCGCCTGTGCGAGCGGCACGGCCTGGAACTGCCCCGCGCGTACGTGGAACAGAACCTCGGCTGCCTGAAGGCCAGCAAGGGTGAGGTGCCCGCGGCCCTGGAGTTCTTCGAACGCGCCGAACACCGCTACCGCGGGCTCGGCCTGGAGGTCGGCTCGCTGCTGGTCGACCGCGCCCAGGTGCTGCTGGCCGTACGGCTGGTCGAGGAGGCCCGGGCCACCGCCGAGGCGGCGGTGCACGCGTACTCGAAGCAGCGGCGGATCCACCTGCCGGAGGCGCGCCTGCTGCTGTCCACGGTGGCCCTGGTCGAGGGCGACCTGCGCACGGCGGAGGACGCCGCGAACCGGGCGGTCCGCGAATTCCGCCGCCAGGGCCGCCACCAGTGGCTGGCGCTGGCCCGGCACGCCCGGCTGCAGGCGCGGATGGTCCGCGACCCGGCGCGGGTCACCTCGGGGCAGGCGCGCCGCTCGGCCGACGAACTGGCCGCGGCGGGCTGGGAGGTGCCCGCGCTGGAAGCCCGGGTCATCGCCGGGCGGCTCGCCCTGGAACGCCGCCAGCCGGGGCTGGCCCAGCGCGACCTGTGCCTGGCCAGCCGGGCCCGCACGGCCGGTCCGGCCGACGTGCGCGCCCGCGCGTGGCTGGCCGAGGCGATGCTGCGCCGCGCGGGCGGCCGCCCGTACGGTGCGCTGCGTGCGCTCTCCGCCGGCCTGCGCATCCTGGAGGAGCACCAGGCGACGATGGGGGCCACGGAGCTGCGCGCGCACGTGTCGGCCCATCGCGGCGCGCTGGCCCGCCTCGGGGTCAGCATCAGTCTGGCCGCCGGCAACGCCCGTGGGGTCTACCAGTGGACCGAGCGGGGCCGTGCCGTCTCGGTGCTGCTGCGCCCGGTCCACCCGCCGGCCGATCCGGTGCTGGCCCGGATGCTGGCCGACCTGCGCGCGACCATGACCGAGATCGACCAGCACCGCGGGGCGGGACGCCCCACCTCCGCCCTGGTGCAGCACCAGGTGGCCACCGAACGCCGGATCCGCGACCACTGCCGCAAGGCGGCGGCGTCCGGCTGCGGCGGCGGCGCCTCGCCACCGGAGATCGACGAGCTGGCGGCCGTGCTGGGCCCGGCGGCGCTGATCGAGTACGTCGAACTCGACGACGAGCTGCACGCGGTCACCGTGGTCGACGGCCGGGCCCGGCTCACCCGGCTCGGCCCGCTCACCGAGGTCCACGCCGGCCTGCGGCACCTGCCGTTCGCCCTGCACCGGATGGCCAACGCGCGTACCCCGAAGGTCAGCGCGATGGCGGCCGCCGCCGTGCTGGAGAAGGTCCGCGACGGCTTCGACCGCGTCCTCATGCGCCCGCTGGCGCGGCTGATCGGGGACCGTCCGCTGGTCGTGGTGCCGACCGGGCCGCTGCAGTCGCTGCCCTGGTCCGTCCTGCCCTCGTGTGTGGGGCGGCCGGTGACGGTCGCGCCGTCGGCGGCGCGGTGGTACCGCTCGGCGCGCCGGACCGGGGCCGCGCCCTCGCCCCGGGTGGTGGTGGTCGCCGGTCCCGGGCTGCCGGGGGCGCGCGACGAGGCCGAGGCGGTCGCGGAGCTGTACCCCGGATCGGTGCGGCTGTTCGAGGAGCGGGCCGACGCGACCCATGTGTCGGCCGCGATGAGCGGGGCGGGACTGGTGCATGTGGCGGCCCACGGCCACCTGCGTTCGGACAATCCGCTGTTCTCGGCGCTGCGGCTGGCCGACGGCCCGTACACGGTGTACGACCTGGAGCTGCTGCCGAGCCCGCCACATCAGGTGGTGCTGGCGGCCTGCGACACCGGGCGCTCGCACGTGGTCGCCGGTGAGGAGGTGCTGGGGCTGACCGCCGCGCTGCTCAGCCAGGGCACCACCACGCTGGTGGCGCCGGTGGTACCGGTGCCCGACGGCGAGACGGCGCCGCTGATGCGGGCGTATCACGCGCAACTGCTGGCGGGCCGGACGCCCGCCGAGGCCCTCGCGTCCGCCCAGGAACGGACTCGGGCGCAGGGCATTCTGCCGCTGGCCGCGGCGGCCGGATTCGTCTGCCTCGGCGCCGGACTGGCCTGAGTGCCGCTGCCGGGCTGGCCTGAGTGCCGCTAGAAGCGCATCCAGCCGGTGACCAGGCGCGTGGCGTCGGCCTCCCAGCGCAGTCTGATCGGCTCGGCGGGCAGCTCGTCGAGGCTGAAGCAGCCGAGCTCGTCCACGTCCACGCTGGCCATGTGCCCGTTGGCGCCCTCGACGCTGAGCTTGCCGGGCTGCGGCGGCATCACCTGACCGACCACGACGTCGCCGCTGCGTTCCACCTGGACGGAGACCGACCGGCCCTCGAACAGCACGGTCCGGTAGTTCTCCACGTCCGGGCCGCGGACCGCCGCGAGCTCGGGCTCCAGCACGGAGTCGAAGACGAGGCTGGCCAGCTCCAGCTCCTCGTCGATGGTGCGCCACGCGAACGCCGCCTCACCGGCCCGTTGGAGCGCCGGGGTGAGGGGTTGCGCCGTCCGCAGCGCCGCCGCGAGATCCTGCAGCAGCAGCTCGTCATCGTTCCAGGCTTGCGACGCCACGTCGACCACCTTCCTTGTCGTGCGACCCTGAGTCGCGGTACCGCGCGATGGAGGAGCTCTCCCGCAGCCGTTGCAGTGCCCGGGCACGGGTGGGACCGATACTTCCGACCGCGATGCCCAGCCGCTGGCTGATCTCCGCGTACGGGACCGGCGGGTCGGCGACCAGCAGCAGCATCAGTTCCCGCTGGTGTTCGGGCAACTCGGCGAACGCCGCCAGCAGGGCGCGATGGCGTTCCGATTCCAGGAGCCGTTCGTCCGGCTGGGCCGTGTCGGTGGCCTCGACGGCCCCGCGTTCGTCGGTGGGGTCGAAGGGGCGCATGCGTTTGCTGTTGCGGATCAGCCGCAGGCACTCGTTGCGGGTGGTGGTGATGATCCACATTGGCAGGGCCTGCGGTTCCCGCAGTTTGCCGAGGTTCTCCACCAGGCGCAGCCACACCGTCTGGCCCACGTCCTCGGCGTCGCTGCCGCGCAGCCGGTGATCGCGGATCACGGATGCCACCAGCGGGGTGTACCGGGACACCAGGGACGCCCAGGCGGTGGAGTCGCCGCTCCCCGCGGCCGCCACCAGGGCGCCGATGGGATTCGCGTCGTCCATGCCCTTACCTCCTCGTTGACGAGGGCGGTCGACAAGGCTTCACATCCTATTGTCCCGTATGCCGGTTGCATGGCTTTCCTCCCGGGTCAGCGGGTCAGCGGGTCGGCGCCGGGGCGCAGTCGGGCCGGCAGGCGCGCTGGCCCAGGGCGTCCAGGAAGACCTCGCGGACATCGCGAGGATCGCGGGCCACGTACGAGGCACCGCCGGTCGCCGCGCTGATCCTCGCGAGCGCCCGGACGTCGCTGTCCGGGCCCAACGCCACCGTGATCACGGGTACGGGCCGACCGGTGGCCTGCCCGGCCCGCAACGCCGCCAGCAGCGCGGCGCGGCTCAGTCCGTGCCGGTCGTCGTTCGCCCCGTCGGTGATCAGGATGACCGCGTTGACCTTGCGCGGGTTCCAGCCCTGCCGCACGGCGCCCACCGCCGCGAGCGTGGTGTCGTACAGCCCGGTGTTCCCGCCGGGGACGGGGCGCACACCGGTCAGCGCGTCGACCAGGCGGAACCGGTTGCCGGTGCCGTCCGAGCCGGCGGCCAGGGGCGCGACCGGGACCAGCTCCCGGTAGTCCGTGGTGGGAGTCAGATCGGTGGCGAAGATCCACAGCCCGGCCTCGGTGCTGTCCGGGTACAGCGCGAGCCCGCGCTCCGCGGCCTGCTTCGCCAGGTCAATCCGGGTGGCGCCGGGCAGGCCCTCGACCGCGCGCCCCATCGACCCGGACACGTCCAGGACGGCCAGCAGGCGCGCGTCACGCCGTACCGTGTCCAGCATCCGGTCGACCCCGCGCAGCGCCGCGTCGTCCGGCGCGGACGCCGGCACCGGGCCGGGCGCACCCCAGCCGGCCAGCGGCGCACCGGCCTGGCCCCGTACGTCGCGAAAGCCCGCCGCCGTGACCAGTTCCTGCCCGGCCGCGCCGCGCAGCGCGTCGAACAGCAGCCCCGCGACCTGCTGGCGGTAGCCGTCGAGGGTGAGCACCGTGAACGGGTAGTCGAAGACGAACCCGGCCCGCCGGGGGTAGAGCGGCACCAGCGCGCTCCGGGCGGCCCACGCCGCCTGCTCCGTCATCGGCGCCGCCGCGTGGCCCTTGGCCAGCGCCGCCGGGGTCAGGGCGGCCGGCGCGGCGTCCGGCTCGGCGGTGCGCAGCACTCCGGTGAGCGCGGCCCGCGCGTCGGGCCGCCGCGCGACCGCGCCCCGCAGCGACAGCACGGCCCCGGCGGTGGCCGCCGAGCCGCGTTCGGGCAGCCGCAGCGCCACCGGCCGGTCCCCGCCCGCCGCGGCGACCAGATCGTCGATCGAGGGCCGGGCACCGCCGAGCCGGGCCGCGACATCCGGGGAGACCGCGAGCACCAGCGGGCTGGTGGCCACGGACCGGGCCGGATCCGGGCGGCCCACGACGTCGGCGCCCAAGCGGCGCAGCACCACCGTGGACTCGGGGATCCACACGTCCGGCGGCCGGGCGCTGGCGCGGGTCACCGCGTCGGCGACCTCGGCCGAGCTCCGCGCGGTCACCGCGACCGAGAAGCAGCCGGAGCGGCCCGCCACGCGGACCAGCCGGCGGCTGACCTCGCCCACCGCACCGGCGATGTCCGGGGCCGCCGCGACCTGCAACACCGGCCGGGGCTCGGCGCACCCGGAGGCGCCCTGCCCGACCCGGGTCGCCGCGAACACCCCGGTCAGCACCACCAGCACGGAAACCGCGGCGTACAGCCGCGCGCCGCGGAACCACGTCCTGGCGCGGGCCGGGCGGGGCGCTGCGTTCATCGGAGGACTCCTCGTTTCTCACCGGATTCGCCTGCGGAGCGCGGCGCGTGCCGGGCATCCGTTGAGCAAGATGGCCGAGCGGGCGCATTGATACATCCGGTCGCGGACACGCGCGGGCCGATCGACAGCAGAAACGACGAGGGCCAGGACGACGTGGTCCTGGCCCCCGCGTGAATCGGTGCTTCTCAGTCCGGGAACAGGGCGTGCATGCCGTTGATCGACTCGGGGCCGTAGCCGACGGAACCGACCGGCACCGCGCCGTCGATGGCCTCGATGACCTTGGCCGTCCAGACCGGCCCGAATCCGCCGCACAGCTCGATGAGCTGGATCCCGTCGGCGACCAGGGCCCGGGCGACCGCCACACCCTGCTCCGGGCGGCTCACCCCCACCATGATCCCGTCGAACGCGTCGCTGCGGATCGAGGCGCGGTGCTTGTCCGGATCGAGCCCGGCCCCGGTGACGATGAACCCGAAACGCTCCAGTGGCATCCATTCCTCCTGGTGTGTGCTCCGCCTGCCGTGGCCTACGCCTGCGCGGCCACGGCGATCTCGGCGACCTGGATCAGGGACACGTCGGGCGGGACGTCGGCCGGATCCACCGCGATGTCGAACTCATCCTCCAGGTCCGCCAGCAGCATCGCGCTGACCAGCGACGTCATGCCGTACACCGCCAGCGGCGCGTCGCCGTCCAGCGAGTCGGGCGCGACGCCCAGGGTGTCGCCGAGATGGGTACGCAGCCACGCTACGACCGCCGCGGTGGAAACACCGGGATTCCCCGCCGTGGTCGCCGGCAGCGCGGCGCCCACCTCACGCGGCCGCACGCGGCCACCTCGCCAGCACCGGCAGCGTGCCCTGGGCCAGGTGCGTCGCGCACTCGCCGCGGCGCACCTTCCCGCTGGTCGTACGCGGCACCCTGCCCCGCGGCACCAGCACGATGCCGGTGGCCACCGGCAGGTGCTCGGCCACCGCCCGCGCCGCCGCCACGGTCAGCGCCTGCGCCTCCGCTTCGGTGACGTCGCGGGCCACCTCGGCGACCACGGTCACCGAGTCCGCACCGGCCTCGCCGAACGCCGCCGCGATCCCGCCCGCCAGCAGCGGATCGGACGCCTGCACCAGCCGTTCGAAGTCGTGCGGGTAGTAGTTCGCCCCCCGGATGATCACCACGTCCTTGAGCCGGCCCGTGACGTACAGCTCGCCCTCCTCCAGGAAGCCCAGGTCGCCGGTGCGCAGCCAGCCCCGGCCGGGCTCGTCGGCCAGCTCCGCCGCGAAGATCTCACGGCTGCTCTCCTGCTGACCCCAGTACCCGACCCCGTTGCTGGGCGAGTCCACCCAGATCTCCCCGACCTGCCCGGGACGGCACCGCCGGAACGTGACGGGATCGACCACGGCGACCTCCACCTCGGCGGCCGTGGCGCCGCAGCCCACCACCTCGGCGGCGGGCGCGTCGGGTCCGGCGGCGCTGGCCAGGGCGTGGGCCAGTTCCTCGCGGTCGAAGCGGCCCACCTTCAGCGGCTCGTCGGCGCGGCCGCCGCTGACGAACAGCGTCGACTCGGCCAGGCCGTACCCGGCGGTCGGTGCGGTCTCGGGCAGGCCGCTGACGGCGAACGCCTTGATGAACGCGCGCATCGTCTCCGCGCGGACCGGCTCGGCGCCGCTCAGGGCCACCCGCCAGCCGCTGAGGTCCAGCTCGCGGCGGACCTCCGGCTCGATGCGGGCGGCGCACAGCGCGTACGCGAAGTCCGGCGCCGGGGAGATCACGTCGTGGCGGCCGGAGATCGCCCGCAGCCAGCGTTCCGGGCGCACCATGAAGGTCTCGGGCGCCATCACGATCGCCTGGGCGCGGACGTACAGCGGCTGCAGCAGCCCGGCGCAGAGCCCCATGTCGTGGTACACCGGCAGCCAGCTGACCACCGTGGACTCCGACGTGACCTGCAGGTGCCCGGCGATGATCCGCTGGTTGGCCAGCATCGCCCCGTGCGTGATCACGACGCCGCGCGGCGCGGCCGTCGAACCCGAGGTGTACTGCAGGAACGCGACCTCGTTCGAGTCCACCCACCCCGGCACGTCGACCAGGTTGTCCGTGTCCCGGGGCTCGGCGGCGATCAGGTGCATCCGGCGCAGCACCGGCTCGCCCGCGGCGACCTGCGCCAGCGCGTCCACCACCGCGCCGGGCACCACGGCCGCGACCGGTTCGGCGTCGGCGCAGATCGCCAGCAGCCGGTCCAGCCGGTTCGCCCGCTTGCCGTTGGCGGCCGAGCGCAGCCCGGCCGGCCGGATCGGCGGCACCGGCACCGCCACCAGGTCGCTGTACAGGCAGGCCAGGAACGCGACGTGGAACCGCAGGTCCGGCATCGCGGGCACCAGCACCCGGTCACCGGGCGCCGCCACGGCCCGCAGGTCCGCCGCCAGGGCGCGGGCCTCGCGGTCCAGCTCGCCCCAGGTCAGCACCTCGGCGGTCTGCCCGTCGCGGTCCAGGGCGGTCAGCACGGTGCGCTCCGGGTTGCGCACCGCCTCCTCGTGCACGGTGGCCGGCAGCGACCGGATCAGCGTCGACGGGCGGGCGGCATCCGCCGCCACGACGGGTCGGGTGAACGTGTCACTGGTCATCGTTGAGGTTCCTTCCGAATGCTTCGGTGGTTGGCGGTGCGGTGCGCGACGGTCCGGCTGACGCAGCCGGCCGGCGCGGGAACGAGAACGTCGTCGGGACGCTGGCCGGGCACCGTGGGCACCCGCACCGGGTAGTCCCCGGTGAGGCAGCCGGTGCAGAACTGACCGGCGGGCGCGCCGACCGCGTCGAGCAGCTGATCCAAGGGCAGATAGTTGAGGCTGTCCACGCCCAGTTCGTCGCGGATCGCGGACAGGGTCGAGGTGGCCGCCGCCAGCTCGCCGTGGCTGCCGACGTCGATGCCGAGCGGGCACGGCCACCGCCACGGCGGCGAGGCGATGCGCAGGTGCACCTCCGCGGCGCCGGCCGCCCGCAGCTGGGCGGTGACGGCGCGGGTGGTGGTGCCCCGCACCAGCGAATCGTCGACGACGACGAGCCGCTTGCCGCGGACCAGCTCCGGGATCAGCCGGAACTTCGAGGCGGCCCGCCGCTCCCGTTCGCCCTGCGCGGCCGCCAGGAACGAACGGCCGTGCTCGCGGTTGCGCACCAGCGGTTCGCCGTACGGCAGCCCGCTGCGCGCCGCGTACCCCTCCGCGGCCGGGATCGCCGAGTCCGGCAGGGGTAGCACGAGCACCTCCCGTTCCGGACGGGTCTCGTCCAGCGGGAGTGGAGCGTGTACGGCGAGTGCCGCACCGGCCCGCCACCGGGTGAGGTACACGGACCGGTCATACAGATCCCCGTCGGGGCGGCTGAAATACACGAATTCGAAGAGGCACAGCCGGTGCTCGACGCTTTCGGGCGGGAACGGGCGCACCGAGCGGATCCCCGACGCGTCCGCCACGACCAGCTCACCGGGCTCCACCTCGCGGACGAAGTCGGCGTCCATCTCCATCAGCGCCGGGGTCTCCGAGGCGAACACCCAGGCGTCGCCGCCCCGGCCCAGGCACAGCGGCCGCAGGCCCTTCGGGTCGCGCAGCCCGTACAGGCTCCGTCCGTCGGTCAGCACGAACGAGTACGCCCCGGTCAGCTTCGGCAGCAGATCGCACAGCGCCTGCTCGAACGACGAGGCGCCCCCCGCGAGCGCCTCGGCCAGCAGGGTCGCGACCGTCAGGCTGTCGCTGGCCCCGGGCTCCAGGTCGCTGCCGTCCGCGGGCTGCGGCGCGGCGACCAGGTTGCCGTTGTGGGCCAGCGCGAACCAGACGCCGCCGACCTGCCGTTCGATCGGCTGGATGTTGGCGGTGCCCAGGCCGCCGGCGGTGGCGTACCGGACGTGGCCCACCGCGACGTCGCCGCGCAGGGCGTCGACGTCGGCGCGGGCCAGGGCCTCGCGGACCGGGCCGGGCCCGGCTACCCGGCCGGTACGGCGGCCCGCCGCACCGGCCGCGATGCCCGCGCTCTGGTCGCCGCGGTGCTGCAGGGCGGCCAGCCCCTGATAGGCCCGCGCCGCCACCCCGGTGTCGGCGGCCCTTGCCGGGGCCGTGGCGAGCACGCCGACCACCCCGCACGCGTCGCGGGGACGGGCGTGGCCGTCCGAGGGCACCAGGCCCTGTCCGCTAGGCATCCAGCGCCCCCGAGGCCAGCAGTTCGGCGAACGCCGCAAGGGTCGGCACGATGTGGGTGGCGGTCGCCAGCACGGCCAGGTTCTGCCGCATCTCGGTGATCGCGACGACGTGGCGGCCCGCCTGGTGCGCCGCGTACATCTCCACCGCCGTGCCCATGCTGGCCTCGTGCCCCGGCAGCCAGGCCACGCAGACGTCGGCCGTCGCCGCCAGCCCCACCAGGTCGTGGAACGTGGTGATCAGACGGTTGACCGGCGGCGCCAGCCGGGTACGGGTGAGCACCGACGCGGTGGCCAGCTCGCCGTGACTGCGGCGCAGCTCGTCGGCGTCCGCGGACAGCCACTGCGCCATCAGCTCGCCCGGATCAAAGATGGTCGCCTGCGGCCGGTGCGCGAGGATCAGGTCGCGCAGGTCACCCCGGTACGACTGGTCGGCGGTGTCGTTGCCGTCGCGGGAGCCCTGCATGAGCCCGGCGAGGAAAAAGGATGTCATTCGTCCTCCAGTGAGTACGGCGCGATCTCAAGGTCTGCCGGGACGATCCGGCGGTAGATGTCCACCCCGCCGAGCACGAAGTCGACGAGTTCGGAGGTGCTCACCGCCAGGGTGTCGGCGATGGCGCCCAGCGAGGTGTCGAAGTCGCGGCGGCCGTGCCGAGCCCACCGGCCCTCGTTGTCGCGGGTCAGCAGGTCCCGCCGGTGCGGCGGCCCGGCGGAGGCGGCCAGCGGGTAGACGAGCTCGTGCAGCCCCAGGTCGCGGTCGACGACCCGTACGGAAAGGTTGTTCTGTTCGGGGTGCAGCAGCAGCGGGCGAACCACCTCGGCCGGTGGTGGCACGGCCCCCAGCACCCGGTCGGTGGCGAAGGTGAACATGCGCGACACGACGTGGTGCCCGCGGCTCGGGCTGAACCGGGTGTACTCCAGGCGCAGCCGGTTACGCTTCGGCGTCCACACCGCCCGGACCCGGCCCGGCGCGGGTTCCCCCGCGCCGGTGCTGCGGAACGGGACCGCCTCCCGCACGGCCGTCACGGTGCCGTTGGGCCCGGCGTCGGCCCGGCGCAGCCGCAACGGCTCCAGGTGCAGCAGGTACGGGTCGTAGACGTCCATCCCGTCCGCCGTGGTGGTCACCGCGGCCACGTGCCGCCCGTCCACCAGGTAGCGGACCGGGCCGTGACCGGCGGCCTCGAGGCGGCGGCCGACCTCGAAGGTCTGCCAGACGCACGACAGGCCGTACACGGCTGGGGCGGGCGCGTCGCCGTAGTACTCGTAGTACTGGCTGACACTGCTGTACGGGACCTCGAAGACCACGTCGGCCAGCGGTCCGGCGGTCGCCTTGTCGGTGACGGTCATCGGTGTACTCCTCAGGACAGGTCGTCGAGGTGGCGGCGCAGCTGGCGCAGGTAGGTGTGCAGCTCGAATTGGGTGAGGCTGCGCGGCGAGTCGATGAACTTGATCCCGCCGCTGACGTCGGGATGCTCGTCGGCCTTGCGCCGGGCCAGCTCGGCGGCGGCCGCGCTGCCGCGATCGCGGCCGGCGATGAACTTCGCGATCACCTTGGTCTGCAGATCCACCGTCGGGAAGTGGCCGCCGGTGCCGTCGGTCAGCCCCGCGACGAACAGGTTGTCGTGCTGGCGGGAGAAGGCGTTCAGGTACAGGTCGGGACGGCCGTCGCGCCAGCTCAGATGCGCGCGGTCGAGGCCCGGCAGCTCCACCTGGAAGCCCGTGGCGTAGACGATCACGTCGACCGCGTCGACCTGGCCGTCAGTGAACTCGACCTTGTCGCCGTGCAGCTCCTTGATCTCCGGGCGGACCTTCACCCGGCCGTGGCCCACGTAGTACGGCAGCAGCGAGTTCACGATCGGCGGGGATTCCAGCAGCTTGTGGTCCGGCACGGGCAGGCCGTAGTCCTGCGGGCGGCCGACCGTGGCGCGCAGCACCAGCTTGTACACGCGCCGGACCAGCCCGATCGGCAGGCGCAGCGACTGGCTTGCGTCGCCGACCTGATCGGCGGGCTTGCCGAGGATGTACTTCGGGACGAAGTAGTAGCCGCGCCGCATGCTGATCGCCACGGACTCGGCGGTCTGTGCGGCCTCCACCGCGATGTCGCAGCCGGAGTTGCCCGCGCCCACCACCAGCACCCGCTTGCCCGTGAAGTCCGCGGCGGTGTCGTAGTCACGCGAGTGCATCGTCTCGCCGTCGAAGCCGCCCTCGTACCGCGGGAACCGGGGTGACCAGTTGTGCCCGTTGGCGAGCACCACCCCGCGGTAGCGGCGGCTGGTGCCGTCGGAGGTCCGGACGATCCAGTGCTCGCCGTCCGGGGTCACCTCGGTGACCTCCTGACCGAAGCGGATGTGCGGCATCAGGTCGAACTGCGCGGCGTACGCTCGCAGGTAGTCCAGAATCGCGTCGTGTCGCGGGTAGGTCGGCAGATCGTCGTCGAGCGGCAGGTCGGGGTACTCGGTCACCTTCTTCGAGGTGATCGTGTGGGTGTTGGCGTACACCGAGCTGCGCGGGTTGGCGCGGTCCCAGATGCCACCCACGCCGTCATGCGCTTCGAGCACCTCGCAGGCCACCCCTTCGGCCATGAGGTTCCTGGCGGCGGCCAGCCCGGACGGGCCGGCACCGATCACGGCGTAGCGGTCCCGCAGGTCAATGCTCGTACTCATTGGCTCCCGGCTCTCTCACTGGATTCGGCGCGTCCGACGGGGCGCGTCTGCAGGAGGAAGATGGCCGGGCCGCCCGATTGATACCGCCGCCGACCTGACGTATCACCGACCGCCGCCCGTGGCTCTGCCAGTGCGGGCCACCGGCCGGAAGGAGACATCGTGACGCGGACCGCGACGAACACCGCACCTCGCAACCTTGGGCGGCGGGTACTACCCCGCCCGGGCTTCGCCGCCTGGGGCCGGATGATCGGCCGGCACCGCCGGCTCGTGCTGGGCCTGTGGCTGGTGGCGGTGCTGGCCGGGGTGCCCGCGCTGAGTCAGTTGTCCGACAACCTGACCGCGGGTGGATTCGAGGTCCCCGGTTCCGGCTCGGCGCGGGTGGCGGCGCTGGAGAAGCAGGCGCTGCCCCAGCGCTTCGACCGCACCAGCGTGCTCGTGGTGCACTCCGACAGGACCACGATCGACGACCCCGGGTACGCCGCGGCGCTGACCCGGGTCCGCGCGGCGCTGGCCGCCAGCCCCGGCGTAGCGGAGGTCTCCGATCCCCTGACCACCCGCCAGGTCTCCCCCGACCGGCGCACCGCCGTCGTGGAGGTGGGCATCAACGAGCCGCAGGACGCGGCATACGCCCACGCCCCCGAGCTGCAGGAGGCGGTGGACCGGGCGCTGCAGGGCACCCCGGCCGACGGCGCGATGACCGGCGACGCCCCGTTCTACGCGGCGTTCCAGGAGACCGGCTCGGAGGACCTGGCCACCGCCGAACGCATCGTGCTGCCGCTGGTGCTGGCGATCCTGCTGCTGGCGCTGGGCAGCGCGGTGGCGGCCCTGCTGCCGCTGGCGCTGGCCGGGATCGCGGCCAGCGTGGGGCTGGCGCTCATCTCGGTGCTGGCCGCCAACACCACGGTGAACATCTTCACCCAGAACCTCGCCACGATGATCGCGGTCGGCGTCGGCGTCGACTACGCGCTGTTCGTGCTGCGGCCGTTCCGCCGGGCCCTGGCCCAGGGGCTGACGCCGCAGGAGGCGGTCGGGGAGGCGCTCGGGAACAGCGGGCACGGCGTGCTGGTGTCCGCGCTGACCGTCGTGGTGGCGCTGGCCGGTACGCAGCTGGTCGACGTGCCCGCGTACCGGTCGATGGGGCTCGGGGCCATGATCGCGGTGGCGGTGGCCGCGGCCGCCGCGCTGACCCTGTTCCCCGCCATGCTGGCGATGCTCGGCACCCGGGTCAACGCGCTGCGGCTGCCCGGACGGCTCGGCCGCCGCACGTACGACGACGAGCCCCGGGCCGGCCGCCTCCGGGCCGTGGTCGGCCTGCCGGTGCGCCGCCCGTGGTGGGTGGTCGGCGCGACGGTCGCCCTGCTGGCGCTGCTGGCGCTGCCCGCGCTGCACCTGCGCCTGGGCACCTCCGGCCCCGACATCCTCGCCGCCGACGCGGCCCCCCGGGTGGCCGCGCAGCGGCTGGCCGACGGCTTCGGCGCGGGCCGGGCCGGGCCGCTGCGGGTGCTGGTCGCCGCGCCGAGCGCCACCGGCGGCCGCGACGCCGCCCCCATCGCCCCCGACACCCGGGCCGGTGTGGAACGCGTCGCCCGGGCCCTGTCGGCCCGGCTGCACACCGACCCGGAGGTCGTGGACGTGGCGCCGCCGCAGATCGGCGCGGACGGCCGGGTCGCGGCGCTGACCGTGGCGACCAAACACGGACCCCAGTCGGCGCAGGTGATCGACCTGGTGCACCGGCTGCGGGCCACCTTGCCCGAGGTGGCGGGCGCCGGGACCACGGTGCTCGTGGGCGGCGAACCCGCCCAGAACGTCGACCTCAACGCGCAGGTCGGCGGCAGCGTGCCCAAGGTGATCGCGCTGGTGCTGGTGTTGTCGTTCGTGCTGCTGATGGTCGCGTTCCGCAGCCTGCCCATCGCCCTGAAGGCGGTGGTGACGAACCTGGCCTCGGTGCTGGCCGTGTACGGCGTCCTGGTGTGGGTCTTCCAGGACGGGCACGGCGCGTCCCTGCTGGGGGTGCAGGCTCCCGGCTACGTCGAGGTGTTCCTGCCGCTGTTCCTGTTCTGCATCCTGTTCGGCCTGTCCATGGACTACGAGGTCTTCCTGCTCACCGCGGTCCGGCGGGCACACCTGGACGGCTACTCGACCAAGGACGCCGTGGTGCGGGCCGTGACCGGGACGGCGGGAGTGATCGGGCCCGCCGCCGCGATCATGATCGTGGTGTTCGGCGGGTTCGCGTTCACCACGCTGATCCCGATCCAGGCCATCGGCTTCGGGCTGGCGGTCGCCGTGCTGCTCGACGTGAGCGTGGTACGGCTGCTACTCGTGCCAGCGACGCTGGTGCTGCTGGGCGAACGCAACTGGTGGCTGCCGAAGTGGCTGGCCGCGCTGCTGCCGCCGACCCCGGTCAAGGCCACCGTGCCGGACCAGGGCGTCCCCGGCGGCCCGCCAACGGCTGCCGGGCCGGAGGGACTCCGGCGGGTGGCCGCACCCACCGACCACACGAGGCCGGCGGTCACTACCGGAGCCACCTCGCCGGAGCCGTAGGCCCGCGGTCGCCTGTGGACGGTCGGCCCGCCTCACCCGGCCGTCGGCTCCCGCGTGTCCCGCGGCCCCGGCCAGAGGTCGTCGGTGGCGACCGGAGCGGGCAGCCAGGAGACCGGCGTACCGGGACCCTCGCCGTCCGCCCGGGTCACGGGCTGGGAGCCCTCGCCGCCGTCCTGCTCGGCGTCGCCGGAGACGGTGCTGTTGCCGGCGTCGAAGGCCTCCGGCGGGATCGACGTGTCGGTTGCCCGGCTGGGGTGGGTAGTTCCGAGCGGGCCCTGGGCCATCGCGGAGATCAGGTTGATCGTGGTGACGGTGAACACCGAGCGGGTCCGTGCGGCCGTGGTGCCGCCGTACCTGCAGGTCGTGCCGTACAGGTGGCAGACCCAGCCGAGGCTTCCGGCCGCGAAGACGCCGGCGCCGGAACCGGACGTGTAGTAGGTGACGTGAGCGTGGTAGGTGCTGTTGGCGTTGCCGTGGCAGCCCTGGATCGCCGCGCCGGCGAGGATCTGCACCGAGGCGTCCGGCGGCAGCGCGTCCGGGTCGACCCGGTCGAACTCGCGCCGCACGCCCTTCGGCAGGACGGTTCCCGGCGGCGTGTCCGCCGGGAACGGCCAGTCGGGGGCGGTGACCACCAGGTCGCCGTCGTGGCCGGGGCAGCCCTGGTAGGACTGGCCGAACAGCGTGCTCTCCGGCGGCATGCCCGGCAGGTGACGGAACCGGATCGTCGCGGCGGCCGGATTGGTGGCGGCCTTCGGGTCGCGGCCCGCCTCGCGGTAGATCGCGAAGGCGCGGTTCGCGCCGAAGCTGGAGCGCATCATCCGGATGCTCCAGTACGCGGTGTTGGCGCCGAACAGAGCGAGGTTCACCCCGGCGTCGCGGGCCGCGTCGAAGCCGGCGCGCATCCGCCGGGTCCAGTACTCCGCGTGCGCGCCGAGCAGGATCCCGCGATGCCGCCGCAGCAGCTCCGGGCGGACATCGATGTCCACGTCGGTCACGTACGCGACGTCCAGCCCGCGCTGCTCGGCGAGCCGGACCAGCGGGTACTCGTCGGTGAGGTAGCCGGCCATGCCGTGGTTGCCGGCGTACGGCCGGTCGAGCGACGCGACCAGGGACCGGCTGGCGTTCCCGGTCGCACCCCGGTAGGAGCTGGCGCCGCCCCAGTCGTTGTAGGCGGCCCAGGTCAGCGGCTCGGACATCAGTACCAGAGGGCTCCGCGAGAGCGGGTCGTGGACGGTCAGCGGAACGAACGCCTGCCCACCCCGGCTGTCGGTGATCTTCAGCAGGTACGAGCCGGGAGTGAACCGGCCGTCGATGTGGATCGAGGTGGTCACGCGCCAGGGCGCTCGCGGGGTACGGGTCGCCCGGTCGATCACCGCGGCCGGCTGGAGCTTCGTCCGGAACGCCCGGGACGTGTAGACGGCCCGCCCGCCCGCGCCGCCGTAGTAGCCCATCCGCCAGGCGGTCACGGTGGCCCTCGGCGCCCGGGTGGACACCATCAGGTGCACGCTGTTACCGCACCGCACCGAAGTCACGTCCGCGAACGCCTGCAGCCTCGTCTTCACCCGCGCGGTGTAGCGCCAGCCGGTGGAGCCGGCACGGCGGTTCTCGGCCTTGACGTACCCGGTTGCGGTGGGTCGTGCCTTGCACGGCACCGGTGCCGCCGCGGCGGCGGACGCGGTGATGGTCGCGACGAAACCGGACATGGCGACCAGGGACGACACGGCGACCGCGAAGGCCACCCGGGCAAGGACACGCACTTCTCAATCCCTCACGAACGACCAGGCGGAGTTCGGGTCCTGCCACGATGAAATGCATCGGTGGCACGATCCGGTCCGAGACCGGTGCCGTTCGGGTGCCCTCAGACCGCCCCGCCGACCACCTCCACGGGAACCGGCCGGGGCGCCGCGGCCTGCGGCACCGGCGGCGCGGCGGCAGGCGCGGCGGGGCCGGGCAGCCACCAGGCGGCCACCGCGCCCGCCGCCAGCACCAGGGCCCCCACCGCCAGCGCGGGCACCAGGCCGGAGACATAGGCGCCGGACGCCGTGCCACCGCCGTTGGCGGTGAACACCCAGGCCAGTACGGCGATCCCGAACGCCCCGCCCGCCTCCCGCAGCGCGTTCATGGCGCCGGAAGCGGCACCGGCCTCGTGCGGCCGCACCGCACCCAGTGCCGCGCTCGCCGCGGGCGGGTAGACCAGCGCCATCCCCGCGCCGCCCAGTACGGCCGGCACGAGCAGGGCGGCGAACGACAACTGCGGGGTCAGCACCCACGCGAGCCAGCCCAGCGCGAGCGCCTGCAGGACGAGCCCGCCGCCGATCAGCCGCCGCGCCCCCCACCTCTCGCTGACCATCCCGGCCAACGGCGACACCACCAGCGGCATCACCGTCCACGGCAGGATCCGCAGGCCCGCCGCCAGCGGCTCGTGTCCCTGCACGGTCTGCAGGAACGGGGCCAGCAGGAAGATGGCGCCGAACATGCCGAAGTACATCGCCACCCCCGCGAGGTTCACCGCGGTGAACACCGGGTTGGCGAAGAACCGCAGCGGCAGCATCGGCTCGGGCGCCCGCCGCTCCCACGCCACGAACCCGGCCAGCAGCACCGCCCCGGCGGCCAGCGGGCCGGTCACCCGCCCGGAGGTCCAGCCGTGCTCCGGTACGGCGACCAGCGCCACCATGATCCCGGCCAGGCCGCCGGTGACCAGGGCGGCGCCCGGCAGGTCGAGCCGCCGCGCCGGTCCCGCGCCACGGGCCAGCACGAACGGCGCCGCCAGGCATCCGACGATGCCCACCGGCACGTTCACGGCGAAGATGTACGGCCACGAGGCGGCCTGGGTGATCGCCCCGCCGACCACCGGGCCCAACGCCACCCCCAGCCCGCTGACGCCGGAGAAGACCCCGAACGCGAGGCCCCGCTGCCGCCCGGGGAACGCCCCGGCCAGCAGCGTCAGACTGATCGGCAGCACCACGGCCCCGCCGGCGCCCTGCACGGCGCGCGCCGCGATCAGCACCTCGGCGCTGGACGCGGCCGCGGCCACCGCCGACGCCGCGGTGAAGACGGCAAGCCCGGCGACGAACATCCGCCGGTGCCCGAACCGGTCCCCGAGCGCCGCGCCGAGCAGCAGCAGGACCGCGAACGACACCGTGTACGCGTTGACCACCCACTCCAACTGCGGCAGGGACGCGGACAGGCCGGTCCGGATGCTGGGCAGCGCGGTGGTCACGACGAGGTTGTCCAGGGTGACCATGAACAGCGCGAGCGAGACCAGCGCGAGAACCCACCACCGGCGGTGCGGGGCGGCGCCGCTCACGCGGCCGTACCGATCCGCTCGACCCGCAGGCTGCCCCACAGCATGGCGCGGTCGCGCGCGGCCCACTTCTGCTCGGCCGGGCGGCCGTCGCCGGGGCCGAAGCTGCGCCACACCGCGACCGCGCCGGGAGTGCCCGCCCGGTGCACGGCGGCGCGCAGCCGCGCGGCGTACGCGGGACCGACCGCGTCGAGGACGTTGGACAGGCTGAACCCGGTGAAGCTGCCCGCCGGGACGGACTCCAGGTAGGCGGCGACGTCCGCGTAGACCAGTTCCAGACGGTCGGCGTCGACCGCCGGTGCGGGCGGCGGCGCCTCGCCCAGCAGCAGACCCCGTACGTAAGGGTTGGTGCGGTTGGGGTGTCGGCCCAGGCCGCGCTCCAGGCGCTGCCGCACGACCAGGTCGAAGCGGCGCGCCGGGCCGGACGCGGCCCGGGTGAAGGCGCCGAAGCCGCCGGCGCGGACCCCGGCGGGGCCCAGCGCCGCGCCGAGCACCAGCCGGAACCGGCGGTTGTCGAAACGCATCCGCCAGTGGGCCAGCTGTTCGGCGGGGTCCGCCAGCTCGCAGAATGCCGCCAGATCGGTACGCCGCCAGCCCACGCCCGCCAGCACGCGCCGGGCGTGGTGCAGCAGCCGCTCCGTCGAGCCCGGCCGGGCGGGCGCGCCGCGCATCCGCTCCCGCACGTACCCGATCTGGGCGGGGTTGGCGTCGACCGCCGTCACCTGCCGTCCGTCGGCCGCCAGGGCGAGGGCGGTGTCGCCCGCGGAGGCGACGCACAGGATGCGCCCGTGGCGTGGGAGCACGGTGCGCTCCACGTCGCTGTCCTCGTACATCCGGCCGAAGATCAGCTTGTGTCCCCCGGCCCGTTGGTCCGGCTGCCAGCCGGGCGCCTGCGCCGGGTGGCCGAGTGCCGGGACGGCGTCGAGCTGCGTCATGTCTCCTCCGTTGCTTGCTGCCAGCGGGTACGTCTGGCGAAACAGATGCGTTCGGGGGGCCCGTGGATACGTCGCGTTGTGGCCGTATCACCGGCGGGTCGGCACGCTCCTCTACCCCGACGGCCCCACGGCCGGCGGCCACGACGACCCGACCGGGAGATCCGCAGATGACCCACCCCATTGCCGCGCCACCGCGCCCGGCGGACGCCCGACTGGGCGAGCTCGTGCAGCACCTGTGCGCCGAGTCGGCGCGCGAACACCAGCCGTCCCCCGGGCCCTGGCCCGCGGCGGCCACGCTGGACCGGCACCAGTGGTTCACCAGCCCCGAACTGGTCTCGCTGTACGCCACCGCGCGCTGGCCCGAGCTGAGCGACGCGCAGCGGCGGGCGTTGAGCTTCTGGGAGGCGGTGAACTTCTACAGCCAGAACATCCACGGCGAGCGGCTGCTCATCGACGGGCTCCGCGCCCGCCTGGACTCCCCCGCCACGGCGTTCATGGCGCCCTACCTGGCCCGGATGATCGAGGAGGAGGAGCGGCACAGCGCGTACTTCACGCGGTTCTGCGAGTCGTACGCGGGCCGGATCTACCCGGAACGGATGCTCACCCTGGCGCAGGATCCGCCGCAGGCCGCGGACTTCCTGTTCTTCGCCCGGGTCATGATCTTCGAGGACATCGTGGACTGCCTCAACATCCGGATGGCCGCCGACGACCGGCTCGTGGCGGTCGCCCGCTGGATCAACCACGACCACCACCGCGAGGAACGCCGTCACCTGGCGTTCGGCCGGCGGGTCGTGTTGCGCCTGTTCGCCGACGGCCTGCGGGAGTGGCCGCAGCCGCTGCTCGACGAGATCCGGGCGGCACTGGCCGGATACGTGCACGCGGTGTGGCGGACCTTCTACAACCCGCAGGCGTACGCCGACGCCGGGCTGGACGAGCCGTGGCGCCTGGCCGCCGAGGCGTTCGCCGACCCGGCCGCCGAGGCGCACCGGGCCGCGATCAGCCGCCGGTGCCTGCGCTTCCTGCACAAGCACGGCGTCCTGGTGGGGGGCGCCCGATGAGCGCCGAGGTGCGTACCGCGCTGCGGGAGTGGGTGGCGGTCCGCAATCCGGACCTGGACCCGGCCACGTTGACCGACCAGACCCCGCTGATCTCCACCCGCCTGGTGACCTCCCTGCACGTCGTGGAGCTGCTGCTGCTCATCGAGGAGCTGCGGGCGGCCCCGGTCGACCCGCGCAGCCTGGCGCCGGGCGCCTTCACCGACATCGACACCATCGTGCGGGCCTTCTTCGGCCAGGACGCCGCCGCGGGGGTGCGGCCATGAGCGCGCCGACGACGGTACGGCTGCCCGACGGCGTGACCGTGGCCGCGCACGGCACCTGCGTGGTGTCCGGGCCCGCGCTGAGCTGGCTGCGCCGCCTCGACCGGGCGGTCGCCGAGCTGGCCGTGGGCTGGGGTGCCACCGAGCATCAGTTCCCGCCGCTGGTGCCCGCCGCCGACCTGGACCGGATGGGGTACTTCACGGCGTTCCCGCACCTGGTCACCATGCCCGCCACCCTGCCCGCCGACGAGGCCGAGGTGCAGCGGTTCGTCGACGGGTACGCCCTCGGCGCCGACGGCACCGTGCCGGTCACCGGGCTCGCCCCGATGCGCCACGCGCTGACCCCGGCGGCCTGCTACCCGGTGTACGCGATGCTGCGCGAGCACCGCGCCGACCGGCCGACGCTGGTCACCACCGTGGCGACCTGTTACCGGCGGGAGGAGCGGTTCGAGCCGCTGCGCCGGCAGTGGGCGTTCACCATGCGGGAGGTCGTCTGCGTGGGCTCGGCGGCGGAGGTCCGCGAGTTCCTGGACCGCGGCCGCACGGCGGTCGACACGCTGCGCGAGCGCCTCGGCGTGCCGGGGCCGTGGGAGGTCGCCACCGACCCGTTCTTCCGGCCCCAGGACAGCGGCGCGCACCTGATGCAGCAGCTCGACCCCGTCAAGCACGAGGCGCTGGCCGGAACGCTCGCCATCGCGTCGGTGAACCTGCACCACGACCACTTCGGCGCCGCGTTCGACCTCGGCCGGGGCGACGCCACCGCCCACACCGGCTGCGTGGCGTTCGGCCTGGAACGCTGGCTGGCCGTCGTCGCCGAGCGGTGGGGACCGGACCCGCTGCGCTGGCCCGATCCGCTGGCCCGATCCGCTGGAGGGCCGCAATGACTGACGGCCGGATCCTCGTCACCGGCGCGAACGGCTACCTGGGCCGTCACGTCGCGCGCCACCTGCTCACCCACACCGACCGCCCGCTGCTGCTCTGGGCGCGGGCCGGCACGGCCGCCGAGGCGCGGGCCAAGGTCGCGCCGCTGCTGCGCGACGTGCCCGGCGCGGCCGACCGGGTCCGGTACACCGGCGGTGACCTGTCCGGCGACGACCCGTTCGCCGGGGTCGCCACCGGCGATCTCACCGCGATCGTGCACACGGCGGCGGTCACCTCGTTCACGGTCGAGCACGACGTCGCGCAGCGGGTGAACACCGCGGGCACGGCCCGGCTGCTGGAACTGGCCCGCCGCTGCCCACGGCTGGACTCGGTGTGCCTGTTCAGTTCCCTGTACGCGACGGGCCTGCAGGCCGGGCCGATCACCGAACTGCCCGCGCCGGTGCCGTCCGCCGGTTTCGCCAACGCGTACGAGCGGTCCAAGTGGGCGGCGGAGGCGTACGCGTTCGGGCAGACCGACCTGCCGGTGAGCGTGCTGCGGGTCGCCACGGTGCTGGCGGACGACGAGTCGGGCCGGGCCGGGCAGCACAACGCGGTGCACAACACGCTGCGGCTGCTGCGCCTGGGCCTGCTCGGCCTGATGCCCGGGCTGCCGGACACCCCGGTCTACCTGACCACGGCCGACGTCACGGCGCGCGCCGCCGCGGCGGCGGTCAGCCAGTCCGCCACGGGCGTGTTCCACGTCGCAGACCGCGCGGCGGACTCGCTCACCCTGGCCCGCACGATGGACGTCGCGTTCGACGTCTTCGGCGCGGACCCGGGCTTCGCGCGCCGCCGCGTCGCCCGTCCCGAGTACGCGGACCTGCACTCGTACACCTTGCTGGCGGACAGTTCCCGCAGCTTCGGCGCCAGTGTGCTCGGTCAGGCCCTGACCAGCCTGCTGCCGTTCGCCGCCCAGTTGTACGTCGCCAAGGACGTGGCCAACGACCGCCTGCGCGCCCTGCTGCCGGACCACCGGCCGTTGGACGCGGCGGCGCTGCTCGCCGCGACCTGCCGGAACCTGCTGGCCGACGCGAGGAGCCCGGATGTACGCCGCTGACCCCGCCCGCCTGGAGGCGGCCCTGACCGCCCTGCTCGGGCCCGAGTTCGAGGTGTCGGTCGCCGGACGGGCACCCGCCGGTGACGACGGCCCGGGGGCGGCCCACCGCAGGGAGCACCGGCTCGGCCGGGCCGCGCTGCGCCGGGTCGCCGACCGCCTGGGCGAGCGGGTGGACACCGACCGGCTGGTGCTGCCGCATCCGCGCATGACGCTGACGCACAGCGCCGGGGTGGCCGTCGCGGTCGGCGCCCGGACCAGCACCGGGATCGGGGTGGACCTGGAAGCCGTACGGCCGGTGAACCCCGGCATCGCCCGGCTGTTCCTGACCTCGGCCGAGCGGGCCCGGCTCGGCGCGGCGCCGCCGCATGTCCTGTTGCGACTGTGGACCGTGAAGGAGGCGGTCTTCAAGGCCGACACCGGCAACGCCGGGCGGATCCTGGCCGACTACGAGCTGTGCCGGCCCGCCGCCTGGTCCGGTCACGCCACCCGGGGTGGGTCCCGGTTCCGGTACCGCACCGTCGAGCTGCCCGGGCACCTGGTGTCCGTGGCCGTCCACGAGGAGAGAACCGCATGACGACGGCACGTCCCGCGCCCACGTCGCTGGCGCCCGCCACCAGCAGCGCGGGCGACTCCCAGCGCTGGCTGCTCAGCTTCTACCGCATCTCGGAGCTCAGCGGCGCGCTCTTCTTCGGCCGCCTCGCCCGGGCGCAGCGGCCCGGCCCGGTGCACAGCGACCTGACCCGGCACTTCGCCGACGAGGCCCAGCACGCTCGCTACTGGACGGACTGCCTGGAGGAGCTCGGCGAGAAGCCGCAGCCGCTGGGCGCCGCGTACCAGGACCAGTACCTGGCGGCCACCGGGCTGCCGGCCAACCTGATGGAGGTGCTCGCGATCACCTCGGTCTTCGAACAGCGCGTCATGCGCCAGTACGCCCGGCACCTGACCGTGCCCGACCAGCATCCGCTGGTCACGCAGACCCTCCGCAAGATCATGGAGGACGAGCGGTGGCACGTGAAATGGGTACGCGACGAGCTGATCGCGATGGAACCCGAGTACGGCAGGGACCACATCGCGGCGACCCTGCGCCGGATGACCGAGGCCGACGAGGCCGTGTACGCGGCCACCCTGGCCGAACACTCCGACCGTGTGAATTTCCTGTTCGACGAGGGGAGCCGGCGTGCCTGAGCTGCGTACGCACGACGACGAGATCCTGTTCCAGCGCATCGGTGAGATCCTGGGCCAGCCCGGCCCGGTCCCGGCCGACATGGAGATCGCCGCGCTGCCGGTCGACTCGTTCGCGCTGGTGGAGCTGGTGATCGAGCTGCAGGAGATGTACGGGGTCCGGTTCGGCCACGACGAGATGCGGGCGCTGCGCACGGTCGGCGACCTGGCCCGGCTGATCCACGAACGGGCGGGGCGGGATGACTGACCCGCAGGTCAGCATCGACCACATCAGCTGGGCGCTGGGCGAGCAGACCCGGACCGTCGAGGCGACGGTCGCGGCCGGGGGTACGGTCGGCACGGCCGAGCAGTTGCGCGCCGCCGGTTTCGACACCCACCACGTGTGCGGCCCGGACACCGACGCGTTCGACCTGGCGGTGCGGGCCCTGACGCCGATCCGGCAGCGGCTGGACCGCGTCGGCGCGATCGTCTACGCCACCTGCCTGCCCGGCAACGCCAACAGCGGCAGCACCGCCGAGTTCGCGGCCACCGGGGACGTCAAGCACCTGATGCGCTATCCGGCCAGCCGGTTGCAGGCGGAGTTCGGATGGGACGACGCGATCGCGGTCGGTGTGGGCCAGCAGGGCTGCACGGGGCTGCTGGGCGCCCTGCGGATCGCCCGGGCGCTGCTGGTCGCGGAGCCCGACCTGGACCCGGTGGTGGTGGTGACCGCGGACCGCTTCCCGGCGGGAGCGCGCTACGAGCAGACCTACAACCTGGTGTCCGACGGGGCGGTCGGCTGCGTGGTGTCGCGGGCGCCGGGCCGGTTCGGGCTGCTGTCGGTGCGGCACGTGACGAACGGGGCGCTGGCCGAGGCGGTCGACGACGAGGTGGTCGGCAGCTACTTCGGCAACACCTGCGAGGTGGTGCGCCAGGCCTGCGACGAGGTGAAGATGGCACCGGCCGAGGCGGACTGGCTGGTGCCGCAGAACACGGACGTGCGGGCCGTGGAGATCCTCGGGCGGCTGCTGGGCCTGCCGGAGCAGCGCCTGCACCGCCCGGCCACGGCCCGGCTGGGCCACGTCATCGCCGGGGACAACCTGATCAACCTGGCGGAGTTGGACGCCACCGGCCGCCTGACCCCGGGTCAGCGCCTGGTGCTGCCGGTCGCGGGGTACGGCATGAACTTTCAATGCGCGGTGCTGCAAGTGCAGCCCGGGCCCGGGTCGTAGACCCGGGCCCGGCGCGGTGCTAGACCCCGCCGTCGATGGCGGCGGTGGTCAGCGCCTCGGCCCGCAGACCCCACTTGTCGAGGATCTTCAGGTACGTGCCGTCCGCGATGATCTCGCGCAGGGCGAGCTGGACGGCGTGGCGCAGGTCCTTACGGTCCCGGGCCAGGCCGATGCCCATGGGGCTGGCCTCCACCTGCACCCCGGCCAGCTCGAACGCGCCGTTGCCGTCCTTGACCTGGGCGGCGGCGCTGGTGTAGCCGTCGACGATCGCGTCGAGTTTGCCGGCCTTGAGCAGCGGGTACGCCTCACCCGAGCCGAGGCCGGTGATGGTCGGCTCGGGGCGCCCGGCGGCGGCGCACAGCTCGGCCTGGGCCTTGGCCAGGTCGTCCTGGGTGGTGTCGGCCTGCAGGCCGACCCGCTGGCCGCAGATGCCGTCGATGCCCGAGATCTGCCGCGGGTTGCCCTTGGCCACCACGACCTGGGAGCCCTCGATCAGGTAGTCGATGTAGGTGAGCTGCTTCTGCCGCTCGGCGTTGTCGGTCATCCCGGACATGATCGCGTCGGCCTTGTGGCCGGCGACGGTGGGGATGAGGTCGTCCCAGGCGACGTTGCGGAAGTCGAGGCGCAGGTGCAGCCGGTCGGCCAGCGCGTTGGCCAGGTCGACGTCGATGCCCTGCGGCTTCTTCTGGTCGTCGTAGTACTCGAAGGGCGGGTAGGCGATCTCCGAGGCCACGACGAGGGTGCCGGCCTTGCGCACGTCGGCGGGCACGGCGGCGGCGGCAGTCTTCGGCCGGGTCGGGGCCGCCGACGAATAGGTGGCGCTCCCGGCGATGATGGCAGCCACGACGGCGAGCGTCGTAAGGGCGGGTCTGAGGCGCACGTCTCCTCCTCTACCGCACGGTGCGGAATTGTCTGGCCAATCGGCGGCGCGTGACGGCAGTTGAGGAGTTCCAATCCTCAAGAAATGCTCAGACCAACCGATTCGAGTGGTGGAGAAACACTGGGTTGGGGGAGTTCATGTTTCGGGCACTACCACGGCTGACCCTCGGCCGGAAGATCGTCGCGCTGGCCGTCGCCGGGCTCGTCCTGGTCCTCGCCGTGGGCGGGATCGGGCTGTTCGCCGCGGCCCAGCAGCAGCAGGCGCAGGAGCGGCTGCAGCGCGCCACGGACGCGGAACGCGCCGACCGTGCGGTGGCCGCCGCCCAGGCCGTGCTGCGCGGCGACGTGCTGTCCGCCATGGTGGCCCGTACGGCGGAGCAGCGCCGGGCGGCCCTGGACCGGCTCGGCGGTGACGCCTCGACGCTGCGGGACAGCATCGGTGCCCTGCACGCCGACACCACCCCGGCCTCGGTGCGCCAGGCGTCCGCCGGCCTGGACGACAAGGTCGAGCAGCTCATCACCCTGAGCCAGCGGCTGGTGAGCCTCGCGAACCTCGGGGTCACCGACCCGGCGCAGGACAAGGCGCGGGCGGCCCTGCCCGCCTTCCAGGGCGCCTCGGATGCCCTGGTCACCGCGCTCAAGCCGGTCGAGGCGGCCATCGCGGCCGAGTCGCAGCAGGCGCGCCTCGACGCCCAGGCGGTGCAGAGCTCCGCCCGTACCCTGACGATCGCCGCGAGCGTGCTGGCCGCGGTCCTGTTGCTCGGCTCCGCCGTGGTGCTGGCCCGGCACATCGGCCGCCGGCTGGCGGACTGCCTGCACGTGGCCAACGCCATCGCCGCCAAGGACCTGTCGGTGCACCCCCGGATCACCGGGTCGGACGAGCTGACCGAGCTGACGGTCGCGATGGGTCGCGCCACGGACAACGTCCGCTCGGCCGTCCTGGACCTCGACGAGGCCGCCGCGACCCTGAGCAGCGCCTCCGAGGAGCTGCACGCGACCAGCGCGAGCCTCACCGACGGCGCGCAGGCGACCGTGGCCCGTACCGACAACCTGGCCGCGGCGGCCGGGACGGTGCACACCGTCGTCGGGTCGGCCGCTTCCGGGGTGGGGCGGATCAGCGACTCGATCGGGGAGATCGCCGCGCGGACCACGGACGCCCGGCGGATCACCGCCGACGCCGCGGCGGCCGCGGAGACCTCCGGCCGCCTGGCCGAGCAGCTGGACACGTCGAGCGCCGAGATCGGCGACGTGGTCAAGCTGATCAACTCGATCGCCGAGCAGACCAACCTGCTGGCCCTGAACGCCACCATCGAGGCCGCCCGGGCCGGCGAGTACGGCAAGGGCTTCGCGGTGGTGGCCGGGGAGGTCAAGGACCTGGCTCGGGAGACCGCCGCCGCCACCGAGGACATCTCCCGGCGCATCGATGCGATTCAGCGCGACTCGCAGGCGATGCGCCAGGCCACGGCCGAGGTGGCCCGGATCGTCGGTGACATCAACGGCACCCAGGACGTCATCGGCGTCGCGGTCGAGGACCAGACCCGGGCCACGACCGAGATCACCGACAGCGTGTCCCAGGCGGTCACCGCGGTGGACGGCATCTCCGGCGAACTGCAGGCCGTGATGCAGGATGCGTCGCTGACCAGGATCGGCGCGGGTGAGACCCAGAACGCGGCCACCGACCTGGCCCGGTTGGCGGTCCAGCTGCGCAACCTCGTCCGGGAGTTCCGCCTCGACTGATCCCACCGGGCGTCCCGTAGGGACGCCGTGACAACGCGCCGCCACGGCTGATGCCGTGGCGGCGCTCTGCGTTCGCACCGGACTGCGCGCGTTTCGCGAAGGTGGCCGCGCCGCAGAATCCCAGCAGTAAGCTGGTGCCCTGTCTCAGCGCGGGTGACGACCCGGACACCGTAGATCGCACCCATTCCGCCGACTCCTGGCGACCGCCGCCGTGACTGTTACGGCATCACCTGTATCTGTTCCGCCGTGCGTGGCGACCTTCGACCCATCAGGGAGCACACCGTGGCCGCAACCGCTGGCGTGTTGGCGCCGTCGTCCCACCAGTCCTGGGTATCCCGGCATTTCCCGTTGGTGGTCTTCACGCTCACCTTCGCGCTGATGCTGTCGGACTACATGTCCCGGCAGGTGCTGGCCGCGATCTTCCCGTACCTGAAGTCGGACTGGGGGCTGACCGACACGGAGCTCGGCGTCCTGACGAGCATCGTGTCCCTCATGGTCGGCGTGCTGGCCGTGCCGCTGTCGATCCTCGGCGACCGGTGGGGGCGCGCCCGGGCGATCGTCGCGATGGCGGTGCTCTGGAGCATCGCCACCATCGGCTCGGCGCTCGCCGCCGGCTACGGGCAGATGTTCGCCGCGCGTGCCGTGATGGGCATCGGGGAGGCCGCGTACACCAGCGTCGGCCTCGCGGTGGTGCTGTCCGTGTTCGCCCCGGGCCGCCGCGCGGCCCTGTCCGGGACGTTCATGGCGGGTGGCTCGCTCGGAGCGGTCCTCGGTGTGGCGCTCGGCGGCATCCTGTCCGCCCAGTTCGGCTGGCGTTGGACGTTCGCCGCGATGGGCGTCCTCGGCCTCGTGCTCGCCGCCATGTACGCGGTGCTGATCACCGACCGCGACCTCAGCGCGCACCGGGTCACCGACGTCGGCGTCGCACCGCGGCTCCGGCCGGGACAACGGCGCGCCGGGCTGGGCACGCTGTTCTCCAAGCCTTCGCTGGTGGTGGCGTACTTCGCCAGCGGCATGCAGCTGTTCGTCGCGGCCTCGATCGTCGTGTGGGTGCCGAGCTACCTCAACCGGGTGCACGAGCTGGCGCCGCGCAGCGCGGCCGGCCTCGCGTCCCTGCTCATCCTCGTCATGTCCATCGGCATGATCACGTGCGGCTTCATCGCCGACCGGGTCAGCCGGAACCGGCCGCTGCGCCCGTGGACGGCCGCGGCGGTCTTCTCGGTGCTGTCGATGGCATTCCTCGGCGCTGGCTTCGCCATGGACCCGGACGGGACGCAGCTGCTGGTGCTCGCGGTCGGTTTCTTCTTCGTCGGGGCGACCAACGGCCCCATGGGCGCGGTGGTGGCGCACCTGGCCCACGAGTCCATCCGGGCCACCGCGTTCGGCTTCCTGACCACGTCCAACAACGTGCTCGGGCTGGCCCTCGGCCCGATCGTCACCGGGATGATCGCCGACCGGATGGGCCTGCAGAGCGCCCTGCAGATCATCCCGCTGCTCGCGTTGGTGCCCATCGTCGCCCTGGTGGGCGGGCGCCTCCTGTTCCCGGCGGACCTGCGGCGGATGAGCGCCGACGAGGGCACGGGTCACCGGGAGACGGCCGGTCCTGGAGGGCAGTCCGTGCCCGGCGGGCAGCGGTGACGGCTCGGCCCGGCTGACATCGGCATGGCGGCGACATCGGACGGTGTCCGTTCGTGGGTGTCCAGGCACTTCCCGCGGCTGGTCTTCCTGCTCACGTTCGGGCTGCTGCTGTCGGACTACATGTCCCGGCAGGTGCTCGCCGCCGTCTTCCCGTATCTGAAGGCGGACTGGCGGCTGACCGACACCCAGCTGGGCGCTCTCACGGGCATCGTGGCGTTGATGGTCGGCGTCTTCGCGATACCGCTGTCGATGGTGGGCGACCGGTGGGGGCGGGTCCGGGCGGTCATCGTGATGGCGGTCGCCTGGAGCCTCGCCACGGTCGGCTCGGCCTTCGCCGCCGGCTTCGGGCAGTTGATGGCCGCGCGCGTACTCATCGGCGTGGGCGAGGCCGCGTACGCCAGCGTCGGCCTCGCCGTGGTGCTCTCCGTGTTCCCCGCGACCCGGCGCGCGTCGCTGGCCGGCGCGTTCACGGCCGGTGGCGCGTTCGGCGGGGTACTCGGCGTGGCGGTCGGTGGCGCGATCGCGGCGCAGTTCGGGTGGCGCTGGGCGTTCGCCGCGATGGGTGCCTTCGGCCTGATCCTCGCGGCCGGGTACGCGATCCTGGTCGACGAGGACCGGCTGCGGGCACACCGGGTGGCCGAGCCCGGCGCCGGACCGGGCTCCGCGGAGCGGCCCTGGCGTGCCGGGCTGTCCACTGTGTTCGCCACCCCGTCGGTGCTGATGGCCTACGTCGCCTGCGGCACCCAACTGTTCGTCGCCGCCGCGCTCGTCGCGTGGTTGCCCAGCTACCTGCACCGCGTGCACGCGATGGCGCCCTCGCGCGCGGCCGGCGTCGCGTCGCTGCTCATCCTCATCCTGGGCGCCGGCATGATCGGCGGCGGGGTGATCGCCGACCGGGTCAGCCGGGACCGGCCCGCCCGGATCTGGAGCACGGCGGTCGTGATCTCCGCGCTGTCACTGGGCTTGCTGGCCGCCGGTTTCCTCATGCGCCCCGGCGGGTTGCAGTTGGTGGTGCTCGCGGCGGGCTGCTTCTGGGCGGCCGGTACGACCGGGCCCTGTGGCGCGGTGGTGGCCCGGCTGACCCCCGACCACGTCCGGGCGACCGCGTTCGGCGTGCTGACCCTGTTCAACAACGTGCTCGGACTGGCCGTGGGCCCGATCGTGATCGGCATGCTCGCGGACCGGCTGGGCCTGCAGGCCGCGATGCGCTACGTGCCGGTGGCCGCGGTGCCCGCCATCGCCGCGTTGCTGATCGGCGGGCGCGCCTATCCGTCCAGCCTGCGGCGACTGGGCGCGGACCCGGCCGGCGCCGGCCCGGCGAACCCGGCCGGCGGGTCGCCGGTCACGGGCCTACGGCGCGGGTAGGTCCGCCCGGCGTTTGCGCCACTGGCGGGGGCTCTCACCGAAGTGGTGGCGGAACCACCGGGAGAAGGCGCTGGGCGCGGCGAAGCCCAGCAGCACGGAGATCTCGGTGAGCTGGTAGCGCGCGAGGGACAGGTACCGTTCGGCCAGGCCGGCGCGGACCGAGTCCACGATGGAGGTGAAGGTCTCCCCCGTGGCCGCCAGATGCCGGTACAGGGTCCGCCGGTCCATGCCCATGGTGCGGGCGACCTCGTCGACCCCGCACCGCCCGGTCGGCAGCAGCATCTCCACGAGGTCCCGGGCCCGGTCCGCGGTGGAGGCGCCGCGGGGCGCGGCCAGGGCGGCCAGCAGCTCGTCGATGTGGGTCCCGGAATCGGGGCCGGCCAGCACGTTCGGTGCGTCGAGGTCCTTGGCGTACAGGACGAGGCCGGTGAAGCCGTGGCCGAAGTGCACCCGTCCGCCGAGCATCCGGTTGTGGGTGCCGACATCCGGCGGGGCGGGGTCGGTGAAGCAGGCGGACAGGGGCTGCCAGGTGGGGCCGAGCACCTCGCGGATGATGCCGTACAGGGCTCCCATGGCGAGCTGTTCGGCCTGCGTGGACGGGGCGGGTTCGCCCATCTCGAACCACAGCCGGATGGTCGCCAGTCCCTCGGTCTCGGCGACCCGGATCCGCAGCGCCTCGTTGTAGCTGTGCTCGTAGCGCATCAGCAGCCCCAGGGCGTCACGCAGGGTGGGCTCGCCCTGCAGGACCACGCTGAGCGGGCCGAGCGTGGACAGCCGCCGGAACTCCGCGAGGCGCAGCCCGAAGTCGGCGTGGCCGCAGGCGCGGGCCGACAGCTCCAGCAGCCGCGCGACCCGGACGACGGGCACCCATTTGTCGGGCGTGGCCAGGTCGGCCGGGTCGAGGTCGACGGCGTGCATCAGGGCGGCCGGGTCGGCGCCGAGCGATTGCGTGAGCTGGAGGTACCCACTAAGTGACGCATACCGGATAGAAGGCTTCAAAGTACCCGCCCTCCTGTCCCCGAGGGATAAGAAATGTGTCCCAAGGAGTAAAGCATGTGGCGGTTATCACGCCTACTGTTGCCTCCATCACGGCCCCCGTGGCCGATAGGGACCCCGCGCAGTACCCCTCGGCGGGATCCTCCCGCCGCTTCGTAAGGAGGCAGCACGTGGCGAAGGCAATCCGCTTCCACTCCGCCGGTGGCCCGGAGGTCATGCGGTGGGAGTCGGTCGAGGTGGGCGCGCCCGCAGCGGGTGAGGTCCGGGTACGGCACATGGCCGTCGGGCTGAACTTCGCCGACACGTACTTCCGCAGCGGCCTCTACCCCGCCGCCCTGCCCGCCGGTATGGGGGTCGAGGCGGCCGGCGTCATCGAGGCGGTCGGTCCCGGGGTCACCGGGTTCAGCGAGGGCGACCGGGTCACCTACACCGGCAGCCCGCTGGGCGCGTACAGCACCGAGCGGGTGATGTCCGTGGCACCGCTGATCAAGCTGCCGGATGCCATCTCCTTCGAGACCGCCGCCGCCATGACCATGCGCGGCCTGACCACGTCCTACCTGCTGCGGCGGATCGCGCCGCTGAAGGCGGGCGACACCGTCCTGCTGCACGCCGCCGCGGGCGGCGTGGGCCTGATCTTCTGCCAGTGGGCGAAGCTGCTCGGCATCACCGTCATCGGCACGGTGTCCACCGACGAGAAGGCCGAGGTGGCCCGCCGCCACGGCTGCACCCACACCATTGTGTACCGGCGCGAGGACATCGCTACCCGGGTGCGTGAACTCACCGACGGCCACGGGGTGCCGGTGGTTTACGACAGCATCGGGGCCAGCACCTTCGCGCAGTCGCTGGACTCGCTCCAGCGGCGGGGGCTGCTGGTCTGCTTCGGCACGGCCAGCGGCCCCATCCCCCCGATCGACGCGATGCAGCTCGCGGTCAAGGGTTCGCTGTTCGTCACCCGCCCCGCGCTGGCCGACTACATCGCCGACGAGACCGAACGCGCGGAGCTCGCCGGCGAACTCTTCGACCACGTCGGATCCGGGCGCATCACGATCGAGATCAACCAGCGGTACGCGCTGGAGGACGCCGTCCAGGCCCACCGGGACCTGGAATCCGGCCGCAGCATCGGCTCCTCCGTCTTCAGCCTCGAAGCAGGCAACTGACACCACGTTGGGAGACCCCCCATGACGGACATCATCGACCAGGACACGCGACCGGACGTCACGCTGCCCGCGGGCTCCATCGAGGCGCATCCGCTGACCGTGCACATCGGTGCGGAGCTGCGCAACGTGAACCTCGCCGAGGTGGCGCGCAGCGACAACCTGTTCGCCGAGCTCAAGGCTCTGCTGCTGAAGCACAAGGTGCTGTTCGTCCGCGACCAGCCGATCAGCCGGGCCGAGCACGTGATGCTGGCCGAGCGGTTCGGGTCGCTGGAGGACCACCCGGTCGCCGGCAGCGACCCCGACCACCCCGGCCTGGTGCGCATCTACAAGGACCTGGACAGCCCGGCGGAGCACTACGAGAACGCGTACCACTGCGACGCGACGTGGCGCGAGGCCCCGCCGATGGGCTGTGTGCTGCGCATGGTCGAGGGTCCCGCGGTCGGCGGGGACACGATCTGGGTGAACATGGCCGAGGCGTACCGGCGGCTGCCCGAGGACGTGAAGCAGCGCATCGCGGGACTGCGGGCGCGGCACAGCATCGAGGCGTCCTTCGGCGCCAACATGCCGATCGAGCAGCGGCTCGCGTTGCACGAGCGCTTCCCGGACGCGGAGCACCCGGTGGTCCGCACCCACCCGGAAACCGGCGAGAAGGTGCTGTTCGTCAACGCGTTCACGACGCACTTCACCAACTTTCACACGCCCGCGAACGTGCGGTTCGGCTACGACTACGCCCCCGGCGCCAGCGAGCTGCTCAACTACCTGATCCGCCAGGCGTCCGTCCCCGAGTACCAGGTGCGCTGGCGCTGGACGCCGAACAGCTTCGCGATCTGGGACAACCGCAACACCCAGCACTACGCCGTCCAGGACTACTGGCCCGCCGTCCGAAAGATGGAGCGCGCCGGAGTCATCGGCGACAAGACGTTCTGATCCAACCCACCCCGGTTTAGGAGACTCCCATGCATTTCCTCGACGACTCGCTGTGGCCCGAGACCCAGGAGAAGCTGGTCATCACCGCCGCACCGTACGGTCCCGAATGGGAGCCCGGCGACTTCCCCGAGGACATCCCGGTCACCATGGACGAGCAGGTCCAGGCCGCGATCGACTGCTACAACGCGGGCGCCACCGTGCTGCACATCCACGTCCGCGAGCTGAACGGCAAGGGCTCCAAGCGGATGTCGATGTTCAACGAGCTGCTCGGCCGGATCCGGGAGGCCGTGCCGGACATGATCCTGCAGATCGGCGGCTCGATCTCCTTCACCCCGGAGAACGAGGGTGAGGCGGCCAAGTGGCTGGAGGACGAGGCCCGGCACCTGCTGACCACCCTGGACCCGGCCCCCGACCAGGTCACCATCGCCATCAACACCAACCAGATGAACATCGTGGAGTTGATGACCGCCGACGACATCGCCGGCACCTCCTTCGAGCGGCCCGCCCTGCACGAGGCGTTCCGCAACATGGTCGTCCCGGCCGAACCGGCCTGGGTCGAGGAGCACCTGAAGCGACTGCGTGCCGCCGGCATTCAGCCGCACTTCCAGCTGGCCAACGTCGCCCAGCTGGAGACCGTCGAGCGGCTCGTGCGCCGCGGTGTCTACACCGGACCCCTCAACGTCACGTGGGTCTCCATCGGTGGCGGCTTCGACGGTCCCAACCCTTACAACATGATGGAGTTCATCCGCCGGGTCCCGGACGGCGCGATCCTCACCCTGGAATCGATCATGCGGGCGGTGCTGCCGATCAACACCATGGCGATCGCCATGGGACTGCACACCCGCTGCGGCAACGAGGACACCCTCTGGGGCCTCAAGGGCGAGAAGATGACCTCGGTACGCCAGGTCGAGAAGCTCGTCCGAATCGCCGATGAGCTCGGCCGCAAGGTGGCCGATGGCAAGGAAGCACGCGACATCTACAAGATCGGCGAGTACTGGGACAGCGCCGACGAGGCGCTGGCCAAGCTCGGCTTCGCGCCGAACCGCAAGCCCGGCCAACTGGGCTTCACCTTCCACGCCTGACGCTTCACCGCTCTTCTGCACCGCGTGGGGTGCGGGTCCACCGCACCCCACGACCGCTCGTTCCCCAAGGCCATCCCCCATCACCCCCAACTCGGCACATCCCTTGGAGCGACGCATGGCCATGCAAGTCAGTGCAGGTGTCACCGCCCCGGCTACTCCCCTCGCGCGTACCCGCCGGATCTTCCCGTGGGTCGTCTTCACGCTCACCTTCGGACTGCTGCTGTCGGACTACATGTCCCGGCAGGTCCTCTCGGCGGTATTCCCCCTCCTGAAGCAGGAGTGGGGGCTCACCGACACCCAGCTCGGCAGCCTGACCAGCATCGTCGCCCTCACCGTCGGGGTGCTGGCGGTACCGCTGTCGCTGGTCGGCGACCGCTGGGGCCGGGCCAAGTCCATCGTCGCCATGGCGATCCTCTGGAGCCTCGCCACGATCGGCTGCGCGGTCGCCGCCAGCTACGGGCAGCTGCTCGGCGCCCGGTTCCTCATCGGCGTCGGTGAGGCCGCGTACGGCAGCGTTGGCCTGGCGATCGTTCTCGCGGTCTTCGCCGCGAACCGGCGGGCGTCGCTCACCGGGGCGTTCATGGCGGGCGGGTCGTTCGGCTCGGTGCTGGGCGTCGCGCTCGGCGGCGTGATCGCCGTGCAGTTCGGCTGGCGGTGGGCGTTCGCGGCCATGGGCATCTTCGGCCTCGTCCTCGCCCTGATGTACTGGGTGGGGATCACCGAGCGCAAGCTGGCCGCCCACAAGGTCGACGACGGGGCGGACACCGGGCCCAAGCTGGCCGCCGGGCAGCAGCGGGCCAAGCTCTCCACGCTGTTCTCCACCCCCGCGGTGATCCTGGCGTACCTCGGTGGCGGCCTGCAGCTGTTCATCGCCGGTTCGCTGTTCGCCTGGCTGCCGAGCTACTTCGGCCGCAGCTACGCGATGCCGGCGGACAAGGCGGCCAAGCTCGCCGCGCTGTTCATCCTCGTCATGGGCGCCGGCATGATCGTCTGCGGCGTGGTCACGGACCGGCTCGGCAAGACCCGGCCGATCAGCAAGTGGACCTCCGCCATCGTCTTCTCGGCCGTGAGCGTCGCCTGCCTCGGCGCGGCGTTCACGGCGGTCAAGCCGGGCGGGTTGCAGATGCTGCTGATCGCCGTGGGCTGCTTCTTCGCCGCCGGCACCACCGGTCCTACCGGCGCCATGGTGGCCCGGCTGACCCACGAGTCGATCCGGGCCACCGCGTTCGGCACGTACACCTTCTTCAACAACCTGCTCGGCCTGGCGGCCGGCCCGCTGGTGACCGGCATCCTGGCCGACCGGTTCGGCCTGGAGACCGCCATGAAGTACGTCCCGCTGGTGGCCGTGGCCGCCATCGTCCTGCTCATCGCGGGACGGCAGGCGTACCCGTCCAGCATCAGGAAGCTCGACGCCGCAGCCGCGGCCGAAGGCGCCAAGTGACGATGGAACCGGGCACCGTGATCATCACGGTGCCCGGGCTCCGGGGGCACGTCGAGGAGCACTGGCAGACCCGGCTCGCCGCGGCCACGCCGAACGTGCGGCCCGTGCCGCCGCTCGGACGCCGGAACCCGAGCCTCGACGAGCGGGTCGTGGACCTGCACCAGGCGATCGAATCCGCCGACGGACCCGTGGTGATCGTCGCGCACAGCGGCGGGGTCATCACGACCATCCACTGGGCGGCCCGCCACGCCGAGTCGGTCCCCGGACGGATCCGGGGAGCGCTGCTGGCCACGCCGCCCGACCTGGCCGCGGAGCTGCCGGCGGAATACCCGACGCTTGCCACCCTGGCCGGGCTGGGCTGGCTGCCGATCCCGCTCAAGCCGCTGCCGTTCCCCAGCATCGTGGCGCTGAGCAGCAACGACACGCTCGGCGACCCGGTACGGGTCCGGGCGATGGCCGCCGCGTGGGGCAGCCGGATCGAGGAGATCGGCCCGGTCGGCCATCTCAACCCCGCGTCCGGCTACGGCGACTGGCCGCAGGCCGAACCCCTGATCACCGAACTGTGCACCATGGAGGTCCCGCGATGACCCTCAACCTGGCCACCCTGCTGGAGGACAGCGCCCGCCGGCACCCCGGCCGCGACGCCGTCGTGCTCGGCGCCACCCGGCTCACGTACGCCCAGCTCGACGCCGCCGCCAACCAGGTGGCCGCGCTGCTGGCCGCCCACGGTGTGCAGCCGGGCGACAAGGTCGCGCTGTCCTGCCCGAACCTGCCGCAGTTCCCGGTCGTCTACTACGGCATCCTGAAGGCCGGCGCGGTCGTCGTCCCGCTGAACGTGCTGCTCAAGGGCCGCGAGGTCGCCTACCACCTGGCCGACTCGCAGGCCAAGGCGTACGTGTGCTTCGAGGGCACGGCGGATCTGCCGATGGGCGCCGAGGGGCACGCCGGGTTCGAGCAGACGCCGGGCTGCGAGCACTTCTTCCTCATCACGGCCGACCCGGCCGCCGCGTCGCCGATCGACGGGGTGCGGACGCTGGGGCAGGCGCTCGCCGAGCAGCCCGCGACGTTCGCCACGGTCGGCACGAGCGAGACCGACACCGCCGTGATCCTGTACACCAGCGGCACCACCGGGCAGCCGAAGGGCGCCGAGCTGTCGCACGCGAACCTGATGTTCAACGCGCTCACCTGCAACCGCCTGTTCGGGTCGCTGGCCACCGCGCACGAGCGGCACCTGATCACGCTGCCGCTGTTCCACTCGTTCGGCTCGACGGTGCAGATGAACGCGGGCATCTCGGTCGCCTCCACGCTGGTGCTGCTGCCACGGTTCCAGGCCGACCAGGCCGTCGAACTGCTGCAGCGCGAGAAGATCACGTTCTTCGCCGGGGTGCCCACGATGTACTGGGGCCTGCTCGGCGCGCTGCACGACGGGGTCGACGTCGCGGAGATCGCGCGCAACATGCGGGTGGCCGTCTCCGGCGGCGCCTCGCTCCCGGTGGAGATCATCAAGCAGTTCAAGGAGCGGTTCGGGGTCCAGATCCTGGAGGGGTACGGCCTGTCCGAGACCTCGCCGGTGGCCACGTTCAGCGACCCGGAGCGCGACCCGCGGCCCGGCTCGATCGGCGTGCCGATCTGGGGCGTCGAGGTGAAGCTGATCGACCCCGACTGGAAGACGATCGAGGGCACCGACGAGGTCGGCGAGATCGCCATCCGCGGGCACAACATCATGAAGGGCTACTACAACCGGCCCGAGGCGACCGCCGAGGTGACCCGGGACGGCTGGTTCCGCACCGGCGACCTCGCGCGGCGCGACGCGGACGGCTTCTACTACATCGTCGACCGGGCCAAGGACATGGTCATCCGGGGTGGTTTCAACGTGTACCCCCGGGAGGTCGAGGAGGTGCTGCTGACCCACCCGGCCGTCTCCCTGGTCGCGGTCGTCGGGGTGCCGCACGAGGTCCACGGCGAGGAGGTCAAGGCGTTCGTCATCCGCGGCGGTGAGATCACCGAGGACGAGCTGATCGCCTGGTGCAAGCAGAACATGGCGGCCTACAAGTACCCGCGCATCGTCGAGTTCGTCGAATCCCTGCCGATGACCGCCACCGGCAAGATCCTCAAGCGCGAGCTGGCCGGTCGGTGATGACCGCCGTGAACGTCGACGTCGCCGTTCCGGCCCCACCCCGGCACCATCCGGCCACCACGCTGATCCCCGGCCTGGTGGCCGCCGCGGCGGGCCTCGGTGGCGCGCTGCTGCTCAGCCACCTCGTGCCCGCGGTGGGCATCCTCACCTGGGCGGTCGCCCTCGGGGTCGCCGCCGCGAACCTGCGGGTGCTGCCCGGCAGGTGCCGGGTCGCGCTCGGCCACCTGACCAAGCGGCTGCTGCGGGCCGGGGTGATGCTGCTCGGGTTCTCCGTGTCGATCGGCGCCATCCTGGCACTGGGCGCACCGGTCATCGCCATCGTGGCCGGCACCCTGCTGTCGACGTTGCTGTTCACCATCTGGCTGGGCACCCGGATGAAGCTGGGCGGGGCGCGCAGCCTGCTCATCGGCACCGGCGTCGCGATCTGCGGTGCGTCCGCCATCGCGGCCATGGAGGACACCGCCGACGCCGACGACGAGGACGTGACCGCCGCCATCGCGATGATCACCCTGTTCGGCACGCTCGCGCTGGTCGCGTACCCGCTGCTGCGTGGACCGCTCGGCCTCGGTGACATCCAGTACGGCGTCTGGACCGGCGTGGGCGTACACGAGGTCGGTCAGGTCGTCGCCGCCGCGAGCCCCGCCGGGGCCGCGGTCGTCACCATCGCGGTCATCGTGAAACTCACCCGGGTGCTGCTGCTGGCGCCGGTCGTGGCCGGGGTCAGCGTCGTGAAGCGGCTCCGTTCGCCGCTGACCGGTACGGGTGTCAAGCGCCCGCCGCTGGTGCCGCTGTTCGTCGTCGGCTTCCTCGCCTGCGCCGCGGTACGCAGCACCGGCGTCGTACCCCCGGTGGCGCTGGACTGGATCCGCATCCTGCAGATCACCGCGCTCGGCGCGGCCCTGTTCGGGATGGGCGCCAGCGTGCATCTGACCTCGCTGGTACGCCGCAGCCCGGGCGCGATCGCGCTCGGCGCCGTATCCACGATCTTCGTCACCGGTGTCGCGCTCGGCGCGACCCTGCTCTTCGTCCACGGATGACCCCGGCCCCCACCCACCGCAGAACCTGATGGGAAGACCACCTATGAGCAAGCCCGACTTCGACCTGTTCCGGATCTCCGAGGACCACGAGGCCCTGCGTGAGGCGGTGCGGGCCGTCGCCGAAGACAAGATCGCCCCGCACGCGGCCGAGGTGGATCAGACGGCCACCTTTCCGCAGGCCGCGTACGACGCACTCGTCGCTACGGACTTCCACGCTCCGCACGTGCCCGAGGAGTACGGCGGCGTGGGCGCCGACGCCCTGGCGACCTGCATCGTGATCGAGGAGGTGGCCCGGGTCTGCGCCACCTCGTCGCTGATTCCCGGCTGCAACAAGCTGGGCAGCCTGCCCCTGATGCTCGGCGGCTCGGAGGAGCTCAAGCACCGGTACCTCGCCCCGCTGGCCCGGGGGGAGGCGGCCTTCTCGTACGGTCTGTCCGAGCGGGAGGCCGGCAGCGACACCGCCTCCATGAAGACCCGGGCCACCCTGGTCGGTGACGAGTGGATCCTCAACGGCCAGAAGTCGTGGATCACCAACGCGGGCTTCTCCGAGTACTACACCGTGCTGGCCGTGACGGATCCGGACGGCCGGCGCGGCGCCAACATCAGCGCGTTCATCGTGGAGAAGTCCGACCCCGGATTCTCCTTCGGCGAGAAGGAACGCAAGCTCGGCATCAAGGGATCGCCGACCCGCGAGCTGCACTTCGACGACGTACGGATCCCGGCCGACCGCATCATCGGCGCCCCCGGCGAAGGTCTGAAGATCGCGCTGCGGACCCTGGACCACACCCGGGTCACGATCGGCGCCCAGGCCGTCGGCATCGCCCAGGGCGCGCTCGACTGCGCCCTGGACTACGTCCGGGAACGGTCGCAGTTCGGCAAGCGGATCGCCGATTTTCAGGGCATCCAGTTCATGCTGGCCGACATGGCGATGGCGCTCGAATCGGCGCGGCAGCTGGTGTACGTGGCCGCCGCCAAGTCCGAGCGCAACGATCCGGACCTGCCGTTCTTCGGCGCGGCGGCGAAGTGCCACGCCTCGGACGTGGCGATGCGGGTCACCACCGACGCGGTGCAGCTGCTCGGCGGATACGGCTACACGCAGGACTTCCCGGCCGAGCGCATGATGCGCGATGCCAAGATCACCCAGATCTACGAGGGCACCAACCAGATCCAGCGGGTCGTGATGGCGCGCCAGCTGCTGGCTCGCGGCGGAGCCTAGGCCCGGAGGTACGGCGATGACGAGCACCCTCACGAGTGGTGACCCGCTCACCCTGTCGCGGGAGGCCGACCGCCTGGAGGAGTCGGGACGGCTGGCCGAGGTCGAGCAGCTGTGGCGCGGCGCGCTGTGCGGATCCGAGCAGCTCGCCCGGTTCGCCAGGTTCCGGCTCGTCGAGCTGCTGGAGCGGCTCGGCCGCGACCGCGACGTCGAGCAGATCTGGCGTGCGGCCGCCGAGGCCGGTGACTCGCTGGCCCGCATCCACCTCGCGGTGTTCATGGAGCAGCGTGGTGAGCTGGGCACCGCCGAACGGCTGTGGCGCGAGGCGGCCGCCGACGGCGAGCAGCGCGCCCGCCGGCGGCTCGTGGACCTGCTCGCACGGCAGGGCCGCGTGGCCGAGGCCGCGAGCGTGTGCCAGCAGGCGCTGGCCGCGGGAGACGGCACGGCCGCCGCCCGGCTCAGCAGCCTGCTGCGGTAGCGGCGCGCGGAAGGGGCGGCCGTCACACTCGCCGGGGCGTGTGATCGCGCCCGGTGGCGCCGGTGGCAGCGTCAGGGCAGCCGCGGCCGGGCAGACCGGTCCACCACCCGCGAAGGCAGGCGGTCATGAGCTTGTCGTATGTCACCTACCGCACCGCGATCGACCGGGAGACGCACCGCCTCGTGCGGGCCACCACCGGCGCCGCTCCGGCGACCCCGGTGCCCGGCTGCCCGGACTGGACCCTCGCCGACCTGCTGCGGCACACCGGGAACCTGCAGCGATGGTTCACCGTGCTGCTGCGCGACCTGGCGCAGCAACGGCCCGCCCGCCCCGAGATCGACCCGGACCTGCCGGCCGACCCGGCGCGGTATCCGCACTGGCTGGCCGAGGGCGCGGCGGCGGCCGATCAGGTGTTGCGGGACACCGACCCCGACGCGCCCATGTGGGCGTGGGGCCCCGACCACCACGCCCGGTTCTGGGCCCGCCGGATGCTGCTGGAGACCCTGGTCCACCGCGTCGACGCGGAACAGGCGCTGGGCCTGCCCGCCGAGATCGACCCCGTCCTGGCCGCTGACGGCGTCGACGAGTTCCTCACCAACCTGCCGTACGCCACGCCGTTCGCCCCGCACGTGGCCGGGCTGCGCGGCGCCGACGACGTGATCCGCTTCGAGTGCGCGGACCTGGACCGGCAGTGGGCGGTGCGCCTGCGCCCCGACGGCTTCGGCCTCGATCCGGACGCCGGCACCGCGCACGCGACCGTCCGGGCGGGCGCCGCGGAACTGCTGCTGTTCGTGTACGGCCGGCCCGGGTCCGGCGCCAGCCGCCACGGCGACGCGGCCCTGCTCGACCGGTGGTGCGCGAACTCCCGATTCTGACGGCCACCGGCGCCACCGGCCGGTCAGGCGGTACGGCGGATCCACGCCACGCAGGTCTGGTCGACCTTCGTGGTCTGCAGCTCCGCCGGGTCGGAGAGGGCGCGGATCCGCACGATGATGTCGATGCCGTCATGACGGCGGCGCCGCGGCCCGCCGGCGGACCTTCACGGTGCTGTCGGTGCGCGTCACCGGCCGTCCGTCGGGGCCGTCCTGCACCCGGTCGTGTTCCGCGCACACCAGGACCTCCCACTCGTGCGGGGCGAGCCGCAGATCGGCCAGCACCTCGGCGGGCTTCGGCAGGCGCAGGTCGCCGTGGTCGTGGCGGTCGGCCCAGGGTGCCGGATCGGCGTGCCCCTCGACCAGCAGCAGCCCGCCCGGGGCGACCCGCGCGGCGGCCTCCCGCAGGATCCGTTCCCGGGGCAGGTCCCCGTGCGAGTGCAGGAACTGCGCCGACACCAGGTCGTAGGCCCCCTCCGGTAGCCCGGCGGCCAGATCGCGGTGCTCGAACGTGACCCGATCGGCCACCCCGGCCGCCGCGGCGTGCTCCGCCGCCCGGGCCAGCGCCACCCGGGAGATGTCCACCGCGGTCACCCGCCAGCCGTGCCCGGCCAGCCAGATCGCGTCCCCGCCCTCACCGCAGCCCAGGTCCAGGACGGTGCCCGGGGTCAGGTCGGCAACCTCGCGCACCAGCGCGTCGTTGGGCCGGCCGCTCCACACCCGGTCGCTGCCGGAGTACCGGTCGTCCCACATCTTCTCGTCGCTCACCAAGGCAGCGTGCGCCGTCGCGGCCGGTACGCCAACCTGCCGTGCCGAACCGGCAAAAGCGAAGTCCGGCCGCCGACCCGTGCGGGTCGACGGCCGGGACCGGGGGTTCTCGGTTCAGAGCTTGAAGCGGCCGACCGCCGACTGCAGCGCCGTACCCGCGGACTTGAGCTCCTGGGCGACCACGCCGGTCTCCTCCATGGTGGCCGTCGCGCTCGTCCGGGTCTGCGCGATGACGGCCATGGCCTCGGCGATCTCGCCGGCCCGGGCGCTCGCCGCGACGATGCTGCCGGTCATCATCCCGGCGGTGGCGTGCTGCTGCTCGACCGCGCTGGCGATGGTCGTCTGGTAGCCGTTGACCCGGTCGATGACCTCACCGATCTCGGTGATCGAGGAGACCACGCCGGACGTGTCGGCCTGGATGGTGCCGACCCGGGCGGTGATGTCCTCGGTGGCCTTGGCGGTCTCCTGAGCCAGGTCCTTGACCTCGCTGGCGACGACCGCGAAGCCCTTGCCCATCTCACCGGCGCGGGCGGCCTCGATGGTGGCGTTCAGGGCCAGCAGGTTGGTCTGCTCCGCGATCGAGGTGATGACCTGCACGACGTCGCCGATCTGCGCGGACGACTCGCCGAGCTTGGTCATGATGCGGCTGGCGTCGACCTGGGCCGCCATCGCGGCGGCGGCGACCGTGACGGCCTCCGAGGCGCTGCGGGAGATCTCCTGGATGCTGGCGCCCATCTCCTCGGAGCCCGACGCGAGCGTCGAGATGTTCTCCGACACCTCCTGCGAGGCGCGCAGGATGTCGCCGGACGCCTGCACCGAGCTCTGCGCCCCGGTGACCAGCTCGTTGACCAGGTCACCGAGCCGCACCGCGGCGGTCGAGAGCCGGGTCGTCTCGGCGCCCGCCTCACGGACCACCCCGGCGAACGCGTCCAGGACCCCGTTGACCGCGGCCGTGGCGCGTGCGGCCTCGCCACGGCCCCGCAGCTCGGCACGGACGGCGAGGTCGCCGGCCACCGCCCGCTCCAGGACCTCCGCGGTGTGGGCGAGCGCGGCCCGCCGCTGCCGGTCACCGCGGACGACCACGGCGAGGCCGATGAGGGCGAGAGCCGCCACCGTGGCGAGCAACGAGACAGCCATGAGGACACTCCCGACTTCGCGGCCGGCACCACCCTGTGGCCGACTCCGGGTTATCCATCGGTTGCGGCGGGGTCACGCTTGAGCGTTTTCCCGCCCTGGATCAACGGCTGGATCAGTCGTCGAAATCCACGATCACCTTGGCCGACGTCGGGGTGGACTGGCAGGTCAACACGTACCCGGCGGCGACCTCCGCGGGCTCCAGCGCGAAGTTGCGCCGCATCCGCACGTCGCCCTCGACCACCCGGGCGCGGCAGGTGCCGCACACCCCGCCCTTGCAGGCGAACGGCAGGTCCGGCCGGGACCGCTGGGCGCCCTCCAGGATCGTGGCGTCCTCGGCCACCGTCACCGTGGTGGAGCGGCCGTCCAGCACGACCGTGACCTCGCTGCTGGGGCCGGCGACGGTGGATTCGCCGCGCACCGGCTCCGGGGGCGCCTCGTCCACCCAGAACAACTCCCGGTGGACCTGCTCCGACGCCACCCCGAACTCGCCGAGCACGTGCTGGGCGTCCGCGACCAGGCCGAACGGCCCGCACAGCCACCAGTGGTCCACCCCCGCCACGTCGATGAGCAGGGGCAGCAGCGTACGCAGCTTCGCCGCGTCCAGCCGCCCGCTCAGCAACTCCACCTCGCGGGCCTCGCGCGACAGCAGGTGGATCAGCTCCAGCCGGGACGGGTGGGCGTCCTTCAGGTCGGCCAGTTCCTCGGCGAACATCACCGTCTCGGCCCGGCGGTTGCCGTACAGGATGCTGACCTGGGCGTCGGAGTGGCTCAGCAGCGACGCCGCGATGGACAGCAGCGGGGTGATGCCGGAGCCGGCACCGATCAGCACGTGCCGGCCGCCGGCCTCGACGTCCGGGGTGAAGGTGCCCGAGGGCCCGGCGACCTCCACCTCGTCGCCCGGGCGCACCTCGTGCACCAGCCAGTGGGACACCAGGCCGCCGGGCACCTCCCGCACCCCGATGCGCGGCGCGGCGCCGACCGGGGCGCAGATCGAGTACGTGCGGCGCTCGTCGGCGCCCCCGACCGCGTGGCGGACGGTCAGCGACTGCCCGGGCCGGAACGTGTACGCGTCAGCCAGCTCGGGCGGCACGTCGAAGGTGACCGCCACCGCGTCGGCGCAGAGCCGCTCCACGGCCGCCACCCGCAGCCGGTGGAAATCGCCAGCGGCCACGTCAGATCTCCTTCACGTGCTCGAACGGTTCCCGGCAGGCGGGGCAGCGGCGCAGTTCGCGGCAGGCGGTCGCGCTGAACGCGGACACCTGCTCGGTGGACGTGTGCCCGCACCGGGGGCACGGCACCGCCCCGGGACGGGAGCCCAGCACCAGTGGCACCGGACCGCTGGAGCGCCGGGGCGCGGGGCCGGGCGGCGCGATCCCGGCGGCGGCGAGCTTGGCCCGGCCCGCCTCGGTGATCCAGTCGGTGGTCCAGGCCGGCGTCAGCACCGTGCGCACCTCGACGTCGGCGAACCCGGCGTCGCGCAGTGCGGCCCGCAGGTCGGCGTGGATCGCCTCCATCGCCGGACACCCCGAATAGGTGGGGGTGACGGTCACCAGGACCTGGCCGCCCACCTCTTCGACGCCGCGCAGGATGCCGAGGTCGGCCAGGGTCAGCTGGGGCAGCTCCGGGTCGGTCACCGTGGCCGCCACGGCCGCGGCGGTGACCGTCGGGGCGCTCACCAGGCACCCCCGGGCACGGATCGGGCCAGCGCCTGCATCTCGTCGAGAATCTCGGCCAGCGCCGGTGTGTGCTCGCCGTGCCGCCCGGCAGCCCCGGAGTAGACGGCCCCGCCCGGCGCGGCGGCCACGCCGGCCGGCGCCGTCGGGACGGTGCCGGTCAGCGTCGCCGCGGTCAGCACCTGGGTGAGGACCGCGTCGAACTCGCCGCGCAGCCCCGCCGGGTCGACCGCGAGACCGTCCGCCGCCAGGTCCGACTCGACCGGGTGCGGCCGGAACAGCTCACCGGTCAGCGGCGCCACCGCGTCGGCGGCGGCCCGCATGCGCTCGTGCGACAGCGCCGTGCCGTCGCCGAGCCGCACCACCCACTGCGCCGCCCACTCGCGGTGATAGGTCAGCTCCTTCACGCCCTTGGCGGCGATCGCGGCCAGCATGGGGTCACGGGTGGCGGCCAGCCGGTCGAACAGCGCCAGCCGCCACGTCGCGAACACCAGCAACCGCGCGACCAGGTGGGCGAAGTCGTCGTCCGCCCGCTCGGCCAGGCACACGTTGCGGAATTCCGGCGCGCCCCGCTGGTACGCCAGCGCGTCCTCGTCGCGCCCCGCCCCTTCCACCTGCCCGGCCCGGGTCAGCAGCAGCCGCGCCTGGCCGAGCAGGTCCAGCCCGATGTTGGCCAGTGCCAGCTCGTCCTCCAGTTCCGGCGCGCGGGTCACCCACTGCTGCAGGCGGTGCGACATGATCAGCGCGTCGTCGCCGAGCATGAGGCAGTACGCGGCCAGCCGCTCCCGGTCAGCGCCGTCGGGCACGGCGGTGTCCACCCCCGACAGCGGGTCGGCGAAGCCCGTCCCGTACGCCCAGCGGGCATCGTCCTCGTGATCGGTGAGCGCCTCGTAGGCGACGTCGAAACCCATGGCGGCCTCAGATGTGCGGTACGGACTCGGGAATGGAGTAGTACGTCGGATGCCGGTACGCCTTGTCCCCGCTGGGCGCGAAGAAGGCCTCCTTCTCCCCCGGCTGGGAGGCGGCCACCTGGTCGGCGCGCACCACCCAGATGCTGACGCCCTCGTTGCGGCGGGTGTACAGGTCCCGGGCGTGGTGCAGGGCCATCTCGTGGTCGGCGGCGCGCAGCGAGCCGACATGCACGTGGTTCAGGCCCCGCTTGGCGCGCACGAACACCTCGAACAGCGGCCACTCGTGCCGGATCTCGTCAGTCATTGCCTGCGCCTCCTCCGCGCTTCGCGGCATGGGCGGCCGCCGCCTCACGAACCCAGGCGCCGTCCTCGTGGGCCTCGCGGCGCCGCGCGATCCGCTGCCGGTTGAGCGGCCCGTCGCCGGAGATCACCCGTTTGAGCTCCGACCAGTCCACCGCGCCGAAGTCGTAGTGCTCCCGCTCGGGATTCCAGCGCAGATCCGGGTCGGGCAGGGTGACGCCGAGCGCCTGCGCCTGCGGCACGGTCATGTCGACGAAGCGCTGCCGCAGCTCGTCGTTGGTGTGCCGCTTGATCTTCCACGCCATCGACTGCGCGGTGTTGGGCGAGTCGGCGTCCGGCGGCCCGAACATCATCAGCGACGGCCACCACCACCGGTCCACCGCGTCCTGCACCATCGCCCGCTGCGCCGCGGTGCCGCCCATCATGGTCAGCAGCAGCTCGTAGCCCTGCCGCTGGTGGAACGACTCCTCCTTGCAGATCCGGATCATGGCCCGCGCGTACGGCCCGTAGGAGCTGCGGCACAGCGGCACCTGGTTGCAGATCGCGGCGCCGTCGACCAGCCAGCCGATGACCCCGACGTCCGCGAAGCTCAGCGTCGGATAGTTGAAGATCGACGAGTATTTCTGCCGGCCCTCGATGAGCCGCACCGTGAGGTCGCCGCGGTCGGCGCCGAGGGTCTCGGCCGCCGAGTACAGGTACAGCCCGTGCCCGGCCTCGTCCTGCACCTTGGCCAGCAGGATCGCCTTGCGCCGCAGCGACGGCGCCCGCGTGATCCACTCCCCCTCGGGCTGCATTCCGATGATCTCGGAGTGCGCGTGCTGCGCGATCTGCCGGATCATCGTCTTGCGGTAGCCGTCCGGCATCCAGTCGCGCGGCTCGACCCGCTGATCCTTCTCGATGGTCTCGGTGAAGACCCGCTCTTGCGCATCGGTCGTCATCGCGCCTCCCCCCAGGTGTAGAAGCCCTGCCCGCTCTTACGGCCGAGTTCGCCACGGGCGACCTTGTCCCGCAACAGTTGCGGCGGCGCGAACCGGTCCCCCAGCTCGCGCTGCAGGTGCTCGGCGATGGCCAGGCGCACGTCGAGGCCGACCAGGTCGGTCGAGCGCAGCGGGCCCATCGGGTGCCGGTAGCCCAGCTCCATGGCCCGGTCGATGGCCTCGGCGGAAGCGACGCCCTCCTGCAGCATCCGGATGGCTTCGAGGCCGAGCAGCACCCCGAGGCGGCTGGTCGCGAAGCCGGGTGAGTCACGGACCACCACCTCGGTCTTGCCGAGGGCACCCACCCAGCCGACCGCGGCGTCGCGGACGGCGTCGGCGGTGCGCGGCCCGACCACGACCTCCACCAGGTCGCTGGCCGGCACGGGGTTGAAGAAGTGCATGCCGACCAGGCGTTCGGGATGGCGCAGACCGTCGGCGAGGCCGCCGATCGACAGCGAGCTGGTGTTGGTGGCCAGCACGGCGTGCTCGCCCACCACCGCCTCGGCGGCGGCCAGCACCCGCGTCTTGAGTGCCGCGTCCTCCGGGACGGCCTCGATGACCAGCTCGGCGGCCGGGGGCACGGCGGCCACCTCGGCCGCCACCTCGACGCGGTCCAGCACGACCGTGGCGTCGTCGGCGAGGCGGCCCCGCTCGGCGGCGCGGCGCAGTCCGGTCGCGATCCGCTCGCGGGCCGCCGCGGCGGCCGCCGGGTCCCGCTCCACGAGCGTGACGGTGGCCCCGGCCGCCGCGAACACCTGGGCGATCCCGGCACCCATCCGGCCGCCGCCGACCACCGCGAGGATCTTCGGTACGGCGTTCACGGCCGCTCTCCCGTCAGGAAGGCGTCCATCCGGGCGCGCTTGTCATCGGATTCGAACAGGATGGCCTGGGCCAGATCGTCGGTGACCGGGTGGGCCCCGGAGGCGTCGGCGACCAGCTTGGTGAGCCGCAGCGCCAGCGGGCCGCTGCGGGCCATCCGGTCGAGCAGGGCGTGCGCGCGCGGGAGCAGCTCCTCGGCGGGCACCACCTCCGCCACCAGCCCCAGCCGGTACGCGTCGTCCGCGGAAAGCCGCCGCCCGGCCAGCAGCACCTGCTTGGCGACCGACGCGCCGAGCAGGTCCCGCAGCCGCCAGCACGCCCCGGCGGCGGCGAGAATCCCCAGCCCCGGCTCCGGATTGCCGAACGTCGCCGAGGGAGACGCCAGCCGCAGGTCGCAGGCGTACGCCAACTCCGCGCCGCCGCCCAGGGCGTACCCGTCGACCGCGGCGAGAGTGGGCATGGGCAGCCGGGCGATCCGGTCGAACAGCCGGCTGTTGATGCCCTGCAGCGCCTGGTCGCGGCCGCGTTCGCGCAGCTCGGCGATGTCCGCACCGGCGGCGAACGTGCCGCCGTGGCCGGTGAGGATCAGCAGCCGGGGCCGCTCCTCCAGGGCGGCGCAGACCTGGTGCAGGTCGCGGACCATCGCGGCGTTGATGGCGTTGCGCGCCTCGGGCCGGTGCAGGGTGACCACGACCCGGTCGGCGAGCTCCTCGACCAGCAGGGTGCCGCCCGGTGACGCTGACGCGGCGTCGTGGGCGGCGGTCGCTCCGGTGGCCGTCATCAGGGCCGCTCCAGCAGCATCGCCACGCCCTGGCCCACGCCCACGCAGAGGGTGGCCAGGGCCCGGCGGGCGTTCTCGCGTTCCATGCGGCCCAGCAGGGTGACCGCCAGCCGGGCACCGGAACAGCCCAGGGGGTGACCGAGCGCGATCGCCCCACCGTCGGCGTTGACCCGGTCCTCGTCGAGCTTGAGGCGACGGATGACGGCGAGGGCCTGCACCGCGAACGCCTCGTTGAGCTCGACCGCGTCGAGGTCACCGACCTGCCAGCCCGCGCGGGCCAGGGCCTGCTCGGTCGCCGGCACCGGGCCCAGGCCCATGAGCTGCGGCGACACGCCGGCGCTGGCCGTGGTGACGACGCGGGCGCGGGGGGTCAGACCGTACCGGCGGACCGCGTCGGCGCTGGCCACCACCACGGCGGCCGCGCCATCGGACAGCGGCGAGGACGTTCCGGCCGTGACCACGCCGCCGGGCCGGAACACCGGGCGCAGGGCGCCGAGGCGCTCCAGGCTGGTGTCGCGGCGCGGGATCTCGTCCGTGCCGAACTCGCCGCCGGTCACCGGCACGGGCACCACCTCGTCGCCGAAGCGGCCCGCGTCGATCGCGGCCACGGCGCGCTGGTGGCTGCGCAGCGCGAACGCGTCGCTGTCCGCGCGGGAGATCCCGTCCAGGGCGGCGACCTCCTCCGCGGTCTCACCCATGCTCAGGGTCACCCGGCGCTGCTCCGGGCCCGCGTCGCCGGGCACCGCCCGGTCCGCCTCCGCGAACCGGGGGTTGGTGAAACGCCAGCCCAGGGACGTGTCGGCGACCTCGCCGGGGCGCGCCCACGGCGTGCCCGGCTTGGCCATCACCCACGGGGCGCGGGTCATCGACTCGACGCCACCGGCCACCACGACGTCCGCGTCACCGGCGCGGACGGCCTGCGCGGCCGCGCCGATCGCGGTCAGGCCGCTGGCGCACAACCGGTTGACCGTGTACGCGGGCACCGCGTCCGGCAGGCCCGCCAGCAGCACCGCCATCCGGGCGACGTTGCGGTTGTCCTCGCCGGCCTGGTTCGCCGCGCCGAGCACCACCTCGTCGAGGGCGTCGACCGGCACCCCGGCGCGCCGCACGGCCGCCCCGACGACGAGGGCGGCCAGGTCGTCGGGGCGCACGCCCGCCAGGGCGCCGCCGTAGCGGCCCTGCGGCGTGCGGACCCCGCCGACCAGGAACGCCTCAGGCATCAGCGGCCTCGACGTGGTGGCGCGACTGCACCGTGAAGAAGCGGCCGGTCACGAAGTACGCGTCCGTCAGCGACGCGGTGGCGGCCGGGTTGGCGCCCGTGCCGTGCAGGTCGCTGAACGCCGCGGTCTGGTTGACGAAGACCCCGCCGGTGAGGTTCTCCGCCAGGTGCACGCCCGCGTCCAGGGCGGCCTCCCGGGCCTGCTCGACGACCTGCGGAGAGGTCGAGTACACCGCGGCGGTCAGCGCGCCGTGCTGGCGCACCGTCTCGGTGAACACCCGCAGGCTGTGCGCGGTGGACTCGGTGGCGATGACGAACGAGACGGGGCCGAACCACTCCCGGGTGTAGATCTTCTCGTCGGCGGCGTCGAGTCGCGCGACCACCGGGGTGCGGATGGTCGCGTTCGGGAACTGCTCGTCGGCGACCGCGGTGGAGGGGTGCACGACCCCGGCGGCGGAGCCCGCCTCGGCGATCCGGGCCAGCACCCCTTCGTTGACGATGGCGCCGAGCGTGCCCGCGGCCCGCTTCGGGTCGCCGAGCAGCTTGTCCAGCGCCGCGGCCAGGTCGGCCGCGAACTCGTCGGGGCTGCGCCGCCCGGCGTCGGTGTCGAAGCCGCCCGCCGGCACGAGGAAGTTCTGCGGGGTGGTGCACATCTGGCCGCTGTAGAGCGACAGCGAGAACGACAGATTGCGCAGCATGGCCTTGTAGTCGTCGGTGGAGTCCACGACGACCGTGTTGAGGCCGGACTTCTCCGTGTAGACCACGGCCTGACGGGCGTTGGCCTCCAGCCAGTTGCCGAACTCGCTGGAGCCGGTGAAGTCGACGATCCGGACGTCCGGGTGGGTGGCGAGGGTGGCGGCGATGCCGTCGCCGCGCTCCTCCACCGCGAGGGTCACCACGTTGGGGTCCAGGCCGGCCTCGGTCAGCACCTCCCGGGCGATCTGCACCGTGATGGCCAGCGGGAGCACCGCGCCCGGGTGCGGCTTGACGATGACCGGGTTGCCCGTCACCAGGCTGGCGAACAGGCCGGGGTAGCCGTTCCAGGTGGGGAAGGTGTTGCACCCGATCACCAGGCCGACGCCGCGCCCGACCACCGTGCTGGTCTTGGCCAGCCGCAGCGGCTCACCACCGCGCTGCGGCTTCGCCCAGGTGGAGACGACCGGGACGCGGGTGGTCTCGGCCAGCGCGTACGCCACCGCCTCGAGGCCGCGGTCCTGGGCGTGCGGGCCGCCCGCCTGGAACGCCATGACGAACGCCTGGCCGGTGGTGTGCTGCACCGCGTGCGCCAGCTCGAACGAGCGGGCGTTGATCCGGCGCAGGATCTCGGCGGCGACCCCGGCCCGCCCGTACGGACCCGCGGCGCGCCAGCCCGGGGTCGCGGCGCGGGCCGCCGCGACCAGGGCGGCCGGGTCGGCCCGGGGGTAGCTCACGCCGAGCTCGATCCCGTACGGCGAGCGCTCCGTGGAGACGGTGCCCGTGGCGCCGGGAACCTCGATCGGGAACTGCTTGCCGAGCAGGGCGGTGAACGCCCGCTCACCGGCGGGGGCGGCGTCCTCCCCGTACACGGATTTGCTGGGTGATTCGGGATAAGCCGACCAGTAGTCCCGGGCGCCGGCCGCGGCGATCGCCTGATCCAGCAGCTCGCGATGCTGCTCGTAGAGATCGGCGGGGGTTGTCATCTGGCCTCCTGAGGTGTTGGCTTACCCTAAATATCTACCGTCCGGTCGGTTGGTTATCAAGGGTTTCGGATGTCCAGCCGAGGGAGAGCGGGTGAGGATGGCACGGACCGCAGCGCACGAGATGTTCGACCGCGACGCCGCCTCGCGCGGCCTGGGCATGGAACTGATCGGGGCCGCCGACGGCGCCGCCGAGGTCCGGATGCCGGTCACTCCAGCCATGGTGAACGGCCACGACATCGCCCACGGGGGATTCGTGTTTCTGCTGGCCGACACCGCGTTCGCCTGCGCCTGCAACAGCCACGGCCCGGTCACCGTGGCCGCCGGCGCCGACATCGCCTTCCTGCGGCCGGTCCGCACGGGCGAGGTGCTCGTGGCGCAGGCCCGCGAACGCGTCCGGCAGGGCCGCACCGGCATCTACGACGTCACCGTGACCCGCGAGGGCACCGACGAGGTGGTGGCCGAGTTCCGCGGCCGCAGCCACGTCGTGCGCGCGCCCGGGGCGCCCCGATGACCGGGGCCGCCGGCAACCCGCCGGCGCGTTCCCCGCTCCCGCGTGCCGAGCGGATCCCGCGCGAGGGCGCCCGGCCCCGCCGCGGGCGCCCCGGTCACGACCAGGACGCCGTGCTCACCGCCGCCGTGCGGCTGTTCAACGAACGCGGCTACGAGGCCACCAGCATGGGCGAGCTGGCCGAACGCCTCGGCATCACCAAGTCGAGCATCTACCACCACGTCAGCAGCAAGCAGGAGCTACTGCGCATGGCGGTCGACCACGCCCTAGACGGGCTGTTCGAGGCCGCCGACGAGGTCCGCGCCGGGCACACCCCCGCGATCGAACGCCTGGAGTTGCTGATCCGCCGCAGCGTGCTGGTGCTCGCCGACCGGCTGGAGTACGTGACGCTGCTGCTGCGGGTGCGCGGCAACACGGCCGTGGAGCAGCAGGCGCTGCTGCGCCGCCGGGTCTTCGACGCGATCGTGACCGATCTCGTGAAACAGGCCCAGGCGGACGGCGCCCTGCGCCCAGACGTGGACCCCGCGACCGCGGCCCGCCTGCTGTTCGGCATGGTCAACTCGCTCATCGAGTGGTACAGCCCCGCCCGGGGCGCCGCCGAGCCGCTGGCCGACACGATCACCGCGATCGCCTTCGACGGGCTGCGCACCCGGCCCTGAGCTCGGCTACCGGAGTCCGCTCGCCGGGCCGGGCCGGCGGCGCCGGCGAGCCGTCGCGGAGGTCATCGGCAGGCGCGGGTCGACCGGCTGGCCGGACCAGGCGGCGCGCACCCACGCGTGGGCCGGGTCGTCGCAGGCCAGCCACCGCCGCTGACCCGGCCCGGCCATGACGTTGAGGTGGTACAGGTCGTAGCCGGGCGCGGCCATCGTCGGGCCGTGCCATCCGTACGGGATCAGCACGGCGTCGCCGCCGCGCACCTCGGCGCACACGTCGATCGGGCGGTCCGGGTGGCCGTACGCGCGCTGGTATCCCACCCCCGCCGCGCCGGACGGCGACGCACCCACCTCGAAGTAGTAGATCTCCTCCAGCGGCGCCTCCCCCGGGCGCGGCTCGTCGTGCTTGTGCGGCGGGTACGACGACCAGTTGCCGCCGGGCGTGATCACCTCGCACACGATGAGCCGGTCGGCGTCGAAGGTCTCCGGGGTGCAGACGTTGTTGACCTGGCGGCTGGCCTGACCGGCGCCGCGCAGTTCCACCGCGACGTCCTGGGCGGCCCCGTAGCGGAACGGCAGCCGGCGGCTCGCCCGCGCGCCGGGCAGCGCGAACCGGCCGCCGCTGGGGGCGCGCACCGTGACGGTCGCCTCCCGCGGCAGGTACGCGAAGTCGCTGATCCGGGAGAACACCGAGTCGCGGCCGGTCAGCGTGACCCGCTCGTCGTCGCAGGTGACGTCGCAACCACCGGCCAGTGGCAGGACGAGCATCTCGTCGGCGCCGGTCGTGAACGTCGCCCGGGTGCCGACCGACAGGTCGAGCACGCGCAGCCCGCAGTACCGCCAGCCGGCCGACTCCGGTGTCACGACCAGCTCGAACGGCGGCTGCCCGGTACTGCCCCGGGGCACCAGAGGGCCGATCTCGCGCGGTGCGTCGTCCGGGGGCATCCGGTTCCCTTCCAGGACGGTCGGGTGAGCTGAGCGCGGCCGGCACGCCGGAATGGGGGGCAGGTCAGACGTACGCCCTCACTGACATCGATGTAAGAGCGTCCCGGCCCGCCGCGTCAATAGCTACGGGCGCCGGCCGCTCGACGCCACGAACGGGATGACCGCCAGCGCGAGCACGCCGCCGATGACCGACAGCGTGGCGTAGCTGGTCGCGCTCATGATCATGCCGCTGGCGATGCCGCCCCCGGCGCCGGACAGCGCGACGCAGAGGTCGACGGTGCCCTGGGTCTTCGCCCGCGTGCTCGGGGGCGCCGCGTCGGTGACGATGGCGGTGCCGGAGACCAGACCGAGGTTCCAGCCGAGGCCGAGCAGCCCGAGGGCCAGGGTGAGCAGGGCTACGGAGGACTCGGGTGCGGTCGCCGAGACGACGCCGGCGGCCAGCAGCGTGACGCCGGACGCCACGGCGACCGGGATGCGCCCGACCCGGTCGACGAGGACACCCGTGATCGGCGACGGCAGGTACATCCCGGCGATGTGGACGGCGATGACCAGGCCGGTGGCGCCGAGCCCGTGGCCGTGGTCCTGCATGTGCACCGGAGTCATCGTCATGACCGCGACCATGACCAGCTGGGTGAGGACCATCGTGGCGGCGCCCGCGGTGACGCTCGCCCTGAACCGCGGCGAGCGCCCCGGTGAATCGCCCGGCCCCGGGACGGCCTCACCCCCGGGCAGGGCTCGGGCGACCTGCAGCGGGTCGGGCCGCAGCAGGACGAACAGGACCGCCGCGGCGATGCCGTAGCCGACGGCGGCTAGCACGAACGGCCCGGCCAGCGCGGGGATGTGCCACTGTTCGGCGGCGCGGCCGGTGACCGTGACCAGGTTGGGGCCGACGACCGCGCCCAGGGTGGTGGCGACGAGTACGGCGCTGACCGCGCGGCCGCGCCGGTCCGGCCCGACCAGGTCGGCACCGGCATACCGGGCCTGCAGATTCGTGGCGGTGCCCGCGCCGTAGACCAGCAGCGACACCAGCAGCAGCGGGACGTTGTCGAGGCTGGCGGCGAGCACGACGCCCACCCCGCCGAGTGCCCCGGCCAGGTAGCCCGCGGTCAGGCCGGCGCGCCGGCCGAGGCGTTGCGACAGGCGTCCGATCAGCAGCGCGGCGGCCGCCGAACCCGCGGTGAACAGGGCGGAGGGCAGGCCGGACAGGCTGGTGGTGCCGAGCATCGACTGCGCCAGCAATGCGCCGACGGTGACGCCGGCGGCGAGTCCGGCGCCGCTGAACACCTGGGACGCCATGACGACCGCGAGGGTGCGGCGGTGCAGGGCCGCAAGGTCGGCGGTCGACTCGACGTGGGTGGTGGCCATCAGGAGGGTGTCCTTCCGCCGCGGCTGATCCCCTGATGATGGTCGATCACCGGGACCGGTGGCCGGAGGGGTCCGCACCGTCGAGGGCGGGCCGCCCGGGAGAACGGCCGTTCTCCCGGGTCGGCGCCCAGGATCAGGACGCGGGCCGCCACATGCGGAAGAACGGCGTCCCGTCGGGCAGCGGAATCTCGAACGTCGCCATGTCGGTGTAGCCGTGCCGCCGGTACAACCGGACGTTGTCGCCGTTGGTGGCCTCCAGGTACGCGGGCACCCCGGCCGCGTCCAGCTCGGCGTGGGTGTGCGCCATCAGCGCCCCGCCCAGCCCCCGGCGCTGCGCACCCGGGTGCACCGCCAGGAACGCCAGATGCCAGTGCGGCTCGTCCGGGTGGTGCGTGTCGAACAGCTCGTCGAGCGCCCGGAACCGCTCCAGGTACGGCCCGGCCAGCGCGGCGAGCCGGGCATGGTACGACGGCGGCTCGGGCGTCTTGCCGGTGCGGTCGAACCACACCGCCGTGGCGGCCGGGCCGTCGGCTCCGGGCACCACGTCGACGCGGCCGTGCCCGGCGGCGTGCTCGGTGTACAGGGTGAAGTAGTCACCCATGACGCGCAGCCGGTCACCGCCGTCCGGAACCAGGTAGTGGTTGGCGTCGAGCCGGTCGAACGACAGCGCGACCAGGGCACCCACGGCGCTGAGTTCGGCGGCGGCGGCCGGGCGGATCGCCGCGTTCATCGCCGGGCCTCCGGCTGTGCGGGCCGGGCCGGAACTGTCGCGCTCACCGCTTTGCCTCCTGCTCGCCGGCCTGTCCGAGGACCGCCGCGAAGCCGCGCGGGGCCGCGGTGACGCTGCGGGCGCCGAAGCCGATCCCGGCGTACACCTGGGGGCGGGCGGTGCGCAGGATCAGCGCCCACGCGACCCCCACCAGGGCGACGGTCCCGAAGGCCAGCGGCACCACCCAGGTGGGTGCGGATCCGGGCGCCACGCCGAACAGGATCGCGATGTTGGTCAGCGCCAGGTACGTCATGACCAGCAGCAACGCGGTGCTGATCAGTGGCGCGCCGACCCGGTGCCAGGCGTCCTCGCCGGCGGGCTGGCGGGCGAAGTACCCGAGCACGGCGACCGAGGTGAGCGTGATCAGCAGCAGGACTCCGATGCCGCCGCCCGTGCCGCCCCAGAAGAACAGCTGGACCAGCGGATCCCAGCCCGCGAACGCGTACAGCCCGATGACCACCAGGCCGAGGGCGGACTGCGCCAGGGAGCCGTTCTTCGGCGCGCCGGTGCCCGGCACGGTCCGGCCGAACGCGCGCGGGAGCACCCCTTCGCGGCCGAGGGAGAACGTGTACCGGGCGATGATGTTGTGGAAGGAGATCATGGCGGCGATCAGGGACGTCAGGAACAGGGCGTGGCCCAGGTGCAGCGCCAGGGTGCCGATCCGGTCGGCCGCCAGGTTGAAGAACAGCTCGGGACCCTCGGTACCGGCCCGGCTCACCGCCTCGGGACCGGCCGCCGAGATCATCGCCCAGGCGGCGAAGCCGTACAGGACGGCGATGAGGGTGATGGCGAGGTAGGTGGCCCGCGCCACGGTGCGCCGGGGGTCGCGGGACTCCTCGCTGAAGACCACGGACTGCTCGAAGCCGACGAACCCGGTGACCGCCATGACCAGCAGGGCGCCCGCTCCCGCGCCGACCAGGCCGCTCGGGTCGAGCGGGGCCGCGGCGGGCTGGAACCCGGGAGAGCTCACGTCCGCGAGGGCGAACGCCACGACGAGCACGATCTCGGCGACCAGCAGCGTGGCCAGCACCTTTCCGTTGACCGCGACGTCGCGTACCCCGAGGACGGCGACCAGGGCCCACGCGCCCAGCGCCAGCACCCACCACTGCACGTCGACGCCGAACCAGTCCGCGAACAGCGGCGCCGCGATCGCGCCGAACCCGCCGTACGCGGCGATCTGGAACATGTTGTACGCCACCAGCGCGACCCACGCCGCGCCGACGCCCAGCGGGCGGCCCAGCCCGCGGGAGACGTAGGCGTAGAACGCGCCCGCGTTGGCGATGTGCCGGGCCATGGCCACGTAGCCGACCGAGAACACCGCCAGCACCAGGGCGACCGCGGCGAACGCGACCGGGATGCCGGTGAGGCCGGTGACGGCCAGGCCGGTGGGGACCACGCCGGCGACGACCGTGAGGGGTGCCGCCGCCGACATCACGAAGAACACGACGGCGGCGACGCCGAGGCGGTCGCGGGCCAGGGCGGTGGAGAGGTTGCTGACCGCCGGGGCGGTGGTGGTTGCGGTGGTGGACACGCGCGTCTCCAGCAGGGGGTGAGGGATGGGTGGGTGTCAGGCGCGGCGGGCCATCACGGCGTCGCCCACCGCGGCCTCGGCGTGCCCGACCAGCTCCTGGAGCATGGCCGGCAGCCGGCGGCGTAGCTGGTCGAACAGGTGCTCACGCTCGCGAGCGTCGTACGTGACGAGCAGGTGCTGGTCGAGGCCCGTGGCGAGGATGAGCCCGGCCAGCACGAGGTCGGGGATGTCGAGCAGCTCACCGCGGCCGACCGCCGTGCGAACCCGGCTGCCGGGCCAGCCCGCGACCGCGTTGTCCACCGGCACGTACGTGACCCGGTGGCCCCGCAGCCCGCGCCGCTCGTGGCGGTGGACGAGCCCGGCGCGGCTGAGCCGGCGGGCGACCAGGTCGGTGGCGACCCCGGTGGCCAGGAACGAGATCCATTCGCGGACCTGCCGGTGTTGCGGCTCCCGGATGAGCTGTTCCAGCACGGCCGTGGTGGCGGCGTCGGTGGTGGGCCGGTCGTCCACTATGGTGATCCGCCCGTCGCGCAGGTCCAGCCGCCGCCACAGGATGAGCTCGGCCAGCAGGCCGGCGGCCAGGCCGAGGCCGAGGGTGGCGGGGCTGAGCAGGCACCGGCCGCGCGGGGTGTCGTGGGCGGCGAGGAACAGGTCGTCGGCGAGTGGTAGCTGCGGCGGTGACGCCACTGCCCGTCTCCTCTCGGCCGGCTGTCGCCGCCCGGCGGGCGGTGCGTCGGCAGGTACGGTTCGTCGCCGCGTCGGTGGCCGCCCCGGGCCGGGTGTGTCCATCCCTTCATCACGGTGCGCTGTCCCCGCGCGACATCGCGTAGCATGCCAGCGCCACTGGCAGTGCGCAATGTCCACGGCGGACAGATCGGGCGTCCGATGTGGACGTTGCGTAGATGAACGTCGACACCCCGCACGGAGCTGCGGGGATAGGCAGCCGCCGGCAACTGTTGCGGTGGGCGTAACAGGAACTTCACGCGAGCGACGCGATCAAGGCGGCGTTAGTTGACGAATCAAATAAACCGGCGTACTGTCGGTTTAGTTGAAGCGTCAACCTGAAGGACTTGTCATGAACACCCACATGCCCGCGCTGTTCCTCAGCCACGGCGCGCCCCCGCTGGCCGACGACCCGCTGTGGGTGGCCCAGCTGCAGGCCCTGGCCGCCGGGCTGCCCCGCCCCCGCGCGATCCTCGTCGCCTCGGCGCACTGGGAGTCGGCGCCGCTCATGCTGGGCGCCACCACCCCGGTCCCCCTCGTGTACGACTTCGGCGGCTTCGCCCCCCGCTACTACCAGGTCCAGTACCAGGCCCCCGGCGCGCCCGAGCTCGCCGACCGGGTGGCCGCGCTGATGCCGGACACCGAGACGGTCGCCCGCACCGACCGCGGTCTCGACCACGGCGCGTACGTCCCGCTCAAGGTCATGTATCCGGACGCCGACATCCCCGTGCTGCAGATGTCGCTGCCCACCCTGGAGCCGGACCGGCTGCTGGAGCTCGGCGGGCGGCTGACCCCGCTGCGCGACGAGGGGGTCCTCATCGTCGCCTCCGGCTTCACCACGCACGGCCTGCCGTTCCTGCGCGACTTCCGGACCGACGCCCCCGCCCCCGGCTGGTCGCGCGAGTTCGACTCCTGGGCGGCCGAGACCCTGGCCCGCGGGGCGGTCGACGAGCTGGCCGACTTCCGCGAGCGGGCCCCCGGCATGCCCTACGCCCACCCCACGATCGAACACTTCGCCCCGGTGTTCCTGGCCCTGGGCGCCTCCGGAGATCCGGAGCGGGCCCCCGGGCAGCCGATCGACGGCTTCTGGATGGGCCTCGCGAAACGCTCGCTGATCATGGCCTGACCACGGACTTTCAGGGTTTTCCCAGCGGGAACCGGGAAAATCGGTGGCATCTGACGTCTCGATGCCCGGAGGTTCGCCGATCATGTTGGAGGTCACCGCGCTCGGCTGGACGCTGACCATAGCGGTCATCGTCGCGCTGCTTGCGCTGGATCTGACCATGGGCATTCTGCGCCCACACGTCGTCGGCTTCCGCGAGGCCGCCGCGTGGTCGGTGTTCTACATCGCCATCGCGGTCGCCTTCGGCCTGGTGTTCGCGAGCGTCGCCGGCTGGGACCTGGGGGCGCAGTACTTCGCGGGTTACATCGTCGAGAAGAGCCTGTCGGTCGACAACCTGTTCGTCTTCGTCATCATCATGAGCACCTTCGCGGTACCGGAGAAGTACCAGCAGGAGGTGCTGACGTTCGGCATCATCATCGCCCTGGTGCTGCGGGTGATCTTCATCGCGCTCGGGGCGACCCTGCTGTCGCTGTTCTCCTTCATGTTCCTGATCTTCGGGCTGGTGCTCATCTGGACCGCGGTGCAGCTGTTCCGGCACCGCGACGAGGACCCCAGCATCGAGGACAACGCCCTCGTGCGGGCCACCCGGCGGATCCTGCCGGTCACCGACGAGTACGTCGGCGGCAAGCTGTTCGCCCGCGTCGACGGCCGGCGCGTGGCCACCCCGCTGTTCATCGTCCTCATCGCGATCGGCAGCACGGACCTGCTGTTCGCGCTGGACTCCATCCCGGCCGTCTTCGGGGTCACGCAACACGCCTACATCGTCTTCGTGGCCAACGCGTTCGCGCTGCTCGGCCTGCGGGCGTTGTTCTTCCTCGTGAAGGGCCTGCTGGACCGGCTGGTGTACCTGTCCACCGGCCTGTCGGTGATCCTCGCGTTCATCGGGGTCAAGCTGGTGCTGCACTGGGCGCACACCGCGATCAGCCCACAGATCCCGGAGATCAGCACCCCGGTGTCGCTGGCCGTCATCGTGGCGGTCCTGGTGATCACGACGGTGGCGAGTCTGATCAAGGTACGGCGCGACCCGGACGCCATCGCGCACGCGGGCAGCGTTCGCAGCCACGCCCGCGACCAGCGGCCCGCCGAACACTGAACGCAGACCGCCCCGGCCACCATGGCCGGGGCGGTGCGGCGTCCTTGATCGGTACGGCACTCAGGCGGCGCGCAGGCCGCCCGGGCCGCTGGCGCGGTGCTGACGCGCCTGGTCCTGCCGGTCGAGGATCTCGCGGATCTCCCACACCTCCTGCGGGCGGTGCCGGTTCAGCGTCACCGCCAGCTCGGTCCGCTCCGCGGGGGTCACAACCGCCGCGAGTTCCGTCTCGAGTTCCCGCCGGGCGTTCCGCTCGATCCGGCGGTGCGCCCGGCGGAGCTGGGCGGCACGGATCCGGGTCGCGAAGTCCATGAAAGAGCCCTCCTCACGTTGGGTTATCGGCGAGGCATCGTTGCCTGTGGGTTCAACAATCGACCCGGAATCGTTCTTCCCTGCATCAGCCAGGTAAAACTCTCGCTACGGGGGTGACAGCCACCACGTGACCCTGTGCGGCAGGTCACCCTGCGTAAGTCAGGCGTCCACTGCGGGCCGCACCGGCCCGGCCACGGCGCCCGTCATCGGCCCCAGTCCGGTCAGCCGCGACGTCAGCTGCGTACGCGAACGCACGCCGACCTTGCGGTAGACCCGGGTGAGGGTGGCCTCGACGGTCTTGACGCTGAGAAACAGCCGGGTGGCGATCTCCCGGTTGCTGGCCCCGTCGCGGACCATCGCCGCGACCCGCGCCTCCATCGAGGTCAGTCCCAGGTCGGCCGGGGTCGTGCCGGTCAACGGGGTGGAGGTGCCGGCCATGGCCCGCTCCGTCTGTTCCGCCCACGGCTTCGCCTCGACCTGCAGGAAGATCGTCAGGGCGGCCCCGATCGCGACCCGGGCCGCGGCGTACCGGCGGCGACGCCGCTCCGCGCCGCCCTGCACCAGCAGCGCGTGCGCCTGCTCGATCGGCTGCCGCAGCTGCTCGAAGTGCCGCGCCGCGGCGGCCGAGAGCACCACCGCCGAGTCGGCCTGCCCGCTCTCGGAGAGCACCACGGCGGTGGCCCGGTCGAGATACCCGGCCATGCCCGGCGCCCCCGCCAGCCGGTACGCCGCCGCCCGGGCCTCGGCGAGCGTGGCGGCGGCCTCCGCGTGCTCGCCCAGGGCGGCCAGCCCACCCGCGAGATCACCGTGCCAGCGCACGATCATCGGATCGGTCGCACCCACCGACTCCAGGTCGCGCAGCCGGCGCAGCGCGTCCACCCCGGCCCGCGTGTTCCCGGCCCGCAGCTCGGCCTGGCCCAGCGCGTGCAGGTTGCGGAGCAGATAGATGCTGTCGCCCTCCTGCTCGCTGGCGCGCACCCCGCGCCGGGCGAAACCGGCCGCCGCGGCGAGGCTGCCCCCGGCCAGTTCCGCCACCGCGGCGGTGTACCAGGTCGGTCCGGGGCTCAGGCCCGCCCGCTGGGCGCACGCCACCGCCCGGTGCGCGTAGCGCAGCGCGTCCCGGCAGCGCGCGGCCCGCGTGGCCACCTCGGACAGGCTGCGCAGCACCTCCACCAGCGCCTCGCCCGTACGGTCCTGCTCGGCGACCGCCAGCAGCCGCAGCAGGTCGGCGCGCGCCTCGTCGAGCCGGTCGTCGACCATGGCGAAGCGGGCGGCCAGGTACCGCGGCCCGAGATGCAGCCAGCCCGGTACCTGATCGGCGGGCAGCGCCAGTGCCCGCTGCAGGGTGCGCGTCCACTCCGGCTCGCCGCGCAGCCGCTGCGCCTGAGCCAGCGTGCTCAGCACCATCGCCTCGGTGGTGGGGTCGCCGGCCAGCCGGGCCGCGGTGACCGTCCGCCCGGCCTCGGCGATCGTCGCGTCCAGGTCGCCGGCCACCATCGCCGCCCAGGTCAGCCGCAGCCGCACCGGGCCCACCAGCCCGGGATCGTCGCCCGCCTCCACCAGGGCCGCGGCGAACATCTCCCCCATGTCGGCCAGGGCCTGCCCGGCCAGGTCGAGCAGGACCAGCCGGGCCCGGACCCGGTGCTCGGGCGGCGCCTCGGCGGCCAGCACGGCCTCCGCGGCCCGCCCGGCCAGCGCCGGAGCGCCCGCGGTGGCCGCCGTGCGGGCGGCGGCCACCAGCCAGTCCAGCCGGTGCGCCGCCAGCGCGTGCGGGCACCGGTCGGCGGCCAGCAGGTACAGCTCCGCGGCACTGCGACCGGCGCCGCGGCTCGCGGCCCGCTGCGCCTCGGCGGCCAGGGCGCGGGCCACCTCGGAATCGGGCCGGCCACTTTGCAGCGCCCGGTGCCGCACGGCGTCCGTGGCGCCGACCGCCGCCGCCGCGAGTGCGCCGTGCACCGCGGCGCGCCGGGCGGCGCCCGCATCCTCGGCCAGCACCTGCGCCAGCGCGGGCGGGACGAACCGGATGGCGTCGCCGTCCAGTTCCACCGCGCCCGCGGCCGCCGCCAGCCGCAGTTCCCGCTCGGCGTCCTCGCGCCCGGCCCGGATCAGCACGGTGGCCGTCGGCTCCGTGGCCAGCGCCGCCAGCAGCAGCGTGTCGGCGACCTCGGCGGGCAGCGCCGCGACCCGTTCGCGCAGCAGGGCGCGCGCGGGTTCGGGCAGGGGCGCCGGCCGCCACGCCGGGCCGGGTGGCATCGCCGCGCCCAGGGCCAGCGCCAGGAACGGGTTGCCGCCGCTGGCCTCGTGCAACCGGCTGGCCGTGCGGCAGGGCAGACCGTGGGCCTCCAGCAGGGCGGTCAGGTCGTCGGCGGACAGTGGCGGCACCGCCAGCTCACTGACCGGCGCCGGGCACAGCCGTACGGCGCGGCGCCGCCCCGCCGCGTCCGGCAGGCGCTGCGCGGCCAGCACCCGCACCCGGGGGCCGGGGCGGCGACGCATCGCGAAGCCGATCAGTTCGGCGGACTCGGCGTCCAGCCACTGCACGTCGTCGAGCACCAGCAGCACGGGGGCCAGCCGCGCGCACTGGGCCAGCAGCAGCGGCAGCACGAGACGGCGGGCCAGCACGGTACCCGCGGTCCGGGAGGACACGCCCTGACGCAGGGCGGCCAGCGCGGCCCGCTGGGCGCCGGGCAGGGCCGCGGCGGCGGGCGGCGGGACCTGGTCGACGAGGTCGGCGACGCCCGCGTACGGCACGGCCCGTTCGGTGCGCGCCGGGCGCAGCCGCAGCACCAGGTCCCCCCGGGCCGTGGCGGCGGCGCTCACGGCGTCCAGCAGGGCGGTCTTGCCGATGCCGGCCGGGCCGTGCAACGCGACGCCGCCCCCGGCGGCGAGGCGGCCCGCGATCGCCGCCAGCAGCGACGCCCGCCCGAACAGGGCGGTCTCGTCCGGCTGCATGCGGGTATCCAGGGCCGTCTCCCCAGGTTGGCCGATGGCTGATCGCTCTCAGCCTAGGAAGAGGCGCCGTGTCACATCAATGATTTTGCATAGAGCGATCCGTCGATCTTGTCACAGCGTGTTCTTGTTCTCGTTCTTCTTCCGGTTCCCGGCGCCCTGTGCCGCAGGATGTCGCGACTACGGGGAGTCCCGCAGCGTGCTCCACGATCCGTAGTGGTGCACGGCGATGCCGGCGAACGCGGGGTAGCCGGCGGCGGCCACGTCCACGTCGTCCAACGTGTTGGCCAGCCGTTGCTGGCCCTCCTCGAAGAAGGTGCAGTACGGGCAGTCCGGCAGGGACGCGGTCTCGGCGGCCAGCCGTACCGGGATCCCGGCGGCGCCGCCGCGCAGCAGCATGTCGGCGCCCACGTCCATGATCGAGTTCGGGCCGGTGGCGGTGTCGCGGTAGCTCATCACGGTGACGGCGTCCACGCGGGCCAGCACCGCGTCGGCCAGCGTGCCGCCCTCCAACGGGATGGTGTCGTACCAGAAGGGCACGTCGACCTCGAGCGGCCGGGCGTCGTCGGCCTGTAGCGCGTCGAGCAACGCGACGAACGCGGCCACCGTGCCCGGCTGGTCGGTGCTCCAGGCGTTGAGCGCGTACGGCTCCACGTCGACGTGGCTGCGCGCGAACAGCTTGGTGCCGAGCGCGGACTTCTGCCAGGCCCGCGCGCCCTCGATGTCGAACACCCAGCCCGGCTCGCCACCGAGCGCCGACAGCGTGATACCGGCCCGGTCGGCGCGCTTCTTGAGGTCCTTGAGCCGCGTCAGGTCGCCGCTGGCGGCGACGTTGGGCTCGACGTACGTGAAGATCTCCCGCACGTCGTGGTCCGTGGCCCAGGTGATGACCGTGGCGGGATCGGCACGGTTCCACAGCCACATCGCGCGCCCCGGCGCCGCCGCCCGGGCCGGCGCGCCCACCGCGGTGCCGGCCACCGCACCCGCGGCGGTCAGCACGACCGCACTCACCACAGCCGCCACGGCCCGCCACGATGCCATCCGAGGCCCCGATTCGCCGAAGGGATCGCGTGCTTCGCCGCCCACGGTAGTCAGGCGGGCCGGTCCCGGAGGTCGAACGTCGACAAGCGAGGGTGCTGGTGACCTTCCGGGTGACAGGCGCGCTCAGGTCGACGCGCGCCGCACGACCCGGGTGATGTCCTCCCCCGGTCCCGGCGGGGCGGGCCGCCCGTGGATCACCTCGACGATCGTCGCGGCCAGGTACTCCGCGAGCGCCGCCTGGTCCGTGGTGACCGTGCTCAGCGCCGGGTCGGCCAGGCGGGCCGCGACGATGTCGTCCACCCCGATGACCGCGAGGTCGCCCGGCGCGGTCAGGCCGCAGGCGCGTAGCCCGGCCAGCACGGCCAGCGCCACCTCGTCGTTGTACGCGCACACCGCGGTCACCCCGGCGTCGCGCCAGTCCCGCACCACCGCCGCCGCGGCGGCACCGTCGAGCGGCACCGTACGGCTCACCGGAGCGGGCAGTCCCAGCCCCGCGCAGGCCGCCCGGGCCCCGTCCCGGCGCGGCTCGGCGAAGATGGCCACCCGAGGGTCGTCGGGGTACGCGTACCCGAGGCGCGGGTGCCCGAGCGCGGCCAGATGCTCGGCCTGCAGCCGGCCCACCCGCTGCTGCGGCACCTCGAGTTCGCCGGGGCGCCGCCGGGACCGGCCCAGCAGCGCGACCAGCGACGCCACCCCGGCGGCGCGCATCGCCGCGATCTCGGCGGCCGACAGGTCCTCGAACGCCAGCACCGCGGCCGGGGTGATCGCCTTCCAGATCTCCGCGATCGGCCGGTCCTCGCGGGTGGACGGGTGCGCCACGAACGTCATCCCCCGGCGGGCCAGCGCGGCGGAAAGGTTGCCGAGCAGCGCGCCGACCTCCGGCCCGACCGGCCAGTCGGGCAGCAGGCACAGCACCACGTCGGAACGCCCGCTGCGCAGCGTCCGGGCCGCCGCCGAGGGCGCGTAGTCCAGCCGCGCGGCGGCCTCCAGCACCCGGCGCCGGGTCTCCGCCGGGATGCTCTGGTGTGGAGTGTCGTTGAGGACGTAGCTGACCGTGGCGCGGGACACTCCCGCCTCGCGGGCGACGTCCGCGCTGGTGACCCGCCGGACCCTGTCGTCGGCCATGCGCCCGCCGTTCCTTCCCGTGCCCGGCCGCCGCCCGCGCCGGGCGACGGGTCCACGGTACTGACCTGCGTCGGCGGCGACGCGGGCGGTCGATGTGGGGCGCTCAGCCGGCGGCGTTCCAGGTGTCCAGGACCTCGGCGCCGTGCTCGAAGCCGAGCGCGGACAGCGTGGCCGTGTCCAGCCGGAGCCGGCCGCCCCCGCTGGGCGGCAGGCCGATCCAGCGGGCACCGGCCACCCGCAGCGCGTGGCCGTGCGCCACCAGCGCGACATCGCCGCCGGCCAGCAGGGTACGGGCGCGCGCCAGCACCCGGTCGAGCCGGGCGCCGACCTGCTCCGGGGACTCCCCGCCGGGGCACCCGTCGGTCCACAGCGACCAGCCGGGCCGCGTCTGGTGGATCTGCGCGGTGGTGATCCCCTCGTACTCGCCGTAGTGCCATTCCGCCAGGTCGTCGGTGACCTCGGTGACGGCCAGCCCGGCCAGCTCGGCGGTGCGCCGGGCCCGGGCCCGCGGGCTGCACAGCACCGCGGCGAAGCGGTGCCCGGCCAGCCGGGCACCGAGCGCCCGGGCCTGGTCCTGCCCGGCCGGGGTCAGCTCGACGTCGGTGTACGACGTGTGCCGCCCGGCCGCGCTCCACGGCGTCTGCCCGTGCCGGATCAGCACGATCCGCTCCATGGTCATGGGTGTCAGCCTGCCAGCAGCTCCTCGAACGAGGTGGTCAGGGTGAACGGGTCGGCGACCACGGCCGGCTGGCGGCGGGCCGCCTCCCGCGCCAGCTCGCCCGCCGCCCGGTCGATGCGCGCCCGCAGCGGGCCCTGCGCCTGCGCGCCGGCCCAGTCGTCGCTGGCGGCCAGCACGGCCGTCGGCACGACGACCGCACCCAGGTACGTGAACAGCGGCCGCAGGGCGTGCTCCAGCGCCAGCGAGTGCCGGGCGGTGCCCGCCGTCGCCGCGACCCGCACCGGCTTGCCGGCCAGCGTGTCGGGCTCCAGCACGTCGAAGAACGACTTGAACAGCCCGCTGTAGCTGGCGCTGAAGATCGGCGTGACCGCGATCAGCGCGTCCGCGTGTGCCACGGCTTCCAGGGCGTCCGCCAGGGCCGCCGGGGCGAAGCCGGTGAGCAGGTGGTTGGTGATGTCGTGCGCCAGTTCGCGCAGCTCGATCACGCGGACCGTCAGCCGGGCGCCGTCGCGGTCGGCCGCCGCCACGGTGGCGGCGGCCAGCCGGTCGGCCAGCAGGCGGGTGGACGAGGGCCGGGTCAGCCCCGCGCTGACCACGACCAGGGTGCGCTCCGGCCGGCTGATTCCGCCGGTCCTGCGCTCGGTGCGCTCGGTCATGATGCGGTGACCTCCTCCGGTTGCGAGCGGGCAGCCAGCAGGGACGCGTGGGTGGGCGCGTCGGGCACGTGCGCGGGCCGGCGCGCGGCGAACTCGCGGCGCAGGACCGGCACGATCTCGCCGAGCAGGTCGAGCTGCTCCAGCACGGTCTTGAGCGGCAGCCCGGCGTGGTCCAGCAGGAACAGCTGGCGCTGGTAGTCGCCGACGTACTCCCGGAAGCCCAGGGTGCGGTCGATGACCTGCTGCGGGCTGCCGACGGTCAGCGGGGTCTGCTCGGTGAACTCCTCCAGCGACGGACCGTGGCCGTACACCGGGGCGTTGTCGAAGTACGGCCGGAACTCAGCGATCGCGTCCTGCGAGTTGCGGCGCATGAACACCTGCCCGCCGAGGCCGACGATGGCCCGGTCGGCGTCGCCGTGGCCGTAGTGGGCGAAGCGCTCGCGGTACAGCTCGACCATCCGCTGGGTGTGCGACGGCGGCCAGAAGATGTGGTTGGCGAAGAATCCGTCGCCGTAGTACGCGGCCTGCTCGGCGATCTCCGGGCTGCGGATGGAGCCGTGCCAGACGAACGGCGGGATCCCGTCGAGTGGGCGCGGCGTCGAGGTGAACGACTGCAGCGGGGTACGGAACTTGCCCGACCAGTCGACCGTGTGCTCGCGCCAGAGCCGGTGCAGCAGCGCGTAGTTCTCGATGGCGAGCGGGATGCCGGCCCGTATGTCCTTGCCGAACCACGGGTAGACCGGCCCGGTGTTGCCGCGCCCCAGCATGAGATCGACCCGGCCGCCGGACAGGTGCTGCAGCATGGCGTAGTCCTCCGCGATCTTCACCGGGTCGTTGGTGGTGATCAGCGTGGTGGCCGTGGACAGCAGCAGGGTGGAGGTCTGCCCCGCGATGTAGCCGAGCAGGGTGGTGGGCGAGGAGGGCACGAACGGCTCGTTGTGGTGTTCGCCGGTGGCGAAGACGTCGAGCCCGACCTCCTCGGCCTTGCGGGCGATCGCCACCATCGCGGTGATCCGCTCGTGCTCGCTGGGCGCCCGCCCGGTGGTCGGATCGGGCGTGACGTCGCCGACGGTGAAGATCCCGAACTGCATGACCGCTCCTGAGCCTCGGGCCGGGGACGGGCGCGCCCCGGACTGCCCCGCACAACATCCTTGACTCGTCAACTATTTCACAGTCAGACAAGATGTGTACGGTGAGCGCCCTCACGCCGAGTCTCCAGCACGGGCCCATCGAGCCGCCCGAGAACTTGGGGACTCCGGGTCAGCTGCCAACCCGAAGTCCCCAAGATCACCGGAACTAGGCCGTTTCAGCGGCCCTGCAGCGCCCGGACGTTGTCGCCGAACGTCCAGCCGCGCGAGCCGTCCCAGTTCGCCGACCAGGTCATCAGGCCCTTGATCCCGCTGACGGCGCCGTACGCCTGGGAGACCAGCGACGGGCTCATGTACCCCCCGCCCGCTCCCGGCTGGGCGGGGAGACCGGGCACCTGCTTGTCGTACGGGACGCGGATCGTGGTGCCCTGCACGACCAGGCCGGCGTTGAGGCACTGGGTCTGGGTGACGAAGCCCTGCACGGTCCCCGCCTGGTACGAGTCGCCCGCGCAGCCGTACATGCTGCCGTTGTAGTACTGCATGTTGAGCCACCACAGGCGGCCGTTGTCGGCGTACTTCTTGATGATCGGCAGGTAGGAGCCCCAGATGGAGCCGTAGGTCACGCTGCCCCCGGTCACGTACGCGGTCTCGGGGGCCATGGTCAGGCCGAAGTTCGACGGCATCTGCGCGAGGACCCCGTCGATGATGCGGATGAGGTTGGCCTGCGAGGCCGACAGCGTGCCGATGCTGCCGCTGCCGGTGAGGCCGGTCTCGATGTCGATGTCGATGCCGTCGAAGTTGTACCTCTTCAGGATCGGCACGATGGTCGCGACGAACCGGTCGGCGACCGCGCTGGAACTCAGGTCGATGCCCGCCGCCGCGCCGCCGATCGACATGAGGATGGTCGCGCCCGATGCCTTGGCCTGGCACATCTCCGCCGGGGTGGCGACCTTCACGCCCGCGTCCATGCCGTCCTCCCACAGCACCGTGCCGTCGGCGCGGATCACGGGGAACGCGGCGTTGATGACGTTGTAGCCGTGCTGGGCGAGCCGGGTGTCGGTGATCGGGATCCAGCCGAGGCCGGGGTGCACGCCGTTGCTGGCGCCGTCCCAGTTCTCCCAGTATCCGACGAGGACCTTGCCGGCCGGGCGGGACTTCACCGCGCAGGTCCCGCCGGTCGGCGGCGTGCTCGTGGGCGGGGTCGTCGTCGGCGGGGTCGTCGTCGGCGGGGTGGTGGTCGGTGGCGTGGTGGTGGGCGGGGTCGTGGTCGGCGGGGTGGTGCCGCCGGTGCAGGCACCGAGATCGGTCCACAGTGACGGGGTCGAGGCCGGGTTCCAGCCCGCACCCGGGTGGGCGGTGTGCGTGACCAGGGCCCGATAGAGGTGGCCCTGGTAGGTCACCTGGGTGCCGGCGGTGTACGTGTTGCCCTCCGCCCACACCGTGGCGCTGCACGCGACCGCCGCGGCGTCCCCGGCGGAGACGGCCGCCATGCCGTCGGGCGCGACCGCCACCGCCATCGCGATGGTCATGGCCGCACCGGTTATCAGGGCGAACGCCCGACGTCGAGTTCTCATGGCACTCCTGAAGTCCGCGATCCAGGCTGGTGCCAAACATATTGACGTTTGTGAACAGTATTTACAAGGGTTGTTAACAGATTCGCGGACGGCGATGTCTCGGCCGCTGGTCAGGACTGTGGCCAGCGCACCCGCAACGGCCGGCCGTGAAACGCGGCGTACGGCTCCAGGGCCTGCTCGGCGCGGCGCCGCTCCCCCGCCCGCAGCGCGACCAGGGGCACCACGTCCACGGCGACCGCCGAGCGGCCCAGGGTGCGGGTCCAGGTGGCGACCACCCGGCCCGCGCGCACGATCGTCGCCCGGAAGACGCCGTTGCCGCCCGGGATGATCGCCTGCTTGTGGTCGTCGTCGACCATCAGCGAGCGGTCCTTGTAGCCGAGCAGGAACTCGTCGAAGCCCGGCAGCGCCCACCACTCGTCGCCGCGATCGACCGTGGCGGCGTCGAGCCGGTCCGTGCCCGCGTCCAGCAGCGCCGCGTCGGCGATCATCTCGGCCCCGTCCACCTCGACCGTGGCCAGGGCCGACCCGGCCGCCGCGATGCCCGCCTTGGCGTCGGTCACGGTCAGGCCCGTCCAGCCGACGAAATCCTTGCGGGGGGCCGGGCCGTGGCTGCGGAAGTAGCGCAACGCGATGATGCCGAGCGCCTCCTCGCGGGTGGGCCGGCGCGGCGCGGGCACCCACTCGTCGAGCAGGACGAAGGTCTGCTCCTTGCCGATGTTCGGTGCGATGCAGGTGACGCCGCGCTGGCTGGCATACCAGAGCAGGTGGTAGCCCAGCTGACCCTCGACCTCGACGCCCGCGTCGGCCAGTGCCGCCATGCACTGCGACCGGGTCAGCCGGTTTCCCCCGGCCAGGGCGGCGCCCAGCACCTCCACGCTGCGCTCGGCGGTGCGCTCATCGAGCCCGAGGAAGGCCCGGCGCTTGGCGGCCCCGGCGAGGGCACGCACGCCCATGAGGTCGAGCATCCAGTGCGCGTCGGCGGGTGGGACGAGGTGGACGGTGCCCCGCATCGGCCAGGTGCGGATCGCCTCGCGGCGCTCCAGGGCCGCGGTCACGTCGGCCAGGGTGCTGCCGGGCAGCCGGGCGCCCAGCGACCACTGCCCGCTCGCCAGGTCCTGCGCCTGCATCGCGCCGAACCACTCCACGATCCCGGCCACGTCACCCGGGGACCCGGCCGGATGCGCGCGCAGCAGCAGGCTGCGCGTACGTAAATCGAGGGCGTCGGCTGCGGAGATCTTCACGGCGGCAGCCTACGACGCGGTACCGACAGAAAGGGCGGCCCGATGCGGGCCGCCCTTTCTCAGTTCTTACCGGCCGCGCTGGGCGCGGTAGCGGGCGATCAGCGCGTTGGTCGACGAGTCGTCGGTGGCGGGCGGCGCCTCGGGCGCGGTCAGCTTCGGCGCCAGCTGGTTGGCCATGACCTTGCCCAGTTCCACGCCCCACTGGTCGAACGGGTTGATCTCCCAGATGGTGCCCTGCGTGAACACGATGTGCTCGTACAGGGCGATCAGCTGGCCCAGCGCGGCCGGGGTGAGCTCGCGGCCGAGGATCGTGGTGGTGGGGTGGTTGCCCCGCATGACCTTGTGCGGCACCAGCGCCTCGGGCACGCCCTCGGCCCGCACCTGCTCGGCCGTGCGGCCGAAGGCCAGCGCGCCGGTCTGCGCGAGGAAGTTCGACATGAACAGGTCGTGCATCTCGCCGAGGTCGTGGTTCGGCTGGCTGAAGCCGATGAAGTCGGCCGGGATCAGCTTCGTGCCCTGGTGGATGAGCTGGTAGAACGCGTGCTGGCCGTTGGTGCCGGGCTCACCCCAGAAGATCTCCCCGGTCTGGTACTCGACCTCGGTGCCGTCCAGGCGCACCGACTTGCCGTTGCTCTCCATGGTGAGCTGCTGCAGGTATGCGGCGAACCGGTGCAGGTACTGCGCGTACGGCAGGACCGCGTGCGACTGGGCGCCCAGGAACGAGTCGTACCAGACGTTGAGCAGCCCCAGCAGGACCGGCACGTTCTGCTCCAGCGGAGCGGTCCGGAAGTGCTCGTCCACGGTGTGGTAGCCGTCGAGCAGCGCGCGGAAGTGCTCCGGGCCGACCGCCACCATCACGGACAGCCCGACCGCGGAGGGCAGCGAGTACCGGCCGCCCACCCAGTCCCAGAAGCCGAACATGTTCTGCGTGTCGATACCGAAGTCGGCGACCCGCTGCGCGTTGGTGCTGACCGCCACGAAGTGCTTCGCCACGGCCGCCTGGTCGCCGCCGAGGCCCGCCAGCAGCCAGTCGCGGGCCTGCCGCGCGTTGGTCAGCGTCTCCTGCGTGGTGAAGGTCTTGGACACCACGATGAACAGGGTGCTGGCCGGGTCCAGGTCGTGGGTCTTCTGCCACAGGTCCGTGGGGTCGATGTTGGACACGAACCGGCATTCGATCTGGGGATCCTTGTACGCCTTCAGCGCCTCGTACGCCATCACCGGGCCGAGGTCGGAGCCGCCGATGCCGATGTTGACCACGGTGCGGATCCGCTGGCCGGTGTGCCCGACCCACTGGCCCGAGCGCACCCGCTCGCTGAACGCGGCCATCCGGTCCAGCACCGCGTGCACGTCGGCCACCACGTCCTGGCCGTCGACGACCAGCGACGCGTCGCGCGGCAGGCGCAGGGCGGTGTGCAGCACGGCCCGGTCCTCGGTCGAGTTGATGTGCTCGCCCGCGAACATGGCGGCGATCCGCTCGCGCAGCCGGGCCCGCTCGGCGAGGGCGAACAGCGCCGTCATCACCTCGTCGGTCACCAGGTTCTTGCTGTAGTCGACGTACAGGTCGCCGACCTCGGCGGTGAGCAGCTCGCCGCGCCGGGGGTCGGCGTCGAACAGCTCCCGCAGGTGCACCGCCGAGAACTTCTCGGCGTACCCCTGCAAGGCCTGCCATTCCACGCTGTCGGACACGTGCTCGCTCATGCCTGTCTCCCGCCTGAACCCGGACTCTCGCCGCCATCCTGGCACGAACCCCCGCCCCCCTGCCGCACTTCCCCGCCCGTCGGCGAGATCACGGGGTGGACGCGAGGCCGGCGGCGGACGCGGCGCCGCGGATCTGGAAGTCGAAGAAGCCGCGGCGGTCGTCTTCGATGGAGTTGGCCAGCTGGCCGAACAGTTCGCCGCTGATCGCGCCGCACAGGTGGAAGTACAACGCGAACGTGCTGGCCAGCAGGCGGACCGGGACGTCCGGGCCGAGGTCCGCGGCCACCGGCGCGAGTTCCTCGGCGAAGCGGCCGGGCAGCGGCGCGCCGAGACCCAGCTCACCGGCCCGGTACGCGTCCAGGAGGATGTGCCCGATCAGCAGCGGCACCCGGATGCCCGGGCCGACGGTGTCCTGCGGCGCCCGGTACCCGGGGACCGGGGTGCCATAGATGAGCGCCCACTGGTGCGGCTGCGCGAGGGCCCAGTCGCGGACCGCCGAGGCCACGGCCAGCAGGCGGTCCAGAGGTGCGCCCGGGGCGGCCCCGGCCCGCTCGGCGGCCCCGCCCACCGCGTCGTACGCGTCGATGATCAGCGCGGTGAGCAGCTCGTCGCGGCTGGCGAAGTAGCGATAGACCGCGGAGGACGCCATGCCCAGGTCCCGCGCGACCGCCCGCAGCGACAGGTTGGCGCCGTCGCTGGCCAGGTGCCGCAGGGCCACCGCCTTGATCTCTTCGGTCATCTCGGCCCGGACGCGGGCGCGAACTCCTGAGGCACTCATGCGAACAGTGTGCCACAGCGAGAGCAGTGCTCTTGCTTTACGGCCCCCTCCCATGCGGCGCCCGCCGGATGGGAGGTCCCGGTCAGGCCGCGACGGCGGGGGTGGGCAGGCCGTGGACCAGAAGCTTGCCGGCCTCCGGGGCGGGCAGCGGGCGGGACAGGTAGTAGCCCTGCGCGAACGGGCAGCCCATCTCCCGCAGCGCGGCGAGCTGGACGGCGTCCTCGATGCCCTCCGCCACGGTCGCCATGCCGAGGCTCTGCCCCAGCTGCACGATCGTACGCACCAGCGCGACGTCCTCGCGGTCGCCGCCACCGAGGCGGTCCACGAAGGACCGGTCGATCTTCAGGATCTCCATCGGGAAGCGGCGCAGATACGCCAGCGACGAGTAGCCCGTACCGAAGTCGTCCATCGCGAGGGTGACCCCGAGCGCGCGGATCCGCTGCAGCTGGGCGAGGTTCTCGTCGGTGTCGGTGAGCAGCACGCTCTCCGTCATCTCCAGGCGCAGCCGTTCGGCGGGCATCCCGGTCTCCGCCAGCACCTCGGCGACCATCTCGGCGAGGTCGCCGTGCTCGAACTGGCGCACCGAGACGTTCACCGCCATCGTGAGGTCGCGGTCGCCGTCGGCGCCCCAGGCCACCGCCTGGCGGCACGCCTCGGCCAGCACCCAGCGCCCGAGCGGCACGATCAGGCCGGTCGTCTCGGCGATGCCGATGAACTCCAGCGGCGAGACCATCCCGCGGGTCGGGTGGTGCCAGCGCACCAGCGCCTCGAAACCGACGATCAGGCTGGAGCGCAGGTCCACGGTCGGCTGGTAGTGCAGCGCGAGCTGGCCCTGCTCCAACGCGACCCGCAGGTCGGCCTCCAGCTGCAGGCGCTCGACGAGCACGTTGTGCATCTTCGGGTCGTAGCTGGCGACCCCGCCGCCACCGCCGGCCTTCGCCTTGTACATGGCCAGGTCGGCGTTGCGCAGCAACTGGTCGGTGTCGTCGGCGTCCGCGCCGGAGGCCAGGCCGATGCTGGCGCCGACGTGCAGCTCACGGCCGTCGACCGTGACCGGCTCGCCGATGGCGGCCACGATGCGCCGGGCCACGGCCTCGGCGTCACGGGTCGCGGCGATCGACTGCACGAGTACGGCGAACTCGTCGCCGCCGAAGCGGGCCACGGTGTCGTGCTCCCGTACGGTCTCCCGGATCCGGGCGGCCACCCGCACCAGCAGCTCGTCGCCCGCGGCGTGCCCCAGGCTGTCGTTGACCTCCTTGAACCCGTCGAGGTCCAGGAACAGGATCGCGACCTCGGCGCGCGCGTCGGCCGCCGCCAGCGCCTCCTCCAGCCGGTCCCGGAACAGCGCCCGGCTGGCCAGCCCGGTCAACCCGTCGTGGTACGCCGTGTGCAGCAGCTGGTCCTGCAGCTCCTTGGCGTCGTGGATGTCGCGGGTGTTGAGCACGAAGCCGCCGACCGCGGGGTCGTCGAGCAGGTTCGTGATGGTCATCTCCGCCAGCCGCACCCGGCCGTCGAAGTGCCGGATGGGCACCTCCAGCACGGTCGTGGCGTACGGTTCGGCGCGCACGGAGTCGATGGCGGCGGCGATGCGCGGGCCCGCCGCCTTGCCCGCGGCCTCCACCAGCCGGTGCCCCAGGAGCATCGTCGCCGGGTATCCGAAGATCCGTTCGATGGAGTCGCTCTGGTAGCGGATGGTCGAATCCGCCGCGATGATCGCGACGGAGTCGGAGCTCTGCTGCACCAGGGCGCGGAAGCGCTGCTCGCTGGCGTGCAGCTCCGCGGTGCGCACCGCGACGCGGGCCTCCAGGTGCCGGGTCAGGTGCCGGTTCTCGCGCAGCGTGATCAGCTGACGGACCAGGATCAGCACGATCAGCACCGTGCGCGACCAGGCGAAGAACGCGTCCGCGTGCCCCGTCCGCGCGAACCAGACGACGCTGATCAGGACGGCGCCGACGACGGCCGCGTAGGGCAGGGCGATCGCGAACGGCCGTTCGACCTCCGCGGCCTCCTCCCGCTCGAGGTCCTCGGGGGCCGAGTGACCGCGCGTCCGGGCCGCCAGCAGCACCAGCGCGAAGCCCACGAACCAGCCGACGTCGAGCAGGCCACCGCTCTCGTAGTCGCCCTTCAGCGACACCAGGACGTACACCGAGTCCGTGACGCAGATGACCACCATGGCGGCGCCGACCAGCAGCGTCGGCCCGGCCTGCTCGCCCCGGCGGCGCAGCAGCGCCAGCACGTGCAGCACGACCGTGATGAGCACGACGTCACCCAGCGGGTAGGCGAGCGTGACCGACAGCCCGACCAACGAGCTCCCGGACGAGCCGATCAGCGGCGCGACCACCAGGAGCCAGGCGACCAGCAGCAGCGAGGTGGCGATCATCAGCCCGTCGACGACGCTGCGCAACCGGTGCGACAGGGTCTGCCGGGAGACCGGCGCCAGCAGCAGCCCGGCCGCGATGAACGGCATCATCAACAGGTAGCCCATGTCCGCCGCCGACGGGAACGGCACCTCGCCGCGCAGCACGGTCTCCTGCCAGGTCCAGATGCCCTGCCCGAGCGCCCAGGAGAGCAGGCCGGCGCCCGTGCCGTACCAGAAGCCCCGCACGCGGCCCCGGTGGCGGGCGCCACGCAGCAGGCAGGCGCCGGCAGCGACCAGGGTCAGCAGGAAGGTCCCGACGTTGGAGACGTCGCGGGTGAGGGTCGGCCCGCCCAGCCCGGTGAGCATCCAGGCGGTGAACACGGCGACCGCGCCGAGCACGACGGCGGTGCCCGGGCGCATGCCACTCACGGCCGCGTACACGCGCCTGAGTGTCATCGCCGGTACCTCCGGTGGCCTCGCGTGCACGTTGCACGCTGTCCTCGTCGTGATCGGGCATTCGGGCGCGGATCTGAGGGGTTCGGCGCCGGGTGAGACGCGTTTTGTCGCACCCGTGCGGTACCACTACGGCAACCACGCCCGAAACGATCAGGAGGCGCCATGGCGACCTGGGAGGATGTGCGCGCGATCACGGCGGCGCTGCCGGAGACGGTGGAGCGCGCGCCGCGCGAGTGGCGGGCCCGGGACAAGAATCTGGCCTGGGAACGGCCGCTGCGCAAGGCGGACTACGCGGCCCTGGGCGACGCGGCGCCCGACGGCGACATTCTCGGCGTACGGGTGGCGGACGTGGGTGTGGCCGAGGCGTTGTGCGCCGACGATCCGGCGGTCTACTTCCGTACCCCGCACTTCGCCGGGTATCCGGCGGTGCTGGTCCGCCTCGGCGTGATCGAGCCCGACGAGCTGCGGGAGCTGCTGGTGGACGCCTGGCTGGCCCGGGTACCGAAGCGGATGGCCCAGGCGTATCTGGACGCGCACCCGTGACGGGGTGCGGGAACGGCACGAGCCGCCCGGCGGGTGCCGGGCGGCTCGTGGGTGTGGCTGGTGCCGGTCAGGCGATCTTGACGTTGAAGATCGGGTTGGCGGCGAGGGTCTTGAAGGCGGCCAGGTTGGCCGGGGTGCTGTCGATGCTGATGTCGCGGTCGCCCTCGTCGTCGTGCTTGGTGTCGAAGTACACGATCGCCTTGATGTTCGGGCGCTTGGCCAGCTCCGGCAGCACCGAGTTGTAGCCGGCGGTCTTGTCGGTCGGCTTGCCGATGCGGTGGTACACGCCCCACTCGGCGACCATGATCGGCTTCGACGCGTGCTGGGTGGTGGCCCAGTCGTACCAGCCCTGGCCACCGCCGGACGGCTGACGGTCGAGCAGGTCACCGAACTGGCCGTAGTGGTAGTAGCCCTTCTCCGCGCTGACGTAGGAGTCCAGGCCCATCCAGTCCACGACGTCGTCGCCGGGGTACAGGTCGTTCCACCAGGACTGCGCCATCCACTTCTCGTTGCCCATGTAGGCCATCACGTTGATCGCGTTGTCCACGCCCTTGCTGTCGAGGCGCTGGATGGTGTGCCGGTACATGGCGGCGAAGTCCTTGGCCTCCATGCCGGAGCCCTTCTTGGCGATCACGTCGTTCTCCGGCTCGTGGTTGAGCACGAGGAAGAACTTCTTGTCGCCGTAGGTGGTCTTGACCCGCTGGGCGAACTTGTCGATCCGGGCGTCCTGCTCGCCCTTGGCGACCTTGGCCCAGGTGGAGCCGTAGGCGACCTTCCAGTTGACCAGCAGCACGCGGGGGTGCGCCGGGTCGGAGGTCATGGCGATCTCGCTCTTGGTCGGGAAGACCTCGTCACCCTTGTGGTAGGTGTGGAAGATCGACGCGTCGCGGCCGGACAGCTGCTCCCACTTCTTCAGCTCCGCGTCACGCGGCGCGGAGGTGAAGCCACCGGCGGCCGCGCCCCACAGCACGCCGCAGGACGGCACGAGCAGGTCGCCGGTCACGCACTCCTGCGGAGCCGGCGGCGTCGTCGGCGGAGTGCTCGGCGGCGTCGTGGGCGGCGTGGTGGGCGGGGTGCTCGGCGGCGTCGTGGGCGGCGTCGTCGGCTTGGTCGGCGGGGTCGCCGGCTTGGTGGGCTTGGGCGCGGCGGTGGTGACGGTCAGCTGCGGGCCACCGTCCGGGTTCTCCGCCGAGCGGATCCGGGTGACGTCAGCGTTGGAACGCAGCGCGAACGCGTACACGCCGGGCTTGGTGACGACCTTGCTCAGGTCGATGCTCAGCTGGGAACCGGCGGCCTTGGCCGTACCGACGGCGGCACCGAGCGCGGGCGCGTTGGCCGCGGTCAGGGTCTTCTCGTTGAATCCGCCGGAAAGCTGGTTCACCTTGACGGCTCCGCCCGGGGTGCTCTCCACCGGCAGGTCCAGCCGGGCGCCGGTGACCTTGGTGCCGGCCGGGACGGTGAACTCCACGTACCCGGTCTTGACCTCCTTGCCGGCCTGACCGACGGCGAGCTTGTCCTCCTTGCCGAACGCCGTGGTGCGGCGGGTGCTGGAGGTGTACGAGTCGTCGGAGGCCGCCAGCTTCACCTGCTGGCCCGCCGGCGCCGCGGCCGGGGCGGCGAGCGCGCCCAGCGGCGTCAGAAGCGCGGTGCCCGTGCCGGCCAGCATCGCGCCGACCATGGTCACTGACTTGCGGACCTTGCGAGCCAATTGAATCTCTCCCCCGATCGTTCCGGCCCACGTCGGCCGGTCACATGAAAGAGATTCGGGGTCGTGCGGTGCGCCTCCCGGTCTCGGACGGTTGCTCGCCGGTTGCACCTCATACTTTCGGCCGGGACGCGTCACTACCCAGGTCAGAGCGCCTCGCTACCCGGGCTGCCGCAAGCGCCGAACGGGCCGCCTCGACCGGCCATCATGGAGAGTGGACGACCACCTCGTTGTGACCCAGGACACATCTGACAGGCTTGCCGGGTGACTGACACCGTCGCGCGGGTCCTGCGCTCCATGCCGGTGATCGACGGGCACAACGACCTGCCCATGGCGCTGCGGGCGCGCACCGGGTACGACGTGTCCGGCCTGGACCGGCACCGCCCCGAGTTCCACACCGACCTGCCCCGGCTGCGCGCGGGCGGGGTGGGCGCCCAGTTCTGGTCCGTCTTCGTGCCCGGCGACCTGTCCGAGCCCGAGGCGGTGACGGCCACCCTGGAGCAGGTCGACGCGGTGTACCGGTTGGTCGCCGCGTACCCGCGGGAGCTCGCGATCGCCTACGACGCCGACGGGGTCGAGGCGGCGATCGCGTCCGGGCGGATCGCCTCCCTGATCGGGATCGAGGGTGGGCACAGCCTGGCCACCTCGCTCGGGGTGCTGCGCGCCTTCGCCCGGCTGGGCGTGCGGTACGTGACGCTCACCCACAACCACCACACCTCCTGGGCGGACGCGTCCACCGCCGAGCCCGTGGTGGGGGGCCTGAACGACGTGGGCCGGGCCATCGTGCGGGAGATGCAGCGCATCGGCGTCATCGTCGACCTGTCCCACGTGGCGCCGGTCACCATGCACGCGGCGCTCGACGTCGCCGAGGCGCCCGTACTGTTCAGCCACTCGTCGTGCCGGGCCCTGACCGACCATGTCCGCAACGTCCCGGACGACGTGCTGGCCCGGCTGCGGGACAACGGCGGGGTGGTGCAGGTGACGTTCGTGCCGCCGTTCGTGTCCCCGGCGGTCGCGGACTGGACGGCCGCGTACGCGGACCAGCGGAAGCGGCTCGGCCTGCCCGCCGACGACGCGCCCTGGCCCCGCGCGCCCCGGCCTGGCGAGTCCGCCGCCGCGCTCGCCGCCGCCCAGGCGCCCGCCGAACCGGGCGAGGACCCGCGCCTGCGGGACTGGCTGGCCGCCCATCCGCGGCCCGAGGCGACCCTCGCCCAGGTCGCCGACCACGTCGAACACGCGCGCGAGGTGGCCGGTCTGGAGCACATCGGGCTCGGCGGTGACTACGACGGCACGGACCGGCTGCCCGTGGGGCTGGCGGACGTCTCCGGATATCCGCGCCTGCTGGCCGAGCTGGTGCAGCGCGGCTGGTCCGAGGCGGAGCTGGTGAAACTGACGGGGCGCAACGTGCTGCGGGTGCTGCGTGTGACGCACGAGGCGGCCCGGGAGCCGCTCTGGCCGGGCTCGCCCGCGCGCTGACCGCCGATCGCGGCGAAGCTTGCCGTTGGCTTGACTGCCGCTAGAGGTTGTCTTGAGGTTCGGCTCCGAACTACGGGGGCATGACCGCAACGCTGATCGCCCGCCCCGCCGCCGCCGCGCCGAAGCCCGCCGACGTCATCCGGCTGTGGGCCCCCGCCGCCGCGGGGGTCGAGCTCACCGTCGTGGTCCCCTTCTACAACCCCGGCGCGGCGCTGCGGCCCACCGTGCAGCGGCTGGCCGAGTGCCTGACCGAGGCCGGCGTCGGCTTCGAGGTCGTCGCGGTCTCCGACGGCAGCACTGACGGCTCCGAGCAGACCCTGGCCGGCATCCCGGGCGTGCGGGTCATCGTCAACGCCGTCAACCAGGGCAAGGGCGCCGCGCTGCACACCGGCTTCGCCGCCGCCCGCGGCGCCTGGGTCGGCTTCATCGACGCCGATGGCGACATCGACCCGGCCCACCTGGTGCAGTACCTGCTGCTGGCCCGCACGGGCGGTCACGCCGGCGTGTACGCCGACAAGCGTCACGCCCTGTCGACCAGCGGCGCGACCGGCTTCCGCAAGCTCGTCTCGATCGTCTACTCGACGCTGGTGTCGGTGCTGTTCTTCCTGGGCGTCCGGGACAGCCAGACCGGCTGCAAGATCTTCCGCCGCGACGTCCTCGCCGGCCTGCTGCCCAGCCTGCGCGAGCGCCGCTTCGCCTTCGACCTCGAGTTCTTCGTCGCCGCCAAGGCCGCCGGCATCCGCGACTTCGTCGGCGCCCCCGTCCGCCTCGAGCAGCGCACCGCCGGCTCCACCGTCGGCCGCAGCGCCATCGTCCGCACCATCCGGGACACCTTCACCATCTACACCCGCCTGCGCCGCAACGAGTACGCGCCGGTCGCGCGCAAGGACCTGGCCCTCGCGGCCTGATAGTCGGTTCCCCCACCGACCGGAGGCGGTGTCCGCGGGCTTCCCCCCGTTCCGCGGACACCGCCTCCGCCTTTTGATACGTATTGTCGGCGTTCTACCTGTTCCATTCCCTCTGCGGAGCATCGACCTAGCATTCGGGGAATGGGCTACGGGCTCGGCGTGGATCTCGGCACCACGCACACCGCTGCGGCGATCCGGGTGGACGGGCGCGTCGAACCCGTCCACCTGGGCAGCCGCCGACCCGAGATCCCCTCGGTGGTCTACCTGCGCGACGACGGCGAGATGCTCGTCGGCGAGGCGGCCCAGCGGCGCGGCGACGCGGACCCGCCCCGGCTGGCCCGCGAGTTCAAGCGGCGGCTCGGCGACCCCGTGCCGGTGCTGCTCGGCGGCGCGCCCTTCTCCGCCCACGCCCTCACCGCCCGGCTGCTGACCCAGGTCGTCGAGACCGTCAGCCGCACCCAGGAGGCGGCCCCCGAGCGCATCGTCGTGACACATCCGGCGAACTGGGGGCCGTACAAGCGGGAACTGCTGGCCCAGGCCGCGCAGCTCGCCGACGTCGGCGCGGTGACGCTGCGGCCGGAACCGGAGGCGGCGGCGGTCCGCTTCGCGGCCACCGCCCGGGTCACACCCGGCGAGATCGTCGCCGTGTACGACCTGGGCGGCGGCACCTTCGACGCGGCCGTGCTGCGCAAGACCACGGACGGGTTCGCGCTGCTCGGCGAGCCGGAAGGCATCGAACAGCTCGGTGGCATCGACTTCGACGAGGCGATCCTCGAACACGTACGCGACACGCTCGGCTCCGCGCTCGACGGCCTCGACCTCGCCGACGAGCACGTCACCGAGGCCCTGGTGCGGCTGCGCAGGGACTGCGTCGAGGCCAAGGAGAGCCTGTCGTACGACACGGAGGCCGTGCTCGGGGTGGCACTGCCGCACCTGCACACCCGGGTCCGGATCAACCGCGCCGAGTTCGAGGCCATGATCGGGCCGGCGCTCGGCGAGACCGTGGCGGCGATGCGGCGGGCACTGCGGTCCGCCGGGATCGCGCCGCAGGAGCTGCGGTGCATCGTGCTGGCGGGCGGCTCCGCGCGGATCCCCCTGGTGACCGAGCTGTTGACCGAGCACTTCCAGCGGCCGCTCAGCCTGGACGAGCAGCCGGAACTCGGCATCGCCCTGGGCGCCGCCCGGCTCAGCGGGCTCGGCGACGAACCCGCCGGTGATCGAGCCGCCGCCCCCCGTCTGGCGGCCGCCGGCACGGCGCCCGCAGCACCGACCTCGCCAGAGTCGCCTGACCCGGTGCCCCTACCTGTGGGCGCGGCGGTTCCGGGCCCGCAGGCCGCTCCGGCCACCCTGCTGCAGCCTGCCGCGGACGGGGGTAGGGCGAGGCCGGGCGGGACCGCCGCACCGGTCCTCGACCGGCTCACCGCCGCAGGCGCCGCGCGCCAGCCCGGCCGCACGGACGACCCCCACACCACCGGCGAGTTGCGCCGCACCCTCGCCAGGCCGGGTACGCGGCGACGCGCGCTGCGCTGGGCCGCCCTGGCCGGTGGCGTGGCCGCCGCCGTCGTCGGCGTCACCGCGGTCGTGGCCTGGCCGCGCGGTGACAGCGGGGCCGCCTCGGGCGGAGGATTCGCCGCCTACGAACACTCGGCCGCCACCGTGCTGTGGCGCCGCGACACCGGCGGCGCGGCGACCGGGCCGCCCACGGTCACGGCGGAGCGGGTCGTGCTGGGCGGCGCGGACGGGGTGATCCGCGCGTTCCGCCGCGCCGACGGGCAGCCGGCATGGACCTACCGGGCCGGCGCCCGCGTGTCCGTCGCGGCCCGGGTCGCCGGTGGCACGGTGCTGGCGAGCACGGCGGCCGGTGAAATCCTCGGCCTCGACGCCGGGTCGGGCGCGCGGCGGTGGCGCCGCACCACCGGCACCACCATCGACGCCCCGCCGACCGTCGCCGGCAAGCACGTCTACGCGGGTGGGCGCGACGGCGTCGTCTACCGGTACGAGGCGGCCGGCGGGCAGCACCGCACCCGGGTGTGGACCGGTGGCGAGATCCGCACCGCTCCGGCGGTCCGGGGCTCGGTGGCGGTCGTCGCCGCGACCGACGGGCGGTTGTACGGGTCCGCCCAGGGCCGGCGCTGGCGGACCGCGGTGGGCCGGATCGCCGGTGCGCCGCAACTGGTGGGCCAGAACGCCTGCGTGCCGCTGAACGACGGTGCCGTCCGCTGCGTACGCGCCGCCGACGGCGCGCCGACCAGCCGCATCGAGCTGCCCGGCACCGGACTGGCCCGGCCGGTCGGCGGCGACGGCGTGGTGTTCGCGGCGGGCGCCGACGGCAGCGTGGGGTCCTGGGACGCGCACACGGGAGCCAGCCGCTGGCGACTGCCACCGCTGGCCCGGGCGGGAGCCCACGGGGTCCCGGCGGCCGCGTTCACGGCCGCGCCGTCCGCTTCCGCGCCCGCACCGGCGCCCTCCGGGTTTCCGGCGGTGCGCGCGGGCGAGTTGAACGTCGCCTACCCGGACGGACGGCTGCTCGGCGTCGACGCGGGCACCGGGGTCCCGCGATGGGAGCTGGCCGTGGCGGACACCTTCGGCGACGCGCCGTCCGGCGACGCGGCCGGGGTGTTCGCGACCGGCTCGACCGGAACCCTGTACGCCGTGCGCCCGCCGTCCCCGGCAGCCTCCGCGACCGGCCCGGCGGGAGCCTCCGGGAACTCGTCCGGCACCTCCCCGGGAACCCTTGTCGATCATGGCGCACCTCCGGGCACGGCTGCCGCGACGGGGACCGGAACCGGGGACGACACCGGGAACGGGGGCGTGCCCGGATCGGCCGGGCCGCCGCCGGACGCCGCGACCTCCGCGCGGAACCCGTGGCCGCCCGCGACCACCGCCGGCACCGGACCGCCGCCGATGGCCACGACCGCGCCGCCGGGGCCGGTGGTCACGACGACCCTTCGACCGCCGACCGACCCGGTCCCGCGGACCACGCGCCCGACCTTGAATCCCGACTGGGAACCGCCCACGCTCCCCACGCCCCGGCGTCCCGTGGGTGGTCTCGTGCCGCCCAACGTTTCCCGCCCCCGGCCGGCCGGGTAGGCCCCTGGCATGCCGATCGGAGCGCAACCTCCGGACCGACGCGGGACGGTCGGGCACCCGTACAGTGCGCTGAATCTGCGTCTGGTGCTGGCGCTGTTCGGTGTCGTCGTCTGCTCGGTGCTGGCCGTGTGGCTGTGGCGCGGCGGCTGGACCGTGCCGGGCTGGCTACTGGCCGCCTGGGCGGTGGTGGCCGCGGTCGATGCCGTGGTGGTGCAGGTGCGGCGCCGCGCCCGGCGGCGCGCGGAGGGCGGGCGCGACCACTCGCTGTTCGAGTAGCGGCGTGGTCAGCCGGGCGGCGGCAGGACCCCGTAGATGAGCGCGGTGGAGCCGGAGCCGTGGCGGTTGATCTGGCCGCCGCACAGGACGTACGCGCCGGTGGCGGGCAGGGACGCGAGGTTGGCGAGGATCTCCAGGCTGATCCGGCGTCGCCGGTAGAGCAGTTTGGACACCGCGTACGTGCGGTCGGTGCCCGGGTCGGGCCCGAAGGTGTCGGTGCCGAGCGCGCCGTTGCGGCCGAGCCGCCCGGTGTCCACCAGCCACTGGAGCGCCGCCACGCTGAAGCCGGGCTGGTGCCGCACGCCGTCGGCGTCGTACCGGTGGAAGGCGTCCGTGCCCCAGTGTGACTCCCAGCCGGTCCACATGATGACGGCGGCGCCGTCCGGGATGCGGCCGTGCGCGTTCTCGAAGTCCCGCAGGTCCGCCACCGTCATCGCGTAGTCGGGGTCGGCGGCGCACCGGTCCCGCATGTCGATCTTGACGGCGGGCAGGAAGAGGTCGTTCGGCTCCAGGTCGTCGGCCAGCGCCTCACCGTCGGTGAAATGCCCGGGGGCACCCCAGTGCGTGCCGGTGTGCTCGCCCTCGCGGACGTACTGAAGGTAATAGCCGTCGTCGGCGATCGTCGCGGCCGTCTCCAACGTGAACGGTGGATCGCCGGGGAACAGGCACGTGGTCGCGGGATCGTTGACGTGCGACAGGCTGACCAGCCTGATCCGCCCCAGCGGAGACCGCGCGGTGTCGCCCATGGGCCGCCCCCTGTCTCTCCAGACACGAACCCTAGTTCGTGGCCCGCGACGCATCCGGGGCGCCGTAGGGTGCTGGTCTTGGACGAGATGGTGCCCGACGACCTGCCGGTGGTCACGACGCTGGGCCGGATCGCGGCGGCACGGCCGTGGCTGGCCGCGCTGCCGGCGCTGATCGCCGAGGTGCGCGAGCGGTTCGGGGTACGGCTGGGCCCGCCCTGGCACGCGGGCAGCTGCAGCTGGGTGGCACCCGCCGAACTACCCGACGGCACGCCCGCCGTGGTGAAGATCGGCTGGCCACACCGCGAGATGTACGGCGAGCCCGTGGCGCTGCGCCGATGGGCCGGGCGGGGCGCGGTCCATCTCCTGGCACACGGGCCGAGTGGGCCGATGACCGGTCTGTGACAACCGTGGCGGCCGGGGACCGATTCAGGCCGCGCCGATCGGTTTGTAGAAGAAGCTGCAGTCGCGCAGCGACCCGCTCGGCTCCAGGGCGTAGTCGGGCACGATCCCGTAGCGCGACCAGCCCGCCGCCAGGTACAGCCGCTCGGCGGGGCTGGCGGTCTCGGTGTCCAGCAGCAGCAGGGTGATCCCGGCGCGGGCGGCCGCGTCCTCGGCGGTGGACAGCAGCCGGCGGCCGAGCCCGTGGCCCCGGTCCCGCCGGTGCACCGCCAGCTTGACCACCTCGGCGCGATGCCGGGCGTTCGCCTTGCCCGCGTACGCGAGGCTGATCGTGCCGCTGATCCCGGCGGGACCGCGCGACGCCCAGACGGCGAGGCTGCCGTCGGCGAGCGCGGAGCGCTGCGTCTGCCACCACGCGGCGGCCTCGGCCGGGCTGAACGGGGCGACGAACCCGACCGAGGCGCCCCCGGCGACCGCGTCGGCCAGCACCTCGGCCAGCCCGGGGACGGCGGCGTCGAAGCTCGCCGGGGTCAGGCGTTCGATCACGTGCGGCACGGTCGCCTGCTGCGCCGGGGTGCTCATGGCAGCACCACGAAGACGGCGTAGCGGACCGGCTCCGGGCCCGGGTTGCGGAACCGGGTCCCGCCCCAGAGCCGGAACCGCAGGCACTCCCCGGCGCCGATCTCGTGGCGGCGGCCGTCGTCGGTGAGCTCCAGCGTCCCGTCGAGCACCCAGACGTGCTGTTCCAGGCCGGGCACGGGCGGCGCCTCGTACGTGATGTCGGCGCCCGGTCGCAGCCGCCCCTCGACGACCTCGCCGCGCAGGCCCGGCCGTGGCGGGGAGATCAGCCGCCGGGTGAACCCGGAGGCCTCGTCGCGCCACACCGGCTGGTCGTCGGCGCGGACCAGCTCGGCCGGGGCCGCCTCCACCTCGGCCAGCAGGGCCGACATGGTGCGTTCGTACGCGGTGCACAGCCGCCCGAGCAGGGCGGCGGTGGGGCTGATCTCGCCGCGCTCCAGCCGGGACAGGGTGGAGCGGCTGATGCCGGTGCGGGACGCCAGGTCGTCGAGGGACCAGCCGCGCTCGCCCCGCAGCGCGCCGAGCCGCACGGCCAGCCGGTCGTCCACCGTCTCTGTTCTCATATCGGGGATCCTATCCCACATTCGAGACAGTGCCGACCGGTCTAGCGTGGGAAGGGTGGTGAGTCTCGCCCTGTGCGGCGACGTGATGCTCGGACGCGGCATCGATCAGATCCTCGGCCACCCCGGCGCGCCCGAGCTGTGGGAGACCTACGTACGCGACGCGCGCGACTACGTCCGCCTGGCCGAGGCGGTCAACGGGCCCGTGCCGCGCGGGGCGGACCCGCGCTGGCCGTGGGGCGACGCCCTGCCCCACCTGCTCGACGCGGACGTGCGGGTGCTCAACCTGGAGACCGCGGTGACCGCCGGGGGCACACCGGCCGCGGGCAAGGGCATCCACTACCGCCTGCACCCGGCGAACCTGCCCTGCCTGCGCGCCGCCCGCCCGGACGTGTGCGTGCTGGCGAACAACCACGTGCTCGACTTCGGCGCGGACGGACTCGTGGACACCCTCGCCGCGCTGCGGGCGGGCGGCCTGGCCACGGCCGGGGCGGGCGCGGACGCCGCCGCCGCGTGGCGCCCCGCGCCGGTCGCGTCGGGACCGGGCCGGGTCGTCGTGCTGGCCGCGGGGCTGCCGTCAAGCGGCATTCCGGCCGGGTGGGCGGCGACCGCGGAGGGGCCGGGCGTCGCGTACGTGCCCGAACCCTCGGCTGCCTGGGCGCGGCGGATCGCGGCGGAGATCGAGGCGGCGCGGCGTCCCGGCGATCTCGTCGTGGCCAGCCTCCACTGGGGAGGCAACTGGGGCTATCAGGTCGCGCACGACGAACGGCGTTTCGCCCACGCCCTGATCGACGGCGGGGCCGACGTCGTGCACGGCCATTCGTCGCACCACCCGCGCCCGGTCGAACTGCACCACGGACGGCTGATCCTGTACGGCTGCGGCGACCTGATCAACGACTACGAGGGCATCGGCGGGCACGAGCGGTACCGCGCCGACCTGCGGCTGGTGTACCTGGCGGAGCTCGAGGCGACCGACGGGACGCTGACCGGCCTGCGCCTGGTGCCGCTGCAGGCCCGGCGGCTGCGGCTGGAACGCGCCACGGCCGGGGAGACGGCATGGCTGCGGGACACCCTGGACGAGATCAGCGAGCCGTACGGCATCCGGATGGGCACCGGGACCGACGGAACCCTGACCGCGCTATTTGACAGTGACATATGACAGTGTCATTGTGGTGGGCATGTGGACGATGGACGAGCTGGTGGAGCGCGTACGCCTGGCCCTGGCGGCGCAGTACCCCGGCGCGCCCAACGGCCGCATCCGGGATCTGCCCGACCGCCGGGCGATCCGGTGGTACGCCACCACCGGGCTGGTCGACCGCCCCGCCGCGATGCGCGGGCGCACGGCGCTCTACGGGCCCCGCCACCTGCTGCAACTCGTGGCGCTCAAGCGGCGCCAGGCGGCGGGACGCAGCCTCGCCGAGATCCAGGCCGAGCTGGCCGGCGCCGGTGACGCCCAGCTCGCCGAGATCGCCCGGATCCCGCCGGACCTGCTAGCCGGGGCCGACCCGGCCACCAGCGCCGAGCCGCCACGGACCCGGTTCTGGGCGGACCCCCCAGCACCGCCAAGCCGGGCTCGGCCCGCACCGGCACCGCCCGAGACGGTGCTGCCCACCGAGACGGCGCTGCCCACCGAGGCGGCGCTGCCCACCGAGACGGCGCTGGCCGCCGGAACGCCGCTGCCCACCGAGGCGGCGCTGGCCGCCGGAACGCCGCTGGCCGGGGTGGCGCTCGGTGGCGGGGCGGTGCTGCTGGTGCCGGGCAGCCCGCGCGCCGCCGACCTCGCCGACATCGCCACCGCCGCCCAACCCCTGATCGACCTGCTCGCCACTCGCGGCCTGCTCGCCACCAACGATGGGAGTCCCCGATGACCTTCTCCGTCCTGCCGCTGAGCGGGGCCGAGCTCGACCGGGCGGTCCGCCCGAAGATCGACGGTGGCGTGGGCATCCTGCTCACCGAGCGCGGCAACCTTCCGCTGGACCTGCTCGACGTCCAGGCCGCGATCACGGGGCTCGTCGCGCACACCGTGGTGACCACCGAGTTCGTCAACGTGCACGACACCGCCCTGGAGGCCACGTACGTCTTCCCGCTGCCGGACCGGGCCGCGGTCACCGGCATGACCATGACGGCCGACGGCCGCACGATCGAGGCGGAACTGCGCGAACGCGCCGCGGCCCGCCAGCAGTACGACCAGGCCGTCGCGGCCGGGCAGCGCGCCTCGATCGCCGAGGAGGAACGCCCCGACGTCTTCACGATGCGGGTCGGCAACATCGCCCCCGGCGAGCGGGTGACTGTACGGCTGCGGCTGGCCGGGCCGTTGCCGTACGAGGACGGGGCGGCGACCTTCCGGTTCCCGCTCGTGGTGGCGCCGCGCTACATCCCGGGGGCACCGCTGCCCGGCCCCGCCGTGGGCGACGGGTACGCCGACGACACTGACGCGGTCCCGGACGCCTCCCGGATCACCCCGCCGGTGCTGCTGCCCGGCTTCCCCAACCCGCTGCGGTTGTCGATCGGCATCGACATCGACCCGGCCGGGCTCACCCTCGGCGAGGTGCGCTCCAGCCTGCACACCGTCACCGGCAGCGGCGGCCACCTGGAGATCCGGCCCGGCGAGCGCGCCGACCGCGACTTCGTGCTGCGGCTGGCGTACGCGGGCGCCACGCAGGCGGCGATCGCGGTGCCCGACGCGGACGGCGAGCAGGGGTCGTACCAGCTGACCCTGCTGCCTCCGGCGGACGCCGCGGCCGGTGCCCGGCCCAAGGACGTGGTGCTGCTGCTGGACCGCTCCGGCAGCATGGAGGGCTGGAAGATCGTCGCCGCCCGACGCGCCGCCGCGCGGGTGGTGGACACGCTGACCGGCGCGGACCGGTTCGCGGTGCTGACCTTCGACCACCAGGTGGAGCGCGTCGACGGACTCGGCGCCGGGCTGGTCGAGGCCAGCGACCGGAATCGGTTCCGCGCGGTGGAACATCTGGCCCGGGCGACCGCCCGCGGCGGCACCGAGCTGCTGGCCCCGCTGGACGAGGGGCTCAGCCTGCTGCACGCGGCGGACGGGGGCCGCGACCGGGTGCTCGTGCTGGTCACCGACGGCCAGGTCGGCAACGAGGACCAGATCCTCGCGGAGGTCGCGGGCCTGGTGGGGGCCACCCGCGTGCACGCGGTGGGGATCGACCGGGCGGTCAACGCGGGCTTCCTCGGACGCCTGGCCGCGCTCGGTGCGGGCCGGTGCGAGCTGGTCGAGAGCGAGGACCGCCTGGACGAGGCGATGGAGCACATCCACCGCCGGATCGGCTCGCCCGTGGTGACCGACCTGAGCATCAGCGCCGAGGGCCTGGCGACCACGGACGACACCCGCAGCCCGTACCGGCTGCCGGGCCTCTACCCCGGGGTGCCCCTGGTGATCACCGGCCGGTACACCGGCGCGGCCACCGGAGCGCTGACGGTCACCGGGCGCACCCGCGACGACGGCCTGTTCACGGCCACGGTGCCGGTGCGGCGCCGCGACGAGCCCGCCGTGACCGCGCAGTGGGCCCGGGCCCGGCTGCGCGACCTGGAGGACCGGTACGCCGCCGGCGAGCACGAGCTGGAGCCGCAGATCGTGTCGACCTCGCTGCGCTTCGGCGTGCTGTGCCGGTTCACCGCGTACGTGGCGGTGGACGCCCGGGTGGTGGCCGCCGACGGCGCGCCGCGGCGGGTCACGCAGCCGGTCGAGTTGCCGTCCGGGTGGGCGTCACCCGCGGCCGGCGACGCGGTGGCGCCGATGCTGCGCCTTGGCGCCGCGCCGCCCGTCGCGCCCGCCGCGGCGCCGATGGCACCGGGGTTCGCCCCCGCCCGGGGCTCGGCGCGGGCGGTCGACGCGGGAGCGGGTTCCGAGGCCAACGCGGCAGCGTACTTCGACGGCGAGGCGGATCGGCACTTCATGGCCGATGCGGCACCGCCGTCGCCTCCGCCGGCAATGCCGCCGCCTCCGCCGTCGGGTCCGGCGCGGACTTTCGCGGCCGTGCCGTCGGTGATGCGGCTGCCCCGCGGCCACCGCGGCGGCGCCCGGCGCCAGACCGACGCGCTGCGCGACATCCTCGCCGTGGAGGCCCGCCGGCTGCGCGATGCCGGGGAACTGCCCGCGGCCGAGCGCCGGGACCTGCTCTCGGACCTGGCCAGCCGGCTCGGGGTGCTGCTGGCCGGGCTCAGCGACCCGGCGGTGGAACCGCTGCGGGCACTGGTGGACCGGCTGAACTCGGGCGAGGACCTCGCCGACCGGTGGCGCGCGGCCCGGGAGGTCCTGGACGCGTTCCTCGCCGGGCACGGCCGGCCCGCACGGGGGCGCCGGGCGACGTTCTGGAAGCGCTGAGGGCGCCGGAAAGGGGGTGCCCCGCCCGGAGGCATGGAGGGCGGGGCACCCGGTCCTTCTCAGCCGGCGAACGGCGTACGGTCCACCGGCGGCAGCAGCTTGGCCTCGCCCGGTGCGGGCAGGCCGTGGGCGACGATCTCCTCCGGGGTGGCGCCGCTCAGGTCGAACGGCGCCTCAAGGCCGGACTGGTCCGCCTTGTCGATCACCCTGGTGTACGGCTGGACGTCGCCGTGGCACACCGTGCCGGCCTTCGGCAGGTCCCGGTACAGCAGGTAGCGGTCGATGTGGCCGGTGGCGCACGCCGACGTGCCGTACGCGGTGTGGCCCCAGTTGTCGCTGCTCAGCAGGCGGCTGTTGGGCAGCAGGTCGGCGGCCTTGACCGCGTCGCGGTAGTTGGTGGCCGGGTCCCAGTAGCTGCCCACGATCAGCACGGGCCGGGCGGTACGCCGGTTGAACGGCCCGGTGTAGGCGTCCTCGTCGCGTACGGTCCACGCGTTGCGGGCGCAGGGCACGCTGGCCCACGCCCAGGGCCGCCCGAAGTAGGGGGCGCGCCGGTCGGCCGCGGCCGCCTGCCGGGCCCAGCCCTTCGCCGACGCCGGGTGCCGCCCGTCGGTGCACATGACGGCGGAGTACGCCTCGAGCGAGTTGTCGTACGGGAAGCCCCGCTGCGCACGCCGCGCGGTGAGCCGCTGGCGCATGGCGGCGCCGGCCGCGTCGATCTCGTCCGGCGTGGCGGAGCGGTTCGGATCGGTCAGCAGCCACAGCTCGGCCAGCATGCCCGAGAGCATGTCGCCGCCCTGGGTGTCGTAGAGCGCCCCCAGGGCGACCGTGACGAACAGGGGGTACGTGAACGTCATGCCCTCGCCGAGGTTCAGCGGCTTGCGCTTGAGCCGGCGGGCGATGGTGCCGAACTTGCGCACCGTGTCCGGGCCGGCGAAGGCGCACTTGGTGCTGCCGGCGCGCTCGCAGCGGTGCAGCAGTTCGATCAGCGCCCGGTACGCGCCGTCGGCCGAACGCAGCCGCTGGTCCTGGTTGGTCTTGCCGGTCTTCCGGGTGCCGACCCAGGCGCGCGGGTTGATGGTGCCGTCGACCGCGAGGGCCCGGAACCGGTCCGGGAACATGTTGGCGTAGTACTGGCCGAGCGCGGAGCCGTAGCTGAAGCCGAGGTAGGTGAGCTTGGTGTCGCCGACCGCGCGGCGCATGACGTCCATGTCGCGGGCGACCTCGGCGGTGCTCATCGCCCCGGCCAGTTCCCGGCCGGTGGTGGAGCAGCCGCGGGCGAGCTTGCGGGCCGACTTGAGGTACGACTTCACCTGCTTGGCGCCCACGGGGAACGGCAGGGTGTTCAGCGGCTTGAGGGCCCGGGTCTGCTTGCCGGTGTCCCGGAAGCACTGGACCTGGTCGCTGGCGCCGATGCCGCGCGGATCCACCCCGACGATGTCGAAGCGCTCCAGCAGCGCTTCGCTGAGGAAGTACGGCGCGGCCAGGGCCATGAACGTCGCCTGGGCGCCGGGGCCGCCGGGGTTCACGAACAGGCTGCCGATCTTGCGGTCCTGGTCCTTGGCGCGCACGCGCACGAGGGCGAGGGTGACCTGGCGTCCCCTGGGGTTGTCGTAGTCCAGCGGCACCTCGGCGGTCGCGCACTGGGCCCACTGGTAGCAGCTGTACCAGTCCAGCTTGGGGGTGGGGACCCGGTCGACCCGGCGCGCCTCGGCGGCGCTGGTCTTCGCGGACCGCGCCGCGGCGGCGGTGGCGGCCGGCTCCGGCGCGGCGGTGGGGGCGGCAGGGGCCGGGGTGATGAGGCCCCCGGCGGCGATCAGGCCCGCGGCACCGGCGGCCAGCAGGCGGGAGGAGAGCGGCACGAGGGAACCTTCCAGGCGCGGCGCCCCGTTCGCGCCGGATACCACAAAGGTACGGATTGGGCCGGTATTTCAGCACGGCGCAACGGCGTGACCAACGGGACCGGCGCGGCGGGACCTCTGGCCCTGATCGCGGTGAACGCCGCCCGAAAGCATGGTGGCGGTTCCCCTGAACGGGGCACCGCACCGCAGCGCATACGGGAGGATCCGAGCATGACCTCGACGCAAGCCCTGCAAGGGCCGCTGACCGACGACGAGCTTCGCCGGCTCGACGCGTACTGGCGCGCGGCGAACTACCTCACGGTCGGTCAGATCTATCTGCTCGACAACCCGCTGCTGCGTGAACCGCTGAAGCCGGACCACATCAAGCCCCGGCTGCTCGGGCACTGGGGCACCAGCCCCGGCCTCAACATGATCTACGCCCACACCAACCGGCAGATCGTCAACCGCGACCTCAACGCGATCTACATCATCGGCCCCGGCCACGGCGGCCCGGCCATCGTCGCGAACACCTGGCTGGAGGGTACGTACAGCGAGCTGTACCCGTCGGTCAGCCAGGACGAGGCCGGGATGGCCCGGCTGTTCCGGCAGTTCTCCTTCCCCGGCGGCATCCCCAGCCACGTGGCTCCCGAGGTGCCTGGCTCCATCCACGAGGGCGGCGAGCTCGGCTACTCACTGATGCACGCGTACGGTGCCGCGTTCGACAACCCGGACCTGACCGTGATCTGCGTGGTCGGCGACGGTGAGGCCGAGACCGGCCCGCTGTCGGCGAGCTGGCTGTCCAACGTCTTCCTCAACCCGGCCCGCGACGGCGCGGTGCTGCCGATCCTGCACCTCAACGGCTGGAAGATCGCCAACCCGACCGTGCTGGACCGCATCGACGAGTCCGACCTGGTCGCGCTGTTCACCGGCTCCGGCTACGAGCCGATCATCGTCGCCGGCGACGAGCCCGCGCTGGTGCACCAGAGCCTGGCCGCCGCGATGGACCAGGCCCTCGACACGATCGCGGCGATCCAGCGGCACGCCCGCAGCACCGGTGACGGCACCCGGCCCCGCTGGCCGATGATCATTTTCCGTACGCCGAAGGGCTGGACCGGTCCGCGCGAGGTCGACGGAATCCCGGTCGAGGGCACGTTCCGCTCGCACCAGGTGCCGCTGGCCGGGACCCGCGACAACCCGGAGCACCTGGCCCAGTTGGAGCGCTGGCTGCGCTCGTACAAGCCGGAGGAGCTGTTCGACCCGATCGGCGCGCCCGTGGCCGAGCTGACCACCATGCCGCCCAAGGGCATCCGGCGGATGAGCGCCAACCCGCACGCCAACGGCGGCGAACTGCTGCGCGACCTGGTACTGCCGGACTACCGCGACTACGCGGTCGACGTGCACCACCCCGTGCACCCGAAGCGCGAGGCGTGCCGGGTGCTCGGCGAATGGCTGCGCGACGTGGCCCGCGCGAACCCCGACCGGTTCCGGCTGTTCGGCCCCGACGAGGTGGCCTCCAACCGGCTCGGCGCCGCGTTCGAGGTCAGCGACCGGGCATTCACGGCGCGCACCACCGAGTACGACGAGCACCTCTCCCCCGACGGCCGCGTCATGGAGGTGCTCTCCGAGCACCTGTGCCAGGGCTGGCTGGAGGGTTACCTGCTGACCGGCCGGCACGGCGTGTTCACCAGCTACGAGGCGTTCATCCACGTCGTCGACTCGATGCTCAACCAGCACGCCAAGTGGCTCAAGACCACCAACGAGATCCCGTGGCGGCGCCCGATCGCCTCACTCAACTACCTGCTGTCCAGCCACGTGTGGCGCCAGGACCACAACGGCTTCTCCCACCAGGACCCGGGTTTCATCGACCACGTGGTCAACAAGAAGTCCGAAGTGGTCCGGGTCTACCTGCCGCCGGACGCCAACACGCTGCTGTCCACCATGGACCACTGCCTGCGCAGCCGCCAGTACGTCAACGTGATCGTCGCGGGCAAGCAGTCCGCGCCGAACTGGCTGTCCATGGAACAGGCCGCCCTGCACTGCCGCCGCGGCCTGGGCATCTGGGATTGGGCCAGCACGGACGCGGGCAGCGAGCCGGACGTGGTCCTCGCGGCCGCCGGGGACGTGCCGACGCTGGAGACGCTCGCCGCCGCCGACCTGCTGCGCACCCACCTGCCCGACCTCAAGGTCCGGGTGGTCAACGTCGTGGACCTCATGCGGTTGCAGCCCGAGAGCGAGCACCCGCACGGGCTGTCCGACCAGGAGTTCGACACGATCTTCACCACGGATCAGCCGATCGTCTTCGCGTACCACGGCTACCCGTGGCTGATCCACCGGCTCACCTACCGGCGGACCAACCACGGCAACATGCACGTACGCGGATACAAGGAGGAGGGCACCACCACCACGCCGTTCGACATGGTGATGCTCAACGACCTGGACCGCTTCCACCTGGTCATCGACGTGATCGACCGGGTGCCGGGGCTCGGCTCGCGGGCCGCGCACCTGCGCCAGGCGATGGTCGACGCCCGCCAGCAGGCCCGGGCGTACACCCGGACCCACGGCGAGGACGACCCGAAGATCGCGGAGTGGACGTGGCCGACGACGGAGGCACCCACCAACCCCTGACCGCCCGCCGCGGCGCCAGGACCCGGGCCCGCCGCCCGGGCCTGGCGCCGCGGCGTTTCCCGCCCGGGCGGGCAGCCCCGGCGCTCCCGCCCGGCCCGCGGGTGCCCGTCCTGCGCAGGGCGGCGGCACCGGGCGGACAGGACCTTCGGCCGTGTCCGGCGCGGGCGGCCGGTGACGATGCTGGAGATGGACACGAGGAGGGGCAATGCAGGCTGAATCGCACGATGCCTGGCGGGGGTTCGACGGCCAGAGCTGGCGTCCGTCGATCGACGTCGCCGGATTCATCCGAGACAACGTGACGCCGTACACCGGCGGGGCGGAGTTCCTGGCCGGCCCCACCGAGCGCACCCGCCAGATCTGGACGACGTTGCAGCAGATGTTCGTGGAGGAGCGCCAGCGCGGGATCTTCGACGTCGACACGCACACCCCGTCGACCATCACCGCGCACGCCCCGGGATACCTGGACCGCGACAACGAGCTGATCGTGGGCTTGCAGACCAGCGCCCCGCTGCGCCGGGCGATCATGCCCGCCGGAGGGCTGCGCATGGTCGAGGGCGGGCTGAAGGCGTACGGCTACGAGATCGACCCGACCGTGAAGAAGATCTTCTCCACGTACCGCAAGACCCACAACGACGGCGTCTTCGACGCGTACCCGGCCGACGTGCTGGCCGCCCGCCGCTCGCACATCATCACCGGCCTGCCCGACGCGTACGGCCGCGGCCGCATCATCGGCGACTACCGCCGCATCGCCCTGTACGGCGTCGACACCCTGATCGCCGAACGCCGCGCGATCAAGGCCGCCGACGACCGCCTCTCCAGCGAGGACGTGATCCGCGAACGGGAGGAGCTGGCGGAACAGATCCGCGCCCTGGGCGAGCTGAAGGAGATGGCCTCGGCGTACGGATTCGACCTGTCCGGCCCCGCCACCACCGCCCGCGAGGCGATCCAGTGGCTGTACTTCGGCTACCTGGCCGCCACCAAGGAGCAGAACGGCGCGGCCATGTCGCTGGGCCGCACCTCCACCTTCATCGACATCTACCTGCAGCGCGACCTCGCCGAGGGCACCCTGGACGAGACCGCCGCCCAGGAGCTGATCGACGACTTCGTGATCAAGCTGCGGATCGTCCGGTTCCTGCGCACACCCGAGTACGACGAACTGTTCTCCGGCGACCCCACCTGGGTCACCGAGGCGATCGGCGGCATCGGCACCGACGGGCGCCCGCTGGTCACCCGGACCAGCTTCCGCTACCTGCAGACGCTCTACAACCTCGGGCCCGCCCCGGAACCCAACCTGACCGTGCTGTGGTCGCCGCAGCTGCCCGAGGGGTTCAAGAGGTTCTGCTCGCAGGTGTCGCTGGACACCAGCTCGATCCAGTACGAGAACGACGACCTGCTGCGGCCCGCGTACAGCGACGACACCGCGATCGCCTGCTGCGTGTCGGCGATGCGGGTCGGCAAGGACATGCAGTTCTTCGGGGCCCGGGCCAACCTCGCCAAGGCGCTGCTGTACGCGATCAACGGCGGCCGCGACGAGCTGACCGGGGCGCAGGTGGCCCCGCCGAGCCCGCCGCTGGAAAGCGACGTGCTGGACTACGACGAGGTGATGGCGGCCTACGACAAGACCCTCGACTGGCTGGTCGAGACGTACGTCGACGCGCTCAACGTGATCCACTACATGCACGACAAGTACGCGTACGAGCGGATCGAGATGGCCCTGCACGACCACCCGGTGCACCGGTTCCTGGCCACCGGCATCGCGGGCCTGTCGGTCGCCACGGACAGCCTGTCCGCGATCAAGCACGCCCAGGTCAAGGTGCTGCGCGACGCGGAGGGCCACGCGGTCGACTACCAGGTGGACGGCGAGTACCCGACGTTCGGCAACAACGACGACCGGGTCGACTCGATCGCGGTGGACCTCGTGGAACGGTTCATGGACAAGGTGCGCCGCCAGCCCACGTACCGGGGTGCCGAGCCCAGCCTGTCCGTGCTCACCATCACCTCCAACGTGGTGTACGGCAAGCACACCGGCAACACCCCGGACGGCCGGCGCGCCGGGGAGCCGTTCGCGCCGGGCGCCAACCCGATGAACGGGCGCGACAAGCACGGCCTGATCGCCGCCGCGCTGAGCGTGGCGAAGCTGCCGTACCGCAGCGCCCGCGACGGCATCTCGCTGACCGCGACCGTGACCCCGGACGGGTTGGGCCACACCCGCGAAGAGCGGATCGACAACCTGGTCGGGGTGCTCGACGGCTACACCGACGCGGGCGGCTTCCACCTCAACGTCAACGTCCTGGACCGGGCCACCCTGGAGGACGCGATGGTGCATCCGGAGAACTACCCGCAACTGACCATCCGGGTCTCGGGGTACGCGGTGAACTTCGTGCGGCTCACCGCGGAGCAGCAGCGCGACGTCATCTCGCGCACCTTCCACGGCGCGCTGTGACCACAGCGCTGAAACGGATCGTCGGCGCCGTCCACTCCTACGACGTGTCCGTCGGGGTGGACGGCCCCGGCACCCGGTTCGTGGCGTTCCTCGCCGGTTGCCCGCTGCGCTGCCTCTACTGCCACAGCCCGGACACCTGGTACCGGCGTAGCGGCACCGCCACCACGGTGGACGAACTCATGGCGAAGGTCCACCGGTACGAGCGCTTCGTCAAGATCGCGCGGGGCGGTGTCACCCTGTCCGGCGGCGACCCGCTGCAGCAGCCCGACTTCGTCCGCGCGGTGTTCCAGGCCTGCAAGGCCGTGGACCTGCACACCGCGCTGGACACCAGCGGCTTCCTCGACGAACGCGCGGACGACGAGCTGCTGGACGCCACCGATCTGGTGCTGCTGGACGTGAAATCCGGCGACGCGCAGACGTACCGGAAGGTGACCCGGACCGGGCGGCTGGCGCCGACGGTCCGCTTCGCGCACCGGCTGGCCGAACGGGGCACCCCGATCTGGGTGCGTTTCGTGCTCGTACCCGGGCTCACGGACGCCGTGGACAACGTGGCCGCGGTGGCCGACATCGTGGCCGGGGTGGGCACGGTCGAACGGGTCGAGGTGCTGCCGTTCCACACCCTCGGCGCGCCGAAGTACGCGGCGCTCGGGCTGGACTACCCGCTCAAGGACACCCCGAGCCCAAGCCCCGAACTGCTCGACCGGGTTCGCGGGCAGTTCCGCGAGCGTGGCCTCTTCGTCACCTGACGTGACGTGGCCGGCAAGGGTCCAAAGCCTCTAGTTCCCCTGAACGCTCCCTCAGTACGGTCCGATCGATCGATCAGTATCGATGGCTTCGCACATCGGAGTGCGGAGATGATCGAAGGGGGAACCACTCATGGTTCATCAGGCGCACGCCGGTGGGGGCCGGCGCATCGTCCGCGCGATCGTCGCGGGCCTCGCCGCGATGATCACGATCACGGCGCTCGCGGTGGCGCAACCCGCCGCCGCCAGTGCCGCGCCGCCGTCGGCGGCCTGGACCGGCTGGGTGCCGGTGCCGGGCGGCGGGACGACGGCCGACCAGCCCGCCACCGCCGTCTACAACGACATCCAGTACCTGTTCGTCAGGGGGACGGACAACAAGATCTACACCCAGGCCGCCGACGGCGTGTTCTGGTACGGCTGGCGTGAGGTGGCCGGTGGCGGCGCCACCCCGTCCGCCCCCGCGGCCACGGTGTACCAGTCGCAGCTGCACCTGTTCACCCGCGGCACCGACGACCGGATCTACCTCAACCGGCTCAACGGCACGACGTGGTCCGGCTGGTCCCAGGTGCCCGGCGGCGGGGCGACCCGCGGCACGCCGAGCGCGGTGGTCTACCAGAACACGCTGTACCTGTTCGTCCAGGGCACGGACAACCGCCTCTACGTCAACCGGGACTACAACGGCGCGTGGAGCGGCTGGTACCAGGTGCCCGGCGGCGGCGCGACCCCCTCGGGTCCCGGCGCGGCCGTGTACCAGAACACGCTGTACCTGTTCGCCCGCAGCTCCGACAACCGCCTCTACGGCAACTGGATGTCGTCCAACGGCGCGTGGAGCGGCTGGTACCAGGTGCCCGGCGGCGGCGCGAGCCCCTCGTCCCCGGCCCCCATCGCGTACCGGGGTTCGCTGGGCCTGTTCGTGCGGGGCACCAACAACGCGATCTACGTCAACGCGCTGACGAACGGGGTGTGGAGCGGGTGGTCCCAGGTGCCCGGCGGCGGCGCGACACTGTCCGCACCCGGCCCCGGCGTGTACCAGGGCTCGCTGGACCTGTTCATCCGCGGCACCAACAACGCCGTCTACCTCAACCGGACCGGGCCGCCCGCGTCCTGACCGGCTGATCCGGCCCGCCACGGCGCGGGCGCAAGGGCGCCCCGGGACCCACCGGTCCCGGGGCGCACCGTATGGTTCACGGCCCGGTCTCAGAGCGTGTGCGGGTGCTCCCCCAGCAGCCGGGTGGCCAGCACCGCCGCCTGCGTGCGGCGCTCCAGGCCCAGCTTGGCCAGCAGACTGGAGACGTAGTTCTTCACCGTCTTCTCCGCCAGGAACATCCGCCCGGCGATCTCCCGGTTGGTCAGGCCCTCGGCCACGTACTCCAGGATCCGGCGCTCCTGCTCGGTCAGCGAGGCCAGTTCGCGCGGCTGCTCCACCCCGTTGCGGATGCGCTCCAGCACCCGTTGGGTGACCGCAGGGTCGAGCAGCGACTGCCCGGCCGCGACCCGGCGCACCGCGTCGACCAGGTCCGTGCCGCGGATCTGCTTGAGCACGTACCCCGAGGCGCCGGCCATGATGGCCGCGAACAGCGCCTCGTCGTCCTCGTAGGACGTGAGGATCAGTCCCTTGATCGACGAATCGATCGCGCGCACATCGCGGCACACGTCGATGCCGTTGCCGTCGGGCAGGCGCGCGTCGAGGACCGCCACGTCCGGGCGCAGGGCGGGAATGCGGCGGGCCGCCTCCTGGGCCGAGCCGGACTCGCCGACCACCTCGATATCGCCGGCCGCGTGCAGCAGATCGGCCAGGCCACGCCGGACGACCTCATGGTCGTCGAGCAGGAAAACTCGGATCATTGCTCTTTCCTACCCTGCCGGTGATGCGATGACCAAGGGACGAAGGTCCCGCGCCGGGCCGGACGGCCCGTCCGGACGGGACCAGGCGCCCTGACCGGGGGGCCACCCGGCGGCCGACGATCAGGGAACAGACACGGAAAGGGGCCCGGCCATGCCCGAAAAGATGATCATTGTCGGGTACGACGGTTCACCGGACGCGCGGGCCGCCAGCCGGTGGGCCATGGACGAGGCCGCCCGCACCGGCGCGCCCGTGCAGCTGTGCTGCGCGTACGAATGGCCGACGTGGTCACCCGCCGCCGCGACCGTCCCCGTCCCGGCACCGTGGCCCGACCCCGAGACGGAACGGGCCATCAAGGGCATGCTCGAACGCGCCGCAGCCGCGGCCCGGCTCAGCCACCCCGGCGTCGAGGTGTCCACGTCGGTCGCCCACTCCGGCGCCGTGCTCACCCTCATCGAGCGCTCGGCCCACGCCAGCCTGGTGGTGCTGGGCAGCCGCGGGCACACCGCCGTCGGCAGCCTGCTCGGCTCGGTCAGTGTGGGGGTCAGCGCCCACGCGCACTGCCCCGTCGTGGTGGTGCGCGGCGCCAGCGACCCGGCCGCGCCCGTGGTGGTCGGCGTCGACGACTCCAACCGCACCCCGCCCGCCCTGGCGTTCGCGTTCACGCAGGCCGCCGCGCGCGGCACCGGGCTGCGCGCCGTCCACGCCTGGACCCCGCCGGGCGACGGCAACCCGCCCACCCCCCGGGTGAGCGAGGCGGAGCAGAACCGGCACCTGGCCGCGATGGTGGACGCGTGGCGCGACGCCTTCCCGCAGGTGGCGGTCACGTCAGAGGTGGTCACCGGCGATCCCGCACACGCGCTGGCGCACAGCAGCGAAGCCGCCCAGCTCGTCGTGCTCGGCACCCACGGCCACGGCGCGTGGCACGGCCTGCTGCGCGGCTCCGTCAGCCAGCACCTGCTGCACCACTCGCGGTGCCCGGTGGCGGTCGTCCACGACCTCGCGCATGCGTGAGCGGCGGACGCCGCCCGCACCGCTAGCATCGGCTCATGGTCGACACCCCCGACATGGGTAAATCCGCGCACGAACCACCCTCGCTAGGGCTGTCCCCCCTGTCCCGGGTGCGCCTCGACGAGCTGCTGCAGGAGACCCTCGACCGGGTCGGCGAGATCGTCGCCAGCCGGGAACGGCTGCGCGCCCTGCTCGACGCGGTGGTCGGCATCGGCACCGACCTGGACCTGCGGATGACCCTGCAACGCATCGTGCAGGCCGCCTGCGCGCTGGTCGGCGCCCGCTACGGCGCACTGGGCGTGCTCGGCCCGGACCGGCGCGACCTGTCGGACTTCATCACCCACGGCATCGACGAGAAGACCCACGCCGCCATCGGGGACCTGCCCCGTGGCCGGGGCGTGCTCGGCCTGCTGATCACGGATCCGAAGGCCGTTCGGATGCCCGACATCACCACCCACCCGCGCTCGTTCGGCTTCCCGCCGCACCACCCGCCGATGCACAGCTTCCTCGGCGTGCCGGTGCGCGCCCGCGACCAGATCTTCGGCAACCTGTACCTGGCCGAGAAGATCGGCGCGGACGAGTTCAGCGAGGACGACGAGGAGATCGTCGTGGCGCTGGCCGCGGCGGCCAGCATCGCCATCGACAACGCCCGGCTGTTCGCGCTGGCCCAGCGCCGGGAACGCTGGCTGGCCGCCACCGCCGAGATCACCTCCGTGCTGCTCGGCACGGTACGCCGCACGGAGGCGCTGCGCCTGATCGCCCGCCGCGCCCGCGAGGTCGCCGACGCCGACCTCGTCCTCGTGCTGCTGTACGACGAGGACAACGCCCGCTACACCATCGAGGTGGCCGACGGGCCCGACCCGTACCCGGCGGCCCTGGTGGGCAGGCAGCTCGTCGCCGACGGCGACGCGCTCGACGCGCTCGGCCACGAGAAGTACCGGGTCGTCGACAACCTGCGCACGGCCGCCGACTGGCCGGGCCCGGTGCCGGAGGGACCGGCCATGGTGGCCCCGCTGGCCGGCTCCGACAAGATCCGCGGCGTGCTGATCGTCGCCCAGCGCCCCGGCAGCGGGCCGGGCGACGGCGACGACGCGGCCCTGCTGTCCAGCTTCGCCGGGCAGGCCGCCCTCGCCCTGGAACGCGCCCGCGCCCAGGACGAACGGGAACTGCTCGTGGTACTGGAGGACCGCGAACGCATCGCCCGCGACCTGCACGACGTGGTGATCCAGCGGCTGTTCGCCACCGGCATGCACCTGCAGGGAGTGGCACCGCACGCGTTGCGCCCCGAGGCCGCCAAACGCATCAACGCCGCCGTGGACGACCTGGACGCCACTATCCGCGACATCCGCCGCTCGATCTTCGAACTGCGCGCCCCCGCCGAGGCCACCCTGCGCACCGAACTCAGCGACGCCGTCCAGGCCGCCGCCGACGCGCTGGGCTTCCGGCCGGTCCTGGACGTCTCCGGGCCGGTGGACAGCGTGGTGCCCGACGACGTCGTGCCCGAGCTGATGGCGGTGCTGCGCGAGGCGCTGTCGAACGTCGCCCGGCACGCCCGGGCCAGCGCCGCGCGGGTCTCCGTCCGGGCCACCGGGGACCACCTCACGCTGACCATTGAGGACGATGGCGTCGGCGCCGACCCGGAGCAGGCCCGGGGCGGGTTGGTGAACATGGGCGAGCGCGCCACGGACCTCGGCGGCAGCTTCGAGATGGGCCGTGGCGGCACCGGCGGCACGATCGTCACCTGGCGGGTTCCCCTCTCCGAATGACCGGATGACAGGGGTCTTTCGGCCCTGAACGGACACCGGGCGCAGCAACGATCGTGAGGGGAGACCAGCAGGAGGTTTCCCACCATGACCGCACCGTCCGAGTACGGCACGCGCCAGCGCGCCACCGAGGTCCTCGCCGACGCCGCCCGCGCGTCGCTGTCCGCCCCGTCGGTGTTCAACACCCAGCCGTGGCGCTGGCGCATCACGGGCGACACGGCCGCGCTGTACGCGGACCCGGCACGCAAGCTGGACGCCACCGACCCGGACGGCCGGCTGCTGCTACTCAGCTGCGGCACCGCCCTGCACCACGCCCGCGTCGCTCTCGCCGCCGCCGGCTACCAGCCGCAGGTGGTACGCCAGCCCGACACCGATCCGCACCTGCTGGCGCTGGTCACCATCGGCGAGCCAGGCCGCCCGGACCCCGACGCGCAACGACTCGCCGACGCGATCCCGCGCCGGCGCACCGACCGGCGCGCGTACAGCGAACGCACCGTGCCGGAGGACGTGCTGGCACAGCTCCGGCGGGCCGTCGAGGCGCAGGGCGCCTACCTGCACGTCGTCCGGCGTGACCAGATGCCGATGCTGGCCACCTCCGCCGGCCGGGCGGCGGACGCCGAGCAGCAGGATCCGGCGTACCGGGCCGAGCTGGAGCAGTGGACACACCGGCCCGAGGGCAGCGGCGACGGCGTCCCGGCCGCCACCGCGGTCCGGCCCACGGCCCGCCGGGTGCCGGTGCGCGACTACGCCCCGGACGGCGGAGCGGGTCTGGACCCGGGTGAGGGCTTCGACCTGGGCGCCGCGTTCGTGGTGCTGTTCGGCCTCACCGACCGCCCGGCCGACGTGCTGCGCGGCGGGGAGGCGCTGTCGGCGCTGCTGCTGTCCGCCACCGCCGCCGGCCTGGCCACCGCGCCGCTGAGCGACACCATCGAGGTGGACTGGCCCCGGCACCTGCTGCGCGAGCTGCTGGCCGGGGTCGGCGAGCCGTACCTCGTGGTGCGCCTGGGCTACCTGGACCAGGCGGAGCCGCTGCCGGCCGCGCCCCGGCGCACCGCCACCGACGTGATCGAAATCGTGGAGTAGGTGGTTGCCATGGTCGCCACGGTGGCTGCCGGCGTCGGCGGGGCGGGCGGATGGCAGACGCTGGCCTGGGCGGCCGAGCAGGCCGGTTACCAGACCGGCATGCGGCTGGAGCTGTTGCGGGTGGCCGAACCGGGCTCGCCGCTGGCCGGGCTGGCCGGCGAACCCGCCCCCGCCCTGCTGGAGCTGGCCGATCCCGCGCTGTCGCGGGCGCTGTCGGCCACCCGTACCCAGCTGGGCGGGCACCGGGTGCACCTGCGCATCCAGGTCGGCGACCCCGGCACCGCGCTGGCCGCCGCGTCGGCCGGCGCGGACCTGCTGGTCATCGGCTCCGGCGGCGACGGCCACACGGTACGGCGCATCGTGCACCACGCGCGGTGCCCCGTGGTCGTGGTGCGCCCGGTGAGCGCCGGGCGCGGGGCGCCGCTGGCCGGGCACGTGGTGGTCGGCGTGGACGGCAGCGCCGCCGGCCGGGCCGCCCTGGAGTTCGGCTTCGCGTACGCGGACGAGCACCGGTTGCCGGTGGCCGCGGCGCACGTCTCCGCCCGGACCGCCGACGACTTCTTCTCCGACGAGGTCACGGTGTCCCCGCACGGCGCCACGGAACCGCCCGCCCTGCAACTGCTGGGCGCCGAGGTGGAGCCGTGGATGCTGCGTTATCCCCGGTCCCGGGTGCGCCGGGCCGTACTCAACGGGCGGGTCGCCGACGGCCTGCGCCGCGCCGGCCTCGGCGCGCACCTGCTCGTCGTGGGCGACAAACACCGGGGCCTACTGGCCCGCACCCGCACCGGCGACGTGCCCCTGACGGTCGCCCGGCGTGCCGGCTGCCCGGTCGCCGTGGTCCCGATCGGCCAAGCAGAGTTCGACCGAACAGGGTTCGGCCAAGCAGAGTTCGACCAAGGAGAGGGAGAGTTGCCGTGACGGCGCGCTACACCGAAGCCGACCTGCGCCGGGCCGCCGCCGCGGGGATCCGCGCGCCGTCGCTGCACAACAGCCAGCCGTGGCTGTTCCGGCTGCACGACGGCGGCATCGAGGTGCTTTCCGACACGGCCCGGCAGCTCGCCGTGGCCGACCGGGCAGGCTGGGCGCTGCGGATCGCCTGCGGGGCGGCCACCTTCAACGCCCGGCTCGCGCTCGCGGTGGCGGGCACCCCGGCCGAGGTGACGCTGCGCCCGGCCGACGCCGCCCCCGAGGTGATGGCCCGCCTGACCCCGGCCGAGCAGCGCCCGGCCACGTACCGGGAGCAGGATCTGTGCGCGGCCATCCCGCACCGGTTCAGCAATCGGCGACCGTTCTGGCCGAACCCGGTGCCCTCGGAGGTCCGGGCGCTGCTCATCGAGGCCGCCCGGGCGGAGGCGGGCTGGCTCGACCTGCTGGTCGGGATGACCGCGCTCAGCGGCTTCGCGGAGATCGCGCAGAGCGCCGACCGGGTGCTCCGGCGCAACCCCCGCTACCAGGCGGAGCTGGTCAGCTGGGCGCACTCGGACGCCGCGCTGGACGGCGTACCGGTGACCGCGGGGGCGCCCAGCCCGGAGCCGCAGGACCTGCTGCCGACCCGGCCGTTCGCGGAGCACCGGCGCGCTCCGGGCCGCGACTTCGAACCGGAGCCGCTCGTGGCCATCCTGGGCACCGCGGGCGATCGCGCCGTCGACCAGCTCCAGGCCGGGCAGGCGCTGCAACGGGTGCTGCTGACCGCCACCGACGCAGGCCTGGCCAGCTCCATGATCTCCCAGCCCATCGAGGTGCCCGCCGCCCGCGAGCAGCTGCGCCGCTCGCTGGGGCGCTTCGGGACTCCGCAGATGGCGCTGCGCATCGGTTACGGCCAGCCCGGCCAGCCGACGCCGCGCCGGGACGTGGCGGAAGTCCTAGTCGACTGATCGTGGCCGCCGTCAACGCCGGAAGGACGTGGAAGCGATGACCGACAGTTACCTGATCGTGGTGGGCGTGGACGGCTCGGTAGGCAGCCGGCGCGCCCTGGAGTGGGCCGCCCGCGAGGCCGCCGCCCGGGGCGGCGCGGTCCAGGCCGTCATCGCCTGGTCGTGGGACGGCATCGAGTACGGCCCGATGACCGCCACCGGCCCCGAGGAGGAGGCGCAACGGGCCGCCGAGCTCCTGGACCGGGAGGTCAAGGCCCTGGCAGACCGGCGTGGCACGGCCCAGCCGGTCGCCGCGGAGGTCATCGAGGGGCGCCCGGCCGACGTGCTGAGCGCCGCCGCGTCCGCCGCGGACCTGCTGGTGCTGGGCAGCCACGGGCACAGCCGGGTACGCCACACCGTGCTCGGCTCGGTCAGCGAAGAGTGCATCCGCAAGGCGACCTGCCCGGTGGTGGTGATCCCGGTCCCGGCGGAGCGGCCCGCACCGGCGAAGGAACCCGCGCTGCGCGGGCGCTGACCTCCCGGATCTTGATGGGTTCGGGTGCGGCGCTGACCCGAACTCTTCAAGGTCAGCGGCGGAATCTCCGGGTACGGCGGCTGCCCGGTTCCGGCATGCCATCCTGAAACCAACAACGTCACCACCGTCCGGAGGCCGGGAGCCACGGGGTCTGTGAGGATCCGACCCGGTCCGCGGGGGCTGCCCATGAGGTATCGGCAACGGCGGCGCGACCGCGCCACGGCGGGTCACGACCGGTGGCGCAACGTGGTGCTGGCCGCCGCGGTGGTGCTCGTCGTGGCCATAGGCGTCGCGGATCTCGCCACGCCGCCGGAACTGATGGTGTTCGGGGTGGCCGCGATCGGACCGCCCGTGGCGGCCGTGTCGGCCCGCCCGTGGGCGGTGGCCATGATCGGGCTCCTGGCCCTGCTGGTGGCGTGGGGCACGTCGACCTGGCAGGGGCTGGCCGGGACCACGGATCAGGTGCTGCGCCTGTGGGTCATCGCCGGGCTGGCCGGGCTGAGCGTCGGCTTCGCCTACCACCAGCGCACCCTGGAGCGCCGGACCCATCGGGCGGCCGAGGACGAGTCGAGGCTGGCCGAGATCGTCCTGTCGTCGGAGGACGCGATCATCACCTCCGACCTGAACGGCATCGTCACCTCATGGAACCCCGGAGCGGAACGGATGTACGGCTACCGGGCCGAGGAGATGATCGGTCAGAGCGTGCTGAGGTTGCTCACCCCCGACCGGGCGCCCCACTTCCCCCAGTCCCTCGCCAGGATCGCGCGGGGCGAGCGGATCGCCCACTTCGAGTCGCGCCGCGTCTGCCAGGACGGCACCGTCCTCGACATCTCCGCCAGCGTCTCACCCATCCGCGACCGGCACGGCACCGTGGTCGGCGCCGCGGCCACCGAACGGGACATCACGGATCGCAAGCGGGTCCTCGAACGTTCCGCCCGCGCGGAGCGGATGGAGAGCCTCGGTCAGCTCGCCGGCGGCGTCGCCCACGACTTCAACAACCTGCTGGCAATCATCATCAACTACGTGGACTTCGCCCTCGAATCGGCGGAGGCCGACACGCGTGAGGACCTGACCCGTGCCCGCGCGGGCGCCGAACGTGCCCGCGACCTGACCCGGCAGCTGCTGTTGTTCGCCCGCGAGGAACCCGCCACCACCGAGCACATCGACCTCAACGCCGTCATCGACGAGACCCGCGCCCTGCTCGACCGCACCATCGGCGCCCACATCCAGCTGGTCACCCGCCCCGCCGCCGAACCCCTGGTCATCCGCGCCGACCGGGGCCGCGTCGAACAGATCCTGCTCAATCTCGTCATCAACGCCCGCGACGCCATGCCGGACGGCGGTGTCGTCAAAATCGAGGCCGCCACCACCGAGCTCGCCGAGGACCCCACCCGCCGGCCGCCGCTGCCGCCCGGCCAGTACGCCCATCTCACTGTCAGCGACACCGGCACCGGCGTGCCGCCCGACGTGGCCGCCCACATCTTCGAGCCGTTCTTCACCACCAAGAGCCGGCACCGCGGCACGGGGCTGGGCCTGGCCACCGTCTACGGCATCGTCACCGAGGCCGGCGGCAGCATCAGCCTCGGCTCCGACAGCACCGTCGGTACGACGTTCCACATCCTGCTCCCGCTGACCACCGCCCCGGCGGTGGCGGAGAGCCCCGCCGCCGAACGCGGACCGCGCGGCGAGGGCCGGCACGTCCTGCTGGCCGAGGACGACGGCGAGGTGAGCCAGATCGCCGCGCGCATTCTGCGGGCCCACGGCTACGACGTCACCACGGTCCAGAGCGGACAAGCCGCCCTCGACCACCTGGCCGAGCAGCCGTTCGACCTGCTGCTCACCGACATCGTGATGCCCGGGATGTCGGGGGCCCAGCTCGTCGACGCCGTCCGGCGCGACCACCCCGCCGTCGGGGTGCTGCTGGTGTCGGGTTACAGCGCGGCCAGCGCCGAGGTGCTACGGCTGCTCGCCGCCGGCGTCCCCATCGTCTACAAGCCGTTCACCGCCGGGGAGCTGCTGCAGGCGGTCCATCAGGCGACGCTCGCCCCGCACTCCACCCCGGCCGGTCCGGGCTGAGTGACCTGATCGCGGCGCTCCACCCCCGTCCGTGGGGCACCTTGAGCCTTCCCGGCGGGCGCCGCACCGGGCAGGGTCGGTCGGCCTGGCGGGGCAGGCCCTACGCGGCCACCGGGGTGGGCACGGCGCCCAGCCGGATCACCTCGTCCACGTCGGACAGCCCGTCGGTACGGTGGGTGATGAGCAGCACCGCACGGTCACGCGCCGCCGCCAGCAGGTCCCGGGTCAGCGCCGCCGCAGTCGCCTCGTCGAGGTGTTCGGTGGGCTCGTCGAGCACGAGGATGCTGAAGTCGGCCAGGAGCGCCCGGGCCAGGGCGAGGCGGCGGCGCTGGCCACCGGAGAGCGCCATGCCGTGCTCCCCCACCGGGGTGTCGAGGCCGAGCGGCAGGCCGTCCACCCAGTCGAGCAGCCGGGCGTCGGCGAGCGCGGCCCGCAGCTGCGCCACGGTGGCGTCGCGCCGCCCGATCCGCAGGTTCTCCTCGATGGTGGTGTCGAACAGGTACGCGTCCTCCGGCAGGTAGCCGACGACCCGGCGGACCTGATCCCCCGGGATGCGGCGCAGGTCCACCCCGTCCAGGGTGATCCGCCCCGCGCACGGGTCGAGCCAGCGGACCAGCAGCGCGGCGACGGTGCTCTTGCCACTGCCGCTCGCCCCGACCAGGGCGACCCGCCGCCCCGGGCTCAGCTCCAGGTCGACGCCGTGCACCACGGGACGGCCGGGGACCCAGGCGGCGCTGACCCCGGACACGCGCAGGGTGTGCGGGCCCGCGGGCACCTCGGCCGGCTGGTCCGGCTCGGCCACCGGGTCGGGGGCGGCGCACACGTCGGCGAGGCGGCGCAGCGAACCGCGGGCGGCGGCGTAGCGCTGGGCGGCGGCGGGCAGCCCGGCCGCCGCCTCGAACACCGCGAGTGGGGTGAGCACCACGACGGCCAGCAGCTCACCGGGCAGGGTGCCGGCGCGGACGGCCACCGCGCCGGCGGCCAGCCCGGCGACGACACAGAGGCCGGTGGCCAGCGCGCTCACCGCCGCCGACGTGCCCGTGGACGCGCTGGAGCGGCGCTGCGCGGCGCGCAGCCGCGCGTCGGTGGCGGCGAGGCGGGCCAGCTGGGCGTCGGCGGCACCGTACGCGACAAGGTCGGGCAGGCCGTGCAGCAGGTCGACCGCGTCGGTGGCGAGTTCGCCGCGCAGCGGGGCGAACCGCCCGTCGGCGCGGCGGGCCGTCGCGGCCTGCAGCAGCGGGACGAGCAGGCCGACGCCCAGCAGGCCGAGCGCCAGGACGACGCCTGCGGGCGGGCACAGGAACCCGACGAGCCCGACCGACCCGGCGCCCACGACGGCGGCGACCGCGTACGGCAACACGACCCGGGTCAGCAGGTCCAGCACCGCGTCCACGTCGCCGACCATCCGCTGCACGAGGTCCGCGCGGCGGTACTCGGCCAGCCCGGCCGGGGCGAGGCGTTCCAGCCGGGTGTAGAGCCGGACCCGCAGGGCGCCCAGCACCCGCAGGGCGGCGTCGTGCCCGATCAGCCGCTCCGCGTAGCGCAGCACGCCGCGGCTGATGCCGAACGCGCGCACGGCGACGATCGCCACCATCAGGTGCAGCACCGGGGGGTGCAGGGCGGCGCGGGAGATGAGCCACGCGGCGGTGGCCATGAGCCCGACGCCCGCCCCGGCCGCCGCCACCCCCGCCAGCACCGCCACGGTGAGGCGGCCCGCGGCGGGGCGGGCGACCGCGCCCAGTAGCCGCCACCAGCTCATCGCGCACCCGCCAGTGCGGGGGCCAGCGGCAGTGCCCGGTCGGCCAGCGCGATCAGCTCGGGGCGGTGGGCGGCCAGCACGACGGTACGGCCGTGGGCGAGCCGCCGGATCGCGGCCGTGACCGTGGCGGCGGTGGCGTCGTCGAGGTTGGCGGTGGGTTCGTCGAGCAGCACGATCGGGGCGTCGCGCAGGAACGCCCGGGCCAGCGCGAGACGTTGCCGCTGCCCCGCCGACAGCCCGGCACCGTCATCGCCGAGCACGGTGTCGAGTCCGCCGGGCAGGGCGGCGACCGCATCGGCGACCCCAGCCTGCTCCAGCGCCCACCAGACCTCCTGATCGCCGGCCTCGGCCCGCCGGGCGGCGCTGGAGCCGGTCTCGGCGGCCGGGCCGGCCGGATGGCCGACGGCGGCACTCGGCGGGCCGGGCCGGCCCGCCCCGGTAGCGAGGGTGACGTTGTCGCGGATGGTGCCCGCGAACAGGTGCGGGCGCTGCGGCACCCAGGCGATCCGGTCGCGCCACCGCGCCGGGTCCATCTCGGACAGCGGAACCCCGCCGACCGTGACCCGCCCCCGGGTGGGTACCGCGAAGCCGAGCAGGACCGCGAGTGCGGTGGACTTGCCGCAGCCGCTGGGGCCGGTGAGCGCCACGATCTGCCCGGGCGCGATCCGGGCGTTCAGCCGCAGCGCCGCCCCGTCGCGACCGGGATAGGCGACCTCGACGTCGTCGAAGACCAGCTCGGCGGTGGCGGCGTCCGGGGCGGGCCGGGTGCCGGCCGGTGGTACCGGGGTCTCCAGCACGGCGAACACCTCCTCCGCGGCGGCCAGCCCTTCCGCGCTGGCGTGGTAGTTCGCCCCGACCGCCCGCAGCGGCAGGTAGGCCTCGGGGGCGAGGATGAGCACCAGCAGCGCGGTGGACAGATCCAGGTGCCCCGCGACCAGACGCAGGCCCACCCCGACCGCGACCAGGGCCACGGACAGGGTGGCCAGCAGTTCCAGCACCAGCGAGGAGAGGAACGCAGTGCGCAGCGTCCGCATCGTGCGGCGGCGCTGCTCCTCGCTGATCCGCCGGATCGTCTCCGCCTGCGCCTTGGCGCGGCCGAACAGCCGCAGGGTGGGCAGGCCCGCGACCACGTCGAGGAAGTGCCGCGAGAGCCGGGTGAGCAGCCGGAACTGGCGCCGGTTCGCGGCCTCGGTGTGCCAGCCGACCAGCGCCATGAACACCGGGATCAGCGGCAGGGTCAGCGCGATCGTGACGGCGGCGATCAGGTCGGCGGGCAGCAGCCGGGCCAGCACGATCGCCGGGACCAGCGCGGCCAGCACGAGCTGCGGCAGGTAGCGGGCGAAATACGCGTCGAGCGCGTCCAGGCCCCGGGTGGCGAGGGTGGCGTATCCGCCGGTGCCGGTCCGCGCGGCCGGGCCGAGCCGGGCGAGGTGGGACAGCAGGCGCCCGCGCAGTTCGCTCTTGACGCCGGCCGCGGCGCGGGTGGAGGTGACCTCCTGCGCCCAGCACAGCGCGGCCCGGGCCACGACCACCACGGTCAGCCAGCCCAGGGTGGAGCTCAGCGCGGCCGGTCCGGCGCCGCCCAGGAACACCGCCGTGATCCCGTCGGCCAGCAGGGTCGCCTGCGCCACCACCAGGACGGCCAGCGCCGCGCCGATCCCGGCCGTGGCCGCCAGGTACGTACGGGTAGCGCGCGCGTGGCGCAGCAGCCGCGGGTCGAGGGGCCTCACGCGGTTTCCCGGGCGGGCACCACCACCGCCGGGGGGATGTGCTCGACGGTGAGCCGCTTGCGGAACACCCAGTACGTCCAGCCCTGGTAGCCCAGCACGATCGGGGTGAAGGCCAGCGCCACCCAGGTCATCACCCGCAGCGTGTACGGCGTCGACGAGGCGTTGTCCACCGTCAGGCTGAAGGCCGGGTCGATGGTGGACGGCATCACGTTCGGGAACAGCGTGACGAACAGCGCGAACGTGGCCAGCACGACGGTGGTGCCGGTGGCCAGGAACGCCCACCCCTCGCGGCGCAGCCGGGCCGCCACCACGGCCCCGGCGAGGGCGAGCGCGGCCAGGCCGGACAGCACCCAGCCACCCACGTCGTGGTGGGCGAGGGCGGTCCACAGCAGGAAGCCTCCCGCGACCACGATCGCGGGCACGCCCAGGGTGGCGGCCAGCCGCCCGGCGCGGTGCCGTACCTCCCCGTCGGTCTTCAGCGCCAGGAACACCGCGCCGTGCAGGGTGAACAGGGTCAGGGTGGTCAGGCCGCCCAGCAGCGCGTACGGGTTGAGCAGGTCGAGGAAGCCGCCCACGTACTCGTGCTCGGCGTTCAGGGGCACCCCGCGCACGATGTTGCCGAACGCCACCCCCCACAGCACGGCGGGCACCAGGCTGCCGCCGATGATGCACAGGTCCCACCGGCGCCGCCACCGCCCGTCGTCGATCTTGCCGCGGTACTCGAACGCGACCCCGCGCAGGATCAGTGCCACCAGGATGATCAGCAGCGGCAGGTAGAAGCCGGAGAACAGGGTGGCGTACCACTCCGGGAAGGCGGCGAAGGTGGCGCCGCCCGCGACGAGCAGCCACACCTCGTTGCCGTCCCAGACCGGGCCGATGGTGTTGATGAGCAGGCGGCGTTCCCGGTCGTCGCGGCCCAGCACGGGCAGCAGGATGCCGACGCCGAAGTCGAAGCCCTCGAGCAGGAAGTAGCCCGCCCAAAGGATGGCGATGAGGGCGAACCAGATGGTGGTGAGTTCCATGGTCACGCGGCCCCTCAGTACGCGAAGGCGAGCGGGCGGTCGGCGTCGGAGTCGCTCTCCTCGGGTGGCGGCTCGGGGGCTCCGGCGCGGGCGTAGCGCAGCAACAACCCCACCTCGACGACGGCGAGTACGCCGTAGAGCAGGCTGAGCACGCCCAGGGAGGTGGCCACCGAGGCGGCGCCGACCGACGGCGACACGCTCTGCGCGGTCTTGAACACTCCGAAGACGGTCCACGGCTGGCGGCCCATCTCGGTGAAGATCCAGCCGAACGAGTTGGCCAGCAGCGGCATCGCGAAGGTCCACAGGGCGGCGAACCACAGCACGCGGCTGGTGGGGGTGCGGTCACCGCGGGTGAGCCACAGCGCCAGGGCGGCGACGAGCATGGCCAGCACCCCGAAACCGATCATGAGCCGGAAGGACCAGTAGGTGACCGGGATGGACGGTGTGTAGTCGCCCGGGCCGTACGTCCGCTCGTACTCGCGTTGCAGGTCGTTGATGCCCTCGACCTGGCCGTTCGGGTCGCCGGTGGCCATGAACGACAGCAGGTGCGGGATCCGGATGCTGGCGATCTCCTGGCTGCCGTCGAGCGAGCCGACGGTGAAGATCGAGAAGCTGGCGGGCTGGGAGGTGTTGTACAGCGCCTCGGCCGCGGCCATCTTCATCGGCTGCTGCTCGGTCATGATGCGCGCCTGCAGGTCGCCGGTGACCACGACGCCGAGGCCGGCGACGAGCACCACCCAGGCGCCGAGCCGCAGACTGGGGCGGAACACCTCGGGCTGGTTGCGGCGCCGCACGTGCCAGGCGCTGATCGCCAGCATGAAGGCGCCCGCGGTGACCATGGCCGCCGTGATGGTGTGCGGGAAGGTCACCAGGGTGGTCGAGTTGGTGAGCACCGCCGCGATGCTGTGCAGCTCGGCCCGGCCGCTGACCGGGTTGACCTCGAAGCCGACCGGGTGCTGCATCCACGAGTTGGCGGCCAGGATGAAGTAGGCGCTGAGCCAGGTCCCGATCGCGGCCAGCCAGATGCAGGCGAGGTGGACCTTCTTGGACAGCCGGTCCCACCCGAAGATCCACAGGCCGAGGAACGTGGACTCCAGGAAGAACGCCAGCAGGCCCTCGATGGCCAGCGGCGCGCCGAAGATGTCACCGACAAACCGGGAGTAATCGCTCCAATTCATGCCGAACTGGAACTCCTGCACGATGCCGGTGACGACGCCCATCGCGAAGTTGATCAGGAACAGCTTGCCCCAGAACTTCGTGGCCCGCAGATACTCCGTCCGCCCGGTCCGTACCCATGCTGTCTGCAGCCCCGCGACCAGGATGGACAGTCCGATGGTGATCGGTACGAAGAGGAAGTGATAGACAGTGGTGATGCCGAACTGCCATCGGGCGAGGTCGAGCGCGTCCATGGGGCGGATCCTTCCAGAGATGTCCTCCAGAATCTTGCGATCTTCGCCCTGGCACCCGGAGGGCCGAAAGTCCCGTGCCCAGCGGGCAGGGGTCCTGCGTGTGGACGGCCGCGGGTGACCGCGCCCGGCGGCTCCGCCGGTCTGGCGCCGCCTCGGCACCGGCGACGCCATGGTCGTGGGGCTGGCGCGATGATCGGCCTCAGCGCGGGCCGGACCGCGTCATCCCCGGCCCATCGGCCGGGATCAGAGGTTGATGAACTGGGCGCAGTTCGGCGCCTTCACGGCGGTCGACTCGCGGGTGATGGCACGCCCGGCGGCGGCGCTGTCGCTCTGCAGCTTGATCGCCTCCTCGGTGTCGCCGCGCTTACTGGCGTCGGCGATCTTCCCGGCGATGTAGCCGTAGTCGTTGAGCGCCTTGATGAGGCCGGCGAGCTTCTTCTCGTTCAGCTCGGACAGATCGGCGGCTGCCTGAAGGGCGGCATCCCTCGTGAGCTGCTGCCCAACGATCGGGTCGTCGCTGAGCTTCTGGCTGTAGTAGCTGTCCAGCGCCGTACGGCACAGGACGTCCGGGCCCGGACGCGTCGCGGCGGGCGCGGCGCCCGCGGGATCGGGCTGCTCCGTCCCGGTGGGCGAGGCACAGCCAGCGCCGACGACCCCGACCAGGGCCAGGACGGCGACGAAGGATTCACGGCGGATCATGAGGGGGCACCTCCGCGGCAATGCGGGTCAAGGGCGCCTACGCTAGACCAGATTCTTCGGCCGTGGTGAAGCTGAAGGTCAACAATCTGTTACCAAATTCCCACAAAGCGCACAAATCGGGCCACCGAAGCAATCGAACCGTTACGAAGATCGACTGATTCCGCCACGCAGTGAGACCAGGCAGGGGCAATCCGGGATCGCCGCCCGGCGTCCGCTAATGGTCCGGGCTGGGCGGCACCGGTAGAGCCGGTGATCCGGCGGCGGGTGGCCCGGACGGCCCACCCGCCGCCGGACCCGGCTCAGCCGACCAGGTGCACCGGCCGGTGGGTGAACTGCTCGATGTCGCCGGCGGCGGCGTCCAGCAGCTGATGTCCCAGGTCGGACAACGCGCGGGCCACGGCCAGCTCGTCGCCGATCTCCGGGACCTCGTGATCGGACGCCCGGCGCCGCGCGACGCCCTCCCCGCGCAGCAACGGCCGAACACCGCTGTGCAGGCGGGCCTCGGCGTGAGTGCGCCGCTCGTCCGCGTTCTCACTGATCATGATCTCGATGTTCCAGGTACGGGTCTGCGTCATCGCGGGCTCCTTCCGCCGCAGCGGTCCTCCGTCCCTCGGGCCCAGTCACGGCCCCTGGTCAGTGTCGACCCGGTAGGACGCCGGCCGGGACGGCCGAAGGTCACGGCGGCGGCGCCGAACGGCCCCGGCGCCGCGATCGCGACGGGGTGCGGACCGGGTCCAACGGCGGGACCAATGGCCCTGCCCGCCCGGCCAGGCCCAGAGCCATGCTGGCCGTGACCCCATAGGCCCGGACAGCCCTCGGGAGGCAAGGATGAATGCGCAGGTCGGCGACCAGATCGTCCTGGAGGGGACCCACCTGGGGGACAGCCGCCGCATCGGTGTCATCGTCGCGGTCGGCCACCCCGACGGCAGCCCGCCGTACGAGGTGCGGTGGCGGGACAGCGACCGCACGACGTTGATCTTCCCCGGGCCGGAGGCCCACATCACGCCCAGTGGGGTCGCCGCGGCGCCGCGCTGAGGTCCCCGCCGCACTGGAGGCCCCCCATGAACGCCGGCGCAGCAACGGCCGTCCGAGCGCCGCACGACACGCGACCCAACGCGACCGCGACGGAGATCCTCGCGGAGCTGCGCCACCGCTTCGCCGAGCTGCCGGTGTCGTACGACGCGACACCGGAGGGGGCCGTCGCGGTGCCCGGCGAGACCGCGCCCACCGGGTGCCGGGTGGTCGGGGCGCACCTGGCCGGGGCCGCCACCCACGAGCGGTGCCCGGTGCTCGTGTACGGGCCCGACTCGCCGGGCGCGGGACGTGCGGTCGTGGCGGCCGTCGACGACGACAGCTGCCCCGGCTGCGTGATCGCCTACGCCGCGGCCGAGGCCCGGCGCCAGGAGGTGCCGCTGCGCGCCGTGTACGCGTGGACGGAGGCCGAAGCGGACCTGGCCGAGGGTTACCGGCTGAGCCGCCACGACCGCATCTCGGACGCGGACCGGCTGCTGACCTCCATCCTGTACGACCACCTGCCCGCGGACGCCGCCGACGAGGTGGAACGGCAGATCCTGCACGACACCGACCCGGCGCACGCGCTCGTCTCGCTCAGCCAGGAGGCGTCGCTGCTGGTGGTGGCGGCGGGCAGCCACCACGCGGGCGAGGCGTTGGGCCACATCCCCCGCGCCCTGCTGGGGCGTACCGCCTGCCCGCTGGCCGTGCTGCCCACCGGCGGGCCGCAGGCGCCGTACCCGGACGTCGGGTGACGGACCCGCGGCGCCGGGACCACCGAGTTCAGGCCGGGACGGGGTAGGCGCGCGGTCGCGGGACGCCCCGGACGCCGGACAGGACACCCGCGTAGAGGCGTTCGTGGTCGCGGGCCATGCGTTCGCGGGAGAAGCGGCGCTCGGCGGCGTCCCGGCAGGCCCGCCGGTCGATGCCGGGCAGCTCGGCGACCGCGGCGGCCATCTCCTCGTCGCTGTGGCACACGAAGCCCGTGCGGCCGTGATCGACGATCTCCGGCGCGGCCCCGCACGCGGTGGTGATCACGGGGGTGCCGCAGGCCAGCGCCTCGGCCATGACCAGCCCGAACGGCTCCGGCCAGGCGATCGGGTTGAGCAGCGCGGTCGCCCCGCGCAGCAGCTCGAGGCAGGCTCGCGGGCTCTGTTCGGCCGGTTCGGGGTCGCCGGGGGCGAGCAGCGGCCGGACCTCCCGCTCGTAGTACGCCCGCTCGGCGGGCTCCCAGATCTTCGTGACGATCCGCAGCGGCAGCCCGGCGCGCCGGGCGATCCGGACCGCCCGGTGCACCCCCTTGTCGGGGCACATGCGGCCGAGGAACAGCAGGTAGCCGCCGGCGCCCGCGCCGAAACGGTAGCGGTCGAGGTCGATGCCGTGGTGGATGACCGCGGCGACGCGTACCCCCGCGCCCTGCCGGGCCTGGGACCGGGAGATCGCGACGACGTGGGCCGTGCGGGCGATCTCCCCGAAGACCCGGCGCGGGGTCGGGGCGAACGGGCCGTGGTTGGTGACCACGACCGGGGGCAGCTCGCCCGCGTACCGCCCGGCCAGCAGGGGCCCGAGGACGGTGTGGTCGTGGATGAGATCCATCCGCGCCAGGTCCCGATACGCGGCCAGCACGTGCGCCGCCTCCGCCATGGTGTCGCCGATGGGCTGCACGGCCCGCTGGTAGAGCGAGTCCCGGGGCACCGGGCAGGTGGACTCCCCGACCGTGAACAGGCGCACCTGGTGTCCCAGCTCGCTCAGCCCGCGCGCCAGGTTGTCCACGACCGCCTCCGTGCCGCCGTAGCCGACCGGCGGCACGGGGACCCAAGGCGGGGCGATCAGTCCGATCCTCATAGCAGCCTCCTCGTCACGACCGCCGGGCCGAGGCGCGCATGTCCGTCCCGCGCGGTCCGGCGCACGCATATCGATACCCGTGCGCCGGGTCCGGTACACGGGTCGCGAGGAACAGGCAGGAGCAGAGCTCGCCTATCGGGTGAAAACGGGTATCAGGGCGATCGGCACGCCCGCCTCCGCGACCGTACGGCGCACCGTGCCCGCCCGGCCCGGGGTGAGCCGCTGCGACCAGGCCAGCGCGATGAGGTCGACCTGCTCGGCCTCCGCCACGTCGACCACGTGCTCGCCGGCGACCCCGCTGCGCAGGTGCAACCGCACCCCGGGAACCGCGCAGTGCCGGGCCAGGAACTCCTGCTCCCAGCACTGCCGCGCGTGCGCGGCCTGATCCCAGTACGCCGGCACGGTGCTCGCGTCGAAGACGTGCAGCACGACGAGTTCCAGACCCGCGCCCGCGCACATCTGCACGGTCTCGGCGACCGCCTCGGCCGCGGCGTCGCTGCCGTCCAACGGGATGAGGATGCGGTCGATGCGTTCCGGGGCGCGGCCCTTCTCGGGCACCAGGACCAGCGGCTGGGCGGCACCCTGCAGCAGCGCCTCCCAACCCGCGTCGTCCACCGCGTCGCGGGCCACCACCGCGGCCACGGCGTCGGGGGCACGCAGCGCGGCCAGGATCGGTGCGGCGTCGGCAGCGGGACGCCCGACCAGGTCGATGCGGCGCACCTCGGCAGCGAGCAGCGCGGCCATCGCCCCGGCGACCGGTTCCACCGCGGCACCGTCCACCCCCGGCCGGACCGCTGCCAGCACATGCGACATCACGGCGCTCCCTCCCGCGCGGCCGGCAGCCGCGCAGTCCCCCGGACCAGCACGGGCGGGTGGCCAGGCACCCGCACCCGCAGCGGCCCGTCGGTGCGGATCTCGATCGCGTCCCGGGCCAGGCGCAGCCGCACGTGGCGGCGCAGGCAGCGGAAACGCACCTCCAGGGCGCCCCAGGCGTCCGGCAGGCACGGGTCGACCCGCATGGCCCCCGACTCCACCCTCACCCCGGCGAAGCCCAGCAGTACCGCCTGCCACAGCCCGCCCATGGTGGCCACGTGCAGCCCGGCCCCGCTGGTCCCGGTGGCGTCCTCGAGATCGAGCCGCAGCGCCAGCCGCAGCAGCGCGAGGGCGGCGTCCGGGCGCCGGTCGCGGGCCAGCAGGGCGGCGCTGATCGCCGGGGACAGCGACGAGCCGTGCGAGGTACGCGGGCCGTAGAAGTCCAGGTTCGGCCCGAGCGAGCCGGGTGCGGTCTCCTGCGGCACGAGGTGGTGCAGCATCAACACGTCCGCCTGCTTGATCACCTGGGAGCCGGCCACCCGGTCGCGGCCCAGCAGCACGTCGGCGGCCAGGGGCGGCGGTGCCAGGTCGATCGCGCGCAGCGGCTCCAGCGCGCCGTACCCGGCGAACTGCTCGTACCGGCCGGTGGCCGGGTCGTAGCCGTCGACGAGCCGGTCGGCCAGGTCGGACCAGGCGGCGCGCTCCGCGTCGCCGGCCGCCGCCGGGCCGAGCGCGGCGGCCGTGCGCAGGTTCCACCGCGCCATGACATTCGTGTACGCGCTGTCGTCGACGTCCTCGTGGTACTCGTCCGGCCCGATGACCTTGTCGATGTGTGCCCGCCCGGCCCCGTCGGTACGCACCCGCGACGCCCAGTACCGGGCCGTCTCGACCAGCAGCGGACGCCAAGCGCCGGTGAGCAGGTCCGGCCGGCCCGACCAGGTCGCCGCGTGCACGGCCGCCCACGCCACGTCGGCGGTGATGTGCTCCTCCAGCTCCCCGGTGCGGATCGGCACGAGTTCGCCGCCGATGTAGCCGCTGCGCGGGGTCACGTCGCGCCCGGAACTGGCCGACTCCCACGGGAACCGGGCGCCGCGACGGCCGCATTGCGCGGCGGCGGCGCGCGCCGCGTCGAGCCGGTGCAGCCGGTACCGCACCATCGCGTCGGCGGCCCCGGGGTCCATGCTGACCACGGCGGGGAGCACGAACACGTCGGCGTCCCAGAAGACGTGCCCGGCGTAGCCGGTCCCGGATATCCCCCGGGCGCCCACCGCGGCCTCGTCGTGGCGCCCGGCGGCGCACCACAGCTGGAACAGCGCGAAGCGCACCCCCCGCTGGGCCTCCGGGTCGTCCGGGATCCGTACGTCGACCCGCCGCCAGCGGCGCGCCCACGCGGCCCGGTGCTCCGCCAGCAGGTGCTCGAATCCGTCCGCCTGGGCCGCCCGCAACGCCGCGACCGCGGCCGGGGACGGGCCGTCCGCCTCGCGGGCGTACACCGCGAACCGGTCCACGACGTGCCGCGTCCCGCCGGTGTGACACTGCTGGGCGGCCACCGCCGTGATGCCCTGCCCGCCCCGCGCGGCCACCCGGGCCCAGTGGTACCCGTCGGCGACGCCCGACCCGGCTGCCACCCCCTCGGCGGCGGCCGGGTCGGCGGCGGGCAGGCACAGCGCCGGTCCCGGGGCCAGCCGGCCCGGCGGGCCCTCCGCCCGCGCGGCGGCCACCCCGGGCCGGGTGAGATCGACCAGCCGCAGGGTACGCACGGTCGCGTCGGGACCGCACTCGCGCCGGTACAACACACCGGTGCGCAGATCCAGGATGCGCACCTCCTCGGTGGGCGGCGGGTGCAGCTCCAGCGCCGTCCAGCACGGCCCGGGCAGCAGGTGCTCCGCCGGCCCCTCGCCGGTGTACACGCCGTCGGCGAGGGTCATCGGCACCGTGCCCGGCCCGTCCTCCTCCACCGCGCCCCGGGTGGCGAAACCCCCGGCGCCCAGGGTGAACAGCGACTCCGTGACCCGGCGGCGGTGCCGGTCCGTGCCGGTCTCCCGCAGCGTCCACGCCGGATCCTCGTCCACCGCGGGCACCCGCCGGTCGCGGCGCCGGATGAGCTGCTCGTCGAGGGCGGCCAGCAGCCCGGGCCAGCCACTCGGCTCGGCCGGGCCGGCCGTCAGCGGACCCACGGCGACCGTCAACGTACGCCTGGCCGCGGGCCCCAGCGGCGCCGCGTCCGCGTCGGCCGACCCGGAATCGCCGCGCAGCAGCAGCACCAGCCCGGGGCCGATCCCGCGCCGCGCCAGCCGCTTCAGCGCGTGCGCGACGGGCCGGTCCGCCGCGGGCAGCACGCGCACCTCGACCCGGACCGCGGCCAGCTCGGCGGCGCGCCGCCGCAGCCCGTCGGCCTCGGGACGAGCGGCCAGCCGGTCCGGATCGTCGGTCACCACGATCACCGCCTCGGCGGTGCGGTCGAGCACCGTCAGCCGCCGGGCACGACGCTCAGCAGCGCCGTCAGCATCTCGGCGTAGCGCAGCAGGTGCAGGTCACCGACGAACGCGGTCCGGACCCGCTCGTGGGCGGCCGCGCCGAGCTGCTCGCGGGTGGCCGGGTCGGACAGCAGCCCGCACAACGCCATCCCGAACGCGGCCAGGTCGGACGGATCGGGCACCAGCACTCCGGTGCCCTCGGTGATCTGGTCGGGGATGCCGCCGACCGCCGACGCCACCACCGGGCGTCCCTTCCACATCGCCTCGGCGACCGTCAGCCCGAACCCCTCGGCGAGGCTCTTCTGGGTCACCACGGCGGCATGCCGCTGCAACGCGTTGACCAGTACGGCGTTCTCGTCGACGTCGTCCACCGGCAGCGAGGCCAGGACGATCCGCTCCCGTACCGCCGACGGCAGCCCGCGCCACCGCTGCACGCACGCGGCGCGCACCAGGGCGCCCTCGGGGTCGTCGCTGACCAGCGCCGGGCCCGCCAGCACGAGCCGCCCCTGGGCGTACGGGGCGACGTACTCGGCGAACGAGCGCATCACCCCGGCCATGTCCTTGAGCGGGTCCCAGCGCGACACCTGCACGACCAGCGGCTCGTCGGGGCCCGGCAGGGTCTCGGCGACCACGGTGGCCCGGTGCGCGATCAGGCCCGTGCCGCCGTCGAGGCGCCGGTACACCGGCGGCCCGGTCACCGGCGCGTCGATCAGCCCGGCGGCGGCCAGCACCGCGCGCACCACGGCCGGGGACAGGTCCTGGTTCTTCGGCGCGAACGGGTCGATCGACGGGGTGATGATCCGGGTCCGCTCGGCGGGCAGCCAGGCCGGGACGAACGCGCGCCGGGAGAACACGTACGCGTCCGCGTGCTGCAGGTAGGGCCGCAGGAACGCCCAGCCGTCGCGGGTGGCCGCGTTCTGCAGGTCGCAGCCGACGTGGCTGCGCCACACCACGTGCACCCCGGCGTGGGTGAGCCACGGCGCCAGCCCGGCGGTCTGCGGGTCGTGCAGCAGCACGATGTCGCCCGGGTGGACGCGGCCGAGCAGGTCCTGGGCGTTGGCGGCCAGCACGTCCTCGTAGTGGGCCGCCGTGTCCGGGCCGAGCGTCAACCGGCCGGGGAAGCCGTGCAGCAGGTGGTGCAGGTGCTTGGTGACCGCGAAGAACCCCGGGTCGCCGCCGATCACCAGCCAGCGGATGTCCAGGTCGAGGTCGCGCACGTACCCGACCAGGGCCTGCAGCATCTCGGCGACGCTTCCGCCGGACGCGGTGGAGCTCACGGTCCAGAGGGTGTGGCCCGCGAACCGGGTCCGGAAGTCGCGGGCCGCGGCCAGCAGCCGGGCGTGGCGTTGCTCGCCCACCACGGCGGCCAGCGCCGCCACCGGGCGCGCGGTCGCGGGCACCGCGCTGAGGCGGCCGGTGGGGCTGATCGTCGTGGTCATGGGGACACCCCCGAGACAGAGGCCGACCTTCAGCCTCGCGCGTGCCGAGGGCGCGGTCCCAGGGCTGAACGGCCGGGGGTACGCCGGGACTTTGGTCCCGCCGTACCTGCCTTTGGGGACGTTCGGCCCCTGTCCGGCGGGCGCCGCCGATGGTTGTCTGAGAGAACGTCGATACCGTGCGAGGTCACCATGGCTGCCCCGTGCGGCGACCCTGGCGGCCGCCGCCCCCTGTTCCGTCTGCTCTGCACCGCGATCGCCGCCACCGTGTTCGGCACGGTCGGTGCCGCGCCGCCCGCTGCCGCAGCTCCCGCGCCGGGCACCTTCACCGGGTATGGGTTCGACACCTGCACCGCGCCGTCGAGCGCGACGATGGACGCCTGGCTGGCGTCGCCGTACCGGGCGATCGGGATCTACTTCGGCGGCAACAACCGCGCCTGCGCCCAACCCAACCTGACCCCGGGGTGGGTGGCCCACCAGCAGGCCGCGGGCTGGCATCTGCTGCCGATCTACCTCGGCCCGCAGGCGTCGTGCACCACCTCGAACAAGCGGTACAGGATCGACAACACGCAGGCGGCGGCACAGGGACGGGCCGCGGCGGACGACGCCGCCACCCAGGCCGCGGCGCTCGGGCTGAGCGCACCCAGCGTGCTGATCTACGACATGGAGGCGTACCGCACCGACGACGCCGCCTGCCGGGCCGGGGTGCTGGCCTTCATGAGCGCGTGGACGGCACGGCTGCACGACCGCGGCCACCTGTCCGGCTTCTACTCCAGCATGGCATCCGGGGTGGCCGACCAGGTGGCGAACTACCGCACCGCCGGGTACGTGCGCCCCGACTACCTGGACTTCGCCCGCTGGGACGGCGTCGCCACGGTCACCGACCCGGCGATCCCGGCCAGCTACTGGCCGCCGCACCGCCGGATGAAGCAGTACCGGGGCGACCACCAGGAGACGTACGGCGGCGTCACCATCAACATCGACAACGACTACGTGGACTTCGGTCCGCTGCCGTCGGCCACCTTCGCGGACTTCAACCGCAACGGCTGGTCCGACGTGCTGGCCCGCACCACCAGCAGCGGCAACCTGGTGCTGTACCCGGGCAACGGCACCTACCTGGACACCGCCGCGGCCCGCGGCCTGGGCGGCGGCTGGGGCGCGATGAACGCGATCGTCCGGATCGGCGACCTGAACCGCGACGGCCGCGAGGACGTCGTGGCGCGGCAGAGTTCCAACGGCGACCTCTGGTTCTACCCGGGCACCGGCTCGGGCTTCGGCACCCGCAAGCGGATCGGCACCGGCTGGAACTCGCTGCGCGAGATCACCGCGATCGGCGACTTCAACCGGGACGGCTACCCCGACCTGCTGGCCGTGCGGACCGCCGACAGGAACCTGTACCTCTACCCGGGCCGCGCCGGCACCACACTGGGTCCCCGGGTACGGGTCGGCACCGGCGGCTGGACCACCATGAGCGAGCTGACCGGCGTCGGGGACTTCGACCGCAACGGCGTGCCGGACCTGATCGCCCGGGTCACCTCCACCGGCACCCTGCAGTTCTACTCGGGACGCTCCGGCGGCTTCGCCGCGCGACGGCAGATCGGCAGCAGCTGGGACACCATGCGCGACCTGGTTGGCGTGGGCGACTTCAACCGCGACGGCTACCTGGACCTGGCCGCGGTGCAGAAGTCGACCAACTACGTCTTCCTGTACCCGGGCAACGGCAGCACCCTGCAGGCCCGCGTCCGGGTGGCGACGGGCTTCTCCGGGCGCGCGCCGCTGCTGTGAGCCGGCCGGTGCGCGGGCGCGACCGGGCGCGGTGAGCCGCCGATCCGGGCGGCGGACGGGTCCGGCGGATCGATGAGCGGGCCGAGGCACGGGTTCATGGCAGCCTCCGCACGAAGTGTCGAGCCGCAGGTCAGCACCGCGCCAGGGCCACCGGGCCCGGACCACGCGGTAACTTGTCGCGTGCCGGATGTTCCCGGGGACCGCCAAGGGTGCCAGACTGGTCGAATCAGGCAAACCTCGTGCACGGACGAGGAGCGCACGATGACGCCAGACGAGGCCGCCCAGGGGCGGCTGGGCACGCTGCTGCGCGGCTACCTCGAGGTTGCCCGGGCGGACGACCTCGACGCTGTGCTCCGGCACCTCGTCGAGGCCGCGAAGGCCCTGGTGGGCGCCAGGTACGCCGCGCTGGGCGTGGTCGCCCAGAGCACGCTTGTCCGATTCATCCACGCGGGCGCCGACGAGGGCGCGCGGGAGCGGATCGGCTGCCTGCCCGAGGGCAAGGGGCTGCTCGGGCTCCTGCTGGAGCGCCCCGAGCCGCTGCGGCTGGCCAACATCGCCGACCACGTCCGATCGGTCGGCTTCCCCGAGCACCACCCCCCGATGCGCTCCTTCCTCGGCGTGCCCGTACGGGTCGGGCCGCGGCTCTTCGGCCACCTCTACCTGACCGAGAAACGCGACGCCGCCGAGTTCACCTGCGACGACGAGCAACTGGTGGTGGCGCTGGCCGCCGCGGCCGGGGTGGCGATCGAGAACGCCACCCTGCTCGTGGAGGGCCGGCGCCGGCAGGCGTTCCACGCCGCCATGGCGCAGGCGGCGACGGAGCTGCTGGCGGGCGCCGAGGCCGACGTGGCGCTGCACCGCTTCGGCCACGCCGCCCAGGACACCCTGCGGGCCGCGGGCGCGGTGGCGGCGATCCCCGTCGGCGACGACCCGGGCACCATGATCGTGGCGGTCGCCGACGGCATCTTCCGGCCGTGGCGGGGCGCCCGCGTGACGGTGCCGGACTCGGTGCTCGGCGACGCCGTCGCGTTCGGCGGACTCGCCGTGGCGGATGCCGACCGGCTGCCCGGGGGGCCGCCCGCGCCGGGCTCGGTGGGCCAGTCCATGGCCGTACCGTTGCTGGACGAGCGGGATCTCACGGGGGTGCTGATGGTCTCGCGCCGGGCCGGTGCCGAGGTCTTCGACCCGCTCGACCGGGAGATCATGGCGGCGCTGGCCGCCCAGGCGGGGTTGGTGTTACGCCTGGCCCGCGCCCGCCACGACACCGAACAGCTACGGCTGCTGGAGGACCGCCAGCAGATCGGTGAGGAGCTGCGCAGCCGGGCGATCCACCGGCTGTTCCGGCACGGACTGGCGCTGCAGTGCCTGGCCACCCGGCTCTCCCCACCCGCGTTCCGGGATCGGCTGCAGGACCAGATCGAAGAGGTGGACGGCATCATCCGCGACATCCGGGACACGGTCCTGTCGCTGGAGGGATTCCCGGGCTCCCCGGCTCCCTGAGGCACCGGCCGCGGCCGGCGGTCGGGACCTCCGGCCCGGTCCGCGCGACCCGCCCCCGACGGACCGTCCGGGGGAGAGAGGCGAATCCGATGCGCCAGAACCTTCGGCTGGGCCAGATCGCCGGAATCCCCGTCGGCATGCACTGGTCGGTGCTGCTCATCCTGCTCCTGCTCACCCAGGGCGTCGCGGGCGCGCTGCTGCCCGCGGCCGCCGCCGGGTACGCCGCCGCCGCGTACTGGCTGGTGGCCGTGGCGCTGGCCGGGCTGTTTCTGGCCGCGCTGCTCGGGCACGAACTCGCCCACGCCCTGACCGCCCGGCACTTCGGCGTACGGGTCAAGGCGATCACCCTGTGGCTGCTCGGCGGGGTGTCCGAACTGGACGGCAACCCCCCGCACCCCCGCGCCGACCTGCTGATCGCCCTGGCCGGGCCACTGGCCAGCCTGGCCGCCTCCGGGGTCTTCGCCGGGGCCGCGTGGCTGGCCGCACTCGCCGGGCTCGCACCGCTGCACGTCGGCCTGGTCTGGCTGGCCGCGGTCAACGCGGTCACGGCGGTGTTCAACCTGCTGCCCGGCGCCCCATTGGACGGCGGGCGGGTGGTCGCGGCGCTGATCTGGTGGCGGCGCGGTGACCGGACGGCGGCCCGGCGGACGGCGGCGCGCGCCGGCCAGGTGACCGGCGGTCTGGTGGCCGGTGGCGGGTTGGCGGCGGTGCTCGTGTCGGGCTCGCTGAGCGGGCTGTGGCTGATGCTGCTGGGCTGGTTCCTGGCCACCACGGCCGGTGCCGAGGCCGCCGACGTCCGGCTCACCACCGGGCTGGCGGGCATCGACGTGGCGCGGGTGATGACCGCGCCACCGGTCTGCGGCTACGCCGGCCAGTCGGTCGCCGCGTTCGTCGCCACCGTGGCGGCGGGGCACCCGCACCGGGCGTACCCGGTGGTCGACCTCGACGGGGCGCTGGCCGGTCTGGTCACCCTGCCCCGGCTGGCCGCGGTGCCCGGGCCGGCCCGGGACACCACCCGGCTGGCGGACGTACGGGTGCCGCTGGCCCGGATCCGGGTGTTCGCGCCGGACACGCCGCTGCTCGGCGCGCTGGGGGTGCTCGGCGACCCGTGCCGGCTGGCCGTGGTCGCGGTCGGCGGCCGCCCGTGCGGCGTGCTCAGCCCGGGCGACGTGCGCCGCGCGCTGGACGTGGCCGAACTGGGCGGGATGCCGGACCGGGGTCGCGGCGCCGAGATCCTCTAGGGAGTGGCGGTCGCGGGTACGGCGTCCGGGGCGAGATGGTCGGTGAACCACTCCACGGCGGCCCCCGCGACCACGTCCAGCGCACCGGGCTCCTCGAACAGGTGGCCCGCGCCCGGGACCACGGCCAGCCGGTTCGGACAGTGCAGCCGGCGCCGGGCGTCGCGGTTGAGTTCCAGCACGACGTGGTCGTCGCCACCCACGATCAGCAGGGTCGGCGCGTGCACCTCGGCCAGCCGGTCCCCGGCCAGGTCCGGCCGTCCACCCCGGGACACCACCGCGGCGATGTCCGTACCCAGAGTGGCCGCCGCGGCCAGCGCCGCGGCCCCGCCGGTGCTGGCGCCGAAGAACCCCACCGGGGCGGTACCGGCCTCGGGGCGCCCGCGCAGCCAGGCGACCGCGTCCAGCAACCGCCCGGCCAGCAGGCCGATGTCGAAGACGTTGCTGCGCTGGCTCGCCTCCGGCTCGGTGAGCAGGTCGAACAGCAGTGTCCCCAGGGCGGCCCCGTGCAGCACCTCGGCGACGTGCCGGTTGCGGGGACTGCCGCGGCCGCTGCCGGAGCCGTGCGCGAACACCACGATGCCCCGGGCGCCGGCGGGGATGGTCAGGCGGCCGGGCAGCGCGACGCCGCCCGCGTCGACCACCACCTCGGCGTCGTACGCCGGGCGCGGCCCGGCCCCGCACGACTCCGCCAGCAGCGCGGTGACCTCGGCGTCCGGGGTCTGCGAGAAGTCGTCGTAGAACTGTCCGACCGCGCCGAACAGGGTGGGGTGCAGCAGGCTCACCACCTCGTCGGCGGCGCCGGCGAGCGACTCGACCGCGTCGGCGGGGGCCACCGGCACCGCCACCATCACGCGCGCGGCCCCGGCCGCCCGGGCGATGCGGCACGCCGCGCGGGCGGTCGCCCCGGTCGCCACACCGTCGTCCACCACGATCGCGGTACGCCCGGCCAGCGGCACCCGGGGCCGGTGCCCGCGCAGCGCCCCCACGCGGGCGCGTACCTCGTCGTGGGCCTGGTCCTGGGCCGCGCGCAGCTCGGCCTGGCTCACGCCCAGGGCCCGCACGAGTCCTACGTTGACGACGCCCTCGCCGTCCTCACCGACCGCGCCGAGGGCCAGTTCCGGCTGGCCCGGCGCGCCGACCTTGCGCACGACGATGACGTCGAGGGGGGCGCCTAGGCTTCGGGCCACCTCGGCGGCCACCGGCACGCCGCCGCGCGGCAGCCCGAGGACCACGATGTCGTCGCGGCCCCGCAGCGGGCGCAGTTGCTCGGCGAGCCGCCGACCGGCGTCGATGCGATCACGAAACGACATGCGGACCCCCTGCCTGAACAGCCCGGCATGGTCCATCGCATACCCGGCGGGCACGCGCGAACAGGGCCGTACGGCCCATTCCGCCTCCCCCGGCCGCACGAGCGTGTCCTCAGGCCTCGGTGGGCGGCCAGCGGGTGTCGGGGGGTGGGGCGAGCGGGTGGCGCACGTCGTCGCGGGCCGCCAGTGAGCCCATGGCCCGCAGATACTGCCGGCGGGTGATCTCCCCGGCACGCAGTTGCGCCACCAGGACACCCTCCAGGCTTTCGGGCCGCGCCTCGCCGGCCGCGGCCGGCTGCTCGCGCCCGTCCTCGGTGCCCGGCGCGGGCTCCGACCACGGCCAGACGGCGGCCACGCACGCCGCCAGCAGGACGGCCGTCATGACGAACAGGAACACCACCGGTATCACCCCCTATCCGCCATCATGCTCATCCCGGGGCGGCCGGGCCAGCAAATGTCCCGGCCGCCCGGGACCGGCCCGGCGGCGGTCCAGTCGGGAGCGTCCCCGGCCACGCGGGACTGCGGCCAGCACACACCCGCGCGGCCCGGTGCAGCAGAGCCGAAGGTCCCGTCGGCCGCCGCCGACCGGGGCGCGGTCCGCCGGGCCCGGCGACCGGGGCCGGTCGGCCCGTGCGGCGCCGCCCGGGTGGGGCGATGATGGAGCACGGGAAGGGGGTCCGCCATGATGTACTACGGCGGCATGGGCCCTTGGGGCTGGCTGATGATGGTCTTCTCGACGCTGACGTTGCTCGTCCTGTTCGGGGCGGCGGTCGTGCTGGCGGTGCGCGCCTTCGGCCGCTCCCCGGCGCAGCCGCCGGGCGACGGGTCGACCACCGCGGCCGCCGAGCGCACGCTCGCCGACCGGCTCGCGGTCGGCGAGATCGACACCGACGAGTACGAGCAGCGCCTACGGGTACTGCACCGCGGCGCGCACTGAGCGGCCCGGGCCTACGCCGCGACGAGTTGCGGCCGGTCGGCGTACGCCTCGGCCCGCTCCCGGAGGCCCAGCAGCATCTTGCGCTCCATGATGAGGCTGCCGGGTTCCATGACGAGCCGGTCGACGAGCCGCCGCGCCCGGGTGCGGTCCGGTGCGGCGATCCGGTTGCGACTGATCAGCCGGGTGCCGCCGCGGTATCCGGTGAGGTGGAAGGTCCACGCCCACCGGCCGTCGGTCGAGCGGAAGGCCAGCAGCCGGCCGGGTTCGCAGCGTTCCACCCGCATCTGCGGGCCGTCCGGCCCGAGCGGGAGCAGGTCGCCGACGGCGAGGTCCTGGAACTGCGGCAGGATCTCCCCGGCGCTGTGCATGTCGAGGCCGAACAGGTTCTCGATCCAGTCGTAGGTGTAGGCGCCGCCGCGCCCGCTGCCCATCTGCGCCAGCCACGGCCACACCGCCGACGGCGGCGCGCCGATCGTCACCGCGCGGGTGGACACCATGTCCGGCTCGGGCACCAGCTCGTCGCCGGGCATCGCCTGGGCGGCCTCCTCGGCGGTGGCGCCCCAGGTGAGATACCAGCGGCGGGCGGCCGGACGGTAGGCGGCCACGGCGGCCACCACGGCGGCACCGAGCAGCGTCCACGCGGCCGCGCGCCGATCCAGGAGTTTCGACATCTTCTACCTCCTCCGCGTGTCTTCGGACGGGTACGCAACGACCCTCGCCGACTTCCGGCCCGCCCGACAGTGCCGGACGGTCCCCCTCCACCGGGACCGAAGGTCCCGGGGCCGGCCTGCGGGGACGTCCGGCCCTGCAGGGCGGGACCGGCACCGCGATACCACCGAGCGACCCCCGCCCGGAGATCATGGTGCCGCTGGTCGGCGCGGTCCGGAACTGGAGACGGTACGGGCGGAAGCGCTGCGCGTACTGTCCGAGGTGGAGGAGTGCGGCGATCGGCGGCGGAAATGAGCCGTGGCCGGTCCGGGTGATGCCCGGACCGGCCACGGCGGGGTGGGTGGGATGTCTGCGTGGTGGTGCTTACGTCTGGTAGGTGGACACCAGCTGCTGCAGCTCGGTGGCCATCGCGGCCAGGCTGTTCGCGGTCGCCTGGGTCTCCGAGGCACCCGAGGCCGCCGAGTCCGCCGCCGACGCCACCCCCGAGATGTTGCCCGCGATCTCCCCCGTGCCCGTCGCCGCCTGGGCGACGTTGCGGACCATCTCGCTGGTCGTGGCGGTCTGCTCCTCCACCGCCGCCGCGATGGTCGTCGCGTATTCGTTGATCTTGTTCGTCACCACCGCGATCTCCCCGATCGCCGCGATGGCCTGCGCCGTCTCGTCCTGGATCGCGGAGATCCGCGCTCCGATGTCCCCGGTGGCCCGCGCCGTCTCCTGCGCCAGATCCTTCACCTCGGTCGCCACCACCGCGAAGCCCTTGCCGTGCTCACCGGCCCGCGCCGCCTCGATCGTCGCGTTGAGCGCCAACAGGTTCGTCTGCTCCGCGATCGACGTGATCAACTGGACCACCCCGGAGATCTGCGCCGACGACTGCCCGAGCTGCGCCACGATCTCGTTGGTCCGCGTCGCCGCCTCGGCGGCATCGGTGGCCACCTTCGCGGCCTCACCGGCGTTGCCCGCGATCTCACCGATCGACGCGGACATCTCCTCGGCACCCGCGGCCACCGTCTGCACGTTGACCGAGACCTGGTCCGCGGCGGCCGCCACGGTTCCCGCCTGCGCCGAGGTCTCCTCCGACGCCGCCGACAACTGCGTCGACACCGCCGAGAGCTCCTCCGCCGCGGCGGCGACCTGCGTGGCGCTCTCGGTCACCTCGCGCACCATCGCCGCCGTCGAGTCGGTTGAGGCGTCCAGCGCCACCGCGAGCTGAGCCACCTCGTCGCGTCCGGTGAGCCCGGTCCGCTGGGTCAGATCGCCGCCCTGGACCCGCGTGAGCACGGCGACGCACCGCGACAGCGGGCCGGTGATCGCGCGGGCGATCAGGAAGCTGGCGGCCCCGGCCAGCAGCACACCGAGGGTGAGGAACACGATTACCATGATCCGCGCGCTGTTGTAGGTCGCCCGCGACTCGACGTTGCGGGCCCGCGCGGCGCCGGTCTCGATCTCGATCAGCTGTTCCAGGCCGGTGTTGAGGTCGTTGAGGACCGGCGCGGCCTCGCTGTCACGCACCCGCGCGAATTCCTCGCGGTCATCCTTCTCGGCGGCGGGGGCGAGCTTGGTGTCGCGCAGCTGCCGGACCGCGGCTGTGGCCTGCTTGACCTTGGCAACCGCCTTCTCGCGGCCGGTCATGTCCGTCGCGGTGTAGGCGGCGAACGACTGGTCGAACGCCGCGTCCTGGGCCTTGCTGCCCTGCAGGAACTTGCTCACCTGGGCCGGGTCGGTGGACACCGCGGCGTTGAGCAGGCTGGCCTGCATGGACTGGGCCGCGTGTTGCATCTCGGCCAGGTCGGTGATGGGCACCAGCGTCTGGCTGTACATGTAGTCCGACTGGCCCTGCATCGCACTCATGTTGATCAGCGCGGCGCCGGCCACCGCGAAGGCTGCCAGAGCCATCGTGGCGACTGCCATCCCGACCTTGGTGCCGACCTTGCGGTCGGTCACCAGCTTCGCCCACTGACGGCCCCGGACTCCGCGGACCTTGATCGACGTACTCATGACACCCCCTTCGCGTCGGATGCCGGCCGGCGGCCGGTGTGGCGAGCCCCACGCTGTTGACTCCTCCGATCGGTCAGGCGCTCGGGGTGCTGAACATTTCAACGCCGAAACGTTCGACGAGTTGAGTGCGCCCCCGACCCGCCGATTAATGGGGCGTGTCCACAACAATCAGTGCCTGGCTGCCGGAGGAGCCCCGGGAGCGCGCCGGCTACCTGGCGGGGCTCAGCGGAGCACACCTGCTGGCCCTGGCCGGCTCGCTGATCACCACCCAGTTGTCGGAGGCGCTACGCCCGTTCGACCTGCAGCTCAGCGACTGGGTGCTGCTGGGCCGCCTGTACGCCCACCCCGGCACGCTGTCGGCCGGCGAGCTGGCCACCGGCGCGGGTATCCGAGCGTCCACGGTGTCCACCGCCCTGGCGCGGCTCAGCCGGCGTATGCTGGTCGCCCGGCAGCGACCGGACGACGATCAGCGCACGGTGCACGTCCACCTCACCGAGGCGGGCCGCGTGCTCTACGCGGCCGCCCGGCCCGAGATCAACGCCGCACTGACGACCAGCTACGGGGTGCTGACCCCGGAGGCCGACGGTGTGCTGCGCACGCTGCTGACCGCCGTCCTGCTCGGCGAGCCACCCCGCTGACGAGCGCCTTACCCGTCCGGCCCTGACCGGACCCGGAAGGCCGACGCCGTGCCGCCGCACCCGCGCCGGCCGGCCCGCCCGATCGGGCTACGCCACCGGCCGGCCCGGGTAGGAACGCCGGACCGGCTGGTGGACTGACGATCCGGGCGGCTCAGGTCCGGTAGGTCGAGACGAGCTGCTGCAGCTGACTGGCCATCGCGGCGAGGCTGTTCGCGGTCGCCTGCGTCTCCGAGGCACCCGAGGCCGCCGAACCCGCCGCCGCCGCCACCCCGGAGATGTTGCCCGCGATCTCCCCCGTGCCCGTCGCCGCCTCGGCCACGTTACGGACCATCTCGCTGGTCGTCGCGGTCTGCTCCTCCACCGCCGCGGCGATCGTCGACGCGTAACTGTTCATCTGACCCGTCACCGTCGCGATCTCGCCGATCGCCGCGATGGCCTGCGCCGTCTCGTCCTGGATCGCGGAGATCCGCGCCGCGATGTCCCCGGTGGCCCGCGCCGTCTCCTGCGCCAGGTCCTTCACCTCGGTCGCCACCACCGCGAAGCCCTTGCCGTGCTCACCGGCCCGCGCCGCCTCGATCGTCGCGTTGAGCGCCAACAGGTTCGTCTGCTCCGCGATCGACGTGATCAACTGGACCACCCCGGAGATCTGCGCCGACGACTGCCCGAGCTGCGCCACGATCTCATTGGTCCGCGCCGCCGCCTCGGCGGCCTCGGTCGACACCTTCGCCGCCTCGCCCGCGTTACCCGCGATCTCGCGGATCGACGCCGACATCTGCTCCGCGCCCGCCGCCACGGTCTGCACGTTGCTCGACACCTGATCCGCGGCCGCCGACACGGTCCCCGCCTGCGCCGAGGTCTCCTCCGACACCGCCGACAACTGCGTCGACACCGCCGACAACTCCTCGGCCGCCGTGGCGACCCGCGTCGCGCTCTGCATGACCTCGCCCACCATCGCCGCGGTCGACTCCGTCGAGGCGTCCAACGCGCTCGCCAGCTGAGCCACCTCGTCGCGGCCCGACAACCGGATCCGTACGGTCAGATCACCGTCGCGGACCTGCCGCAGCGCCGCCACGCAGCGGGCCAGCGGGCCGGTGATCGCCCGGGCGATCAGCCAGCTGACCGCGCCCGCGAGGAGGACGCCGAGCACCACGAACGCGATCACCATGGTGCGGGAGCTCACGTACGTGGCACGTGAGTCGTTGTTCTCCTTCTGGGCGGCCACGGTCTCGATCGCCACCAGCCGGTCCAGCGCGGCGTTGAGCTCGGACAGCACCACCGTGCCCTGGCCGTCGCGGACACCGCGGAACGCGGCCCGCTTGTCGCGCAGGATCGCCGGTGCCATCCAGCTGTCGCGCAGTTCGCGATACCGGGCCATCGCCTGGCTGACCTTGGCAAGCGTCTCCTCCCGCCCGGTCATGTCGGAACGCCGGTACGCCGCGAGCGCCCTGTCGAAGGCCGCGTCCTGCGCCCGGCTGTCCTTGATGTACTCGGTGACCTGGGCGGGCTCCGTCGAGGCCGCGGCATTGAGCAGCCCGACCTGGGTCAATTCCGCCGCGTGCTGCATCTTGGCGAGCTCGGTGACCGGTACCAGCGCCTGCCGGTACAGGTAGTCGGACCGGCTCTGCATCTGCCGCATGCCGATCAACGCGGCGGCGGAGACCCCCACGGCCGCCAACGCCATCAGGGCGACCGCCAGCCAGATCTTGGTGTTCACCCGACGGTCGGTCAGCAACCGCGCCACCCGGCGAGCGCCGGACCTGGCGGTGATCATGGACGTCCTCATTCACGCACTCCCGAGTTGTGGGGGATCGCGGACGAATCCGCGCGCGCAGGCTGCGTCCTGCCGATCGACCGGGCGAGGCACCGGGGTGAGGACAGCGGGTCACATCGTGCGCAGCATCACCGCGCCAAATTGGAGCAAAGGTCAGACAAACGGCCGGCACCGGTCACTGTGGCGGGTGGGGCAGCACGTCGTACACGGCGGCGGCGATCGCCTCCTGGCCGCGGGCATTTGGGTGGTCGCCGTCCTCCGCCAGCAGGTCGGTCGGGTTCGCTCGACCGTCGGGGCCCCGGAGCGCCGCCGAGGTGTCCAGGTACGCGGCCCCGCCCGCGGCGGCCGCCCGGCGCAGCGCGTCGTCGGCGTACCGGGTGGCGGACGCCGCCTCGGCCACCCCGTTCGCGCCGTAGTCCGTGCGGGCCACGTCGCCGTCCTCCACGACGTTCCAGTAGCCGAGCACGAGCACCTCGCAGTCCGGGCCGCGCAGCTCGCGCACCCGGGCGACCGCGGCGGTGATCTCACGCTGCACCACGTCGGCGGCCTGGGCGTACCCGCGCTCGCCGGTGCCCGCCTCGAACGCGTCGGCCAGGTCGTTGGCCCCCGCCATGAGTAGCACGACACTCGCCCCGCGCACCGCGTCGGTGCCTTCCTCGGTGTCCATCTCGGCGGTCACCTCCTCGGCGGTGGACCCGGGCTGCGCCAGATTCAGCGAGCGGGCGCCGAGCCGGCGGGCGTACAGGTCGGGGAACGGGGTGCAGTCGCAGTCCGTACCGGCGGCGACGGAGTCGCCGAAGGTGACCACGGTGACCGCCGGCGGCGGGGGCGCCGGGGCCTGCGCGGCGGCGCAGCCACCCAGCACGGCCACGCCGGCCAGCGCCAGGATCCGCCGGATCACGCGGCCACTCCCGCCGGTCAGGGCTCCCCACCCCGGGTAGGTCCCGGCTGGTGGGTTGGGCTCCAGTCCCGCGGCGGCCAGCACGCTCATCACGCTAGCCGCGACGGACAGCGGGACGTTCGCGGTCCCACCGCCGGCCGTTCACAAAGCCGCCATCGCGGCCGCCCGGGTGACGACGGGGTCGCACACCGGAGTAGTGACTGTGAGTAATGCGATCGGCACCCAAGGCTAGGCTGTTGTTGGGCAGATCACTCGAACTGGGGACTGAACGAACGCTAACCTGTGGCGCCCATCACGGACCAAATCCCCACTAATCGTCCGGTGCGCCGCGATGGTTCAGTGATCTAGCCGCATCGTTACCGATCCGTAATGCGCCGCTTACATGCACGTGTGGTGACGGTCACAACGTCCCCGCCGGGTCGATGTGTCCACTTCCAACCAATGATCCACGTCACATCGATCACCCCCTGTCACAGAGAGTAACCAAGATCCGGTGACCTGGGTTACTCGCGGGTAGCTGAGCCTCTTGTCTCGCAGTGCGGTGAGCGGCAACATTTCCCGCACATTACGACGGTCGCATCGACGGGCCTCACTACTGGCGGTAGACGAAGGAGTCCTCCGTCGACGCGAGCCGCATGGCGGTGTGCCCGCACCCGTCCCCCATGTTCCGAGGAGGATCCGTGAAGGATGAACAAGGCGAGCCGGCGTACGGCGGTACGAACTGGCGCCGTTTCGCCGTAGCCGTGGGCGTGCCCACCCTGGTTGCCGGTGGCATCGTGCTGGGCATCGCCAACGGCGCGCTGGCCGCCACCTTCAGTGTGTCGGGCCAGAGCTTCAAGATCTCGGCCGACAAGCTGGAGGGCGACGGCTTCGCCCAGTACGGCGGCAAGCTGCACCCGGAGAAGGGCAGCGACATTCCGGTCGCGCTGTCCGGCATCAACAAGGCGAAGCTCACCAACCTGTGCCAGTCGGTGAAGACGCCGGGTCTGCCGATCAGCCTCACCATCCGGGCCGGCCGCGAGGACGGCAAGCCCGCCGAGGCGAGCGAGCTCCTGATCGGCCTGACGGAGCTGTCCGGCGACGCCAACTTCAAGAACATCAACATCGGCCAGTCGGCGGCCACCCTCACCAAGGGCGGTCCGGACGCGCACGACGGGACCGAGGCGGGTAAGAACGGCTTCGGCCAGGAGGCCGACAGTGTCGTCATCACCAACCTGCGCCAGATCGGGTACTCCGCCACGGCGGCCACGTTCAACCTCAAGGGCCTGAGCCTGAAGCTCAACGTGGACACGCAGACCGGCAAGCCGCCGGAATGCTTCTGACGTAACACCCGGGGGCCCGCGGAATCCGCTCCGCGGGCCTCACCTATGCCGTGCCGGCTGAAAGTTCTTTGGAGGAGTACGTGACAACAGCGAGCAAGCGCGAGCGGTTCCGCGCGTGGCGACGGCGGCGGCCGTTCTGGGGCGGTCTTCTGCTCATGCTCGCCGGTCTGGAGCTGTTCCTCAGCGCCAACCAGACGATCGGCGAGATGGAGGTCCACGTCGGACCGACCGGCTTCCTGTCCTACCTGCTCCCCGCACTCCTCCTGCTGTGCGGCCTGCTGGTCTGGTTCACCCCGGCCCAGCGCCTGTTCTACGGCATCATCGGTCTGCTCACCGCCCTGTACTCGCTCGTCGGGCTCAACCTCGGCGGCTTCTTCATCGGCCTGATCCTCGGCATCCTCGGCGGCGCGCTGACCCTGGCGTGGGCGCCGCGACGCCCCACCCGGGCGATCACCGACGACCCCACCGCGGGCGGGCCCGGCCACCCGGCGGACGCACCGGAGCAGGACACCGCGATCACCTCGCGGGCGAGCACCGACGACGCGGCCACCGCCATCCTGCCGGCCTTCACCGAATCCGAGGGTGAGCAGCAGGCTCCCCCGTCACCACGCGGCTCACACCGCAAGATGTTCGTCATCGCCCTCGTGCCGACCGCGATGACGGCCGCGGTGATGGTGGCCGGCAGCCACCTGCCTGCCTCGGCCGAGGAGTGCCCGGACGGCCTGCCCTCGCGCTCCACCTCGGCCGCGGCCTCGTCGACGCCGGCGCGCGCCGCCGCGTCGCGGTCCGCTGCCGCCAAGGCCGTTCCCAAGACCACCGCCGCGAGCACCGCGGCGAAGGCCGCCAACGCCGCCGGCAAGACCGGCGCGACGGCCAAGGAGAGCACCACCCCGTCGTCGAGCGCTCCCGCGAGCGCCGACGACGAGGAGAGTGACCACCCGGTCGTCGACGGCATCAAGGACGCGGCCGGCGCGGTCGTCAACGGCGTCGGCGACCTGCTGGGCCTCGGCGAGGAGGAGAAGGCGGCCGACCCCGCACCCAGCACCAGCGAGTCGAGCGCACCCGCGCCCGAGCCCGCCCCGGCGGACACCCCCACCAAGGACCCGGCCCCGGCCGAGACCCCCAGCGCCCCCGCCGACAGCAAGCCCGCCGCGGACCCACCGGCCGGCGAGCCGTCGACCGCGAAGACGCCCACCGCCGACCCGACGCCGACCAACACCCCCAAGCCGTCGACCTCGGACGTCCCGTGCCTGGGCCCGCGGGTCTTCAAGCAGGCCAGCCCCGACGACCTGCCCGGCGTGTCGCTGAAGGGCGGGACCCTCGAGGGCGACTCGCTCACCATGTACAACTCGAGCTACGACGGGGTCACGACGGTGACCACCGCGGACGGTCCGGTCAAGGTCCTCAAGTTCAGCATGACCAAGTCCGTGACCAAGCCGTTCGAGCTCACGGTCCCCGAGGCCGGCGGGCACACCACCCAGATCAGCAGCAGCGCCCTCACCACCGAGGGCAACGTGCGCTTCTACACCCCCAAGTTCACCGGCAAGCTGTTCGGCGTCATCCCGGTGACCTTCACTCCGGACTCCCCGCCCCCGCTGACCCTGCCGGTGCTGTGGTTCACCGACGTCAAGATCCAGCTCTCCTATGTCCGCTGCGACACGCTGACCGCCGACCCGATCAAACTCATCGAGAAGGCCTGACCCGGCCCGGGACGACATCGGCGCCGGGCCCCGGCGCCGATCGCCCTAAGCTCAGGCCGACCGGCGCGCGCGCCAGCCGCCTACGACCTCGTCGGGATCGCGCGGCGGCAACACCACGGCCGGGCCGTCGAGCAGCCCCACCCGAGCCTGGCGGATCCGCTCGTTCACCTCGGCGACGAGGGCCCGTACCGCCTGTTCGGAGCGCAGCCGGTCCACCGCGGCCGGCAGGTCCTCCACCTCGCGGCGCAGCGCCAGCGTCGGCGGGAGCGCCGCCGACGCGGCGCCCTCACGCTCCAGCCAGTCCTTGATCCACCAGTCCTCGTCGTACTCGCGGCCGTGGTCGGCCAGGGGCTTGCCGGTACCCGGCAGGTTGTCGAACTCGCCCTGCTCCTGTGCCTCCCGGATGCGGCGGTCGACGGCGGACTCGTACCACTGCGCCATGCCGCCAGTCTACGAACCGCCCGTGCCCGGCCCCGTCACGCGACTGGCAGGCGGACGGTGACCCGCAGGCCCGGCGCCGCGTCGGCGAGCGTGACCGTGCCGCCGTGGCGGCGGACCAGCTCCCGCACGATGGCCAGCCCGAGCCCGGCGCCGCCCGCGTCGCGGGCCCGCGCGTCGTCGAGCCGGGTGAACCGGTCGAAGACCCGCTCCCGGTCGGCGGCGGGAATGCCCGGCCCGTCGTCGGTCACCGTGATGCTCCGGTACGCCCCGTCCACCTCCACCGCCAGCTCCACCGTCGAGGCGGCGTGGCGTGCCGCGTTGTCGAGCAGGTTGCCCACCACTCGGGCGAGGGCGTCCGGGTCGCCCGAGACGTGCAGCGGCTCCGCGGGCGGCGTGAAGCGCACCGCCGGATAGCGCCCGGCCACCTGGGCCAGCAGCTCCCCCAGCTCCACCTCGGCGGCCGGTGCCGGTGCCGCCCGGGTCGCGGCCTCGTCGGAGCGGGCCAGCAGCAGCAGGTCGTCGACCAGGCGGCTGAGCCGCTCCACGTCGGTGAGCAGGTCGTCGGCGAGCGCGGGCCAGTCCGTACCGTCCGGCAGGCGCTGCGCCACCTCCAGCTCCGTACGCATGTTGGTGAGCGGGCTGCGCAACTCGTGCGCGGCGTCGGCGACGAACGCGCGCTGCCGCGCCCGGGCCGCGCCCAGCCGGTCCAGCATGTCGTTGAGGGTGACCGCCAGCCGGTGGATCTCGTCACCGGTGTCCGGGACGGGCAGCCGCTGCGGCGCGCCGCCGCCGCGCCCCGGGGCGGCGCCCGTGATCCGTTCCGCGCCCGCGCGCAGCGCCTCCACCGGGCGCAGGGTGGCCCCGGCCAGCCGCCACGCCACGAGTGCCAGCAGCCCGACCAGCAGCGGGAACGCCACCAGCAGCAGGATCCGCAGCACGTGCACGCCCTGCGACAGATCCGCCGTCGAACGGGCCACCAGCACCCGTACCCGGTCGTCCGCCGGTCCGGCCGCGACCGAGACGACCCGCACCCGGCCCGGCAGGCCGATCCGGTCCCCCGGCAGGTAGCGCCCGGCCCGATCGGGCAGCTCGTGCAGCTCCTCGGGGTACAGGATCGGCACCAGCCGGTCGGTGCCGACCGAGACGGCCGTGACCCGGTTCTGCGCGTCCACCACCTGCACCTGCACCCCCGGCGGTGCCGGGATGGGATCGGAGAGCGATCCCTCGTCGACGAGCCGGGCGACCGCGTTCGCGGTGTCCAGCGCCTCGGTGTTGGCGGCCCGCAGCAGCGCCACGTTCAGCGCCGCGACCAGCGCCACCCCGCCGATGCCCAGGCCCACGACCAGCACCAGCACGGTGACCAGCAGCAGGCGGACCCGCAGGCTGAGCCCACGCAGCCAGCGCACCGGTGTCAGGCCCCGGCGGACGGGACGGCCGCGAGGCGGTAGCCCGCGCCGCGGACCGTCTCCAGCCGCTCCCGGCCGATCTTGCGGCGCAGGTAGCCGACGTACACCTCGACCGCGTTCGGGGCGGTGTCGAGGGCCGCGTCCCACACGTGGTCGAGCAGTTCCGTCTTGGACAGCACCTCGCCGGGGCGGCGCAGCAGGTACTGCAGCAGGGCGTACTCCCGGGCGGTCAGGGTGACCTCGTCGCCGGCCACGGTGACCCGGCGCACGGCGGGGTCCAGCTCGATGTCGCCGAAGCTCAGGACCGTGGGCCGCTCCGGCACACCACGGCGCAGCAGGGCACGCAGCCTGGCCAGCAGCACCACGTACGAAAAAGGTTTGGTGAGGTAGTCGTCGGCGCCGCAGTCGAGCCCGTCGGCCTGGTCGTACTCGCCGTCCTTGGCGCTGAGCATGAGTACGGGCAGCCAGTTGCGTTCCGTGCGGAGCTGGCGCACGACCCGGTAGCCGGACAGCCGGGGCAGCATCACGTCCAGGATCATCGCGTCGTAGCCGCCGTGCCGGGCGAGCTCCAGCCCGTCCTGCCCGTCGCCGGTCACGTCCACCGCGAAACCCTCGGCCTGTAGCCCGCGCTGCAGCGCCGCGGCCAGGCGCGCCTCGTCCTCCACCACCAGCACCCGCACCAGACCACGATGGCACGCCCGCCCCACCCCTACGGGTTTTTCTCAGCGTGGTCACAGGCGCGTGAGCGCAACATGGGGCGCAGCAGACTTCAGGAGGTGGGGGACGTGTCCCTGTTCGGATCAAGGCCGGCTTTGCGCTGGCTCGTACCGACGGCAGCGGCCGTGGTGGTGATCGGCGGTGGGGCGGCCGCCGGGACGATCGTGGCCAGCGCCGACCCGGCCCTGCCGCCGCGCAGCGCGGCGCAACTGCTGGTGGACGTGCAGAACGCGCACGTCGACGGGCTGTCCGGCACGATCGTGCAGACCGCCGACCTGGGCCTGCCGGCGCTGCCGGGGCTCACCGCCGGCAACACGGATCTGGCCAAGATGGTGACCGGCAACAACAGCGCCCGCGTCTGGTACGCCGGCGAGGACAAGATGCGGGTCGCCGCCCAGAGCCTGCTCGGCCAGACCGACGTCATCCGCAACGGCCAGGACGTGTGGCTGTGGCGCAGCAAGGACAACACGGCCACGCACCTGACGCTGCCCAAGGACGCCGACAAGCCGAAGGCCCTGCCGTCCGGGGTGCCCTCGACCCCGCAGGAGGCCGCGGACGCCGCGCTCGCCGCGATCGACCCGACCACCCAGGTCAGCACGACCGGCGCGGCCGAGGTCGCCGGGCGCGACGCGTACGAGCTGGTGCTGGCACCGCGCGACACCGCCTCGCTGCTCGGGCAGGTCCGCCTGGCCATCGACGCGGAGACGCACATCCCGCTGCGCGTCGACGTGTACGCGAAGGACGCCACCGCTCCGGCGGTCCGGGTGGCGTTCCAGCAGATCAGCTTCACCACGCCGGACCCGCAGCAGTTCGTGTTCAACCCGCCCGCCGGGGCGAAGGTGACCACGGCCAAGCCGCACGCCGACCACACCAAGAAGCCGCTCGGTGCTCCGGCCGGCGCGCCCAAGGCGCCGGCCGGTGAAGAGCCGACCGTGGTCGGTAAGGGCTGGACCTCGGTGCTGGTGGCGAAGCTGCCCGACGGGTGGCAGAAGCAGGCCGGTGCGAAGCAGGGCGAGGCCGCGATGGTGGGCGCCGTGCTCGACAGCCTGCCGAAGGTGAGCGGCACCTGGGGCAGCGGGCGGTTGCTGTCCAGCGCCCTGTTCAGCGCGCTGCTCACCGACGACGGCCGGGTCCTGGTGGGCGCGGTCGCCCCGGACCGGCTGTACCAGGTCGCCGCGGGCTGACCGCCGGCAACCGCAGGTGGCCCCGGGGCTCGGCCCCGGGGCCACGTCGTTTCTGAGCCGCCGTCGCGCCCGCGCGGCTGTGTGAAGAGTTCGGGTTCGGAGCTGACCGGAACTTTTCAAGATCCGGCCGCCGCGACTCGCCCGGGGGACGGCGACGAAGGGATGTCCGCCTGCGTAGGGTGCTCGGCGGGGCCGCACCGGGCGATCCCCGGCGCAGCGCGCGGGATGAGAGGGGTGTCCACTGGAGCGGCGTACGCCGAAGTACCAGGTCATCGCGGCCGACCTGGCGGCCCGGATCCGCGACGGCGCGCTGCCGCCCGGCTCCGCCCTGCCGCCGCAGAAGGAACTGAGCGCCACCTACGGCGTCACGCTGGCCACCCTGCGCCAGGCCCTGCGCCGCCTGGAGGACGACGGCCTGCTGACCCAGCAGGCCGGGCGCGGCACCTTCGTCGCCGAGCCCCGGGCCGCCTACCGGCTCGACTCGCTGCGCGGTCTCGCCGAGGATCTGCGCGCGCAGGGGCAGGTCGTAACCACCGAGGTGCTGGACCGTACGCTGCGCCGCCCGGACGCCACCGTGGCGCGGCGACTGTCCCTAGCCCCGGGGCGGCGCGCGTTGCGCCTGGAACGGCTGCGCCGCCTCGCCGGGCGCCCGGCGGTGCACCAGGTGTCCTGGGTACCGGAGCCGCTCGGCGCGGCACTGCGCGACGCCGACCTGACCAGCCTGTACGCTGCGGTCGCGGACCAGGGTGTGGTGGTGCACCGGGCGGCCGAGGTGATCCGTCCCGCACTGCTGGACGAGCCCGCCGCCGCCCTGCTGGCCTGCCCGGTCGGCACGCCGGTCTTCGTCTCCGAACGGGTCACCTCGGGGCTGGACGGTGCGCCGCTGGTGCTGGACCGGGCCACCATCCTGGGCACGGTCATGGAGATCCGCACGGAACGCGCCGCAACCGGACTCTCGATGCGCTGGACGCCGCAGGACTGAGTCGGCTCGCCTACCGGCGTAGCGCACTGGCCCGCACCAGTGCGTAGCGGGGACCGCGTGCGCGGCCGTCGCTGGTCAGCTCAACGCCGTGGACCTCGACCCATTCGGCTCCTTCAGGCACCTGCCCGCCATCTCCCACGGCGGTCAACCGCAGGCGAATGTCGCCCTGCCCGTAGCAGTAGTCGGCTTCCTTGATGGTCACGGTATCGCCGGGCTGTGGAAGGTTCCGGCGCCAGCCGGTCACTGCCCACCGGCCAAGCGCGACCTGCACGTCGTCATCTTCTGTGACCTCCGTCCGCGAGTCCCGTCTGCGGTCACGAGGTAGGTAGAGCCACCTGCGACCGGGAGAAACGCTATGGACGGGTGTCCTCCACAGGCGATGCCATTGCCGAAGGTTGACGAACGGTTTGCACCTCGAGACGCTCGATGGCAGCAACGATGAGCGCCCGGGCCGACGCACCCACTGTGGCCATGCCCGCCAGCTCCGCGAAGACGCGTGCATACATCTGGACCTCCCGCGGCTGGGTGATCGTCAATTCCGCCGTGGGGGTCTCCACATTGACCTGCGTCTCATCGAACATCCAGAAGCCAGGACTCTGCCACATCGTCCGCTCGACGGACATAGGCACGACGCCGAGGCTCACGTTGTGGCGGACGCACACGGTCAATAGGTGGGCAAGCTGGGCTGCCATCACTTCCGCCGAACCGATACGCGCCGACAGCGCCCACTCTTCAAGCACCACCGCGAACCGCCGGTCGTTGGCGTCGAGCACCCGCTGACGGGCCATGCGTATCCGCACCGCCTCGGCGACGTCGTCGGGCACGCCGCGCACCTCGGCGATGCGTCGCAGGCGCGCTTCCGCGTACTCCGGCGTCTGGAACAGGCCGGGAATCACGCCCGGCTCGTAGATGCGGAAGCGCCGGGTCCGGTCGTACAAATGTGCGCCCTGTTGTTGGATGTGGCGAAAGCCAGCCCGCTCGCGGCCGCTGAACTCGACGTACATTCCTTCGACAGCCCGCAATGCCGCCAGCAGGTCACTCAGTTGCTCCTCGGCGCCGCAATGGGTGACCCACGCGCGCACGTCGTCAGCGCTGGGTGTGCGGGTGGCATGCTCGATCCTGCTGATCTTCGATGCCTGCCATCCTGTCACCGCCGCAAGCCCGCGACCCGTGAGACCCGCGTCCAGCCGAATCTCCCGAAGCCGGGCCCCGAACGCGTCTCTTGCCGCCTGCGCAGGCGACGGTGCGGACCGCACGTGCCACCCCCTCAATCCGGGTGGTATTCGGCGTGATCGATACCCAATGCCCATACCGCCTCAAACGACTCCACCGTCAAGGACAGCGCCTCCGCGTCACCGACGACAGTCCCGACCCGCGCGCCGTCGCCGGAGAACAGGCTGAACAGCACGACGTCATCGACCAACCAGAAGTCGTTGCCCGGCAAGCGCACCTTCGACGCGCGGCCACGGGGAAGCCAACGAACCCGCTCACCCGCCGCAACGTTGGCGTGGGGTGTCACGTGGTGTTCGAATCGGACGTAGCGTGATACGGGTTCAGACACCACCCGGGCCCGCCGGAAGTCGACGCCCCGCGCAACGACCGGGCGAACCAACGCGTGCCATGAGCCGTACGCCGCCGCGTAGTCGATGGGCTCGCCTGCCAGCCAGGTCGCGTACGCCGGGGAACCCTCGTAGTGGTCGCGCATTTCTAGATGGAACACCCGCCGGGTCGCCCCGGCGAGGAGTTCATCGAGCGTCGGCGGTCGTCCCTCCACTATTCACCTCCGGGAAGAACGGCATCATTCGCTTGGGGATCCGGATCACGGTCTCATCCGCAGGAACGTCGCCGATCACGGCCAGGTCCGCCGGATGGGTGACGCGCCAACCTTGAATCACGTAGCTGTCGCCGTCATCCCAGATGGTCGGCGAGTTGGTGGTGTCTGAGTTCGGGTCCTTGCCCAGAAACGCGAGTGCCATGGTCCTGCCCCCTGACCGACGTGATTTGGCTGGACCAGTTTCCCGGCGCGCCCGGCACCCCTCAAGGCTCGTTGCCTGAAGTTGCCGTAGCACCACTCGCAGCGCCTCGAATGACGTGACGCAGAACGAGATCATGTCCGCGTCGGCGTTCGGCTGGGCGCCGAGCCGGTCACCCTCGAACACCTCGCCGACCTCGACCCGGGGGCGCAGCACCACATCTGCGTCACCGGTCGCTAGACCGCTTCGCGCTATCTGAATGATTCAGGGAGGATTGTTTGTTTTTTCCAGGTGGCACCGGGGATTGGGGCGCGTGACGACGTTCATCGATCGAAAGGAGCGCGCACATGCGCATCGGATCCGTCAGCGCCACCCTGCTCTCCGCCGCCGTCATGATGGCCGGCGTGACCCTCAACGCGCCGCCCGCCGCGGCCGCTCCCGCCCCCGCCCCGGCGCTGGCGACCTCTGACGCCGGCACCCTCACCTCCACGGTGGACGGCACCTTCACCGACGACGCGGGCCGGCCCGGCACGGTGGCGGGCACGTTCGACCCGACCCACTTCGCCGTCCAGGACGGACAGCTGGTCGCCACGGGCACCCTGCACGCCGTCCTCACCGACGCCACGGGCGCCACCCGCAGCACGGAATCCGTGGCCACGATCCCCGTCCGGATCCCCTCGGGTGACCAGGCGCAGGCCCTCCCGCCGTGCCCGATCCTGCATCTGGAACTCGGCCCGCTGGACCTGAACCTGCTGGGCCTGGTCGTTCACCTCGACCGGGTCGTGCTCGACATCACCGCGCACCCCGGCCCCGGCGACCTGCTCGGCAACCTGCTGTGCGCCATCGCCGGCCTGCTCAACGGACCGAACCCGCTACTGGGCCTGATCGCGGACCTGCTCAACCAGGTCCTCGCCATCCTCGGCCGGTAGGACGGCACCGCGCGTCGCGGCCGGCGGCCTCCGCCGGCCGCTCGCACGCAACCCGCCGGGCAGCCATCCGCGTCGACATTCTCCCGGGCCGCGGGGTGACGCACGGCACACCCGCCCTGCTCCCTTTCCGGCCGGAACGCTGCAGACCGGGGCCCGGGCGGCCGATGAGAGGAGACCGCGTAGTGACCGCGCGGCCCAAGGAATGGGTCAGGAGCACGGCAGGATGCATCGGTACGGGGTGAACGCTCTGCGGCGCGGCCGCGCACGGGTCGGCTCGTGGGCGCAGGCCGCGCTGCCCGTCGTCGCGGTCACCGCGGCGCTGTATCTGACCGGCTGGGGCGCGGCGCTGGCCGTCCTCCAGCTGCCCCTGCTGGCGCTGGTGGTGCACCGCTCGGGTGGCCGGGCGTGGATGCCGGCGGCCGTGGCGGGAGCTGTGACACTGGCGGCGGGCGAGGCGGGCGTCGCCTTCGGGGTACTCCGCAGCGAGCTGCCCCAACCGCACGGACACCTGCTGGCCGCGCTGGTCGGCCTCGCGCTGGTGACGACGGCGGGGATCCTCGGCACCGCGGCTTCCGGCCGCGAACGCGCCGAGCAGACCGTACGCGTCAACGGCCGCCGGTACGAGGCCCTGCTGCGCGACGGCGCCGACCTGGTGGTACTCACCGACAGCCGGGGCGAGGTCGGCTACGTCAGCCCCTCCGCCCCCCGCGTACTCGGGCTGGAGTCGGCCCGCCTGCTCGGTACGGGCCTGCGCGATCGTTTCCACCCGGAGGACCGGACTCTCGCCGCGCAG